>CAIVPX010000161.1 GCA_903907905.1 uncultured bacterium | reverse complement strand
TTGACCTGCTCAACAACCGTTTGAACCAGCGTGGTAAGCGGGTTGACCGCCGTGGCGCCCTCGGGCGCCTTCAGCGGTGTGGCGTTGGGCACACCGGTGTCCATGTTGACCCCGCCGACTGCGATGATCGCGCCCTTCGGGGCGGTACTGGGCAGAAAGAACAGACCCTGCTCGTTGGAGACCACCCCCTCCAGCTTTTCCAAGGGGTCGGCCTCGCCGTTGCCGTTGGTGTCGATGTAGATCTGGGCGCCCTTGATGTAGCCGTCGGCGATGACACCCTGAGTCAGCGAAAAACTTGCGACGTCATTGCCGGCCACATCCTGCAAGGCCGATGGGCCATCACCGGCCGCATCGGTAAAGCCAAACTGCAGGGCCAGATTGCCTGCCTGGATGGTCCCGGTGGCGAAGGTAAGCACCAGACTGCTGCCGTTGACCGCGACCCCGGTGATGGCCGCCGCGACCGACACGCCGTTGAGCGACACCTGAAAGTCAGCCGCGATCGGCAGGTTGGTGGCGTCGAGCGGCGAATCGAAGGTGACGGTGATGGTGCCGGGCTCAGTGCCCCCTTTGCTGTCGAGCGCGATGGACTGGTAGACCGGTGCGGTCTTGTCGATAGCGATCGACTTGGTGGTGGTGGCCGTGTTGCCTGCGATGTCAGTGGAGACCACCGTGAACGACTTGTTGCCCTCGCCGAGCGCAGTCAGCGCGGCGGTGCCAACCGTGTACGACCAGGTGGTATCGGTGACCTGCGTCACCGCCGCTCCGCCCACCGTAGTGGCGGCGCCCGCTTCGTTGGTGCCGGTGAGGGTGATGCCGGTGGCCACCTCAGCCGCGCGGATGAGATCGTCGCCGCTGACGGTGTTGACCGTCGGAGCCGTCGGCGCAAGCGTATCGATGAGAATCGAAGCCGACGTGGTGGTGCTGCGGTTGCCCGCTGCATCCACCGAGATGATCTCGAGGGATTTCGTGCCCTGCCCGAGCGCCGCAATGGCGGCGGCCGTGAGCGTGTAGGTCCAGTGCGTGGCATCGACCTGAGTGACTGCGACGCCGTTGACCGTGGTGGTGGCACCCGACTCGTTGGTGCCCGAGATGACCACACCCGCCGCAGCCTCGGTCGCATTGATGCGGCCATCGCCTGCGATGGTGCCGGTGACCACCGGAGCGGTGGGTGGGGTGGTGTCAGCCGGGGCAGCTGGCCCGCTGCTTTGCGAGGCGCTGACCACGACCCCTGCCGCAAGCACGCCCCCCGCAATCACTGGCAGCGACGCCGCCAGACCGGCCACGCCAGCCCCCGCTGCGGCGCCAGCCCCCGCTGCTGCGCCCGCCCCGGCCGCGCTGCTGCCCGCCGCCGCACCGCTGGCACCCGCCGCGCCGCTGCCCGAGGCACCGGCTGCCGCATCAGCGGCCGCTGCCGCAGGCGCCTGCGCCACAAGCACGGGCGACTCGACCGGCCCCGAAGGAGACGCCTCTGAGTTGTCGGACAGGATGCGATCAAGTGACTCGTCATCGGGCTCGACACGGCGCGACTTGGCACCCACCGATGGCGCAGTGGCAGTGGGGAAGAGGGACAACTGAACCGGAACGTCGCTGACGACACCCGCCAACTCAAGGCCCGGGGTCAGCGCGGCGACCTTGACGGGCGCCGCGGCGCCCCTGGCGGTGCTGACGCGTGGCCGGGAGGCGCGTGCGGCACCGTCCGGCGATTCGGCGGAAGCGGGGCGCGCGGCAGACAGATCGGCAGGGGCTTGGTCAGGTTGGCGGTTTTCAGACATGGCGTTCACCCTGAGAGATGGTCATCGAGAGAGGATTGAGATCAGGAAGCGAGCGGTCAATCGAAGAAAGCGGTTCCGGCAGGCGGCCTGAAGCCCCCACAGCGCAGCCGTTCGACTGAGTCGGGCGGTTAAGCCTCCGAATCGCACGCATCATTATACGGTTTTTACCTAGGGACTTACCGCATTTTTTGAGCAAAAAGCGAATTAGTGCCAGTGTCGCAACAATCGACTTTTGCCAACCCAAAATGATGCCACGCAACGACTCCGGAGAGTGTGAAGTTCTCGTGTAAAGAACGGTTCAAAGCACGAAAAATTATGAGCGCGTCGAGGCCGGCCGGCGGAGAGAAATGCGCTCCACAGGCCTGGTCCTTAAAGTTCGGCTCGCCTAACCTGGAAGCGCCCGCCCCGCTCCGGGTCAGTCGCCAAGACCGGGATCACGCACCTCGGGCGCAATTGGCGGCCTCCGGCCCGGCAAAGCAAGGCTTGACGCCAGCGCCCCATGAGTTGCGCCGGTCGGCTACCATGGGGGTTTGGGCGCACCGGCGCGCCCGACTGGAAAAACCTCGTCGCCATGCAGATCGAACAAATCAACCTGCAGTACAACCGACTCGAAGACCGACTGATCGTTCGGATCGGGGTATCAGGAAACCAAGAGTTACGATTTTTCATGACGCGGCTTCTGACGGTGGAGTTGCTCAAGGTGATCGGCGCCCAGCGCTCGGACGCCGGCACGCGCTTCGCCCAAAAGCTTGGAGCCCCCACGCTCGATCCGCAGGTTGCGCGCGAATTTGCCGATCAGCAGGCAATGTCGGGCGTATCCATGGAGAAGCCTTACGAGGGTCAAGGCCGCACGCCGGTTTTCGGCGAAAAGATTCCACTGATCAGCGGATTGTCCTGGGGGCGCCAGGATGACGTCACCACCTTTACCTTCAAGACGGTGAGCGGCGAGCAGTTCACCCTCAACTGCAATGCCTCCCTGCTGGTGGGCTTTGAGCAGTTACTGCGCCGGCTGAGCGGGACGGCCAACTGGGCGATTGACGCCACGCTTGCCCAGCCTGCGGGTGCGCCCGAGGCGGGTACGCCACCGCCCGCGTCGCACTCGGTGCACTGAGCACAAAAAGAAAATCCCGGGAACCCACTGCGCTCCCGGGATTAGGATGGGTGAGCGACGGCGCTACGCGCCGTGTTCGTCCATCAGTGCATCATGTGCTGGAGGCGTACTCAGGCCGCCTGCGTCGTCGCATCAGCCGCAACCGCCTCACCGCCACGAAGCGTGACCAGCCGCTCGATCTGAGCCAGCGAGATGAGCTGGGCATAGATGGCCGGCAGGTAGCGCTTGGTGCGCAGATCGAGGTGGCGCTCGTCGGAGAGGTTGTTGAGACGCTCTTCGTTGATGACATAGCAGCCGGTGATGTTCTTGACGCGATCGGTGTCGCGCACGCGCATGTTGAGCGGCGTAAACATGTTGTGCTCAGCCATGTACTTGCAGAAATCGCGCGTGATGACGTCCATCTGCTGCAGTTCGGCCAGATAGCGCTTGACGTTTTCGATGACTTCGGTGGGCTCACCTTTGTCATCGAACAGCGCCGCGCCCTCGGCGTCATTCACCAGATCGCTGCCTTCGTCGATGCAGATGGTGAAGCGGTCTTGCTCGTCGGTACGCGACAGGGCGAAGGGATAGCGGCGAATGATGGCCGGCACGTAGGAGGCCTGCCACTTGCCATCGGTGCCAACGAAGAGGTTTTCGCCCGCTTCGAGGCCCAGAAGCACCACCGGACGGAACTCGTCCTGCTCTTTGTCTTCAAGGAAGACGATGGGGTAGATGGCCGCCGCGCGGGCGAATTCATGAATCGTGACGTAGGCAAGGTGAAAACCCGAGGCGAAACCGAAGCCGGTGGCCTGCTTGATTTTCTTGCCTGAGTGACGCTCACGGTTGATTGGCACCACTTTCTGGAACATCTTGTAACTCCGGTTTCAATGAGAAAACAACAAGCGAAAAGCATATCAGGATTCGGGCCGGGCTTGCTAACGAAGGCTGACATCGCGGCCACCAGTGTGACAAAAACCGCCCAAGTGAAGAAATGGATCGCTTGGGATGCCCAAAAGTAACACTTGGGCCGACGAACGGCTGATCAATCACGACTTGATCCGCATCGGTGATGACCGCAGAATTGGCCCGCCCGCTGCGGCAGGAAGCCACTGACTTCGTTGCATCGGCGCGCTTGTCCATCCCCAGCAATGCCAACGTGACAGCCAGCCCATTCATCAGATCCTTGCCCGTGTTAGATGACCAGGCGTGCGCGGTCTGGGCCGAGCAGGTGCTGGCCCTACGCGCCCACTGGACCCGTCGGGATGAACACCTGCCCTTCTACACGCTGGGCTTGGCGGCCTACCTCGACGCGGTGCGCGACGATCCCCAACTTGGCGGCAAGCGCGCCTACCATGTTGCCGCTCTTCGGCAGGAGAGCAACAAGCTGATCACAGCACATTTTGATCCCTTGCTCGACCGCTGCTGCCAGGCGCTCGCCGAATCAACGGGCCAGCCCGCCCTTTGCGCGGGTGAACCGGCGGCCCTGCCAGGCTTTCACATCCACTTGCCGCACCCTTTGTTCGGGCAGGACGTCGCCAGCCGGCATGTGGACCTCCAATTCAAGCAGGTGTTTGGCGTGAGTCAACCGCATCCGGATGAGGTGCTGACACTGACCCTGGCGCTGTCGCTGCCGGCCGGCGCTGGCCTGCGGCTTTGGGTCGGCGACGAACCGCTCTTTCACGCCTACCAGTTGGGCCACCTGGTATTGCACAATGGGCTGACGCCGCATCAGGCGGTGCTGCATCCCTCGGGCGGGATGGTGCCGCGCATCATGCTCCAGTGCCATGGCCTGCTTAGAGAAGGCGCGTGGGTACTTTATTGGTGATCTTCCGGCACATGAACTCCTTAAATATTCGCAGCAGCTAACAGCACGCTCCACCATGCACAGCCCAACCTCACCCACACAAGCCAGCGAGCCGCCTTTCTGGGATGGTTTCCTGCACCGCCTGCCCTGGGCGCTCGATGTGCTGGCGAAAGCAGCCGATATTCGCGACGAGATTCTTGGCTTCATCCCGCGATACCGGCCCTTCATGCCCTACCCCAAATACGGCAACCTTTACAACAACACCTGGGACGCCTTTCCGCTGTCCATCTTTCAGGGCGAGCACATCGAGTTGTCGAAGGACAAACTGGAGGTGAACATGGCACCGCTGATCGCCATGTTCCGCAGCAAACTCCCGGTATGTGCCAGCACCATTGCCCCGCTGGAGCGTGAGGGACATCTGCGCAATGTGTTTGTCAGTCGGCTCATTCCAGGCTCGGTGATCAACCCCCACCGGGGCTGGACGCCCGACTACCTGCGCATACACCTTTGTCTGGTGGAGGACCCGGGCTGCCGCATCACCGTGGGTTCAGTCACACGGACCTGGAAAACCGGCCAGTTGCTGGCCTTCAAGGATGGCGGGCCGTATCCGCACAGCGTGCTGCACGAAGGCAAGGCCGAACGACTCATCCTGTCCTACGACCTTCACCTGCGCTACGTGGCCCAATTCATACCGGAGGTGGTGCCAGCGGAAAGCGCGGCAAATCCCGCCGCTGGTCCAGAACCGACGCGTACGCCTGGCGCCTGATGTGCCGCTGCAGGACCCGGTTGCAGTCAAAATCCTCGCGCAACAGCGCGATTTGCAGCAAGTCTTCGTAGCCCTGCTGCGTCTCATTCCAGACCGCTTGCCGCAGGAACCCCTCGCGCTTGAATCCCAGACGCTCCTGCTGCTCAGCCACGTCCCGGTTGCGGTCGTAGATCAAGCCCTGCACCTTGTTGAGGCCCAGATTGTTGAACGCGAAAAGCAGGCTGGCGCAGTAGGCATCGCCCACCAGAAAGGAGTGGTCGTGCGGCGGCAACACCCCCATGATCTGCTCTGCGGTTCGATTGCGAAAGTTGATGTTGACGAACATCGACAAGCCCACCGGCAGCGCGTCCTTGAAGATCACCCATTGGATGCTTCGACTGTCGGGTATCAGCGAGACTTGATCCCGGGTGAGCGCCTGCAGCAGATCGCGCGGGGTGAGATTTTCGGGAATGTGTTTCAGCTTGTTGGAGAAGTCCCGGTCGAGGACCACCGACCAGACAAAATCAAAATGCTCGGGGCCACGTCGCTCGAGCCGAATGCCGCCGAAATCCAGGGGCTGCCACCACTTCGGATCATGCCACTCGACTAATTCCTGCACACCAGCGTCATGGGGATGTCGCTGGCTCATCATTTTCAAAGCCTCTCGGGCCTGCCCCAATCCGTTCTTGAGTCGCAAGCGGGCCAACCAGTCGCGGACCTCCTGCAGGTCTGGCGGTACGGTGGTTTCGATGGCCACGCTCATGAGCTACTGCCCGGGGGCTTTTGTGCTGCCTCGGGAGGCGATTGGGCCACGCTCTGACGTAGCAAGGCTTCATCCAGTCGCTGGCCGATCTGATCGCGAGAAATCTTCAAGAGATTGATGCGCATGGCCAGTTGCTCGAGCTCGGCATCGATAAAGGCCAAGTAGCGCAAGTGGCCTTTGGCCTCGTCGCTCAGGGTGTCAAATTCATACGCCAGGCCGTTGATCTTGATCAGAGGCATTTGCGAATCCGTTTGTTTCAGTCATTCGGAAAAAGATAGCTGGCTGGCAGTCTTGCGCTCGCGCTCCGCGAGTCGCCGGCGTTGCGAGGCTGCCTTCCATTGGGTAACACGCTGTGAGAGCCGCACCAGTTGGGAGATGATGGCAGGCTGCAGTAGCAACGGCGACAACAACGGCACCAGTCGAGCATAGAGTTTGCCCAGACCATGCACCAGCAATTCATCATATAGACAAACAAAACCGATGGCTGCGCCCGGCGCGCCCTGCCGGCCCGAACGTCCATAGAGCTGCCACTCAATCCGTGTGGCCTCGTGCGGCTCGAACATCAGCACCTGCAAACCTCCGCGGGCAGCCACCTCGGGCGGCACCAGGATGTCGGTACCCCGCCCGGCCATATTTGTGGAGACCGTCACCGCACCGAACTGGCCTGCGCGCGCAACGATCTTGGCCTCTTCGGCATGGTGCTTGGCATTTAGCACCTGATGCGGAACATGGCGTAAGGCCAGCGCCTCGGAAAGGCGCTCGGTATCGGCCAGCTTGCGTGTGCCCACCAGCACGGGCAGCCCACGCTCCTGGCAGGCCAACAACTCATCGATCAGGGCTCCCATGCGACTGTTGCTGTCGGCAAAGGGTCGCAAGGGTGCGATGTGCAGTTGGGACGGCAGGCGCGGGGCGATGGGGACCACCTCAACACCGTACGTGCTTCGAAGTTCGCCTTGAATGCCTTGCAGCGTTCCGCTGGCACCGCACAAACGGTGGTAGCGATTGAAAAAAGTCTGAAACGTCATGCGCGCCGATGTCTTCGGCGGGCTGCTCAATTCCAGGCCCTCCCAAGCCTCGATCGCCTGATGAATGCCGTGGCTCCAGGACCGGCCGGCCATGACACGACCACTCTTCTCGTCGATGATGACCACCTTGCCCTCTTCATCGACCAGATAGTGGCGATCGCGCAAGTAGACATGCCGCGCCATGATCGACAAAGACACCACCCCCTGGGAGCGCTCGGGAAAACGCCAAAACGGTGGCAGCAGGAAAGCCATCTCATCGATTCGTTTTTTGCCTTGCTCGGTGTAGCGAATGTCGGTCACCGGCTCGGTCTTGACAACGTAGTCCTGGTCAGGGAGCAAACTTTCGAAAATCTGTTTGCCCGCAAGGACCGCCTCCACCAGCATGGGATTGTCATCAGCTGATGAAATGATGAGGGGTGTGGTCGCCTCATCAACCAGCACGCTGTCCGCCTCATCGACGATGGCCGCCCACAAGCCGCGGCCCACCGGACGCGACTGTTGCCCGCCTCGCTTCATTTCCCACAGCCGCCGTCCCATCGGGTCTTTGGAACCGCCGATCAGCAATTCGTCGCGCAGATAGTCGGCCAACAACTGCTTGCCCGTCGCGTAGACAACCTCGGCGGCATAACCCTGAGCGAGCACGTCGGGCGGGGTATCGCTCGTCACCGCCACGGCCCGCCAACCGGCCTGCCCCAGTAACGGCGCCATCAGCTCCGCATCGCGCGCAGCAAGGTAATCGTTTGCGGTGATCACATGGCAGGGGCGGCCAGAGCTGGCGTAGAGTGCAGCGGCCAAACCGATGGCCAGGGTTTTGCCCTCGCCGGGCGCCAACTGCACCAGATGACCGTTATGCATCTCCAAGGCTGCTCTGATCTGCGTGTCATGCGCCAACAACCCGAGCACGCGCTGCGCCGAGACGCACCATAGACCCAACAGCTGGGCGCGCAGTGCGAACCAGTCGGCTCTCGCCGCGCCAGCCTTGGGCGCAAGGGTTGCGGTGTAGCGCATGCGAGCAGCATGCATGACGAGTTTCTCGCATAACGCGTGTGCCGGTAGCGTCTGGTCCCGCTCGATGCTTTGGCGCACAAGCACCAGGTCTGATTCAGTCTGGCGCCGCGCGGCACCCGTCAGGCGGCGCCAACGCTCACGCCAGATCGGCAGCCAGGGACGCTCCTCAAGCAAACCTCTCGGCGGATGCCAGTCTTCGCGCCTTAAGCCGGCAGACGAATTCATCCCAGACGGTAACGTTTTTGCACCAACTGGCGCAGCGACTCATTGATGCGGTCGTAGAGCGAGCGGGGCGGAAGGGTCAATCGCAGAACGCCACGCATCCCATGGGCGAGTACAAGCGGCGCATCGGGGTCAGGCTTGATCAGCATGCGCACCTCGAAAAACTCTTCCGCCGCCTTCTCCCCCTTTGCGTCCTGGGTGGAAACCGGCAGATCGCCGCCGCCGAGCCACCCCAAAGCGGCAGAAGGCAGACGGTCGATTTGATAGGGCAGCAGAACCACGCGTTCCACAGCGATGGTTTCGTCGGCCTGTCCCACCAATCGCAGGGAAATTTCGCTGGCGGGCGATGCAAACAATTCGCGCGCGCGCTCCTGTGAGACAACCGCCACAAACTGGTAGCCCTGGGTGGCGTCCAGTACATGTCCGATCTCGGTGCCCTGCCCCAGCCAGGCACCCTGACGTTCGCCGCCCTCGAGCGCGACGAACCGCCCATCATGCGGCGCTCGAATCACTGCCAGGTCACGTCGGCGATTGAGTTCGGCGATCCGCTGCTGCTTGGCCACGCGTTGCTCAATCAGGGGGCTCAGGTCGGCAGCCTGCCGAGCCAGCGCGGCGCGCTCCTGAGCCACCAACTCGTCGCGCTCCCGCTCGGTCTGCTCGATCTCCAGAATGAGCACCGTCGGATCAAACCACATCAGGGGGGTTCCCGCTGACACAGTCTGGCCATGACCGATTACGGCGCGCTCCATTCTTCCGTCCAGCGGCGCGTAGAGCACTGAGAATCGGCTCATCTGTACCACACCCTGAGCTTGAATCGAGTGCGGCCAAGGCACCGCAAACACGAGCCCCACTGCCAGTGCGATCAGCGCGCCTGCGCCACTCCACGCCCGCCAACGGTGCGCTTGTACCTGAGGACCCACCAGATGACGCAAGCCCTTCCACGCGGGGGCCAGGACCAGCAAATAGAGCGTCAGGACCAGCATCACGAGCCCAAGACCGAGCCACAGGTCCATGACAAAGATGACGATGGCGTAGGACACCATCAAGCGATAGGCGAGGCTGATCGGCGCATAGCTCAAGAACCACTTACGCTCGCTGGGAGAATCGACCGGCGTACGTGCAGCATGGCTCCCGAGCAGATAACGATCCGCCAGATAAAACCAGTACTGCTGAGACTTTTGATAAAAGTTCGGAATATCCAGCGCATCGGCGAGCACATAGTAGGCGTCAAAGCGCAGCAGCGGATTGCCGTTGAACACTATGCTCGACACCGAGCCGATCAACATCACATTGAAGGCCAGGCTGTTGACCAGCCCAGGACCGGTGGCAGCCCAAACCAATGCCCCCAACGCGGCCATGAACAGATCAGCCAGCATTCCGGCCGAACTCACCAGCATCCGGTGCCATTTATTCGGGAATGTCCAACTGGCAGACGTGTCCACATAAGGCAAGGGCGTGGTCACCAGAAACATCAGGCCAAAAGTATGAACCCGACCGCCATAGCGCTTGCACACGAGCCCATGGCAGATTTCATGCGCCACCTTCATGACTGCCATGCACAGGTACAGCCACGGAAGGTTGGCCCACGCAAAGGCGCCCTGGGTGCGACTGCTCACACGGTCCCACTCCCCGATCACCGCCGAGGCAGCTGCCAGGGTCACCGCCAGCCAGAGCGCCACCAGCAACCACGCCGGGATCATTCGCAAGCGCCGATCCATTGCAGCGAGCGCATCATCGGGGTCCCACAGCGGCACCCGAAAATACAAGAACGACATTAACTTGCTGCGCAACTCCTTGGTGCGAACCTCACGGGCGCGCCGATCGATTTCGACATTGTTGGCGCCCTTGCTGAAGTGCAGCAGGTTCGATATGTGCAACTGAGAAAGCAGTTGCACCACCTCTTCCTGGCCGGGTGCCTGTTGGGGAAACTTGCGCAGATAAGCCTGCCAAGCCTCGTCAACCGTGATGCCCTGGTGCAGCGTAAGCAGAAACGCATGGGCCTCAGGCGTGATACGGAAAAAACGATGCGCGTAAGCATCTTCCAGTACCACCCAGCGGTGCCCCCGGTAGGTCTGGCGGCTGGCACGCACCCCGGGCAGCAAGCTCACCCTGGCTTCGGCGATGCGATACCACGCGTCACTGTAGATGGCTCCTGACATGATTCAGACCTGCCTGGGCTCTACCACCACAGCAAAAGCCGTAGCTTGTCGATCATGCGGTGAAACAAGATCCAGGCAATATTCCGAGGCCCTGCTTCGATCTTGGCCAAGCCCGTCATGCCCGGCCGCCACCACGATTCTGCCGGATCGACGATCTGCGCTCTGAGAAGAAACTGATTGCCTTCTTCGCCCTTGACCTGGGCCATGGGCACGAAGGCGGAAATCTTCAGCCGTATGGGCTGCCGCGGATGGCTGAGCAGCAGAAGTTCGGCCTCAGCGTCGCCACGCAGATCGCGAATGGCGTGCTCGGGCACTTGCAAGACCACATACAAGTCGCGGACCTGCGCAATTCGAAATATCTTGTCACCGCGTTTGAGCGAGGAACCGAGCAGATTTCGCCGCTCACCTTCGATCACCACACCCTCAAAGGGTGCCTGGCTCAAGGCCTGTTGCAAAAGATAGTCCACCCGCTTGAAACGAGCCTGGGCCTGGGCTCGGCGAGCAGCCGCCACCTGCATCTCTGCCAAGGCACCGCTGGCTCTCGCCTTGTCTTCTTCCGCCTTGTAGCGCTGTATCTCGGACAGGATTTCAGTTTTCTGCTGCTCCAGATCCGTGGTGTCCAAACGGGCGAGCGGCTGGCCCTCCCGTACGGAATCGCCTACGTCGACCCAAACATCAAGCAGACGGCCGTCAATTTGCGAAGTGATCAGCCGGGTACTGTCGGTGGTGAGCTGCGCGGTCGCCTCTACCCGGTAGGGCACCTGCACAAATAACATGACCAATACCAACACCGAGATCGCCATGGCGCCGAACTTCAACCAGGGGCGTCCGGGGCCGACCAATAGCTCCACCCTCTGTAACAGGGCGCGACGCAGCCGCTTCAACCAGTTGGCATCACGCCAGCGGCTGTCAGAGAGCCGCGGGTAGATCATTTCCAGCATCAACAGCGCCTGATTCGTCACCTCGGGAGACAGCGCCTTCTCATCACTCACGGTGATGAGTACAGCCTGCGCCTGCCCGGAACCGTCTCGCATGGGCAGGCTGGTGACGTAACGCATCCCCTCCAGAGCATTGAGCAGGGCCCGATGCTCGGGCGGGCCAACGATTGATTCACCCGCATGAGCGCTGCTGGCAATCTCGCTGCCGGGGCGCTCTACTGAAATGACGCTGTCTGTGGCCAAGGCCTCGGCGGCGGCGCCCTTCAATGCCGTCACCAGTCGCGAGGTAGACTCGAATCGATCAATATGGCTGATGGCCAGCACTTCGGCATCGGCCGCCGAGCGCCAGCAGAGCACCGCCTGGCGAAGACCAAGGGTGCGTACTGCGCCATTGACGAGCGCCAACGCCGCGGCGCCAAACCGGGGAGCCTGCAGCACTTCCGTGGCGAGCCCCAGGATATCGAGCAAACCCGACTGGGGCGATGCATCACTCAGCGGCGTGATCTCTCTGGACGGTGCATGTGCTGGACGCAGGTCCTTGACCAATAAAGCGCGTACCAGGGCCTCTTTGATGTGGGCTCGATCGCGTTCGGGCAAGCTAAGGAGCAAGGCGCTGGGGGCCCTGTCAAGCAGCCGCACCACCAACATGACCGCGCCCAGGCCGTCGGATTTGCGATACAGCTCATGGGTATAGCCCTGCGCCTCACTGGCTCGCCAGCGTTCGTCCGTAAACTGGGCCGCCAAGTCGCGAAGGTCCTGCTGCGCACCAGCCTCACCGAGTGCGTGATAGCGCCCACTGTCCTCGCCTTGCGCTGCGTGCTCAGGGCCGCCGACCTCGAGCACCAAAACTGCATCGGTGCGACACAGGTCTCGTACCAACGCTGCGTAGCTTGCGTAAAAGGTGCTGGCGCGTGGCCCCGCGAGAAGCCCCAACAACTCATCAATGAGCTCGGCGGGTTGGCGTTGGCGTGCCTCCGGGGCGGTGTCTCGCTCACTCATACGCGTGGGCTCATGGCGGGCTGGTCAGACTACGAACCACACCCTTGGCGCCAGGCCGGATTTGCCCTTTGGGGTTGGCAAATCGAATCCGCACATCGACCAAGCCGCTTGCGCTATCGGCGAGGGGAGAAATAAAGCTGACAGCGCCAACCGCCTGCACCTCGGCCGGAGCAGCCTCAAAGAACGCCGATACTTTACGGCCGACCGACAGACGGGCGGTCGCCGCCTGCGGAAGGTTCATACGCAACTCGACCTGAGAAACATCCGTCAAGCGCAAGACGGTATCTCCGGGCTTGGCCCACTCCCCCACATCCACTGGCACATCCACCACCACGCCCGTGATCGGGGCGCGAACCAATCGTTGAGCGATCTCGATTTGGGCCTGCTCATGCTCGACCCGCTCGCGAGCCTTCTGGGCCAACAACTGCTGCACGCGGCCCTCGGCGCTCGCCTTCTCCATTCGTGCCTTGATCAACTCTTCCATCGACACAGACTGACTGGCACGCGCCACGGTCTCAGTCATTCGCAACAGTTCGTCGAGCGCGCGAAGCCGAGCACGAGCGCTTTGCAACTCGCTGTCGTCTTCCAGAAGCACCGCCCGACGACGCAGTTCGGCCTGCTGAGGAAGGCTATCAAGTTCCACAAGGATTTCACCCGCACTGACCACATGCCCGGGCCGCACCTTGATTCGGTGGACCAACCCTGCAACTGATGCACTCACCTGAACATCAGCCAGGGGGAAGGCAAGACCGACCCACTCAGCACCGTGAGCAGATAGGGTTGCACTCAGAAAACCAGGCAGCAGCGCAGCGCGCGCCAACGCGCCAGATCTTCGCAGCAAACCGAAACAGATGATGGAGAGTTTCATGGAGCTTGAGGTAGGGTCGCATCGATACCGTAGGCTGGGAGCAAGGCACCGTCTGCCAGCAGCAGCGCCAATCGAGCGGTTTCCAAACGCCCCTTCGCCTCAGCTGTACGGATTCGCGACTCCAACAGGTCCTGCTCGGCTTGCAGCAGCATGGATAACTGCCCCAGGCCGGATTGAAACCGCTGACGCTCGTCGTCGAGGAGCGCCTGACGAGCCTGAACCTCCCGCCGCATCAGCTCAACCTCTCGCAGCAATTGATCCCGCGCCATGTGCTTGGTTTGTCGATCGTTGAGAAACGCCTGCCGGATGGCAGCCGTTTCGGTGTCAGACTGCTCAACGCGTTTGAGTTGCGCAAGCCACTGAGACTCGGGCTTTTGGTTCCCAAAGCCGCCCATCTCAAAATTGAGGCCCACATACCAATCAGGATAGGAGCCCCCGGACGCGGTGGACCGGGCCGTACTCCCGCTCGCGTTGGCAAGCCCGGAAGTGGTTCGCCCAATCACCAGATCAATCGCTGGCCGTCGCTGGTTGTCAGCGTAAGCGAGGCGAAGTTCACCCTGACGCTTGCGCAAGCGCGCCACCTGAAAGGGTGACCAGTACGCCAAAGCCTCGTCAGCGCTCAGCATCGTCTTTTCGGGCGCAGGGGAGGAAGGGTCAAGCTGCAGCTTCGAAGCCTGGTCGGCATCAAGGTCAAGGGTACTGAGCAGTCGAAGCTTCAGTTCGTCCCGGACCTGGACCGCTCGCCCCAGTTCGGCCTCTCGCATCAGGCGCGCACGCGCCAACTCCAGATTGGCGCGCGGGGGCAACTTACCCGCCGCGATTCGCGCTTGGGCGTCCAGGGCAAGCGCATCCGTGGCCGCAAGCAGTTGTTCACGCAGACTCACGGCCTGCGCCGAGACCTCCGTCTGCCAAAACAGGGAGAGGCCTTCGGCGAGCACCTTGTTGAGTTGCTGCAGAAATTGCCACTGCGCAATCCAGTGTTCAATTTCGGCGACCCGCTTGTCAGTCTCTGTAACCTCGACCCCCCTGCCCCGCATGAGTGGCTGCTTGAAGGTCAGCACAAGCGCCGCGTTGATCTCATTGCTCACGGGCGGATTACTCTGGGCAAGTACATTGCTTGCGCGCTGAATCTGTCGGCCGCTCAGAACGATCTCGCCGCCGCTCGGAAGGCGTTGCCGCACACCCGCCTCGACAGTGCTGCCGCTTTCATCAAGCACACCGAGCTGCTGCACAAAAATATTGATGCTCTTTTCCTCTGTTGTCCTTTGCCGCTCGGTGCTCGAGCGTTTGACGGAGGAAAACACGATCGGTTCGTACAGCGCCGCCTCAGCAGCGGCGAGCGAGGCGCCTATGGCGACCGTGTCCCGGCCGTAGACCAGTTCCAGGTTGCGCACCGCCAGAGCCTGTGCCATGGCGCGCGGCGATAGCGGCTTCAGGAGCGGATCGATCTGCTGTGCGGTTTGCGCATAAGCTTGAACGCCGCCAACCGGGCCTGGCGGCAGCGCCAAGCCAGTCAGCAACAACCAAAATAATCGGCGCAAAGCCCCCACCTCAACTCGACGCGCTGCTTCGGCGCTTGCGCGCAGTCGGCTTGGCCACGCTTGCGGCCAGTGGCGTGGGCGCGGGGCTGGGCTCTGCAGGCTCTGCAGGCGTCACGCGCGAGGCCGACTCAGCTCTGGCCTGGCTGAGTTGGACCAGGCGCTCGATCTGCGGTAGCGATATCAGGTGTGCGTAGATGGCCGGCAGATAGCCCTTGGCGCGCACTTCCAGAATAAAACTGTCGGACAGCGTGTTCATCCGCTCTTCATTGATGACAAAGCATCCCGTGATGTTACGCGCCTGCGGAGCCGCCTTGACGCGCATGTTGAGCGGCGTGAGCAGGTTGTGCGATTGCATGAAGCGGGTGAACTCTTGGGTGATCCGGTCCATCTGCTGCAGTTCGGAAAGGTAACGCTTGACGTTTTCCAGGACCTCCGTCGGCTCGCCCTTTTCATTGAACATGGGAGCGCCCTCAGTGTCGCTGAGCAGGCTGCTGGCCTCATCGACACACACGATAAAGCGCCCCTCTTCGCTGCCCTTGCTCAGCGCAAACGGATAACGGCGGATCATCGCTGGAATGTAGGAAGCACTCCAAGCGCCATCGGTACCCACGAAGAGATTTTCTCCGTTCTGAAGACCCATCAGCACAACCGGACGAAAACCGTCGTTCGGTTTGTCTTCGAGGAACAGAATCGGGTAGGTCGCCGCCGCCCTTGCGAACTCATGCAAAGTTACATAAGCGATATGAAATCGTGAGGCGAAATCAAACTGGGTCGTGTTACGAACCCTCTTTTGACGATGCCGCTCCAAGACGACCGGGACTACTTGCTCATACATCGTTGCACTCCAAACTTGTTGGTCAGCATTATTTCAGAAACACCCCCCACCCACGGCCTCAGATCGGCCGGTGCCGGATGGCGCTATTGGGCAAGCACGCTCCAGTCGCTTTGCGTCAGTAACTGACCCGTGCTGCGCAGCAAAGGCGATCCCGGCTCCACGGACATCACCGATTGATCGTTGTGAGCCGGCAGGCCGTACGCCATATCACTGAGCAGATCGTCTCCCGACGAAGCCGTGAAGCTCACGAACCGCGTAGCCTGGACGGCGGGCACGCTCTCCAGGTAACGACTGACCGCCGTCTTGCTCGGAGAGGTGGTTGGCACCCAGGCCGCCAGACCCGTGACCGATCCACCGAGCGCCTTCAGGACATGTGATGAGGTCTGCCCCGCCACGACCGCCTGGCCTGCACTGACGCGGTCGAGTTCGCTCTGCAACTGGCTGGTGGCAACCATCACCCTCTCCGTTGCACCGCCAGCAAGCTTGAGCTGCAAATAACTGACACCGCGATCCATCAGACGATACACCAGCCCGTCAGAAGTCATGCCACGAGAGGCCACGCCTGACGGGGCCGACACCTGCAGCGCCTGTGCCTGCACCGACAGCACCCGGTCAGCGTCCGCGCTTGCCAGGGGCTGACCATAGCCGTAAACCGAGACCGCCGGGGCTTGAAGATGCGCCTGGCCCAGGCTGGCTGCCGCCACGATCTGTCCGGCAGGGCTGTAGAGATCGATCCGGACATCGGAGACGACCTGTCCAATGCGAATGCCACTGGCAGCACTGATTGAAACCGAGCCATTTGCAGCAATCTGCGCGTCGGCAGACATGGCGACAGCGCCGCCGGTGGAGACCAGAGATACCGATTTCGACGCCAGAATATCAACATTGACGGTCACTGAACCCGCGGTGGCGCGCAGAATCTCGCTCTCAGCCAAAGTCCAGGCACTGCCCCCCGCGCTACCGAGATGGACTTCGCTGCCGAGCAGAACGACGCTACCGGTGGGCAGCCCCGTCCAGGGTTGCGCTGAATTGACGACTGTGAGCGACTGGCTGTCACCCAGGGTCAGGCCAAGAATGCCATGCGTGGCGTCAGCTTGTTCGCTCGGGTTGCCACCCAGATCGGGGTCGGCATTGAACCAGTTGACCCACCTTTCAAGGTCTGCTGCACTGGGCTGGAAGGCCTGGGGCTTGGCGTCGGGCTCCATCGGACGGGCCTGTCGTTGCGAACCGTCGGGCGCTCCCCGGAGCACTACGCGTCCACCATCGCTGTCAAATTCCGCCTCGGTCCAATTGATCTGAGCGGCGCCCAGTACGAGGGTAGCGCCCTCTCCCAGAATGATGCTGACACCTATCCCCGCTTGGTAAGGCCCGAAGTTGATTTCATCGGCGAGCAACTGCAGGGTCTGTCCCTTCTCGACCTTGATGCCACCGTTGAGAGTGATCTTGCCCCCGATGACCTCGATGAGCGAACTTTGGTTCACTACGACACGGTCATCAATGACCACATCCTCTGTCTGTAAAATGTCAGCGCCATCCAGATAAGTCGTGCTGCCCGGGCCTTTGACTTGCAGGCCACGGCCTTTGATCAGGCCGCTGAATCGAGTGTTGCTGAGCGTGTCGACCTCAACCGGGCTGCGGAAAACCAATTGATCGGACGTGTCGCCAGGGGTGGTCTGGAACCAGATGGCCTGGCCCGCCTGACCGCTCCCCAGTACGATCCTGTCAAAGCTCAGGCGGCCAACCTCATCCGAATCGATATGCACACCGTCTTCGGGCGTGCGGTTGGGGACGAGCGAACCAACGACCATCGGCAAGGGTTCCGTCTCACCGTCCGGAATGGGAGCGACTACGTCAAGGCGGGGGCCGGACAAGTCTGCGCCGATCTCGATATTTCTGCTTTCGAGCGATAAGGGACTGGTCAAAACTCTGGACTCAGTGACAGCGAATGCGCCAGCAGGCGCTTGAACAGCGATCGGACCGGAGCCACTCGCGGCGACAACCTCCACCGCGTCGGTGTCCTTGAGATAAGCCCCGCCTGTCCCCATCACTGCCGTCAAGCTATCGACACTGGTCTCGAGGGGATTTCCCTTGCTACCCAGCCCGTCAGCCTCCACGCTAAGACTGCCCGCGCTCAGCTTGACGCCGGTTGAGGCGCTATCCCCATCCAGCACCGAGCCGGTTACGTACAACGCGACGGACTGGCCTGCAGCGTTCAGGGAGGAGACGGTCAGGTCACCACCCGTGGCCAGCGTGACGTCACCACTGCTGGCGAGGGCAGTGATCTGCAAAGCGTCAGCATCGGCCAAATGCACGCCACCTGCACCAAGCGTGCCAGTCAAGCTGGCCACCGCCGTATGGAGCGGGTTCGCCGGAGTACCCAGGCCAGAAGCCGTTACCGTCAGGCTCGATGCGGTGATGTTTACGTCATCTGCCGCGCTGTCGCCATCGAGCACCGCTCCACTCGTCGTGAGCGTCACCGCCTGCTTGCTGGCGGTCACGCTCCCCACCGTCAGATCGCCCCCGCTCACCGTAACACCCACCGCATCCGTGGACGTCACACTCTGCAAGACTGTCGCACCGCCTGTCGTCAAATTCAGGCCTCCCACCGTCGCGCTGCTCACGGTGAGCCCATTCGCCTCGCTCAGATAACTCGCGCCGGTCGTGGTGAGGGTGAGGCTCGCCAC
>CAIVPX010000160.1 GCA_903907905.1 uncultured bacterium | reverse complement strand
TGCTCGGCCAGTCGCTCGGCAATGGCCCGGCCAATGCCACGACTGGCGCCCGTGACGACCGCAACTTTCCCGTTCAGATTGAAGAGTTCCAAGCCCAGACTCCAGCGAAAATTGTGCGATGGGGAGGCGGGCTGCCCGCCCGGCCGACTGACCACCCAGCCGAGAGGGTATCGTCAAACCCTCACGCGTGCAGCCTGGGTATCACGCTGCGCGAGTCGGCACGGTCATGAGCACCCCGCCGCGCGTCCCGCCTGCCGCCCGGGGAATGTTGATAGCATTCCGGGCGCAGGTCACCGTAGCCTTTCCTGTTCTCACCCGAATGAGTTCGCCCGGCATGAGCCCGCCCACTTCGCTGCGCACGCAGGTTGCCATCATCGGCGCAGGCCCCGCCGGGCTGGTGCTCGCGCTCGAACTCGGCAGGCGGGGCATCGCGTGCGCACTCATCGAGGAGGACGAAGGGCCGGCGCGGTTTCCGAAGGCCAATGCGACCACCGCCCGCACCATGGAGCATTACCGCAGGCTGGGGTTGTCGAATCGAATCCGGCAAACCGGATTGCCCGCCGATTTTCCGCAAGACATCGCCTATTTCACCCGCTTCTCGGGCCATGAACTCGCACGGCTGCCGGGGCTGACGCGCGCGCAGGCACAAGGCCGACGCGCCGGTCACGACGATCGATGGCCCACGCCCGAGCCGCTGCACCGCGCGCAGCAGATGTTCATCGAGCCGGTGCTGATGGACGCCGTCCGGCGCCATGCATCGGTGAACCTTCACCTGCGAACCCGCGCCACCGGCCTGGAGCGTCTGAGCAACTCGGTGATCGTGCATGCCGAAGCGGTCGAGGGTGGCCCCGCGCTCGCGATCGAAGCCGATTACGTGGTGGGCTGTGAAGGCCCGCGAAGCCTGGTGCGCGAGGCCATCGGCAGCCGTTATGAAGGATTGCGCGAGGAGGACCGCGACTTCATGGGCGGCCGGATGCTGTCCATATATTTCCGCTCCGACGACTTCTACCGGGTCTCGAACAAACCCGCCTCCTGGCAATACTGGGCGCTCAACCCCGAGCGGCGCGCGCTCGCCATGTCGCTCGACGGGCGGGCGCTGTTCAGCACCGCCGTACAACTGGCACCCGGGCAAACGCCGGACCATGCCTTTGCCGACCACTGCCTCGAACAGGCCATGGGCGCCGGCTTCAGGCGCGAGATCATTGGTTGCTCGCCATGGACGGCCGGCTACATGCTGGTCGCCGACGCCTTCGTCGAGGCCCTTGATCCGCCCCGTCTGTTTCTGGCGGGCGACGCGGCGCACCTCTTCACCCCCACCGGCGGACAGGGCTACAACACCGCTGTCGACGATGCCGCCAACCTGGCCTGGAAGCTCGCGGCCGCCTGCCGGGGCTGGGGCGGCCCCGCGCTGTTGCGCAGCTACGAGGCCGAACGTCTGCCGATCGCCCGCCGCAACACGCGTTTTGCGCGAACGATGGCCGAGAGCATCGGACGTCTGCCCGTGCCCCCGCACATCGAAGCAACGGATACACATGGCGAGCAGGCGCGCACCGAGCTCTCGCGGCGCCTCCTCGAGCATGCCCGCAGCGAATTCGATATCCCGGGCATTCATCTGGGGGTGTTCTACGGCGGCTCGCCGCTCATCGGTCCAAGCCCCGACGAGGCCCCGGCCGACGACTGGTACCACTATCGGCCACACGCCACACCAGGCGCGCGCGCGCCGCATCTGTGGCTGTCCGACGAGGTCGCCCTGTTCGATCGCTTCGGTCCCGAATTCACCCTGCTATGCCTGGGTCGAGCCGACCCGGCGGCCGCGACACGAGCCCTGGTGCAGGCCAGGCAGCAAGGCATGCCGCTCGACGCCTTGAATCTGGGCGATGACACGGCACGCGATCTGTATGGCGCCGATTACGTGCTGGTTCGCCCCGACCACCATGTCGCCTGGCGCGGTAATGAGCTGACGGCTGCGTTCGAGCGCGTGCTGGCACGCAGCACGGGTCACTGAGACGGATCTCGCGGGCAGGGCAGGCCCGCCTCTGCGAGAATGTCGAACCGTCTGCCCGCTCGCGCAGACCCTCACCCTTTCCCCCGGAACGTAATCGGATGAGCCTTCTCAGTCTCACCGCAGGCCACCTCGCCTACGGTCATGTCGCGCTGCTCGATGGCGTCGATTTCAGCATCGACGCCGGCGAACGCGTGGCGCTCATCGGTCGCAACGGCACGGGCAAGTCCTCGATGCTCAAGGCACTGGCGGGTCTGGCGCCGCTCGATGACGGACAGATCGTGCGGCGCAGTGGCAGCACCCTCGCCTTCGTGCCGCAGGAACCCGTGTTTGACCCGGCTCATTCGGTCTATGAGGCTGTCGCGGCCGCCATGCCCGAACAGGCGGCCCGGATCACTCAGTATCAGCATCTGGGCAACCTGCTGGCGGGCGATGCAGCGCTCGTCCCCGATGACGCGCTCGAGCAGATGGCCCGCCTGCAGGGTGAACTCGACGCCAGCGACGGCTGGGCCATGGCGCATCGCATCGAACGCATCCTGAGCCAGCTTGGGCTGTCTGCCACCGCCACGATCAGCACCCTGTCGGGCGGCACGAAAAAACGGGTTGCCCTGGCCCGTGCGCTAGTCGCCGAGCCGGATTTACTGCTGCTTGACGAACCCACCAATCACCTCGACATTGAATCGATCGCCTGGCTCGAGGAACTGCTGGTCTCGCGCAAGGAAGCCACCTTGCTCATCACCCATGACCGACAGTTGATGGATCGGGTCGCCACGCGCATCGTTGAGCTCGACCGCGGCATCCTGCGCTCCTACCCCGGCAGCTACGCCGCCTACCAGGCGCGCAAGGCCGACGAACTGGCCCAGGAAGACGTTATCAACGCCAAGTTCGACAAGCTGCTTGCCCAGGAAGAAGTCTGGATCCGGCAGGGTGTCGAAGCCCGACGCACCCGCAATGAAGGGCGCGTGCGTCGGCTGGAACAACTTCGTCGCCAGCGCGCCCAACGACGCGAGCAGGTGGGCAGCACCCGGATCGAGGTCGATGCGGGCGAGCGCTCCGGCAAACTCGTCGCCGAGCTGACGCAGGCGGGCAAGGCCTGGGCAGACCGCTGGATCGTTCGCGGCCTCGACTGCGTGATCAGCCGGGGTGACCGTGTGGGGCTCATCGGCCCCAATGGCGCGGGAAAAACCACCCTTTTACGCCTCATTCTGGGCGATCTCGAGCCCGACGAAGGCCAGTTGCGGCTAGGCACCCAGCTCAATGTCGCCTACTTCGACCAGATGCGCGCACAACTCGACGACGAGGCGACGCTGGCCGACACCATCAGCCCCGGCTCGGAATGGGTGGAGATCGGCGGCACTCGAACCCATGTCATGAGCTATCTCGGGCGCTTCCTGTTTGCGCCCGAACGCGCGCGTTCGCCCGTCAAGAGCCTGTCGGGCGGTGAGCGCAACCGCCTACTGCTCGCACGCCTGTTTGCGCGTCCGGCCAATCTGCTGGTACTCGACGAACCGACTAACGATCTCGACATCGAGACGCTCGAGCTGCTCGAAGAATTGCTGGCCGACTACTCGGGCACCGTACTGCTGGTGAGCCACGACCGGGCCTTTCTCGATGCGGTCGTCACGCAGTCGCTGGCCTTCGAGGGTGAAGCGCACTGGCTCGAATACGCCGGCGGCTTCAGCGACGTGATCGCGGCGCGCGGACGCCGAGCGGCCGATCTCGCTGCATCGGGCGTCGGGCGCAGCGATCCACGCGCTGCCCATGGCGCAGCCCCGGTATCCGCTGCCCCGGTCACGGCCGCCGCTACCCCGGCGGCCCCAGCCGTGGCGCGCGCGACGGCCGACCGAACCCGGCTCTCCTACAAGGAGCAGCGCGAGTTGCAGACACTGCCTGCGCGCATCGCCGCGCTCGAAACCGAGCAGGCTCAGTTGTCGGCGCGGCTGGCCGATAGCCGCACCTACCAGGACCCCGCAGCCGATATCGGTGCGCTGAACGAGCGCTTTGCCCGAATCGAGGAAGAACTGATGGAATGCCTCGATCGCTGGGAGAAACTTGAGTCCCGATCGGGCGCTTGAGCCCACCCGCCGCCTTCAAGCGCATAAAATTCCGCATGGTCATTGACACCCCCAACGCCTCTTCGCCAACCGGTTCGCGCGAATCGGAATCGGATGCCATCAGCGTGTCTGCGCTAGACCTGACACAAGCGGCCGATCGCGAGGCACTGGTCGGGTTGCTTGACGAATACGCCCAAACGCCGGAAGGCGGCGGCCAGGCCTTGCCCGACGCGGTCAGACACTCGATCTGCGAGCTGCTGGCCTCGCGCCCGCACTACGTGGGCTGGCTGGCTCGAGTGGGTCCTCAGCCAGTCGGGCTGATCAACTGTTTCGAAGGGGTGTCCACCTTTCGGGCCAAGCCCCTGCTCAACATCCACGACCTCATCGTGTCGGCGCCGTTTCGCCGGCGTGGTATTGCGCGAGCCCTGCTCGCAGCCGCCGAGCGCGGGGCCCGAGAGCGAGGCTGCTGCAAGCTCACGCTCGAAGTGCTCGAAGGCAACCACGCCGCCATCTCGGCCTACCAAGCCTCGGGCTTTCAAGCCTACGAACTCGATCCGGCGATGGGCCGGGCGCAGTTTTTCGAGAAGAAGTTCTACTGACTCAGCGGAGACGATCATGCCCTCTTTCGACATCGCCTGCGAAGCCAATCAGGTCGAAGTGCGCAATGCGATCGACCAGGCCAACAAGGAAATCGCCAACCGGTTCGACTTCAAGGGCTCGGACGCGCGCGTCGAGCAAAAGGAACGGGAACTCACCGCCTTCGCCGATGACGACTTCAAGCTCTCCCAGGTCCGCGACGTCATGATCGGCAAGTTTGCCAAGCGTGGCGTCGACGTGCGCTTCCTGGACATTGGCGACGTGCAGAAAATCGGCGGCGACAAGGTCAAGCAGCTCATTACCGTGCGACACGGCGTCCCCTCGGATCACGCCAAGAAAATCGTCCGCCTCATCAAGGACAGCAAGCTGAAGGTTCAGGCCAGCATTCAGGGCGACACGGTGCGGGTGACCGGCGCCAAACGGGACGATCTGCAGTCGGCCATCGCGCTCTTGAAGAAAGAGGTCACCGATCTGCCGCTCGCCTACCAGAACTTTCGCGACTAGCGTTCACACCTTGCCGGGCCGCGCTGAGCCCCGTGCAGGGCCCGGGCGCTGCGAGCGTCACGCGCGCGCAGGTGCATGATCCGACGCCGGGGGCGGCCCCCGGCTCAGGCCGACTCGATGCGGGCGTAGGCCGAGTGGTTGTGGATCGACTCGAAGTTCTCCACCTCGACCACAT
>CAIVPX010000159.1 GCA_903907905.1 uncultured bacterium | reverse complement strand
CAGGCAGCGGTTGCCACTAAACCCACGATCCGCGGTCTATTGCTGAGCGGTCTGCAGACAGCTCGCGAATCGCGCCCGCTTCAGGCGACCCTGTGGATCACGGTACTTTTCAACCTGTTCGGCTGGCCGGTCTTGAGCATGATCCCGGTCATCGGCCGTGACCAGCTTCACCTGGACGCGCAAGGCGTTGGCCTGCTGGCTAGTCTGGACGGCATCGGCTCGCTGCTTGGCGCGTTGGTGCTGACCTCGATCGCACGGCGCCTGCGCCATGGGCCGGTGTATCTTGGGGCGGTGCTTCTGTTTCTTGTGCTGCAGGTTGGCTTTGCCTGGAGCCACAACGTGCTGCTGACGTGTGCCATTTTGTTTGTCATTGGCATCGCGCAGGCTGGCTTCGCGGTGATGCAGCCGACGCTGGTTTACAACAGCGTTCAGGCAGATGGACGGCCAGCTGTCATGGGCTTGATGACCATGTGCATCGGTGTTGCGCCGCTCGGGTTTTTGGCGATTGGATGGCTGGCCGAGCGCCTCGGCGCGCCGATGGCTGCGCTGATCTGCGCGGTGAGCGGTCTTGTTGCCGTCGCCATGACCTGGCCGCTGTGCCGTGCCTGCTTCGAGAGTCCAATGACCCCGTCCAAATAGACGTCATTCATAACAAGGGTGGCGGAAATCCTTGACAGCTTGGCGGTAGTTCATGTACTCGCAAGAAGATCTTAATCGAGCAGTGAGGCCCTACTTAAAGGTCAGCAAAAGTATTCATCGAGCAGTGCAATCGGCAGGTAATTGCAAAGGCAATTGCTCGAGCCCTGTCGGCACTGCTGCCAAGGGTAGGTCCTCGGCGTTACCATGGCGCTGCAAATATTTAAGACAGGGCACTTAGGATCGCAAAAGCTTGAGCTGTAATTTGAATCGTGCCGGGCGTCTCGGGTTTTGAGGGTGTTCTGGTATTCGAGCGTGCACAACGCCTTTCACTTTGGCAGGTTGCCTAGGGCGCTGTCCATGGGACAACCCGCTGGATTTTGGTACAACAATCTAAAGGAGACGCTATGGAACTGGGCATGATCGGTTTGGGTCGCATGGGTGGCAACATTGTCAGGCGGTTGATGCGATACGGGCACTCTTGTGTGGTCTACGACACCAACGCAGCGGCGGTGGTGCAACTCGGTGGTGAGGGGGCAAGCACGGCTAAGGATATGGCGGACCTGGTTCGCAAGCTTAGCCGCCCGCGCGCTGTATGGGTGATGCTGCCATCGGGCCCTATCACCGAGGCCGCGGTAAGCGCTCTGGGCGAACTGCTTGAGCCGGGCGACTGCATCATCGACGGCGGCAACTCTAACTTCAAGGACGACGTGCGGCGCGCCCAGGCGATGGAGCCCAAAGGCGTCCACTATATCGACGTGGGAACCAGCGGCGGGGTCTGGGGACTCGAGCGAGGTTATTGCCTGATGATTGGAGGCGATAAGGCATCCGTGCAGCGGCTCGATCCGATTTTCAAGACGCTAGCGCCAGGCATCGGGTCCATCGATAAAACGCCCGCGCGCGGGGTTCGCAACTCGACCGCCGAAGACGGCTACCTCTACACTGGTCCTGCCGGCTCGGGCCATTTCGTGAAGATGGTCCACAACGGCATCGAGTACGGGCTGATGCAGGCCTACGCCGAAGGACTTGATATCCTGAAGGGCGTTGCCCAAGAAAGTGTTCCTGCAGAACGGCGCTACAACCTGGACTTGGCGGAAATCACCGAGGTCTGGCGCCGCGGCAGCGTGGTGTCGTCCTGGCTGCTGGACCTGAGCGCCAACGCGCTGGCCGAAGACCCGCAACTGAGCGCATTTTCCGGCCATGTGGACGATTCAGGCGAGGGTCGCTGGACGATCCAGGCGGCGATCGAGGAGGCGGTTCCGGCCGACGTTTTGACGGCAGCGCTCTACACCCGATTTCGCTCACGCCAAGACCATACGTTTGCGGAAAAGTTGCTGTCAGCCATGCGCAAACAGTTCGGCGGCCACCAAGAACCCGCGAAAAGCTGAGTATGGCCACCGCCCACGACATTGAGCACGAGGCTATACCGCACGGCCAGCAGGCACCGTCGTGCGCCATGGTGATCTTTGGAGCCGCCGGCGACCTGACCAAGCGCTTGCTGATACCCGCGCTCTACAACCTGGCGCGTACCGAGTTACTGCCAGCCAACTTCGCACTGATAGGTGTTGACCGGCTGGACATGTCCGACACCGCCTACCGCCAGCACCTCACCGACGCGGTGCGTGCTTTTGCATCGGACAAGCATTATTCGCAGGCGCTGGACGAGAGCCACTGGGCT
>CAIVPX010000158.1 GCA_903907905.1 uncultured bacterium | reverse complement strand
GGCTGCCGCCATCGCCATGTGGCTGGGCGTCAAGCGTGAAGACCTCGTCAAGCCGCAGAAAAAAAAGAACGAAGGCGAGGCGGAACTGCCCTGATTGGGCGGCGCTCCCTCACCAACCACCATGGACATCGCACTCTGGGCGCTCGCCGTGCTCCTGATGGTGGGGGGAGTGCTCGGCACGGTGCTGCCGGCGCTGCCCGGACCACCCCTGGTGCTGCTGGGCGCCCTGCTTGCGGCCTGGATTGACGGCTTTGCCCGCATCTCGGGCTTCACCTGCGCGGTGCTGTCGGCGCTCGCGTTGCTCGCCATGGCGATTGACTGGCTGGCGGGTGCGGTGGGTGCCAAAAAGGTTGGCGCATCCCGGTGGGCCATCATCGGCGCCACGGTGGGCGCCCTGCTGGGCGTGCTCTCGGGCTTCTGGGGCTTGCTGTTCATGCCGCTGCTGGGTGCAGCGGTCGGCGAATTCATCGCGCGACGCGATCTGCTGCGGGCCGGTCAGGTCGGCCTTGCCACCTGGATCGGCATGCTTGTGGGGGCGGTGCTCAAGCTGGCCATCGTCATGGCGATGATCGGGCTCTTCCTTGGCAGCCTCTGGCTGCGCGCCTGAACACGGTCCGCTCATGAAGCTTCATCGTGTTCGCATCTGGGATCTCCCCACGCGCCTCTTTCACTGGGCGCTCGCGCTGTGCATCCTGGGCTCGGTGGTGTCGGTCAAAACCGGAGAGATGCAATGGCATTTCCGCTTTGGCTACGCCATTCTCACGCTCCTGGTGTTCCGCCTGATCTGGGGCTTCACAGGGCCACTTCATGCGCGTTTCGCAAGCTTCCCGCCGCGCCTGCGGACAGCCTGGCGATCGCTTCGAGGCCAGCAACCCCACCGCGCCGGCCACTCGCCGGCCGGTGCGCTGTCGGTGTATGCCTTGCTGCTCGTCAGCGCGTTCCAGGCGGCGAGCGGGCTGTTCAGCAACGACGGCATCATGTGGGACGGGCCCTTGCGCAAGCTGGTGTCAGGGAGCACCAGCGACTTCATCACGGGCCTGCATCAAAGCAATCGCATCGTGCTGCTTGCGCTCATCGCGCTGCACGTCCTGGCCATTGTCTGGTACCGCCTGAGACGCGGCCAGCGACTCACCTCGGCCATGATCACCGGCGATCAACAACTGAGTGCGCCCGCCGAGGCGTCGCGGGATGACCCGGCGATGCGCCTGAGGGCACTGCTGGTGTTGGCCCTGGCCGGCGCGCTGGTCGCAGCGCTCGTGCGCTGAGGCCAGCACGCTGGCTGCGGCGACCGGGCGCCAAGCGCGCCGCGGCCGGCCCGTCGCCGAAAAATCGGGACGCTCAGGAACCGCTCAGCGAACCTCGCGATACTGCTCGTGACAGGCCCGGCAGGCGCGCCCGGTTGCGCCCACCTGACCCTTGAGGCCGTCCAGGGTGGCCACCGCCGCCGGTAGCTTCGCGGTTTGCGCCTTCAGGTCTTCTTGCAGTTTGGCGAACCCGGCCGGATCCTTCCAGGGGTCGCCCTTGATCTTGGCTGCACCGGTATTCGATCCCGCGGGAAAGGCATCCCAGGGCAGATGACTGACCAGTTCGACCACCTTGGCAGACGCCTGGGCCGCCGCCGCATCAAAGGGCACGTCACCGCGCGCCATGGCACCCAGTCGGCCCATGTGGATATTCATGACCGTGAAGGCCGACTGGCGATACTTGATCGCATCGTCGACCTTGGCGAACTGTGCCGCCACCGGTTGCGCCCACGCGAGGCACACGGCTGTCAGCGCTGCAGCGCCCGAGAGAGTCATTTTCATGGCGAATCCTGTGTGTGGAGTCTCGAGGAAAAAGCCGCCAGTCGAGAGCCGACCGGCCACCGCCTGGCCTGAGGGTGTATCAAAGGAAAAAGAGGATATCAGCGCCCACAAGGCCAACGCCCATTAACCCGGCACTGCATTGTGCCGGGCCGGTGACTCAAATCCGCCGAGCCAGGTCAATGGCCTTGCCGATGTAGCCGGCGGGCGTGAGCGCGCGCAGCCTTGCCTTCGCGTCTTCGGGAATGGGCAACTGGTCGACAAATGCTGCAAGCTCCTCGGCGCCGATGGCCTTGCCCCGCGTCAGCGCCTTGAGTTGCTCATACGGGTTCTCGACGGCGTAACGGCGCATCACCGTCTGAATGGCTTCGGCCAGCACCTCCTGATTGGCGGCGAGGTCGTCGGCGAGCTTCACCCGGTCAACCTCGAGCTTGCCCAGACCGCGCAGGCAGGCATCAAAACCGAGCAGTGCATGACCCAGGGCGACACCCACGTTACGCAGCACGGTGGAGTCGGTGAGGTCTCGCTGCCAGCGCGATACCGGCAGCTTCTCGGCCAAGTGCCGCAGCAGCGCGTTGGCCAGTCCCAGATTGCCCTCGGAGTTCTCGAAGTCGATGGGATTGACCTTGTGCGGCATGGTCGACGAGCCCACCTCGCCCGCCTTGAGCTTTTGACGAAAGTAGCCCAGCGAGATGTAGCCCCAGAGGTCACGATCCAGATCGATCAGGATGGTGTTGATGCGGGCGAGCGCATCAAACAGCTCGGCCATGTAGTCGTGAGGCTCGATCTGGATGGTGTAGGGATTGACCGTCAGCCCCAGCGACTCGACCACGCGCTGCGAGTGGTTCTCCCAGTCGATTTCAGGGCAGGCGATGAGGTGCGCATTGAAGTTACCCACCGCGCCATTGAGCTTGGCCAGCGGGCGCACCTCGGCAAGACACGCAGCCGCCGGTTCAAGGCGGGCCACGAAATTGGCGAGTTCCTTGCCCAGCGTAGTGGGCGACGCCGGCTGACCGTGGGTGCGTGACAGCATGGGCACATCGGCCAGATCGTGGGCCAGCAGGCGCAGGCGCGCCACCACCGAACGCAACGCCGGCAACAGCACCTGATCCCGCGCCGACTTGAGCATGAGCGCGTGCGAGGTGTTGTTGATGTCTTCGGAGGTGCAGGCGAAATGAATGAATTCGGCCGCGCGCTCGAGTTCCTGATCGCCCCGCACCGATTCCTTCAGAAAATACTCCACCGCCTTGACATCGTGATTGGTCACCGACTCAATCTCCTTGACGCGTGCGGCCTGCGCCAGACCGAAGCCGTGCGCGGTGTCGCGAAGGCGCTCGCGCGCGGCCGCTGAAAAGGGCGCCAGTTCGGCCATGCCGGCATCGGAGAGCGCAATCAGCCACTCAACCTCGACATGCACCCGCCGGCCCATGAAGGCGGCTTCGGAGAGCAGATCGCGCAGGGCGCCAAGTCTGGGGGCATAGCGGCCATCGAGTGGGGAAAGTGCAGCGAGTGCGTGAAGCGTGTCGGGGCTTGCAGTCATGATGGGGATCGGTCTGAATGAGCCGCCATCCTAGCACCGGCCATCACGCACGCCCGGTCGCGCTGGCACGGGCGCCAGGTAGCGGCCCCGACTGGCAGACTCCGCTCGACGACCAGTCGCCCCGCTCCGCCGATGAATTCTGACAAGATCTGCTCAACCTGCAGTCAGGGTCGCATCGAAGCGAGCCCCCCACCCCCTCCTGCGTACGGAGGACGCTTGCTATACTCGGCAACACCTTCTCCGTACCAAAGTCCCCCATGAAACTGATCGGTTCCCCTGGTAGTCCGTTCGTGCGCAAAGTGCGCATCGTGATGGCCGAAAAGAAGATCGACTTCCAGTTTGAAGTCGTTGACGTTGCAGCGAGCCATGCCGAAATCCAGCGGGCAAACCCGCTCGGCAAGGTGCCCTATTTGGTGATGGACGACGGCGGCGCGCTGTTCGATTCGCGGGTCATCGTGGAATACCTCGACAACCTCACGCCGGTGCACAAGCTCATCCCGGCCAACGGCCGCGCGCGCCGAGGTCAAAACGTGGGAGGCTCTTGCCGATGGCGCGCTCGACGCTGCCGCGCTCATTCGCGCCGAACTGAGACGCCCCGAGACCCAGCGCAGCAAGGCCTGGATCGACAAGCAACGCAGCAAGATCGAGGCCGCCCTGGATGCCATGTCGCGCGGTCTGGGGGACAACGCCTACTGCGTTGATGCGCGGTATTCGCTGGCCGATGTCGCGCTCGGTTGCGCGCTGGGCTACCTTGAGTGGCGCTTCGACGACCTGCCCTGGCGTGCGCGCTATCCGAACCTTGACCAATTTGCGGTCAAACTGTTCGCGCGGAACACGTTCGCGGACACCATGCCCCCTGCCGAGTAGGCCGCTCGTACCAAAGGGCCCGGGGTCAAGGGCTACCCCGGCTCGGACTGATCCGCCTCAAGATCGCGAGCGGATCGCCCAGCGCCAGAGCATCTCGGGCTGCATCGGGATCACCAGCAACCAATGCTCGATGATCGCGAAAACCAGCAGCGAGCCGATCAGCCCCATCGCCACTTCCTGATACGCCGTGCTCGCCTGCACGGCCCAGAACCAGACCAGCGCCGCCATGAGGGTGGACAGCCCGACGCTGAACGGAAACAGCATGTTGAAGCTGCGCCTGGAAAAGTAGCTGAGCAGGTAATGGAGTGAAGGCGGCAGGAAGGGTTCGTAGAAATTCTTGACGCCCAAAAAGATGTTGAGCTTGGCGCTCAGTCGCATCACCCAGAGCACCAGAAAGGTTTGGGCTGCCACCTGATTGGGGGCATCGAGACTGGGCAGAAGCACCGCGAGCCCCAGCAGCAGCAAGGCCGCCTCGTGATGGGCGATTGCGGTGAAGGCAAACCAGGCGCGTCGCCAGCCAGACACCGGTGGGCAGGGCTGGCGGTTGGGGCCGGTGACCAGACCGAGCAAAAAGGCCACCTCCTGCCACGCCCAGACCATCACGGCACATACAAAGCCCATGTAGGCTCCGAACGGCGTTGCCAAGTCACGGGTGAGCACGATACCCGCGATGCCCAGCACCAGCACCAGCGAGGCAACGGCCATGGTCACCCGCTGCCGCCCAGCCACCTGATCCACCGCCCTCAGCACCAGTCCGGTGGACAACCACCAGACGAGCAGCGTGAAGACGACGGTCAGCAGCAGCGTCATCACCAGCTCGGCACGAGCCGCATGTCGTCCGGCAGGCGGTTCTCGCGGACCGGTAAGAAGAACAGGCGCGCGAACACGGCACTGGCCCGCGCAGCGAGCAGGCCGCGGCGGGCAAGACTGAGCAGCCCCGGGCGCGTCTTGGCCTCATCAATTGCCAACTGAATCTGGCAGAGCTGATCCAGGCCGGCCAAAAAGCGCGGGTCATCCCATGAGAGCGTGACCGGGAAGACCTGTTTGCAGATCTCGGTGGTGATGTCGAACACCTGCCGATCGTAGACGCCAGGATCAAGCCCGAGCGCGCGGTGCAGCGTCGGCCGGGTATGGTCGCGCACGTACATCGTGGCAAACACCGCCAACTGGAAGAAGCGGATCCAGAGTCGATTGACACCCGTGAGCAAGTGCGGATTGGCCCGCATGAGCAGGGCAAAGGCTTCGCCATGACGGAACTCGTCGTTGCACCACCGCTCAAACCAGAGAAAGATCGGATGAAAGCGCAGTTCAGGGTGACGCTCGATCTGCCGATAGATGGTGATGTAACGCGCGTAACCAATCTTCTCCGACAGGTAGGTCGCGTAGAAGATGAACTTGGGCTTGAAATAGGTGTACTTCTTCGCCTTGGTGAGAAAGCCCAGGTCGACACCGATGCCAAAGTCTTTGAGCCACTGGTTGATGAAGCCCGCATGGCGCGATTCGTCGCGTGCCATGTAGCCGAACAGCGCCTTCATGTCGGGGTTGTCGACCTTGCGCCGCAGTTCGGCATAGAGCACACAGCCTGAAAACTCGGAAGTGATCGAGCTGATGAGAAAGTCGGTGAATTCCTTGTACAGCACCGGATCAAGGCCGGAGTAGTCCTTGTCCATGTCGGCCGGACGCTGGAAGTGGTCTTCGTTATTGTCACCCTCGAACTCAGCCATCAGGGCTTCCCACTGAGGCCGAATCGACTCTACCGAAATGCGATTGATCGCGTCGGCATCAGTCGTGTAGAAGCGCGGCGCAAGAATGGAATCTTGTTGTGCCTTGAGGGTCGATTCATTGGGCGCGGCGGGACGCCTCGCGATGGTTTGTGCGGTCATGGTTCCCCCGATGAAAATGGCTTCCGAATCTGCAGATAGCTTTGAAAGACGACGGCGTTGGTCGGACCGAACACCGTGAGATCAACCGACCGCCCGGTGACCGGATCGGCCAGTCGCAGCGCACCATCACCCTCGCGACGCAACTCGAAGGGCGTCTCAGGTGAGCCGCCCTGTCGAAGCCTCGCCTGCGCCAGACCTCGCAGCACCCCGCGAGCGAACCCCGCCTCGCCGGTGATGGCCTCCAGGCGCTCGCCGCTGTCGGCATCGACCACCTGAACGCTGCCGTCACGGCCATCTCTAAAGACCAGCGCGCGCGACTCGAGTACCAGGGAGACGGGTGGCGGCGCCGGTGCATGAAACTTGTCGTACTGCACCCAGGCGGTCAGCACCAGACTGCTGATCACGAGCAGCCCGACCGCCGCAAGCGGCCAGCCCTCGACTCGGGGGCGTGCCGTGAGCGCGCTGGAGATCTCAGGCGATCTGCGCATGGCCCAATGCCGCGGCGCGGTCGGCGGCACCGGCGCTTCCAGCCATGGCCGCAGCACTGGCTCGGTCCGGCTGTGCCTGAGTCCAGGCCGAGGTCAGCACCCGGGCGGGTTCATCCACCGCGGCCAGGGCGCGAAGCATGGGCTGCGGGTGGCTCAGGCGCCAGGCGCGAACGTGCGGCCACAGATGCAGCCAGGCGATCTTGTCCTCAGCCGCCAGCTGGAGCACCAGGTCGCCGCTGCCGTCGCCGCGCCGTTTGACCTGCGCCGAGGCCAGCCGCACCAGCGGCAGATTGAAGGTGAGACTCAGGACGATTCCGATCCGCATGACCACCCGCCGATCGGTGATCGTATACACCGTCGTACGCGCGGTGAGGTCGGCCAGCAGCCAGAGCAGACCGAGCGCCAGGGCAAACAGCAAGGCTGCCCAACTGGTCGCGGCGATCGCCTGCTCGAGCGACCCGGAGTGATCGAGTTGCAAGACAAATCGCAGCACCAGCATTAGCAAGAAATACAGCGCCACGGCACGCATGTGAAAAACATCCAGCGCCACCCGCCGGCGCGAGGGGCTCGCCTGCCAGAGCACGCGCTCGCCTGCCGGCAAGCGCTCCGGCAGGCCATGCTGGGGCTCGAGTTCGTGCTCGTGGCCGTGGTGATGCGCTTTCACAGCAGCGGCTCGCGACGTCCGGGCGTGGCGAAGAGCGTGCCAGCACCGAAATAGGCCATGACCTTTTCTTCCTCGAGCAAAGTGATCTGGCTGCTATTTCGAATCGGCGGCACATCCTCGAGTTGTCGTCCGAGGATCGAACGCACGAGCACTTCGCGACCCACCACCCGATCATTGATCACCCGTGCAAACGTGATGGGCAGCATGACCTGACGACCGCCATGGGTGCGAACTTCCAGAAAGCGAACCATGTGTTCCGAGCGATCAATCCAGACTTCGGTCACGGTGCCACCGGGCTCGTTGTCGCAGCCCACCACCGGCATGCCACGCGGGTCAGGGTCGCCCTCCACGAGCGAGAAGCCCGGCGCCTGGGACAGCGGCACGATCTTGATCTCGCCTTCGGCCGTGCGGTCGGGGGCGTCGGTTCGACGCGTGAACGCGCCGGGACCGATGCCGCTTGTCATCGGGTTCCCGGTGGGCTCAAAGGGCATCCCGGTGGCCGGCGCAGCACGCTCGCCCGCCACGGGCGGTTCGGCGAGATCACGGTCATGCGGGGCATCAAAACTGCCATGAAACTGGGTCCGGTAAGTCTTGACCCGCGGCATGGGCAAAATGCCGGGCTCACGCTTGACCGACCCGTCGGGACGGTCACTCTCGAGCGGAAAGCCTTCGCGCTTGCTTTCGTAGATGAGATAAAAAATCAGGCCGGCAAAAAATACCCAGAACACATAAAGCACCATCTGCGCGACATCGACATATTGGGTAATTGCACCCTTTCCCATGTGTTTCTCCTTCGTCGGATGAACGGATCAGCCTGGAAACTCGGCCAGACCGAATTCCTTGCTGCCTGACTGCTTGCCGGGACTGGCATGACGCACCAACGGACCGACCGCTGCCAGTGTGAGGAACAACAGCACCAGTTCGAGGTGATAGACGGCGCTGTAACCGACGCCGGGGTAGTCGAGCACCTCGCCCAAACGCCCCGCCACCGCCAGCCCGCTGACCAGATCGCGCAACACGCCCCCCGCCGCGATCGCCAACCCTGCGGCGCTGGCCTGAACCGCCCCCCAGGCGCCCAGCGCCAGGCCGTTCATACCCTGTGATTCAAGGTTCATGGCGGCGGTGAGCGTGCCCACCGAGAACAGCCCGCCACCGAATCCGATCAGCAGCGTTCCAGTGCGAAACAGATTGGGCGCCTCCAGGGGCTCGGCAAAGATCACCATCGAAAACGCGAACACGCCGACCAAAGCGCCCATCGCAGACAGTCGGTGCGGGTTGACGCCGCGGCGCAGCCACCCCGCAGACAGACCAAAGGCGAACAAAGCCCCGGCCGACATGAAGGCCGTCAGCAGGCTGGTCGCCGACACCGACAGACCCAGCACCTCACCGCCGTAGGGCTCGAGGATGATGTCCTGCATGGTGAAGGCGGCCGTCCCCATGAAGAGCGCAATCAGAAAGCGACGCTGCCCGGGCCGCGCAGCGAAGGTCTGCCAGCTTTCGGCAAAGCCCGGGCGCTGATGGTCGGGACGGGTGCGCGAGGGGTCGCGCGCCTCCTGTTTCCAGAGCGCCACCACGTTGAGGGCGAAGGCTACGAAGGCCGCGCCCTGCACGACCTGAATCAGTTTGAGCTTGCTGAATTCGGCCAGCAGCAGGCTGAACACCAACCCACTCAGGACCATGCCGACCAGCAGCATGGTGTACATCATCGCCACCACACGCGGGCGGTTCTCTTCGGAGGCGACATCGGTTGCGAGCGCGAGCCCGGCAGTTTGCACCGTCTGTATGCCAGCGCCCACCATCAGGAAAGCCAGCGCCGCGCTGACGGGGCCAATCCACTGGGGCCAGTGGGTATCGCCCGACAGCAGAATGAGCGAGAACGGCATGATTGCCAGGCCACCGAACTCGAGCAGGGTTCCCGCCCAGATGTAGGGCACCCGGCGCCAACCCAGCACCGAGCGGTGCGTGTCCGATCGGAACCCAACCAGCGCCCGAAATGGGGCGAACACCAGGGGCAAGGCCACCATCGTCGAGACCACCCATGCGGCCACGCCCAGTTCAACGATCAGCACACGATTGAGTGTGCCGACCAGTAACGCGGTAGCCATCCCCACTGACACCTGAAACAGCGCCAGCCTGAGCAGCCGACTCATGGGCAGATCGCCCGTGGCGAGATCGGCAAAGGGCATCAGGCGCGGATCGATGCGCGACCAGCGTCTGGGCGAAAAGAGACCGAGCCGCATCATGCCCGCACGAGTTCCTGAGCCTGAGAGGTATAGAAGCCGCGTGCCACCCGTTGGCTGCGCCCGAGTGTCCAACCTGACGGCCCCAGCGCCTCGACCAGCATGCGCTGCATGGTCTGCGGTGCCACCGGCACGATCCAGGGCGATCGATCACCGCGCGGAAACAGTCGACCGATACGGATCATCATCCGAAGCGGCAGGCTGCCGGGGGCAAAGGTGAACACCATCGACCGGCGGATGCGCGGGGCCAGGGCAGCAAGCGCGGCAATGGCCTGCTCGGGGGAGTAGTGAATGAGCGAATCCATGGCCACCAGATGATCGAACTCGCCCAGCGCCGGGTCGAGCATATCGCCCGAGAGCAGGCGCACCGAACCGGGCGCGAGGTTGGTCGGCAGGCGCTCACGGCCGAGTTCAACCAGGGTGGGCGAGAGATCGATGGCCGTCACCGCTGCGCCCAGGCGCGCGACATCAACCGCGAGCAGGCCCGTGCCACATCCGGCATCGAGCAGGCTGCGACCCGCAAGCGGCGCGGGTGCGTCGCCCCCCCCGACCCAGTCGACCAGCAGGCGGCGCATCTGTTCGCGCCCCGCTCGAACGGTTGCACGGACACCGCTCACCGGCGCATCAGACGTGAGCCGGGCCCAGGCCTCGGCGGCGGTGCGATCGAAGTAGGCTTCGATCTGCCCGCGTCGTTCGGTATAGCTGCTTTGAGACATCAGTCGAACCCTAGCAGATCGAAAATCTCGCGATCCTTCAGCGCGTCAGGCGCCATGGCTTCGGTGCCGGCCCAGAGACTGGCCGCCAACCGCAGGTACTCCTGCTTGACCGCTTCGAGTTCAGGCGAGGACTCCATTTCGAACAGCGTGGCCTTTTTCAGGCGGCTGCGACGAATCACATCGAGATCGGGGAAATGCGCCAGGCGATTGAGCCCCACCCGGTCGGCGAATCGATCGATCTGGTCGGTCTGGGCGCTGCGATTGGCGATGACGCCACCGAGTCGCACCTTGTAGTTCTTCGCCTTGGCGCCGATCGCCTGCACGATCCGGTTCATGGCGAAGATCGAGTCGAAGTCGTTGGCGGCGACGATCAGCGCGCGCTCGGCATGCTGGAGGGGCGCAGCAAAGCCCCCGCACACCACATCGCCCAGCACATCGAAGATGACCACGTCGGTCTCGTCGAGCAGGTGGTGTTCCTTCAGCAGCTTGACCGTCTGCCCGACGACATAGCCGCCACAACCCGTACCCGCGGGCGGCCCGCCCGCCTCCACGCACATCACCCCGTTATAGCCCTCGAAGACGAAGTCTTCGATCCGCAATTCCTCCGGATGAAAGTCGACCGACTCGAGCACGTCGATCACCGTAGGCGTCAGCCGCTTGGTGAGCGTGAAGGTGGAATCGTGCTTGGGATCGCAGCCGATCTGCAGGACTCGCTTGCCAAGCTTGGAGAAGGCCACCGACAGGTTGGACGAGGTGGTGCTCTTGCCGATCCCGCCCTTGCCATAAACGGCAAAGACGCGGGCATTGCCGATCTTCATGGACGGATCGAGCTCGACCTGCAGGCTGCCCTCGCCATCGGGTGGCGCAGGCCTGCTGCGGCGGATTTCGGTGACAGGTACGGATGCGACATTCATGAAACGACTCCCTGGGGAATTCCTTCGACGCGATCTTCCAGTTCTTCGCCCGCGCGGCGAAGCGCCTCGAGCATCTCGGCATCGGGCGTCCAATAGTTACGATCGGATGCCTCGATGAGGCGATTGGCCATCTTCGCTGAGGCGGCCGGATTGAGTTGTGCGAGCCGGTCGCGCATCGCCGGATCGAGCATGAAGGTGCGCGTGAGCTGCTGGTACACCCAGGGCTGAACCTGCCCGGTGGTGGCCGACCAGCCCATCGTGTTGGTGAGGTGAGCCTCGATCTGCCGGACCCCCTCGTAGCCGTGCGCCAGCATGCCCTCGTACCACTTCGGATTGAGCATGCGGGTGCGGGTCTCGAGGGCCACCTGCTCCGACAGCGTGCGCACACGGTCCGACCCTGCCGTCTGGTCACCAATGTAGACGGGCAGGTCGGTGACCGCCGGCGTGTCGGCTCGCCCGGACTGACCGCCCGTCGACGCCCGTACTTTCGCGCGGCGAACGGCTCGGGTAACACCGCCCAGCGTGTCAAAGTAGTTGTCGACCGTGGTGACCCCCACTTCGACCGAGTCGAGGTTCTGATAAGCCAGCCCGACGTCCTGCAGCACCGAGGCGAGCAGGGCGGGCTGCTGCACCGGGCGCCCCGCACGGCCATAGGCGAAGCCCTTGCGGCGTGTGTAGACCTCGGCCAGTTCGTCTTCGTCCTGCCAGGCGCCCTGATCGATCAGGTGGTTGACATTGGCGCCGTAGGCGCCGTCGGCGTTGCCAAAGACCCGCAGCGAGGCGGTTTCAAGGTCGCAGCCGTGCTGGGCCATGTAGGCCAGCGCGTGTTTGCGAACGAAGTTCGACTCGGCGGGCTCATCGGCACTTGCAGCCAGGAAGGCCGCCTCGGCGAGCATGCGGATCTGCAGTGGCAGCAGGTCACGAAAGATGCCAGACAGCGTCACCATGACATCGACCCGCGGACGGCCCAGTTGCTCGATTGGGATGAGGCTGGCACCGGCCAGCCTGCCGAAGGAATCGAAGCGCGGGCTGGCGCCCATGAGGGCCAGCACCTGCGCAATCGGCCCACCCTCGGTCTTGAGGTTATCGGTGCCCCATAGCACCATGGCGACCGTCTCGGGTAGTGCGTGACCATCCTGCGCATGGCGCGCCAGCAGCATCTCGGCCTGGCGCCTGCCGTCAATCACCGCAAAGCGGCTGGGCATACGAAAGGGGTCGAAGCCATGAAGGTTTCGACCGGTGGGCATGGCCTCTGGCGTGCGCAAGATGTCGCCACCGGGCGCCGGCCGGATGAATCGACCGTCGAGCGCGCGCAGCAGGGCATCGATTTCGCCATTGATCTGAAGATGGTGGTTGGCCCGCGCCAGAATCTTTGCCAGCGCCTTGCCGGTGTCGGCGCTTCCGAGCAGCGGCGCGAGCCGGGAGAGCCCCTCGCCTTCGGTGTCCGCCCCCAGCAGCGACTCGATCGCCGCATCGACTGAGGTCTGCGCAAGCGGCTCGCTGCTCATGGCCTGGTGGGCCTGGGCCATCGCCTTGAGGATGTCGCGCCGGGCATCCCGCTGCATGGGTTGGCCCAACACGTGCAGTCCGCAGGGAATGAGCGCAAGCTCCATCTCGAGCAGGGCGCCCTGCAGGCGCACAACGGCCGCATCCAGCCGGCCCGCCAGCACGGCATCGAGCCCTTGCACAGGCAGATCAATGGTCGCGGCCTGCTCGATCATGAGGTCGATGAGCCCGGCCTGCTCAGAGCCTGGCGCTATCGGCGCCTCGGGATCGTCAATGGGCAGCGAGCGCCAGCGATCGATGGTTTGCTTGAGCTCGCTCAGCCCGGAGTAGAGGCCAGCCTGCGTGATGGGCGGCGTCATGTAGCTCACGAGGGTGGCCGCCGCACGCCGCTTGGCGATCGTGCCCTCGGACGGGTTGTTGCTGGCATACAGATTGAAGTTGGGCAGTTCTCCGATGAGCCGATCGGGCCAGCATGAACCTGAGGCGCCGGACTGCTTGCCGGGCATGAATTCGAGCGCACCATGCGTACCGAAATGGATGACGGCATCGGCCCGAAACTGCTCACGTAACCATCGATAGAAAGCGCAGAAGGCATGCGTCGGCGCGAGGCCCTTTTCAAAGAGCAGGCGCATGGGGTCGCCCTCATAGCCAAAGCCCGGCTGGATCGCGATGACCACATCACCCAGGGCAAGACCCCTGACGAAAATTTGCCGGCCGTCGGTCAGCACCCGCCCGGGCGCAGGCCCCCACACCTTCTCGACATCGGCCAGCCAGCGCTCGCCGCGAACGTGCTCGGCAACCGGTACACAAGCCATGACATTGGCATCGGTTCCGTAGCGGCTGGCGTTTCCCTCGAGCAGCGCCGTTCGAAGCGCATCAACCGAATCGGGCAATTCGACCCGGTAGCCCGCCTGCTTCATGGCGCCCAGTGTGCGAAACACCGACTCGAACACCGACAGCGAGGCAGCGGTGCCGACCGTGCCCCCGTTGGGCGGAAAGTTGAAGAGCACCATGGCGACGCGCCGCCCCGCCGCCGAGCCGCGCCGCAGCGTGACAAGGCGATCGACCCGGGCCGCCAGCATCTCGGCACGCTCCGGGCATGACACCATGTCCTGAGTACTGCGGACGGCGTCGAAGCGGCAAGCGCGATGGCAGCCAACACAGGCGGCACCCGGCACGCCGGGTCGTCCACCGAAAACAGTCGGGGACGTTGCACCATCGAGCTCCGGGATGGCGACCATGATCGTGGACTCGACCGGCATCAGGCCCCGCTCGGACTGCCCCCACTCGGAGAGCGTCTGAAATTCCACCGGGTGCGCGGCCAGGTACGGGACGTTGAGGTCGGCCAGGGTTTCCTCGGCCGCCTGGGCATCGTTGTAGGCGGGCCCCCCCACCAGTGAGAAACCGGTGAGCGACACCACGGCATCCACCGTGGCGCGACCGTCCCGTCTGAAAAACGCATCGATGGCGGGCCTTGAATCGAGGCCGGCTGCAAAGGCAGGCACCACCGCGAGGCCACGGGCCTCGAGCGCCGCAATCACCCCATCGTAGTGGGCCGTGTTGCCGGCCAGCAGGTAGGATCGCAGCAGCAGCACGCCCACCGTGCCACCGGACTTGCCTGCCACCTCGGGGCGCGGAAGCTTCTGCACGCGATCGGCGATGCGGCCGGCCAGCCTGGGGTGGTAGACGCCCACGTCGGGATACTCGACAGGGTCGGCCACGGTGAGGCGCCCACGATACGACTCGCGGGCCCCTGTCGCATAGCGGTTCACCAGGTTGGCGACCAGATGCGTCATGTTGTCTTCGGAGCCCCCCAGCCAGTACTGCAGGCTGAGAAAGTAGGCTCGCAGGTCCTGCGCAGTACCGGGGATGAAGCGCAGCAGCCGGGGCAGGCGCCTGAGCATCTTCATCTGGCGCTCACCCGAATTGGCCGCAGCGCCCGGCTCAGGCTTGCTGCTGCCGCGCAGGCGCTTCAGGAAAGCCATGGCGCCCGTTGCCGGCTTGGACATGTCGAGCCGCCCCATGCGGGTGAGGCGGACGACTTCCGGCGCTGACATGGCACAGACCATGGCATCGACCTGATCGCGACGCGTCTGCAGCAGGTCAATCACCGGTTGATAGTGTTCCTCGAGAAACAGCATCGACACGATGAGGATATCGGCCTGGCTGATGGCACTGCGGCAAGCAAGCAGCTTCTCGGCGCTCGCCGCATACTCGGAGGCTGCATGGATTTCAAGACTCAGGCCCGGCGCCGACCGGGCGAGCCGGCTCGCAGCGCTCAGCGTGGCCGAGGCCAGGTGCGTGTCCATGGTGATCAGCACCACGCGCATCGGCGGGTGATTGCCCGGAGCGTTGCGCGGCTTAGCGGCCATAGTGGGCCTTGGCCTCATAGAGCGTATCGCGGCTGATCTGAGCCAGGCCGCGTTCGAGCGCAAAGCGCTCGGTATTGCGTCGTGCCTTGCCACGCACGAAGAACGGGATCTTGCCGAGTTCGCGCTCGGCCTCGGCCTCCCACACCGGCTGCGCCGACGGCGCGGCAGGCTTGGCTGCGGGCGTCGTCTGCGGCAGGCTGATCGGCGCGTGCCCTGACGCGACAGCCGTCAGGGTGTCGGGCACACCAGCCGGCGGCGCTGAGGGCGTGGCAGGGGCGGGCGTTGGCGGCCCCGCCGGGGCTGCGGACAGTTCACGGGTCGCGCTGGCATGACCAAGATGCGAAGGCGCAGCGCCCTCGTGAAACTCGAAGTCATCGCGGAACATTCCAAGGAGATGCTCTTCGAGCCCCATCATGAGCGGGTGAACCCAGGTGTCAAAGAGGACGTTGGCCCCCTCGTACCCCATCTGCGGGGAGTAGCGCGCGGGAAAATCCTGCACATGAACCGGCGCCGAGATGACCGCACAGGGCGTACCCAGGCGTTTGGCGATGTGACGCTCCATCTGGGTTCCCAGGACCAGATCGGGGCTGGCGGCGCTGATGGCGGCCTCGACCTCGAGGTAGTCATCGGTGATGAGCGCCTGCAAGCCGTAGCGCGTAGCCGCCTCGCGCACTTCACGGGCAAATTCGCGGCTGTAGGTGCCCAGCCCCACCACCGTGAAGCCCATTTCGCTCGCCGCCACCCGGGCCGCTGCGAGCGCATGGGTGGCATCGCCAAAGATGAAGACCCGCTTGCCGGTGAGATAGGTGGCGTCGACCGAGGCGGTGTACCAGGCAGAGCGCCCGGGCAGCGACTGGCGGCAGCGCTGGACCGACGCCTCGGGATCGAGCCCGGCGAGCGTGCTCACCTCACGGATGAAATCCTCGGTGCCCTGCACGCCGATGGGCGCCGTGCGGGTGAATGGCTGCCGGTGATGACGCTGCAGCCAGCTTGCCGCGAGGCCTGCCGTCTCGGGATAGAGCACAACGTTGAAACCCGCCGCGGGCAGTGCCGCCAGGTCATCGGGGCTGGCCTGCCACGGCGCCACGACGTTGACGGCCACCCCCATTGCAGCCAGCAACCTTTGAATCTCGACCAGATCGTCGCGGTGACGAAAGCCCAGGGCCGTAGGGCCGAGAATATTGCAGCTTGCACGCTGCGAATCGGGCGCCGTCGACTGAGCAGGCTGGGCCGTTGAGATATCGGCGGACGCGGGGCGAACGGGGGCAAGCGCTCTGACCATTTGCAGGAAGGTCTCGGCTGCGCCCCAGTTTTCCTTGCGCTGGTAAGACGGCAATTCGAGCGGGACAACGGGAATGGGCAGATCGAGCGCCTGCGCGAGCCCCCCCGGGTCGTCCTGGATGAGTTCGGCGGTGCAGGAGGCCCCGACCATCATCGCCTTGGGTGCAAACCGTTCGTAGGCCTCGCGCGCGGCACGCTTGAAGAGGTCAGCGGTGTCGCCCCCCAGATCGCGCGCCTGAAAGGTCGTGTAGGTCACTGGTGGCCGGGTGTTGCGACGCTCGATCATCGTGAACAGCAGGTCGGCGTAGGTGTCGCCCTGCGGCGCGTGCAGCACGTAGTGAACATCGCGCATGGCGGTGGCCACACGCATGGCGCCAACATGGGGCGGGCCCTCATAGGTCCAGAGCGCAAGCTTCATCGCAAGGCCCCCTCGACCAGACCGGCCAGCTTTTCACGGCGCACAAAGGGTCTGGCAAACAGCTCGGCCAGATCGCCGGCCTGCTCGTAGCCCTGGATGGGGCTGAAGACCAGCTCGATCGACCACTTGGTGGTGATGCCCTCGGCCTCGAGCGGGTTGGCCAGCCCGAGACCGCAAACCACCAGATCGGGGCGCTCGGCGCGACAACGATCGAGCTGGCGCTCGACGTCCTGGCCTTCAGAGAGTCTGACCCCTTCGGGAAGGGCATCGATCTCGTGGGCCAGCAGACTGCGGTGCAGGTAAGGGGAACCAACCTCGGTCAGCTGCATGCCCAGCTCGCGCGAGAGAAAACGCGCCAGGGGCACCTCGAGCTGCGAATCGGGAAAGAAGAACACCCGCTTGCCTTCGAGTATCGGCCGGTACCGTGCAAGCCCCTGACGCGCTCGCGCCCGCGCGGCAGCCGTCACGGTTTCGACCTGGGCCGCATCGATACCGAAGGCGGTGGCCGCCGCCAGGAGCCAGGCGGTGGTTCCTTCCTCGCCCAGGGGAAACGCCGCAGGAATATGCTGCGCGCCGCGCGCTTCGAGGGCACGCGCGGTATCGGCAAGAAAAGGTTGCGCGAGAAGAAAGCGCGTACCGGCACCGACCGCAGGCAGTTGGTCGGCGCGTCGAGGTGGCAGACAGGCGATACGCTCGATGCCGAGTTCACGTAGCAGACGCGTAAGCTGATCCTCCACGGCATCGGCCAGCGTGCCGATCACCAGCAGCGAGGGCTGATCGGTCGTCGCCTCGGGCATTTGCGGCACCAGGGCCGCCAGGCAAGCGTCTTCGCCCTGCGTGAACGTGGTCTCGATGCCGCTGCCAGAATAGTTCAGCACCCTGACACGCGGGTGGTGCTGCTGGTCAAGCCGGCTGGCCGCCCGGGACAGGTCGAGTTTGATGACCTCGGACGGGCAGGAGCCCACCAGAAACAGCATGCGGATGTCGGGCCGGCGTGCGAGCAGTTGCCCGACCACGCGGTCGAGTTCCTCGTTGGCATCGGCCAGGCCCGCGAGGTCACGCTCGTCGATGATGGCGGTTGCGAAGCGGGGTTCGGCGAAGATCATCACGCCCGCTGCCGACTGGATCAGGTGTGCGCAGGTGCGGGAACCCACCACGAGAAAGAAGGCATCCTGGATCTTGCGGTGCAGCCAGATGATGCCGGTCAGTCCGCAAAAGACCTCCCGCTGGCCGCGCTCACGCAGCACCGGTCGCGCGCTGTCGTCGCAGGCCTGGGCGACGATGGGGATACGGGCATTCATGCTGCGGCCTCCCGGCGCGCCTTGCGCAGTTTGAGCAGGAACTGGGCGGCGTTGATCACGTAGGTACCGTAGGCGGCCAGCGCCAGCAGCATCTGGCTACGCGCGCCCAGCAGTGACTCGCCGGCAAACCAGGCCACCAGACAGGCCGTGTGCAGGGCAATCACCAGCATGCTGAACACGTCTTCCCAGTAAAACGACGGAGCGAACAGGTAGCGGCCGAAGACCACCTTTTCCCAGATGGCGCCCGTGACCATGATCAGGTAGAGAAAAAAGGTCTTCAGCACCACCGATGCGGCGGCCATCCCCCAGCCCTCGCCGGTAGCGAGGTAGCGCAGGATCAGCCCCAGGCTCACCAGGAACACCAGGAACTGCACGGGTGCGAGTACGCCCTGAACCAGTGTCCAGCGCGTGGCGTCACGGCGAATGCGTTCCTCCGGCGTGTAAACCGGCCGATCCGACGGCGATTCATGCGCCTGGGGAAAAACCCCGGCCAGCGAGCGCGACATCGTTTGAATCCCCCAACCCGTTATGACTGCCATCCGGCAGTGCGTTTCGGTGGACTCTAGGCTGCCCCCCTTGAAATGTCAATCTATGCTGACGTCCATTTATGTTGACATTGCTTGTCGGCTCCGTCATAGTGACTGTCCTGGACATTCGATAAACACCCCGAATCAATCGCTGTTCTCCTATGAGACTGTCACCTTCCCCAACTCGCCGTAGTGCTGGACTTCCACCCCAGAAAGCGCATCATGGCGCGCTAGACAGGAGGACAGTCAGCCGGATTGACATCGCCAGGCTGACGCTCCCGGGGGAGACTCAGATGAAGGCGCAAGCGTCCAACGAACAGCGGGCGGCCGGAGAGCCACTGCTCGAACTGCTTCTGAATGAAGTGGTTCCGCGTCTTGCTCGGCTGGTGCCGGTGGCCGGGCCCGATGGCAGACCGCTCGCCTCACCCTGCGCGCCCGGGTCATCCGAGCAGGCAACCACCCCGATTCCCCCGCCTACACGCGGGCCTTTGTTCTCGCATGCGCTCGAGCTGGCGCAGCTTTGCCAACAGGGCGACTACGACTCGGCGGCCAGGAAGATCGCTGGTTTGCGCACCGGCGGCGTGTCGCTTGAGGCCGTCTTTTTGCAACTGATTCAACCCGCCGCCCAGCACCTGGGACAGGCTTGGCTCGAAGACCGCCTCAGCTTTACCGACGTCACCATCGGGGTGGGGCACCTGCAGCGTCTCCTCGGTGCGGCGCTGGATGACTTCATCGTGGAAGGCAACCGGCACGACCTCGCCCCGTCGACCGGAGGGGGCAGCGTCGAAGCGATCGCCACTCGCAGCATCTTTTTCTGCACGCCGAAAAACACCCACCATCGCCTCGGCATCCAGATGGTCCGGGCGTTCTTTGCGAGAGCGGGCTGGCGAACCCGTCTGGTGCACGACGATGAGGCCAGCCTGGTCAGGCAGATCGTGGCCATGCAGCCCGCGCTGGTCGGATTGTCGCTGTCCACCGATGCCGATGTGCGAGTGGCCACTGGTCTTATAATCCGCGTCCGAAATGCGACCCGACACTTCAAACCAGCCATCATGGTCGGCGGACCGGCCGCAGTGTTCATCCCCGCGCTCGTGGACAAACTCGAGGCAGACATCGTCACCGTCTCGCCCCACGACGCACTTGCTCAGGCCGACCGCCTGCTGACGGAGCGCCAGCTTGGGACACGCTGAAGGCGCAAGCGGCAAGCTTGCGGCGCTTGACGCCGAGGCCAGTGCGGCACTGGTCGAGGCGGCCTCCGACATCGCCCTGGTGCTCGATGCCAAAGGCATCATCCAGAGCGTGTCCACCGGCACCGACGACTGGCCGGCAGAAGACGTCCAGCACTGGCGCGGCCAGGCGTGGGCGAAGGTCGTCACCGAAGAAAGCCGAGGCAAAGTCGACGAGATGATGCGCGAGGCTGCGGCAGGCCGGCGGACCTCGCGCTGGCGCCATGTCAACCACCTCAATGCTGCCGGACGCAACATCCCCATCCTTTTTTCGCTGATCCGGGTGGGCGACACGGGTCAACTCGTGGCGGTCGGGCGAGACCTGCGCGTGGTGGCCTCGCTTCAGGCGCGACTGGTCGAGGCGCAGCAGCGCATGGAGGCCGACTATCTGCGGCTGCGCCGCATCGAGAGTCAGTACCGGCAGTTGCTCGACGTCATCCGCGACCCCATCCTGATCGTGCAGCAGTCCACCCACACGGTGGCCGAAGCCAACCGTGCCGCCTCGCTGTACTTCGGGCTGGACAGCGAGGCGCTCGGCTCGCGCACCATCGACAGCTTTCTGAACCCCAAGGCCGCTGCGGCCTTTCGCATCACCGTCGAGCAGGTGGTGGGATCGGGGCGCCCCGCCGAGCTCACGCTGAAGTTCGGCCATGACCGCAAACCCGCCCACCTGTTCATCTCCAGCCTGCGCCAGGAAGACGACACGATGGTGCTGCTGCGGCTCGAACCCGAGTCGCGACTGGCCTTCACGGGCGAGGACGCCTCGCTGCTCGAGGCCGTGCGCCACTTTACCGACGGCGTGGTGCTCACCGACGCCAAGGGCCTCATCCAGAGTGCCAACCCCGCCTTCGTCGAAATGATCCAGATGGCCCACGCCGGCCAGATCATCGGCGAACCGCTCAACCGCTGGCTCGGCCGATCGAACACCGACCTGCCCGTGCTCATCAACAGCCTTGCGCAGGGCGGCACGATCCGGCTCTTCTCGACGCGGCTGGTGGGAAGCGGCGGGCTCCCGGTTCCGGTTGAAATTTCGGGCGTGGCGGTGGCCACCGAACAGGACCCCTACCTCGCCTTCATCATTCGGGACACCGGACGCAGGCTGGGCGCTCAGGAAGAACCCTCGGCGGTCACCCGCTCGAGCAGCGATCTGGCCGCACTCGTCGGCCGCATGCCGCTCAAGGACATCGTGGGCGAAACGGTCGACCTCATCGAGCGGCTGTGCATCGAGGCGGCGCTGAAGATCACGCGCAACAACCGCGCGTCAGCCGCCGACATGCTGGGGCTGTCGCGGCAAAGCCTCTACGTCAAACTGCGCCGCTACGGGATCGAAGGTCCCGATTCCGACCAAGACGGTGCCTGACCAGACGGTCGCTGCGGGCGGCGCCACCGCAGTGCTGGTTCTTGCTCGCTGGCGCGCACCCTCCATCCCCTGGGCAATGAGCCGGCTCGTTCATGGCGCCCTCACGCGCGATCGTTCGCCCGGCCTGCGCTGGCGCAAGGTGCTGGGTAGCGGCTATCAGGGCGGGTTCGGTCTGCGCCCCGCGGTCGACCGGCTCGGCCTGTTCTGCGTCTTCGACACCACAGACGATGCGCAGCACTGGCTGCTGGGCTCGCCTGATCTTGCGCGCTGGCAAATGCGCGCCCAGTCCATGCTCACGCTCACCCTGCAGGCGACCCGCAGCCGGGGCAGTTGGTCTGGCCACAGCCTCGAACCCGTGCCCGGCGAAGACGGCGAAGGTCTGCTCGCCTCGCTCACCCGCGCATCCATCCGCCCGGGCCAGGCGAGGCGGTTCTGGGCCCTGTCGCCGGCCGCGGAAGCCTCACTCGCCCGGGCCCCCGGTTGTTCGCTGGCAGTCGGCCTGGGCGAAGCGCCCCTGCTTCGGCAGGCCACCTTCAGCCTCTGGCAGAGCGCGGCCTCGATGGATGCGTTTGCACGCTCCGGTGCGCATCTCGAGGCCATCCAGCAGGCCTATTCGCGCGAG
>CAIVPX010000157.1 GCA_903907905.1 uncultured bacterium | reverse complement strand
GGCCGGGCCCCTCAGGGCATTCGGTCGGCGGGATTCGAACAGGCTCCGGAGGGGGTCCGGACGGTGCGATGGGCGGAACGGCGATTCGTTGCCGATGCCCGCGGGGCGATCAGCGCGAGCAGCACCATCGCCACGACCCGGTGGGTCGGGCGGCACAAGCGGGGGCTGAAGGCGTACGCATGATTCGAATGCAGTCGTGGATGAAACCGAAGGACTCAGGCGGTGGCCATGATGAGCTGGCTGGCCTGCTCGATGGACCCGACTATAGCATCGACATCGAGCGTATCGATCCCTCGGCCTTCGTTGTAGCCATAGGGCACGGCCAGCACCGGCATGCCGGCCGCCCGGGCGGCGTGGGCGTCATGCACCGAATCGCCGATCATCACGGCCTCTCGCGGTGTGATTCGGAACTGCGCGCAGGCGTGCAGCAATTGGTCGGGGTCGGGTTTCTTGCGCGGTAGCGAGTCGCCCCCGAGCACGAGGTCAAAACGGGGCATGAGCCCGGTTCGCTCGAGCAGGGGCTGGGTAAAGGCCATGGGTTTGTTGGTGACACAGGCCAGCTTGAGTCCCTTGGCGCGCAAGGCCGCCAGACCCTCGAGCACGCCGGGATACAGGCGCGCATGCACGCCGTTTTCGCGCGCGTAGTGGCGACGAAACGACTGTACCGCCGGCTCGAACACGACACCCTCGGCGCGCCCGTCAAGGGTGCCGGTAAGCGTGCGATGCACCAGCACGTCCGCCCCTTTGCCGACGTAAGTTCTCAGTTCGCCCAGCTCGCGCAAGGGACGGCCCAGCTCGGCCAACATGGCGTTGGCGGCAGCGGCCAGATCGTCGATGGTGTCGAGCAGCGTGCCATCGAGGTCGATCAGCACGGCACGGGCGACAAATCTTGGCGACGCGCTCACCTCAGCGTCCCGCGAGCGCCGCTCGCAGCGACTGCATCACCGCTCGATAGCCACCGTCGGCATCGGGAGCGCCAAACACCGCAGAGCCCGCCACGAAGGTATCGGCGCCTGCCTCGGCGATGGCGGAAATGTTGTCGCCCTTGACACCGCCATCCACCTCGAGCCAGATGGGCTGCCCGCCGGCTGCGACATGGGCGTCGATTCGGGCCCGCACCGCACGTAGCTTGACCAGGGTGGCGTCAATGAAACGCTGCCCGCCAAAGCCCGGGTTGACCGACATCAGCAGGATGATGTCGAGCCGGTCCATGACATGATCGAGATGGCTCAAGGGCGTCGCGGGGTTGAGCACGAGCCCCGCCTTGCAGCCGCTGTCGCGAATCAGCTGCAGCGTTCGGTCGACATGGTCCGAGGCCTCGGGATGAAAGGTGATCAGGTTGGCGCCGGCTCGGGCGAAGTCGGGAATGATCCGGTCCACCGGTCTCACCATGAGGTGCACGTCGATGGGTATCGACACGTGCGGCCGGATGGCCTGGCACACCATCGGCCCCATGGTGAGGTTTGGCACGTAATGGTTGTCCATCACGTCGAAATGGATCAGGTCTGCACCCGCCGCCTGCACGGCACGCACCTCTTCGCCCAGTCGGGCGAAATCGGCAGACAGGATGCTGGGGGCGAGGCGAAATGAGCGAGTCATGGAAGTGGCCTTGGGGCTTGCAAGCCTCGAATTCAATACAATGCAAGTTTATCTGCTCGGCCGCGCATGAGTTGCCCGCCGGGAGAAACCCTCTACACGCGAAGCGCCGACGTGCCCGACACCCCCTATCAGTTCAGCATCACCGTACAAGCCCGCTATCTGCCCGAGCAGTCGGACCCGGACGATGAGCGCTTCGCCTTCGCCTACACGGTCACCGTCACCAACACTGGAACGGTCGCCGCACAGCTGATCAGCCGCCACTGGATCATTCGCGATGAGCGCGATGAAATTGTCGAAGTGAAAGGGCTTGGCGTGGTGGGGCGGCAGCCACTGCTGCGCCCGGGCGAACGGTTCGAATACACCAGCGGCAGCCAGCTGGCCACGCCCACGGGCTCGATGCACGGCAGCTATTTCTTCGTTGCCGAGGACGGCCACCGCTTCGATCAGCCGATCGCCGAGTTTGCGCTGGTGGGCCCGCGCACGCTGCACTGATTCATCATTTCTTGCCGCGCATCGTCCACCAGACGAGCAGCAGCATGAGCACGAGGATGCCCCCGGCCTCGGCAAACAGGATCCAGCTATCACCCATGGTGTTCCCCTCACGCCTCCCATTGCAGTGTATCGCGAGCCTGCGCGGCGCCGCTCAGGCGATGGCCGGCGCGGCAGGATTCATCATGGCCTGCGTCTGGGCTCAAACCGCCATGGCCGACGCAGGGCCCAGGCCCCTCACGGTTCGACAGTTGCCCGGATGGGCCCAGGATTCGGTGGAGGCCGTCCGCCCGGCCATTGCCCGTCAGTGCGCCCTTCGCACGCCCCCCGCGCCCTGGCCGACCCTGTGCAAGGAGTTCGCCGCCGCAACCGACCTGCGCGCCTGGATCGAGCGGCGCTTCGTCGCCTGGCCGCTGACCGACGATAAGGGCCAGCGCGATGGCCTGATCACGGGCTATCACGAGCCTTTGCTCACAGGCAGTCTGCTGCGCGAAAACGAACGGCAGAGCGCGCTTTACGGGCCGCCGCCCGATATTGCTGCGGTGGCGCAGTCGGCCGCCAACCCGCGCAGCAAGGTGCAACGCTGGTTCAGCCGAGCCGAGATCGAAAGCGGTAAGGTCGAAGGGCTCGAGCCCATCGCCTTCATCGACGATCCGGTTGAAGCGTTCTTTTTGCATATTCAGGGCTCGGCACGAATCCGGCTTCGCGATGGCGGGTGGCTGCGCGTGGGCTACGCCGGACACAACGGACACACCTACCGCGCGATCGGACGTGTACTGATCGATCGGGGGGCGCTGACCCGAGACGAGGCCACGGCGCCAGGCATCAAGGCATGGCTGCGGGCCAATCCCGGGGCGGCCACCGAGGTGATGCACAGCAACCCGCGCTACGTGTTTTTCAGAAAGCTCGATTCGCCCAGCCAGGACGGCCCCAAGGGCTCACTGGGTGTGCCGCTGACGGCCGGGCGCTCGATTGCCACCGATCGCAGCCTGCACCCCCACGGCGCGCTGATGTATCTCGACACGCTTGACCCCGTGACCCGACGGCCACTTCGACGCGTCGTCGTCAGCCAGGACACCGGCGGCGCCATCATCGGCCGGGTGAGGGCAGATTTGTTCTGGGGCGCAGGCGATGACGCCGAGCGGCGCGCAGGACTCATGCGCGAGAACGGACGGCTCTGGCTGCTTTGGCCCGCCGAGGGCCCGCCGCCTGCCTCGCCCTCAGGGCCGCGATGAATCGGCGAGCATACGCTCGAAAGTATCGGGCGGCGCATAGCCCTGCAGGCGCTTGCCACTGGAGAAAAACACCACGGGCGTACCGGTGATGCCGAGCTTGCGCGCCAGCTCTGCAACCTTCGCCAGTGAGGTCTCGCAGGTGCCGGGGTTGGCCGGCACCCGGTTGCTCAGCATCAGGTCGTTCCACGCACGCGCCTTGTCAGGCGCGCACAGGGCCTTGTTCGCCTTGGTCTCGGAATCAGCGGCAAGAAACGCCATCGGGAAGGTGTGAATGGTGACGTTGTCGAGCTTGAGCAGGTCGGCACGAAGCTTCTTGCAGTAGCCGCAGTTGGGGTCCTCGAACACCGCCAGGACGCGTTTGCCCGCGCCGATCTTTTGGGTGACGGCCAGATCCAGCGGCAGCTCGCGAAAGTCGATCGTGAGCAGTTCCTCCACGCGTTCACGCGTGAGGTTGCGCTGCGAACGCATGTCGATGAGGTCACCCGAATAAAAGAGGTAGTGCCCCTTTTCATCGACGTAGAACAGTTCGCTCTGGATGCGCACCTCGAAGATGCCCGGCAGCGGCGTGCGCCGCACTTCTTCCACCTTGAGTCGTCCGCCGCTGAAGCTTTCCACCGCCGAGCGGATGCGTTGCACGGTGTCGGCCGATTGCGCCTGAGCGCCCGGTGTGATCAGCAGGGCCGCCAGCATGAGCAGGCGACTGATCAGGCGGGAGAGCGGATTGGAGGTCATGTCGGTCAATCCTGAGTGGACAAGGGGAGCATCGTGCCGCATGGGCGCACGATTGGATCGATGAAAATTACTGCCGCGCCGCATGCTCGATCAAGCGCCGGCGCAACCAGCCAGACTCCGAGACGATACGCCAGCCCAGATCGCGCGCGGCGCGCAAGGGCCCGGCGAGCGCGCCCAGCGAGGCGCCATGGCCCGGGTCGAACAGCTTCTGCAAGGCATCGGTCAGCAGTCTCATCGTCAACACCGGCTCGGCACGCGAGCGTTCATACCGGCGCAGCACTGCACGCTCGCCCGGGTCTGGTGCGCCCGCGAGCGCATCGCGCAGACTGGCGATATCGCCGAACCCAAGGTTCATACCCTGACCGGCCAGCGGATGCACCACGTGCGCCGCATCGCCCACCACCGCCACCCGGAGACCAATGAGGCGGCTGACTTGTCCCAGCCGGAGCGGGTAGCTGTCGACGCGCGACAAAGGCGTCATGGTGCCCAGGCTGGCGCCGCACAGCGCCTCGATTCGCATCGCCAGTTGATCCGGCGCAAGGGCAAGCAATTCGTCGGCCAGTTCGAGGGGCGCCGACCACACGATGCTGGTGCGGCCGCCCCCAGTAGCGCTGTCGGGTGAAGGCAGCGGCAGGAGCGCCAGCACGCCCTGCTCGCCAAACCATTGGCGGGCCGCATCCCGATGGGGCTGAGCGGTTTCGAAGTTGGCCACGATTGCGCGCTGCGGATAGTCAGCGAATTTCGCCTCGATGCCGGCCAGGCGACGCACGGAGGAGTCAGCGCCGTCGGCGCCCACGACCAGACGCGCTCGAACCTTCTGGCCATTTGCGAGTTCAAGGATCGCGTGGGCGGGACCGCTCAGATCGAGACGGGTGACGGTACTGTCCAACCGCCTGATCGACGAAAACCCAAGGGCCTGGTTCAAGGCCCGCGTCAGATCGCCGCCCTCCACGATCCAGGCCAGCGCCTCGACGGCCGCCTCGTAGGCACTGAAATCGAGGGCACGCGCACCCTGCCCCTGTTCCGCGTGAACGTGCATGTCATACACGGGCGCAAGCCGGGCCGGCTCGAGCGCCTGCCACACGCCCAGCGAGCCCAACAACTGGCGAGACGCCGAGGACAGCGCGAAGACGCGGTTATCCAGGCCGGGCGCCACCCGCTCCCGAGCCACCGCCTCGGGGCCAACCAGCGCCACCGACCGCCCTTGGCGGGCCAGCACCAGTGCCGTCGCGGCACCAATGACGCCCCGACCGACGACCGCAACATCGGCGGAAAGGAATGAGGCTTGATCGGACATGCAGGGATTATAGGGACTCTGCTATCATCCACGTTTGCCGTCCGGGTTGCCGGTCGCGCGTCTCATACGGCCAAGTAGCTCAGTTGGTAGAGCAGCGGACTGAAAATCCGCGTGTCGGTGGTTCGATTCCGCCCTTGGCCACCAATACCAAACGCCTGGCCGCTCTCGGTTGGGCGTTTTCATTTTGGGAAGCACCTTGTCACGCGGCACAGCGGACCGTTCTACGTGCGCCGCGACGTCCCCGGGAGGGGGCCGAATAGTACGAGGTTCGATTCAGTATTTGTGAGGACAGCAAACATGGCGCAGGCCCGCACACTCGACGGGCAGGAGATTCAGCAAGCGCTTTGCAGGGCCGACCAACTAACTGGCAGAGTCATTCTTTGAACGACCGAAGTGACAGCACAACTGGTGCGCAGCGCGCCATTCGGTCGGCTACTCGGCATGGGATGGTCGGGCCAGCGGATCTCTGGGAGATGAAGCGCCGTTTCCAGATCGGATTCCTCAAAGGTGTCGGGCTGCTGCCCCACCATCAGTTCCTCGATCTCGGCTGCGGCACCCTGCGGGGAGGTATCCCGCTGATTGAGTATCTGGATGTGGGGCACTACACCGGTATTGATGTACGGCCGGCCGTGCTGGAGGAAGGCTGCCGGGAGCTCGAGGAGGCCGGGCTCGTGGGCCAGGCGCCGAGGTTGCTGGGCTGCAAGGATCTGCGTGAGTTCGATGCAGGGAGGCGCTTCGATGTCATATGGGCGTTTCAGGTTCTCATTCATATGCATGACTCGGTGCTGGACGGGGCGCTTGGGGCCGTGGCCAAACACCTGGAGCCATCGGGCATCTTCTACGCGACTGTGAACCTCGACGAGCGGCCCGAAGGGACGTGGCAGGGATTTCCCATCGTCAGCCGCAAGATAGAGTTCTACCAGCAGGCCGTCGCCCTTCACGGGCTAAGGCTTGACGATCTCGGCTCGCTCAACAGCCTGGGGCATGTCCACCCGCGACTCAGCGAGAAGCAGCAATCCTTCCAGAGGATGCTGCGCATCACACGTCTAAAGTGAGCCCCGAAGTTCGCGACGCGCAAGGTTTGTCTGGATCTGCGGCCATGACCGCACCATGTCGCCCGAAAGCGCTGAGGTCAAGCGCCCCGCAAGCTGCTCGATGCCAAGGTGCGCGGCCCGGTTCGCAAGACTGGCGTACCGATGGTGCTCAGGCCTTCCAGTGGTGCTCAGCCCTTTCGCGGCGCTGTCATCACTCGGGCGATCGCCTCGAACTCGGTCAGATGCGCCGACGTGGTACGCGTGGCCAGCGCGATGACGCGCTCCGGCGCCGGGGCGGCCAGCGGCAGCGCTTTGAGCGGCAGCTTGCCGAGCAACCCGCCCGAGAGGGCCATCTCGGGTACGAGCGCCACCCCGAGACCCGAGGCCACCATCTGCACGAGTGTCAGCAGGCTGGTGGCCTCGACCCCCTCCACGCTGGCCACTTCGGTCGCCCGACAGGCCTTCAGCGCGTGATCGCGCAGGCAGTGGCCCTCTTCCAGGAGCAGCAGGCGCTCGGTCCACGGGTGGCTCAGCCGGATGGTCTTGCCGGTCAAGGCCGGATCCCCCTCGCGCCCGACCAGCCAGAATCGGTCCTTGAAGAGCGGCTGGATCTTCAGATCATCCGTGTCATAGGGCAGCGCGATCAGCGCGAAATCAAGCTGCCGGCTTCGTAAGCGCGCAAGCAGGTTCGCAGTCAGGTCTTCGCGTAAAGCAAGCTTCAGCTGCGGAAATTTCTTTCGCAGCGCCGGCATGACCGAGGGCAGCAGGAAGGGCGCGATCGTGGGGATGACCCCCAGGCGCAACTGTCCCTGCATGGGACGCGCGGCATCCGTCGCGAAGTCGCGCAGGTCTTCGGCCGCCGCGACAAGCTGGCGAGCGCGGGCCACCACCCCCTCGCCCACGGCCGTCAGCGCCATCGTCTGCTTGTCGCGCTCAACCAGTTGCACGCCCAGGGTCGACTCGAGCTCTTTCAGGCCGGCACTCAGCGTGGACTGGCTCACGAAGCTTGCCTCGGCCGCACGGGTGAAGTTGAGATGCTCGGCCAGGGCCAGCAGATAGCGCAGTTGTCTAAGGGAAGGCAGGGCGGCCATGGCGGTTTGTCTCCACGATCGTTTGGGATGAAGCCGGCGCTGGAACAGATATCCAGTCAAAGCGCTTGATCGGTTTTTCCGATTGATATTACCTAAATTATCCATTGGACCGATTTCTGTTCGAACACCAGAATCCGCTCCATCGCAACACGCTCAACTTCAAAGGAGATCACAGATGGCACGCCCCGACCTCAAGACCTACGCCAACCTCGAAGCCGCTTTCGCCGGCGAATCAATGGCCCACACCAAGTACCGATACTTCGCCAAGCTCGCCCGCGCCGCGGGCGACAAGGACACGGCACGCATCTTCGAACAGACCGCCGATCAGGAGCTCATGCACGCCTTCGGTCATCTCGACTTGCTGTACCCGGCCGCCGAAGTCACGCCTGCCAAAGCCCTGCAAATCGCCATCGACGGCGAAACCTATGAGTACAGCGAGATGTATCCCGGCTTTCGACAGACCGCCATCGCGGAAGGCAACGCTGCGGCGGTCGCCGAGATCGACGAGCAGATTGGCGAATCGAGAGCGCACGCCGAGCGCTTCAAGGCGGTGCTTGAAAAGGCGGCCAAGCGCTTTGCCGCGCTGGCCAAGGTGGAAGCGCGGCACGCGAGCCATTACCAGAAGGCGCTCGACGCCCTCCGGGCCTGAGCCGACATCACAGTCACTGACGAATTCACTTCATCAAGGAGAGCAGTATGAAAGTCTGGCAATGCATCGTGTGCGGTTTCATCTATGACGAGGCCCAGGGCATTCCCGAAGACGGCATCGCCGCAGGCACCCGTTTCCAGGACATCCCCGACAACTGGACCTGCCCGGAGTGCGGCGTCGCCAAGGCCGACTTCGAAATGCTTGAAATCGGCTGAGCGGGTCGGCCCCGCCGCACTGAAGGCTTAGTCGCCCGCCCTGACGTTGCGCGATCCAGAGGGTAACGTTACCCTTTGCGGCGGTCTGCAAATCCAACGTCGCCCGCCCCGGGCTCTCAAGCCCGGGGCAGTCGAAGCGTCGCGAATGCCTGGGATCACAGCGCACCGACGCGTCTCGCGGACGATGCCCATTCGCGGCGATCAGCCGGAAAAGCAGTCGAATAAACCCTGCCACGGAGTCGCCCATGTCAGATACGAATCCCCTCGACCCTCTGGCCATCGCCTGCTACGCGTGCGAGCTTGCCGGCTTCGACATCTCCGAGGTCCCGGAAGACGTCTTGGCAGCGGCCCAACGCGGGGAGTCGTTTGCTTTGTCCTTCGATCTCGCCGCCGATCTGACGCTGCAGCTACTCTTCGATCACGCGGCGCAACGCTACGAGGTCGAGGTTCACGCAATCGCCGGGCATCGCAATGAAGCCCTCGTCTACAGCGCGCTGCAGTTGAACCATGAACTGCCGCGTGGCCCACGCCGCTACTCGATGGAGATGTTCAGCGGTGATGTCGTGCTGAGCGACCAGATCGCTCTGGCCGAGGACCCGGTCGATTCGTTCGCCCTCCTGGTCTGCGACCTGATGCTGGGAATGAGCGAGCTGCTGGATTCCGTTCAGACCCAAGCATCCAATGAATTGGTCACGGCCGAGCTCGGCAACGGCTACTCGCTCCGCGCCTGAGCGGAGCCCAACCATAGAGGGTTGTCATGGCGACCAACATTACGAGTGCCGGGCTGTTTCGGGATGGCTACCGGATCAGGATCGGCGAAGGTTCGCAAGAAGCCGATCAGGCCAAACGCACCCAGAACCTGGACGAAACCGAGCTGAGCGACCTGATCCAGAGAGCCAAACTCAAATGGCCCGGGGCCAACTTCGAGTTGCGGGTGATCGAAAAGCGCAGCGGCACCTACCTGGAGGTTCTGCGGCAGAAGGCCTCGACTCTGGCCAAGGACGCCAAACCCAAAAACCGCTACACGGACCAGGCTGCAGACGCACCCCTGCAGGAGCGAGACAAGCGCCGTATGGAAGCGGCAAAGCTGATGGCAGAAAAAGGATGGTTGCAGAGCGACGGCGCGATGTTGTACCGAGCCCGAGACCCGGAAAAGGCGATCACGCATTTCGCGCGCCACGCCGAGCGCGGCGCGCACGCTCGTGAGCTCTTTGGAGTCGTGGAGCGCCGGCTGGAAGCCCACTGGCAGGAGAAACTTGCGCAATTCGGGCAGGCGTCTGCGCAGGCCCAGCCGCCCGCCGGGCCCCAAGCGGGTCAGCAGCACCCGCAACCCATCGCGGAGCAGCAGGCGGTCTATGACGACCCGTTCGCCGACTTCGAGCCTCCCCTGGATGGGGCCCCCGCAGACCCCGCGCGCAACCAGCAACTGGAGCAATCGGCCCAGTCACTCAAACGCGCTGCCGCGGAGGGGGCGAACAGACTGAGCACCTGGGCCGAGTCCGCCAAGGTTCCGAACGATCTGGCCGCCGCCCGCAAGGTTGCCCTGAGCGGCCTGCGCGGCGAGTCCGCCTTGCGCGTCGACAGAACGCTTGGTGGCGAGCGCGCGACGCGCTACTACGATTGGTCCGGCATCAAGCGCTTCAACAAGGGGCCAGCGTACGCGCCGCCCGCGATGGACGACGCAGCAACCAAGGCGCTTGCCGCCGCCAGTCTCAAGGCGATGTCCGAACTCAGAGGCGCCCTGCACGAGGCCGAGTCCAGCGTACGCAAAGCCAGTCAGGCCAGCCCGGACCAATGCTGGACGACCTCAGCCCTGAAAGACGCCCTGCTTGCCAGCGCTCGCCCCAGCCTTGACCGTCTGGCGACACAGCAGGCAAACATCGAACAGGGCGTCGTATTACCAAATCAAAACCCAAGCCTTGCGATGGCCCGGACTGCGGCGCAGACGCTGCTCGCGCAGCTCATCGTGCTTGAACACCTTGGGGCCGTGACCTACGACCCCGAGTCGCGACAGGCGCTGGTTGGGCAGCACGACACCCAGTCCAAGGCGCTTCTCGATCACTTACGGGGCACCTGCACGCCTGATCAGCTTCGCGCCGTCGAGCAACATTTGACAAACTGCCGAAGCGCTTTCGTGGCGCGCGCCGAGCAGGGCGATCTCGAAAAATTCCCGAGCGCTGCGGCCGCCCGGCGCCTGGACAAGCTTGACGGCAAGGTCAAGGCTGCGGTGGCGCGACTGAAGGAGATGCCCTCCGAGGCGCAATATCGGAAGGCAATCGACGATACGGGCCGGCTCATCCTCGCCCGGGCCGAATTACGGCAGGAGCGCTCACGCGCGCAGGACCTCGACGGCAAGGCACTCAAGGCCACGGGACGTTTGCGCAACACCCTCCACCAGACAAAGGCTCCTCCTGCGAATCTGAGCCGCCACCCCGACTGGCAACTGCTCTGCGACTTTGTCAATGTCGTCAACACCCTTCGCCAGGAGGGACGCGAAGGCTTCCCGGGCTACGGACTCGACGAGCGGATCCCCGACGAGGTGGTGGCCAGCCAGTTCAAGGTCAATCAGTTCTACGAGCCCTTCGTCGCAACGAAGATCATCTCTGAAGCCCGGAAACTGATGGAGTCCGAGGAGCGCCCCGGCGAGCAACGACCGATTCGGGTCTACATCCCCAGCGGACGAGCCGGCGAGGCCGGTGAATGGCAAACCTGGTCGGTTGACGCCGACCCCGGCGTAATGAGTGACCGGACCCTGCGGGTCAAGGTCGCACAGATGATCGAGCTCGAGTTCTTGATCGCGCACAACCCGACAGTCGATCAGGGCGCGATCGAGCAGCTTGAATCCATGCATCGACAGTTCGCAGACCAGCTACTGGTCGCATCGGGTGATCAGGCTGAGCAGGCCGGCGAGGCGCTGCGCGACTGGGTGCAGGGCTCTCGAGACCGGGTCGCGAAGCTGGTCAACGACTTCAAGAAGGAGCAGCGACAGCTCGACCCCGAGTTCTTCGACACGATTCAAAGGGCCCGCGACCTGAAGGACGAAGCGACACAACTTCAGCGTGACCAGGCGCGCGAACGCGTGCTGCGGCTCAGAGCCGACCAGCAAGAGGTCGCGCAGGCCGAACTCGAGCTGGCATATCCACCCCACAATGTCGATGAGGCGATCGAGTGGCTTTTCAACGCCGACGAGCACTACACGAAACGCACTGCAGCCAACGCCTACCTGATGCGGCAGTTCACTGGCCTCAAGACTGATGCCGCCACCCGTGAGGCCATCGCAGACAAGCTCGCATCGCGCATCGTCGCAGCGGGCCCCAGCGCCAAGGTGCCGGCTGCGCTGCGCATGCTGGCGGCGGCATCGACGGGGGGCGCAGCAGCGACAGTGCGTGAGGCAGTCTCGCGCGATGTCCGCAAGGCGTTACTGGCACAGGGCGTGGTGCTGGACATAGGCGAGAGCGAGACGCCAGCCAAGCTGCTCGATTATGGCCGCCTCGTCTACCGGGAGGAACTCAAGGCACAACTCGATGATGCAGCCGACGGCACGCGGCTCGCGCTCACGGATCTGGTCAGACCTGGGGATACGCCAGCCGACGCCGCCAATGCCGAACTCATGGGCGAGCGATTCCGGGGAGCTGCGCAGGCGCACTTCGATCAGCCCGGCGAAACCCGACCCTTCGCCTCGGTGCTTCTGGTCAATGACAACCACTGGGTCAGTCTGGTCGCCACAAAAAATGCGCGAGGAGAAGTAAGCTGTATCGCGGTCGACACCAACACTGCCCAGCCACCGGCCTGGTTCGAAGCGGTCAAGCGGGGAATGAGCAGCGTTGGCGCGCTCGATGGCGATGGGCAACAGCCTATCCCGGTCACCTTCGTAGGAGCATCACTGCAGGAAGGCCGTGCACCCAACGCCTGCGGCGTGCTCCAATCCAGCCTGCTGCGGTCGCTGCAACAGCGCGACGCCTCCGTGGATGCCCAGGCCCACGTGCGCGATTGGATCAAGACCGGCGGGCTGTCGCCGGACAATGACATCGCGCGATGGCAAGTGCGGGCAGAGCGCGCGCAGATGATGCAGTCTGCGCTGGAGGCGGGTCTGTCCATCGCTGAGAACGACTCGTTGGCGGCCGATCGCCTTTTGCAGCAGCTTGACGACGTTACCAGCTACCAGTTTCAGCAACTCGATCAGCACCTTGAAAAGGGCGGATCGCCGAACGACCCGGCTTACGCAGCGCATCTCGGGATCATCTCCGACTCCTTGAGCACCGCGCGGCAGCTCATGGGAGCGCTCAAGCTTTTCGACGCACAGGGTGATCTGGCCGGTGCCCCCAGCAGCATGCAGCTCGATCAGTCCGACGTGCTGCTGCAGCTCTACAAGCTGAAAGCTGGCGCGCAAAGCGCCGGCGACGCGCTATCAAGCATACAAACCGCGTACGCCAATGTCGTCCGACGAGGCAACCCCGATGAACGCAGGATCATGGAAAGTCTGATCGATGAACTGAAGCGAAGCGAAGGCATCGAGCTATTGGCACCCGAGCAAGTCGACGCGGAGCGTGCGGCTTTACGGAAACAGTCCCAGGCATCCTCTCCCAGCAGCCGGGAAACGCTGGCAAAGCTTGCCGATGACTTGCTACCCGGGTGGGCTGAGTTTCCCAAAGAATGGGGTTCGCCGTGGCGAGACTATTTGCAGCGTTTTCCGCAGCGAGGCGCCGCCTTGGCCGTGCTGGCCGACGCCACCGAAAAGCTGGGCCAATCGGAGGGTGCGAGCGAGGAGGGTCTCGCGCACCAGCATGAGGCCTTCGTGATCTGGTCGGCTCTGGCCGATAGCCCCACCGCTGACCTCCATCCAGGGCTGCGCGAACGCGCTGTCGCCGGGTGCGAGCGAACCAAGCCCTCTCCCGAGATCCAGCCTGATCCTGCGAACGAGGGCGACCTCGCGGTCGATTACTCGCCGGAAGAGGCGACCCGACTCAGACGCGAGCTCGATCAGAGCATGAATGAGTTCTGCCAGCAGTTCGGCGTGCCCTACCTGATACGACCCATCGTCGATGAGGGCGAGCCCGTCGTGGAGGACGGCCTGGACGAAAATGAAGTCGAGCAACTCCAGTCGGGGCGGGAGCGCGACAGGGCCTTCGTCGGCGGCACAGGGCAAGACGCGCCGGAGGTCAAAGCGGAGGTCAAAGCAGCACAGAGCAAGTTTCGCTCGGCCAGCCGCGTATGGGCTGATCCGAAAAGCGCGCAAGACGCCGGCATCCCTAATCTTGAAAAATGGGCGACAGCCCGCGATGCCGAGCTATGCCAAAGTCTT
>CAIVPX010000156.1 GCA_903907905.1 uncultured bacterium | reverse complement strand
CGCAGGCGTTGTGACCGAGGCCGGTCACAACGACGACGGCAGCGCGGTGGCCGGCACGGCCAGCGCCACCGGCACGCTCACAGCCAGCGATGTGGACGCAGGCGCCACGCGTACCTGGAGCGTTATCGGCTCGCCGGGTGCCACCGCAGGCACGGTGGATGCCGCGAGCAGCACCTACGGCAGCATCGTGATCGATGCCGACACCGGCGTGTGGACCTACACGCTGGACAACACCAAGGACGCCACGCAAGCCCTTGATGACGGCGATGTGGTCACGCAGCAATACGTCGTACGTGTCACCGATGACTTCGGCGCCTACGTCGATCAAACCGTCACGGTCACCGTCCGCGGCAGCAACGACGCGCCTTTGCTCACGGTGGGTTCACCCAACCCTGCGCAGATCGTTGAAGATGGGTTCATGGTGTTGGTTGAGAACAAGCAAGCCAGCCTCAGCATGACCCGCAGCGACGTGGATGACGCCCCGAGCTTTGTGGTCAGCGACTGGACGGCCGGCAGCACCACCACGGCCTCGAACATTCGCACCGAAACCTGGACGCGCCAGGGCGACTTTGGTCTGGCCACGCTCAAGGTGGCCACCAACCTGGGTACCGGCAAAGAGCAGCTCTCCATGAGTTACCTGCTCAACGACGCGCTGGCCGAAACCCAGTCGCTCTCGGATGGCGTTACCGACTACGACCGCTTTTATATCGCCGTGACGGATGGCGACGTGGTCACCACGCGCGAGGCGAAGTTTCAAGTTGTGGGTACCGATGACGCGGTGAGTTGGAACAGCGGCACGCCTTCGCAGGTCACGATCTACCGGGTGTCGGGAAATCGCGCCGCAGTGCGGGTTGATCTGGCCACCACCGACATTGACAGCGATATCACCTACCAGGCCACGCTGAGCAACGGTTCATCAAGAACCACTTTCGAGCTGAGCGCCTCAGGCGGCAGCCTGCTGGGACTCGCCAACATCACCGATATCGGCAGCAATTACACGCTTAATGTGCTGGCAATGCCCACGGCAGGCGATGCGCTTGCGAAAAGCTTTGCGGCGACTAACGTTGCTCGCGCAACGCTCGCGCCTACCACCGCCACGCAGACGGTGTACACCGGCAACATGGCCAACGAGTGGCTGTCGGCCGCCATGCTCACCCCAGACCGGTCAGACGAATTCAAACCCACCTTTATCGGCAACGAGGGCAACGACACCTTTGAAGGCCTGACTGGGGGCTACGCGTTTGCGGGCGGGGCAGGGCAGGACACGGCCATCTTCAACGCCGGCAACACCAGTTTCATCGATGCCAATGGCCGTTCGTACTTCGCCATCTCCATGCTCACCGAGGCCAAGGTGAGCGAAATCGCCAGCTACCGCATGGTGGACTCAAGCTTTGCCAATGCGGTGGTGGCCAGCCCGTACCAGGCGCATCAGGCGGCGGCGATCATGGTGAGCACCAGCACTGGCAATGCTTTTCTGGATGCCGAGAATCTGGTGTTTGCCGCCAACGCCATCAACGATTCGAGCAACGCAGCCGCACAACTGATCGATCGCGCCTTCACGCTGCGCGAAGACATCGCGGGCGCGCTGCAACTGGTGCTCTCTGATGAAGCCGACCGCGTGCTGGCCGGTGGCCTTGCCGACAACCTCAGCGCCGGCGCGGGCAACGATGTGGTGGTGGGCAACGGCAACGGCAACGGGCTTCTTGTCAATGGTCAGCCGCTGGCGCATGACATTCTGCGCGGCGGCCAGGGCGATGACATTCTGGCGGGCGGCGCGCGCACCGCGCGCAACGACTACACCGAGCTGTTTGGTGACGCCGGCGACGACGTGCTCGTGGCGGTGTCGGGTACGGTGGAAGCCACGGGCGGCACCGGGCGTGATGTGTTTGCGCTGTTTGACAACCAGCAGAGCGTGAAGCTCATCATCAAAGACTTCAACGCCTCCACTGATGCCATTGACCTGTCTGCGCTCACCGCGCTCAAGGCCTCGGTGCAAGCTGATCCCGCCACCACGCAAGACCGCGCGCAGGCCTTGCTCGATGTCGTGAAGAACGCCGTGCAGGGCGCCAACGGCCTGGAGCTCAACTTCGATCAGTGGCTGGCTCAGCCCGCGCGCGATGCCGGCGCGCAGGCCCGCATCACGCTCGAGCAGGTGAGCGACGGCCAGCTCAATTCGCAAAACTTTGTGTTCGCCGAGCAGCCCTGGTCGCCGCTCAACTGGCATCAAGACCTCAACCCGCTGGTGAGCTGAGAGGCGCGAATTGAACACCCGAAAAAATTTATTGCCCCGGCGCTTGCACGGGTCATTGGATTCAGTTAAAGTTGCGGAAACTACTTAGGTACAACCCGGAAGACGCCATGCACGACCTTCACGCCTTGTTCCAAGAGCCACTCGTTTCGGTGGCTTTCTGTGTTTCTGCAAGCGGCTTCCCTGCTGCCCACCGGCCGGAGTGACAACCATGCCCCCTCTGTCATCCAGTTCATCTTCCCTCGCGCAACCCGCCAGCGAGCCCCCGTCGGCCGCCTTGGCCAGTGCGGTCCTGGTCTATGACCCCAGCGTCGAGCAGGTGAACACCCTGCTCGCGGGACTTGATTCCGGCGTTGCCGCCTGGCCTGTGTTGCCTGGAAACAACCCTCTTGAGCACATTGCGCGAGCTTTGGCGTTCAAGCACTTGAAAACACTACACATTCTGGGTCACGGCGCCCCCGGCGAGGTTATCCTCGGGGGGCAACGCCTTGGTGCCAGTTCGTTTGAATCATTGGCCGACGCTCTCCCGAGCGCCGGCCCCGCCGCATTTCAAATTGCCTTTTGGTCTTGCAAGACCGGTCACGGAGAACTTGGTATGAACTTCGTCAACACCATCGCCAACGCCACGGGTGCCCACGTTTTCGCCGCCAGCGGCCTGGTCGGCCACGAAGCCAAGGGCGGCAGCTGGGCGCTTGACGTCCAGGCCGCGCCGAGTGCGCCGTTCAGCGCTGAGGCGAGGGAGGGGTTCAGGCAGGTGCTGGCGATCAATTCGCTGGACAGCACGGTCTCTGCTGCTGACATCCAAACGATCTTCAATGACGCAGCAGTTGCTGATCCGGTCGTGCTAGTCGACGTCTACTTCACCGGGATGGATGCCTTGCAGCTGAAAGTCATTGCGGCCAACATGGCGCTGGTGG
>CAIVPX010000155.1 GCA_903907905.1 uncultured bacterium | reverse complement strand
CCCTCGGTGGCAAGCAGCGCCTGATACTGACGCACCAGACTGGCATCGGTATCACACAGAATGCGTACGAAGTCATCGGCGCCGAGCGCCTGCATTTCAACGCGAATCGGCAAACGCCCCTGCAACTCGGGGATGAGGTCGGCGGGCCGCGACAGATGAAAGGCGCCCGAGGCAATGAACAGGATGTGATCGGTACGAATGAGGCCGTAGCGCGTGCTGACGGCGGTGCCCTCGATGAGCGGCAGCAGATCGCGCTGTACGCCCTGGCGCGAAACGTCTGCGCCCTGGTGCTCACCCCGGGTGGCCACCTTGTCGATCTCGTCGATGAAGACGATGCCGTTCTGCTCGGCCGACTCGAGCGCGCGCGCGCGGATCTCCTCCTCGTTGACGAGCTTGCCGGCCTCCTCCTGCGACAGGAGCCGCATCGCCTCGGCAATGGTCACGCGTCGTGTGCTTTTCCTGCCGGGCAACTGAGAAAAGAGCGACTGCAACTGCTGCGAGAGGTCCTCCATGCCGGCGGCAGCGCCGGCCAGCGGCGTCATCTGGGGCGCGGCGCTGGTGAGTTCGATCTCGATCTCGCGATCATTCAGCTCGCCCTCTCGCAGACGCTTGCGAAACTTCTGGCGAGCGGCCGACTCGGGCGCGGCGGGCGTCGGAGATGGCGAAGTGGCGGGCTCGCCGCCAAAGCCAAACGGAAAGCCCCCGACCGGCGCCTGCGGGCGCGAGACCGGCACCAGAATATCGAGCACCCGCTCTTCGGCGGCATCCAGCGCACGCGCCTGCACGTCTCGCATCGCATGCTCGCGGGTTTGCTTGATGGCGGCTTCGGCCAGGTCGCGGATGATGGTGTCCACGTCGCGACCGACATAGCCCACCTCGGTGAACTTGGTGGCCTCAACCTTGATGAAGGGGGCCTGCGCCAGGCGGGCGAGCCGGCGCGCAATCTCGGTCTTGCCCACACCCGTGGGACCGATCATCAGAATGTTCTTGGGCGTGATCTCGGTGCGCATCGGATCAGCCACCTGCTGGCGGCGCCAGCGATTACGTAGCGCAATCGCTACGGCCCGTTTGGCCTGTTCCTGGCCGACGATGTGCTTGTCGAGTTCAGCGACAATCTGCTCGGGCGTGAGCGGGGGCGTGGATTCAGCCAAGGGTTTCGACCGTGTGGTTCTGGTTGGTATAGATGCAGATTTCGCCCGCAATGGCGAGCGACTTGCGCACGATCGACTCGGCATCGAGCGCGGTGTTGTCGAGCAATGCCAGCGCGGCCGATTGGGCATAGGCCCCGCCGCTGCCGATCGCGATCAGCCCGTGCTCGGGTTCGAGCACATCACCATTGCCTGTGATGACGAGCGAGGACTCGGCATCGGCCACCGCCAACATGGCCTCAAGCCGGCGCAGCATTCGGTCGGTGCGCCAGTCTTTGGCCAATTCGACAGCCGACCGCACCAGGTGTCCTGAGTGCTTTTGCAGCTTGGCCTCAAAACGCTCGAAGAGCGTGAAGGCATCGGCGGTACCGCCGGCAAATCCCGCGAGCACCTTGCCCTCATGCAGGCGGCGCACCTTGCGAGCGCCCGCCTTGATGACCACGTGGCCCAAGGTGACCTGACCATCACCGCCCAACGCGACGCGCCCGTCCCGTCTGACGGACACGATGGTGGTGCCGTGAAACTGTTCCATCGGACAGAGCTCCTGCGCGAGCGGGGCACCTGGCAGGCCGGCCGCAGCCTGCGCCAATCGTGCCCGACCCGCCGCGCGATCAGTCGCCGTACAGCTTCTGGCGAAGCTCTCGGCGCTGCTGCGCCTCGAGCGAGAGCGTGGCCGTGGGCCGCGCCAGTAACCGGGGCAGACCGATCGGTTCGCCGGTTTCCTCGCAGTAGCCGTAGTCGCCGCTGTCGATGCGGGCGATGGACTGCTGCACCTTTTTCAAAAGCTTGCGCTCGCGATCACGCGTGCGCAACTCAAGCGCATGCTCTTCCTCGATCGTGGCCCGATCCGCCGGATCGGGCACGATGACGGTCTCGCGCAAGTGCTCGGTGGTTTCACCCGCATTGGCGAGCAACTCGCGCTCGATCGCTCTCAAACGCTCCCGGAAAAAATCCCGTTGCGCCTCGTTCATGTAGCTGGCTTCGGGCATGCGCAGCAGCGCAGCCTCGGTCAACGGTTTTTTTTCTTTCGTGGCTGCCATGTCATTTCCTGCCTGATCGATCAGCCTACGCGAGGCACTGTTCAAGACCCTTGATGAAAGTGTCCTTCGGCAGGTTCTTGCCGATGAACACCATCTTGCTTGAGGGCTTCTCGCCCGGCTGCCAGCGCCGGCCCAGATCGGCCCCCATCATCATGTGGACCCCCTGGAACACCGTCTGGCGATCCGACCCCTTCATGAAAAGCACGCCTTTATACCGCAACAAGTCCGGACCGTAAACCTGAACAATGCCCGACAGAAAGTCTTCGAGCTTGCCCGGATCAAAGGCCTTGTTCGACTTGAACACGAAGGACTGCACGCTGTCATCGTGCTCGTGCTCATCGCTGTCGAGGAAACTCGGGTCGATCTCGAGAATGGCGTTGAGGTTGAAGCCGCGGATGTCGAGAATCTCGTCGATGGGGGCATTGCCGAAGTGCACGGCGCGAATCGGTGCACGCGGATTCATGCGCCGCAAACGCTGCCTGAGCGCCTCCTGCTCGGCTTCGGTGACCAGATCGACCTTGGACATGAGGATGCGATCGGCGAATCCCACCTGCTCCTGCGCTTCGGGGCGCTCGTCGAGCTGGCCCTGGGCGTGCTTGGCGTCCACCACGGTGATGATGGCGTCGAGCAGATAACGGTCGGCGACGTCGTCATCGACGAAAAACGTCTGCGCCACGGGACCCGGATCGGCCATGCCCGTGGTTTCGATGATCACCCGGTCAAACTGGATGTCGCCGCGACCGCGCCGCTCGTGCAGGTCGGCCAGGATGCGGATCAGGTCGCCTCGAACCGTGCAGCAGATGCAGCCGTTGTTCATCTCGACGATCTGTTCGTCGCGCTCCTGCAGCAGCAGGTCATTGTCGACGCCTTCTTCGCCGAACTCGTTTTCGATGACGGCGATGCGATGGCCGTGCTGCTCGTTGAGAATGCGGTTGAGCAGGGTGGTCTTGCCGCTGCCAAGAAAGCCGGTCAGGATGGTCACGGGAACGTGTGTGCTCGACATATCGCTTCCTTTAATGCCGCCAGACACCCGCTTCAAGGCGCGCCTGACCCAATTCAGGCGCGTGATTCTACGCAGTCCGGCCGACCCTGGCGTCAGATCCGACGCAACATCAGCCCTTTCAGGTACTCGCCCTCGGGGTGGGTCATGGCCACCGGGTGATCCTCCCCAGCCTGCAGGCGCCCGAGCATCTGCGCATCCACCTGGGCATCAAACACCGCCCCGGCCACCACTTTCTGGAAGAGCTCCACCGACATCGCCCCCGAACAGGAAAAGGTGAATAGCCGCCCCTCGGGCGCCATTGCCGGACGCGTCGTGGGCATCGTCATGGAGCATATTTCACAGTCTGTCTGCACCTGGCCTGTCTGTCCTCAGTGACGCTGCGCAGTAACTTGGCGCACACCACATACCTCAAGACCGCCTGCCCGACCATCTCTGGCTGCGTGACTCCCTCCCTGTACTCCATGGTGG
>CAIVPX010000154.1 GCA_903907905.1 uncultured bacterium | reverse complement strand
CATGACACCGGTTTGCACACGCACCTGCTCGAAACCGAAAAACAGGCTCGCGGCGCGATCAGACAATTCGGGATGACCTCGCTCGCCCGACTCAAGGCGCTGGGTGTGCTGTCCGATCGCTGGTCGTTTGCGCACTGTTGCTGGGTCGATCGCGAGGATATTGGTTTGCTCGCTGACAGCGGCGCGGTGGCGGTGCTCAACCCCGAGAGCAATGCAAGGCTTGGATCGGGGCAGGCGCCCGTGCCTGCGCTGCGCGATGCCGGCGTTCGCCTCGCGCTCGGCACCGATGGCGCAGGTGCCAACGACAACCTGTCGATGCAGGAGGCGATGCGAGCGGTGGCCACCTTGCATCGGGCCTCGCAGCCCGGCCGTGCGGAATGGGTCTCGGCGCGGCAAGCGCTCGCCATGGCCACCGCGGGCGGTGCGCAGGCCTTGCGCACGCCCATGCTGGGTGCGCTGGCGCCGGGCTGGCTAGCCGATATTGCGCTGTACCGTCTGGACGCACCGGCGTGGCTGCCGGTCAACGATCCGGTCAGTCAGTTGGTTTTCGCGGAGACGGGCGCCTCGGTGGATACGGTGATCGTGGGCGGGCGAACGGTGCTGGATCGCGGTCGGCCCTGCAACTTCGACAGCGTGGGGCTGGCCGCCGAAATCCGGGCGATGGCTCGCAGCCTTCGCCTTCGCAACGCCGACCTCTTCGCGGTGGCCGATGCCATCGTCGGTCACATCCACTGAGCGGGTGCGCATGTCGTCTCTCGAGCCAGCCAACGCAGTGCTGCAAGGCAAGCGCCTGAGGTGGCAGACCGGATGCTTCTGCTCGGATAGGGTCCGACTGCGCCTGGCGGCCGGCCGGATCGAATCGATCGATGCGCTTGCTCCGGAGCTACCGGAGGACGATGACCTGATCCTGATGCCGAGCTTTGCCAATGCCCACGATCATGTCAGAGGGATCCGGCCCACCGCGCTTGCGGCATTCGATCTGCCGCTCGAGTTGTGGCTTGCGCAGATGTCGGGCCCGCCGCCCTGTGACCCCTTCCTGATTGCGGCAGCAGCCCTCGGCCGACAGGCGCTGTCCGGGTGTGGCAGCATCATGGTGCACTACACCCGGCCGCAGAACCCCGCGCGCCTGGGCGACGAATTGCAAGAGGTCGTCCGTGCCGCCCACGCGGTCGGCGTGCGGGTCGCGATTGCGCCGGCGCTCCGGGATCTGAATGCCTTGGGTTACCGGATCGATGCCCAGGTGCTGGCGGCGTTACCGCCCGGCCCACGGCAGGCCATCGAAGAGCGGCTGCTGTCGAAACCGCCCGCGCCGATCGCTGAACAGTTGCGCTGGGTGGATGATCTCGCAGCCCGGGTTCAGAGCCCCCTGGTTGATGTTCAGTACGGGCCCTACGGGCTCGAATGGTGCTCGGATGCCATGCTGGAGGCGGTAGCCGAGGCCTCTGCGCACTCTGGCAGACGCGTGCACACGCATCTGTTCGAGTCCCGGCTTCAGCGCGAGTACCTGGATCATCGCTATCCCGAGGGGCCGCTGAAATTTCTCGACCGTATCGGCCTGTTGTCGCCAAGGCTGTCGGTCGCGCATGCAGTCTGGATTCGCCCCGACGAAATGGATCTTCTCGCCGAGCGCGGCGTCACGGTCTCGGTCAACAGCAGCTCCAACCTCAGTTTGCGCAACGGCCGATTGCCGCTGGCCGAGATGTACCGGCGCGGGGTTCCCCTCGCGCAAGGTCTCGACGGATTCTCGGTGGATGATGACGACGACGCCTTCCGGGAGTTGCGGCTGAACTACTTGCTCCACCGTGGCGAAGGCCTCGAGCCAGGCGTCCCGCTCGCCGCGATGTTCGACGCGGCCTGTCATGGTGGCAAGCGGGTTGTGCAGGGCCGGGACGACGGCGAGCGGACCTTGCAGCCCGGCGCTGCCGCCGACTTCATGGTGCTGGATCGCCGCCCGCTTGCCCGTGATCTGGTTCTGGAGGTGGATGACGCGTCACTTGTGGCACATCGCGCCACACGATCGGTGATGCGTCAGCTGTTCGTGAACGGCCGAGAAGTCGTGTGCGACGGCCATCTGCTCGGGTTTGATCTGCAGGCCCTCGAGGATGAGCTGACGGCGCAGGTGCGACACGCTGCACCCGCTTATCGCGATTGGAGGGCAGTGACCGGGGCCTGGGCGGATGTGCTGCGTCAGGCCTACACGGCCGGGCTGCATCGACGGGGATGAATACGAAGCGTGCTGGAGCACTTTGAAAGGCGTCTGCGATGGAAAAAGTCGATCTGATCATTCGCGGGGCACAGATCGTGTCGCCGGATGAAGTGTTTGCGGCGTCGGTGGCGATTGATGGTGAGCGCATCGTGGCGGTCGGTCATGATGATGTGATGCCCAGCGCGCGCGAGGTGTTGCGTGCCGACGGCCTCTACCTTCTTCCCGGTGCCATCGACAGCCATGTCCACTTTCGCGACCCGGGCTACCCGAACAAGGAAACGTTTCGAAGCGGGTCTGCCGCTGCGGCCTGCGGCGGTGTCACCACCGTTTTTGACATGCCCAATACGCACCCGGCCACGGCCACGGTGGAGGCCTTGCGCATCAAGCAGCAGGCGGCCGAAGCGTCCTACGTGGATCACGGCATTCATGGTCTGCTCAACGATGACACCGTCGACCGTCTGGAGGCTTTGCTCGAGGCCGGGGTGACCAGTTTCAAGGCTTATGTCGGCACAACCTTCGGGCACCTTCCCGCGCCGAGTGACGGGGCGCTGCTCGAGGGCTTCGAAATCCTGGCGCCGCTCGGTATCCGGACCGTGGTGCATGCCGAGAACTCATCGATCATGGCGCGCCGTCAGGCACGCATTCAGGGGGCGGGCCGACGCGACGCCCTGGCGCACCTGGCGGCTCGGCCCGAGGTCTGCGAGGTGGAGGCGATGGGTCGCGTCATCACGCTGGCTGAATGGACCGGGGCTCGCCTGCACTTTGCCCACCACAGCGCCGCTGACTCGTTGTACCTGGTTCGCGATGCCAAGCGCCGAGGCCTTGATCTGACGGTCGAGACCTGTCCGCAATATCTGCTTCTCAATACCGATGACATGCTGAAGATGGGCGGACTCTTGCGCATGAACCCGCCGATTCGCGAGCCTCGGCACAACCAGCCATTATGGGACGCTCTGGTGGATGGCGTCATCGACATGATCGCCACCGATCACGCGCCCCACACGCCCGAGGGCAAGCTGCAGGACAACATCTGGGACTGCGATTGCGGCCTTCCTGGCGTCGAGACGCAGATGTCGCTGATGCTGACCGAGGTTCAGCGTGGCCGCGCAAGCCTCATGGATTACGTCAGGTGGAGTTCAGCCAACCCGGCGCGGGCCTGGGGGCTTTACGGCACCAAGGGCGTGATTGCTCCCGGGGCCCATGCCGATATCGCGCTGGTCGATCTCAATTATCGAGGTGTGCTGTCGCGTCACCGAATGCAGACGCTCGGAAAAATTTCACCTTGGCATGGCCGATCCGTGCATGGACGGCCCTTGCATACGCTGGTGCGGGGCCGCTTCGTGATGCGCGATGGCCGCCTCGTCGAGGAGGCTGCAGGGTGGGGGCGGTCCGTCAAGGACATTCAGAAAATGCCACCGCCCCAGCCTCGCAATACCGATCGATACACCCGCGCGGTCTTGCAAACGCCCGCGGGCCTTGCGCCCGGAGCGCGCCTCTATTCGCTCGAATGATCTCAGGGAATGAGCACCACCTTGCCGAAGATGTCACGTGATCCGACGATGCGATGCGCCTGAGCGGCCTCTTCAAGGGGCAGGCTGGCATGGATGACCGGCTTGAGCCGGCCCTCTGCTACATCATTCATCACTTGACGCAACTCGAGGGTGGTGGCGTTTTTCGAGCCGATCAGCCGCAGTTGTTTGCGAAAGAACGGAATGATGTCGAGCGGCACCACCTCGCCGGCATGCGCGCCCACCGTCACCATCGTGCCATCGGTGCGCAGGCACGCCAGGCTTTGGGTGAACACCTTGCCGCCAATGTGCTCCATGATGACGTCGGCGCCTTTGCCCCCGGTCAGTTCAAGCACCTGCGCCGCGAAATTTTCGTTGCTGCGGTAGTTGATCAGGTCGTCAGCGCCCAACGATCGGGCCAGCGCAAGTTTCTCATCGCTGCCGGCTGTCGCGATGACCCGTGCACCCGCGAGCTTGGCCACCTGCACGGCGGCGCTGCCGATGCCCGAACCGGCCGCCTGAATGAGCACGGTATGGCCGGCTCGCAGACCGCCGCGATTGATCAGCACGTGCCAGGCGGTGCCGAAGGCGATCTGGCTGGCCGCCGCCGCTTCGAAGCTCATCGATGCCGCCAGCGGTTGAAGCGTCGACAGAGGGACCTTGACGTACTCGGCATAGCCGCCGGGCAGGTCCATGCCGAAATAGCCCCCGCGTTCGCAGAGGTTGTCGCGTCCGCTCATGCAGAACTCGCAGGTGGCGCAGGGCAGTCGGCACGACACCCAGACGCGGTCGCCTTCCCGATAGGCCCCGGCCGTGTCTCCCAGGGCCGCGACTTCGCCGGCGAACTCGCGCCCCAGAATGTGGGGGAAACGAAGGGGCACGCGCGAGGTGCCCGCACGCACGTCGAGATCCACATGATTGATGCCGACCGCCCGCACGCGAACGACCGCTTCGCCGGGCCCCGGCACAGGTTTGGGGGCGTCTTCGCAGACCAGCACTTCCGGGTCGCCGTAGCGATGGAACCAGGACACCTTCATCGTGTTTGCTCTCGGTTGAAGTTCAGTCGGGTGAGCACCCGAGCCCCTGACTCGGGTGTTGCGCGGGGTCGCATTTTGTCATGGCATTCACCGGCCGATCGGGTATCACGATTTCTATCCCGATGGGGCAGACAAGGGGCCGGGCTCGGCCGCCTTGACATTTTCACTCGGGGGCGCGAGATTCGCGAACTTCCCCGCTTAACGTCAATCCACTGCATCAGGAGATTCCCATGCATCGAGGTCTGAGGTCTTTGTTGTCAACGGCGGTTGCAGGCGTGCTGGGGCTGGCCGTCGCGGGCGCCGCGGTGGCGCAACCGAAATTCTTGCTGCGCTGGGGACACTATCTGCCCGACAGCCCTTTTCTTCAGTTGGAGAAAGACTTCGCGGCGAAGATTGAAAAGCGCACCAACGGGCAGGTGAAGATCGACATCACCTTTGCGGGCGGTCTGGGCAAGGACACCGAGTTGCTCATGCTCACCGCCCGGGGCGGCATCGACATGACGGCCACGGCGCCGGGCTACAACCCCGATCAGCTTCGCTACTGGCGCGCCTTTCAGACGCCCCTGCTGTTCAACACCACCAAGCAGGTGATCGAACTGCTCGAAAAGGTGGTCGAGGAATTCCCGGCGTATCGCCAGGAGATGGACCGCGTTGGCGTGGTCTGGCTGTTTCAGCAACCCCTTGGCGAGTACTACCTGAGCGGCGAGTCACCGGCGTGTGCGGCCATCGCCGATTTGCGCGGCAAGAAGGCGCGTAGCTTCGGCGCCGACATCCCCAAGGCCTTCACCGCCATCGGCGCGGTGCCGGTCACGGTGCCGCCGGTGGGTGTGTACGAAGCCCTCAAGACGGGTAACCTCGACTACTCCTTCATCAATCCCGGCAACATTCAGGCGCTCAAGCTCAACGAGGTCGCGAAGAATCATTGCGGCCCGGTGATGGCGATTTCCGGTCACAACATCACCATCGGCAAGAAAACCTGGAGCCGTCTGCCGGCCGACATCCAGAAAATTTTCCTGGAAGAAGCGCGTGCCACGCAGCGGGAGTACATGAACTGGGTGGGTAACTTCGAGACGCAGGCCGTGGCCAACATCACGGCTCAGGGCGGTAAGGTCATTCCCATCTCGGCCGATGAACTCAAGAAGTGGCGCGCCACCGCCCCCGACTTTCTGAGCGATTGGGAAAAAGCTACGGCCGCCGCAACCGGTGATGCCGAAACGCCCAAGCGCGTGGCCGCGCGCTGGCGCGAACTGCTCGCGAAGTAATGCCGGTTACCCCCCTCTGCGGCAGGACGATTCATGGAACGATTCAGTGCAGTGATCCAGAAGCTGGCGCTCGTCCTGCTGCTGATGGGGGCGGTTGGCATGATCGTCTCGATGGTGCTCGGCTTTGCCGACGTCGTCGGGACGAAGTTTTTCGGCTGGCCAGTGCCTGGCACGCTTGAGGTGACCGAGAGCACCATGGTGCTCATTGTGTTCGGCGCACTGGCTTACACGCAGTCCAAACGCGGTCACATCCGGGTCGAAATCCTTTACAACTACGGCAGTCCGCGGGCCAAGGCGCTGATGGATGCGGTCACCCACCTGCTCGCGTTCATCTACTTTGCGCTGCTGGCCTGGGAGGGCGTGAGCGAGGCGATCTACAGTTGGGATATCGGCGAGGCTACCATGGGTACCATTCGCTTCCCGCTGTTTCCGGCGCGGCTGCTGCTCTGCATCGGTACCATCTTGCTGCTCTGCCAGTTGCTGGTCGATATCGTCAGCGATCTGGGTCGCATGGTTCGTGGCGACGACGCCACGATGGGCGCCACGACCTCACACTTCCAGTAAACCGGCGAGATGTCACCATGCCTCTTTTGTCTCCCGAAACGACCGGCTACCTAGTTGTAGCTTTGCTGTTGCTTTCGCTGTCGATTGGCGCCCATATCGGCGTGGCGCTGGGTTTCGCCGGCTTTCTCGGTATCTACCTCTCGGTGGGGCCTGATGCGGCCTTCGCGCAGTTGGCGGCGATCCCTTTCGGCACCACCAATTCATTCTCGCTGGCCGTTATTCCGCTCTTTATCCTCATGGGTTCGTTCGCCACGGTGTCGGGTATTACCAGCGAGCTTTTTCGCATGGCCTATGTATGGCTGGGCAGTCTGCGGGGCGGCCTGGCCATGGCTACGGTCATGTCCTCGGCGGCTTTCGGTGCGGCCTCGGGGTCGACCATCGTCAACGCGGCGGTGTTCACCCGAATGGCCATGCCCGAAATGGCCCGATTCGGCTATGACGTCCGGCTCAACGCCGGCTGTATCGCAGCGGCGGGCACGCTGGCTGCGCTCATTCCGCCCAGCATCCTGATGGTGATCTACGCGGTCATCACCGAGCAGTCCATCGGCAAGCTGCTCATTGCGGGCGTCATTCCCGGCATTCTCACGGCCATCATCTACTGCGGCGGCATCTATATCGTGGCGCGCGTACGCCCCGACATTGCGCCGCTTGCCAACCTGAAGTTCACTTGGGCCGACCGCTTCCAGTCGTTGCGCGGCGTCTACGGCATCATGATTCTCTTTGCCGTCGTCGTGGGCGGCATCTATGGCGGCTATTTCCCGGCGACCTACGCGGGTGCAGTGGGGGCCTTCGGGGCTTTTGTCATTGCCCTCGTCAAAGGCCGGATCAACCGGTCCTCGATGATCGAGGTACTCAAGGAAGCCGCAGTCACGACCTCGGTCATCTTCATCATCGTGGTGGGCGGCATGCTGTTCGCCCGCTTTCTCACCTATTCGGGGTTGGTCACGACCATCTCCTCCGCGATGCTGGGCCTGGGCAGTGGCAAGTACACCTACCTCTTCGGGTTCATCCTGCTGTTTTTGGTTCTGGGCTGCTTCATCGAGCCCATTGCCATCATGGTAATGACGCTGCCCATCATGTTTCCCGTGATGAAGGAAGCGGGCTTTGACCCCATCTGGCTGGGGGTGGTGTCGGTCAAGCTTGCCGAAATTGGCGTGCTCACGCCGCCCGTCGGGCTCAATGTATTCGTGGTGAAGAGTTCATCGCCCATACCGGTTACCCTGGGGCAGGCGTTTGCTGGCGTCACGCCCTTCATCGTGCTCGACTTCCTGTCTTTGGGGCTCTATGTGGCCTTCCCCGAGATGATCACCTGGTTGCCGAACCTTACGGCGCCCTGAGCACCTACGTATCGCAATCAAACGCTGCAAGGACCTTGACATGCCCGTCTTGAAGGCAGAAGAGAAAACGTTTTCAACCCATGTGCCGGTACTCATCATCGGTGCCGGGGCCTGCGGCACCATCGCGGCACTGGCGGCCAACGAGCGCGGAGTCGAGGTGCTCATCCTCGAGCGCGATGCCAAGCCCTCGGGCAACACCTCGCTGTCGGGCGGGCAGATTCCGGCAGGTGGTACGCGCTTGCAGCGCGCGGCCGGGCTGATGGACGACTCGCCCGAACTGCTTTACCAGGATCTGCTCAGCAAGGCCCACGGCGAGTGCGACCATGTCATGGCGCGGCATATTGCCTACGAGTCGGGCAAGACGGTGGAGTGGCTGGTGGATCGTTACCAGTTGCCTATTTCGCCGATTCTTGATTTTCAGTACCCGGGACACAGCCGCCCGCACATGCACGCCTCACCCACGCGATTCGGTGCCGAACTGCACACGGTGCTGCTCGCCGCCGTTGAGCGCGAAGCGATTCCGATTGCCACGTCAGCGCTGGTCACCGACCTGTTTGCCGATGCGGCGGGACGAATTCATGGGGTTCGGGTCAAGCGCCCCGACGGCGCCGTCGAGGAAATCGGCTGCGATGCCCTGATACTCGCCTGCAACGGCTACGGGGGCAGCAAGGAGATGCTGAGCAAGTACATCCCCGAGGCGGTGGACCTGTTCTACGAAGGGCACGCCGGGAATCAGGGCGATGCGATCCGCTGGGGCGAAGCGCTCGGCGCTTCAATCAAGGACATGGGATCTTTCCAGGGCCACGGCGCGGTGGCCACGCCGGCCTCGGTTCATCTGAGCTGGCCCACGGTCACCGAGGGCGGCTTTCACGTCAACTGTCATGGCAATCGCTTCTCCAACGAAAATGCCGGCTACTCCGAGCAGGCGCTCAAGGTCCATCGTCAGCCAGGCAATTTTGCCTGGGCCATTTGGGATGAACGCTGCGAGGGCCCCGCGAGCAAGCAGCACAGCCACCAGCAGGCCAACGAAGGTGGCGCGGTCAAACGCTACGACTCGATCGAGGCGATGGCGCGCGTGATCGGCTGCGATACGGCGGTGTTGCAGCAAACCTTCAGCGACGTGGCCGTCTGCGCAACGGGTACCAAGACCGACGAGTTCGGGCGAGATTTCACCCGGAAGCCCACGCTCAAGGCGCCGTATTACATGTCGAAGATCATCGGGGCCCTCACGCATACCCAGGGCGGTCTCGAAATCGACACGCAGATGCGCGTGCTGCGAACCGATGGCACCCCCTTGCCCAATTTATTTGCTGGGGGCGGGGCGGCGCGTGGCCTCTCCGGTCCGGCCGACTGGGGATATCTGTCCGGCTCCGGCCTGCTCATGGCCACCAACACCGGCCGCTTGGCGGGCGAGGCGGCTGCTGCGCTGGTGGCCAAATCGTGAGCCTCGCGCGGCGTGGCGCCCCGGCGTATGCCGTCTTGAACAGGAAAGCGCCCCGGCGCTCGGGCGGGCACGCATGAGCCGGCGCCCGCTGGTGCTGTGCGAGAACATGCGCGCGGTGCCGTATGTGCCCTTCTATCTGGCTTTGGCCGGCGGGTACTGGCAAACCGAAGGGTTGAACATCCACCACGTGGTGTCACCCGCCACAAGCAACACGCCGCTCAAGCTGCTGGAGGGGAGCGCCGATGTGTCCTGGGGCGGGCCGATGCGCGTGATGATGCATCACGATGCCGACCCCAAGTGCCCGCTGGTGTGCTTTGCGCAGGTCGTCGCCCGGGATCCCTTCGTGCTGGTGGGCCGTGGCCGCAAGCCGCGTTTTCGTTTCGCCGACCTTGAGGGCCTTCGGGTCGCGCCCGCAGGCGACGTGCCCACACCGTGGATGACCTTTCAGGACGATCTGCAGCGCGCCGGGCTCAACCCGACGCGCATTGCCGGTCGACGGGTTCGCAAGATGGCCCGCAACCTGCAGGCCTACCGGCGCGGCGAGGTCGATGTCGTGCAGGTGTTCGAGCCCTACGCCGATCAGCTTGTGCAGGCGGGTCAGGGGCATATCTGGCACCGGTTTTCTGATCGCGGCGATATCGCTTACACCACCTTCTATGCCACGCGGCGTACCACCCGGGTTCGCCAGGATGACTGCCACCGCCTTGTTCGGGGCATGGCGCGGGCGCAGCAGGCGCTTGCGCGATCGAGTGTATCGACTGTGGCTGATGCGGTGTCTGCCTTCTTGCCCGATCAGTCGCGCGAGGCGCTGGCTCGAATCATCGCTGCCTACCGCAGCAGCGGCCTCTGGGCGCATACCCCCGATCTGCCCGCCTCGCCGTTTCTTCGCCTGAAGGCCTCGCTGGTGTCGGGCGGGCTCATTGAACGCGACCCTTCCTATGATCGCGTGGTCGATCAGGCGCTCTCCCGGGTCAGCCCCTGAGGAGTATTGCTCGTGAGCTCGTTGGATACCGTACCCACCCTCGACATTGCTCCGTTTCTGGCCAATCAGCCCGGCGCGCGAGAAGCGATTGGCCGCCAGGTGGCCGAGACCTGCGAACGTACTGGTTTTCTGATCATTGCGGGGCATGGCTTTCCTGCTGACCTGTTTGAGCGGGCCAAACGGCAGTTGTTCGAGTTCTTCGACCTGAGCGACGAGCTCAAGAATCGCTGGCATCCCACCGGGGCGTCGAGACAGCGAGGCTTTCATGGGTTTGCAACCCGAGGCCTGGCCTACACGCTGGGCGAAAAAACGCCCCCCGATCTGCGCGAATCAGTTTTTCTGGGTCCGGTTGACGACCACCGCGCGCACTACGCCCACTTGCCCGAGGCGGCCACCAGTTACGCCCCCAATGTCATCCCCACGCAGCCCGCCGGGCTCGACGCCACGCTGATCGCGCTCTATCGCGCCTACGAGCGACTGGCCGAGGACATGATGCGCATATTCGCGGCGGCGCTACGTCTTCCCGAGGGCTATTTCGATGGCGTGCTGTCGCGCCATTTCAGCATCATGTCCTGTCATCACTATCCGGTGCTGGCCGAGCCCCCCTTGCCCGGGCAGCTTCGGACCGGCGCGCACACCGATTACGGTGCGATGACGCTGCTCGCCGCCACCGACGCACAGGGCGGGTTGGAGGTGCAGATGCCTGACGGCCGCTGGGCGCCCGTGCAGCCGAAAGCCGGCGAGTTCGTCGTCAACCTGGGCGACATGATGGCCCGCTGGACCAACGACCGCTGGGCCTCCACCTTGCATCGCGTGGTCAACCCGCCGGTGGGGCTTGCACAAAGTCGCAGACTATCGATCGGCATGTTTGTCCATCCCAATTATGATCAGAGCATTGCCTGCGTGCCCACTTGCGTCGCGCCGGGTGACTTGCCACGGCATGCGGCCATCACCGCCGGCGAGCATATCCAACGCAAGATCGAAGCCAGTCACAAGGGCGCTTGAGCGTGTCGGCGACTGCAGGTCACGCGGGTTCGGGCGTGTCGGCTCACGCTGATCAGGTGGGTTTCGCGGCTGACGTCGCCATCATCGGCGGTGGTCCGGTGGGCATGGGGCTGGCGATCGAACTTGGCCAACGCGGCGTGTCCTGCATCGTGATCGAGCGCCACCTGCAGCCACAGCCGATCCCGAAGGGACAAAATCTCACCCAGCGCACCATGGAGCACTTCCACAGCTGGGGGATCGAGGAGGCGGTGCGGCAAGCCTCCCCCATCCCCGTGGAGTTCGGCATTGGGGGCCTGACCGCCTACGGCACGCTACTGAGCGAGCATCACTACGACTGGTACCAGCGTGCGCAGGTCCGTCCTTATTACTTTTGTGACAACCAGCGTCTGCCCCAGTACGCCACCGAGGCGGCCCTTCGTGAGCGGGCCGCGCAGTTGCCGCAGGTGAAGCAGTGCTTCGGGGCGACCGTGGGTGCGCTGGCGCAGGACGAGCAGGGCGTGACGCTTTCGCTGGTCGCGGCAGACGGGGCGCGCACGACGCTGCGCGTGCGCTACGCCGTCGGCTGTGACGGGGCGCGTTCGATCGTTCGCGAGCAAAGCGGCATCACCCAGACGCGAGATGATCACGAGACGCGCATGGTGCTGCTGGTCTTTCGCTCGCGCACCCTCAATGCGCTGATCGCGCGCTACCGGGGCAAGTCGTTTTTCAATGTGATGGATCCGGCGCTGGACGGCTACTGGCAGTTCTTCGGCCGCGTTGATACCGGCGAGACCTGGTTCTTCCATGCGCCGGTGCCCGCTGGCACGACGCGGGACAATTTCGATTTTCATGCCTACCTCGAGCGCGTCGTGGGCGCTTCCTTCGACTGCGAGTTTCAGCACATCGGTTTCTGGGACCTGCGATTCGAGGTGGCCAACGACTACCGGGCAGGGCGCGTGTTCATCGCGGGTGACGCCGCCCACAGTCACCCGCCCTATGGCGGCTACGGTATCAACCTGGGTTTCGAAGACGCCCGTAATCTTGGCTGGAAGCTGGCCGCCAGCTTGCAGGGGTGGGGCGGTCCCGGGTTGCTGGCCTCGTATAGTGCCGAGCGCCAGCCCGTATTCGTCTCCACGGCGCGGGATTTCATCCGCAACTTCATCGAGTCTGATCGCGCCTTCCTTCGGGCGCATGATCCGCGACGCGACCCGGCCGACTTCCAGTCAGCCTGGGCCCAGCGGGCCTCGGGCGTCTCGGCCGAGATTCACGGTTTCGAGCCGCACTACGAGGGCTCCCGCATTGTTTTCGGGCCCGCCGACGGCGCGTGCAGTGCCATCGGGACGCATACGTTCACCGCGCGTCCGGGGCACCATCTTGCGCCGCGCCCGCTGTCGGACGGACGCAATGTGTTCGAGGCGCTGGGCGCGGGTTTCACCCTGCTGGCCTTCGATGTGGCTGACGAGACGGTAGCGGCCTTCGTCGAGGCGGCGCGCGCTGAGGGACTGCCGCTCGCCGTGGTGCGCGACAGCTTTGATAGCCCGCGGGAGGCTTACGCGGCCCGACTCGTCCTGGTTCGCCCCGATGCCTTCGTGGCCTGGGCGGGCGAGCCGGATGGGCTTGATCCCGTGCGCTGCCTCGCGCGCGTGTCGGGTAGCTGACCCGGAGCCGTAACGGTCTTGTACGCGGGGTGAACGAAGACGATCACCTGAAATTTGCCGGCCTGCCAGGCGAACTTTGGACCCGTGCCGCTCAGATGAAAGAGCCCTGACGATGATTGATGCCGCGCGTCTTGAGGGCTTGCTCGCGAAAGATGATGGTCTTCATGGGGGCCGCCTTTTGTTTCAGTGCGCGGCCTTGAGTCGATTGATCAGTGCATCGCCCGTGGCGCGTGTGCCCAACCGGCCGCCGATATCGCGCGTGACCGCCCCCTCGCGGATGCACTCGGCCATGGCCCGCTCCAGATCCTGCGACGCACGCAGATACGCGGGCTCGCCGCATCGTTGAGCGTGCCAGGCGAGCATCATGGCCAGCGAGAGGACCTGGGAAAATGGATTGGCGATATCCTGCCCCGCGATGTCTGGTGCGGTGCCGTGTGCGGCCTGGCCCATCGCATGCTGGTGACCGGCGTTGAGCGAGCCGCCCATGCCCAGACTGCCCGAGAGTTCGGCCGTGAGGTCCGACAGGATGTCGCCGAACATGTTGGTGGTGACGATCACATCGAAGCGCTGGGGCGTGCGCACCACGTGCGCCATCATGGCGTCGACAATCACGTCATCGACCTGCACCTCGGGAAATTCGGCGGCAATGCGGCGACAGGCATCGAGAAAGAGCCCGTCGGTGATTCTCAGCACATTGTGCTTGTGCACCAGGGTCAGCCTGCGGCGACGCTGCATGGCGAGTTCGAAGGCCGTCCGCGCCACGCGCTCGCTGCACTCGCGCGTGATGCGCCGGAGCGAAATGGCGACATCCGGGGTGACGAGGATTTCGCTGCCACCCGACTCGACATTGCGGTCGGCGTAAAAGCCCTCGGTGTTTTCGCGCACGACCACCAGGTCGAATTCGCCGTTGAAGTTGGGAATCCCGGCGTACGTGCGCGCGGGGCGGATGTTGGCGAAGAGATCGAAGGTCTTGCGAAAGAACTTCGACGGATTGATCTCACCCTTCGATTCGTCCTTGAAGTCGTAGGTGGCCATGGGGCCGAGCATGAAGCCGTCTGCGGCGCGCACCTTGTCGACCAATGCGGGCGTGACCGTAGTTCCGTGCCGGCGCAGGCTTTCGTGGCCCGCGAGGTCGTGTTGAAGGTCGATCGGCAGGTGATGCTGCGCTGCCACCACCTCGAGGGCGCGAACCGCCACGGCCATGGTTTCGGGACCGATGCCATCACCGGGAAGAATGACGAGTTTCATGGGATTCACGTGTGCGCCTCGCGATAGATGCGGCCCCAGGGGGCGGGTTCTGTGAGGGAGATATGGGTCATCTGATCGATGCTTTCCGAGAGCCAGGCGGCGATGCCGGCCTGGCGCTCGCCCTGGTACACGATGCGGCCCTGCTCATCGAGCAGCATGCTCAGGTCATGTCCGGGAATGAGCAGCGTACCCGGCACGGCTCGCCAGAGCGCCCAGATGTGTCGGATCGTGGCCTGGCTCTGCGCGCGGTCTGCCGTGAGGTCCACGTCGAGCGACAGCAGCTCAGCGCGGTTCTTGGCCGCATCCCCGGTGAACAGAACCGCACGCTCATGGGCCGTGAGGTAAAACAGCAGATGGCCCGGGGTGTGACCGGGCGATGCGATCGCCTTCAAGCCCGGAAGAAACGCGTCGCCGTCCTGCAGGCGATGAACCCGAGGTGATCGGGCGAGTTCCTGCACGTAGAGTTCGGGGAGCGGATTGAATCCGGCGGGCTGTGCGGCCGCCCAGTCGAGTTCAGTCGCGCCGATCCAGACCCGTGCATTTGGAAACAGCGTGAAGTTGATCGAGTGGTCGTAATGCGCGTGGGTCAGGACCACGTCGGTGATGTCATCGGGCCTCAGTTGGCGGGCTGTGAGCTGCTCGAGCAAAGACCGTCGGACATTGAACGCGCCCACATCGATCAGCACGGTGTGTTGCGCGCTGCGGAGCAGGGTCAGCGTGCTCCAGCCCAGTCCGCCGTGGCAGACGGCGCGCCCGGGAAAGCCCTGGGCCAGGATATCGACCTGGTACATGGATTTACTCCATGCGGATGTCGGCATCACGAATGAGCTTGCGGTACATCTCGAGATCGCTACGAATCAATGCCGCGAATTCTTCGGGCGTGTTGCCCACCAGTTCGTTACCGCCCTCGGTTTCGAGGCGCTGCTTGACCTCAGGCGAACGCATCGCCTTGACGATCTCACGGTGCAGCAGCGCGATGAGGGCCGGGTCGGTCTTACCGGGCGCCATGAAGCCCTGGAACTGCGTCACCGCGAAGCCCTTGAAGCCGAGTTCGGACATGGTGGGCACCTGAGGCAGCGATTTCGAACGGTTCGGGCCCGACACCGCAAACGCCAGCAGCTTGCCCGCTCTCACGTGCGGGACCGAGGTGATGACGGTATCGTAGGTAAAGGAAAGTTGGCCCGCGAAGAGGTCAACCAGCGCCGGCCCGCTGCCCTTGTAGGGAACGTGGGTTAATTGCGTGCCTGACATCAGGCCCAGCAGTTCGCCCGCCAGATGGCCACCGCCGCCGATTCCGGTTGAACCGAAGGTGAGCGCCCTGGGCTTGGCCTTGGCGGCCGCGATCAGGTCCGGGAGCGTCTTGTAGGGTGATTGCTCCGGGACCACGAGCACATACTGAAAGGTGGTGACCTGGCTGATCGGGGCCAGATCTCGGACGGGGTCGTAGGGCACCTTGCTGTAGAGCGAGGGGTTCACCACGACCGGCCCGCTGGCAACCAGAAGCAGGGTGTAGCCGTCGGGTGCCGCCTTGGCCACGGCATCGGTGCCGATCATGCCGTTGGCGCCCGCCCTGTTCTCGACCACGACTGGTACACCCAGCCCCTCGGAGAGCTTCTGGCTGACCACCCGGCCGGTGATGTCCGCGGCGCCCCCGGGCGCGTAGGGCACGATCACGCGAATCGGCTTGTTCGGATAGCCCTGCGCCAGAGCCGAGGGGGTTCCCAGCGCGATGAGCAGCGCGAAGATCAGTCCTTTAACCATGATTCAGTCTCCCTGGTGGGTGGTTGCATAGGCCCTGAGTCGCGCGAGCGTCTCGGCGTCGACCTCAATGCCTTCGGTCCGCTGTTGGCGCAGCTTGCTCAGTTCGATCTCGCCTGGCAACAGCACAGGCCGGTCGGGGTCGATGGCTGGGCTGTCACGAAGGATGGCCGCGAAGTCCTTCATGCGCTCGGTGAGCCAGTCGGCTGAGCCCAGGACCCGGGTGTTGATGAGGATGAAGAAATGCCCGAGGTTTTGCGGCTCATCGGGGCTGTCGACCCAGGACTTCACATGCGTCAGGTAGGCCGCGTCGGAGAGCAGGCCGGCGAACAGATCGACCCACAGCGCGAGGCCGTAGCCCTTGTGGCCGCCGATGGCCTGCAGAAACCCCTTGAGGGCCGCGGCCGGGTCGCTCGTGGGGCGGCCCTGCTCGTCGGTGGCCCAGGTTTCCGGAATGGTTTGGCCCTGCTTCAGGGCTTGCCGGATCTTGGCGCGCGCCACCACGCTCATGGCCATGTCGAGCATGAAGGGATCACCGCCCGGGTTGGGCACTGCAAAGCCCACCGGGCTGTTGCCCAGGCGTGCATCGCTGCCGCCCCAGGGCGCGATGGTGGTCGTGGCATTACTGCCGATGATGCTGGCAAAGCCCTGCTGGGCCGCGAGGTAGCTGTAGGGCGAGATCGGTCCGAAGTGGTTGCTCTGGCGCGCCAGCGCGACGCCGACCCCGAAGCGCTCCGCCATCTGCATGGCCGCTCGGAGTGCGTGCATGCCCACCAGTGGGCCCACCGCATTGTCGCCATGCACGCGGGCAATCACCGGGGCCAGCGTGTCAATGCGAATCGAGGCTCTGGGGTTGATGCCGCCGAGCGCCAGGCGCTCGCCATACGATTCGATCCGGCTGACGCCGTGGGTCGTCAGCCCGAAGAGATCGGCCAGCACCAGCACCTGGGCGACGTCGGCGGCATCGGCGGCGGACAAGCCCAGACCGCGAAAGGCGGCCTCGCAGAGTTGGCTGAGTTCGTGCTCGGAGAGGCGCTCGGAAGGGGAGGGCATGAGGGCAGGTCCGCAGGTCGGCGAGTGCAAGGCTTGATCCCGGCGCCACGAGCGGGCGCCAGACAGGGCGTCGATGATAGCTCGCCTGCGCCTCAGGCCAGGGGCTTGTCCGCGGCAGCGGCCGCTCGCGGGCGGGGTGTGCAGGTGGCACATCGCCCCTTGATTTCGACGGCGGAGACTTCAAAACCGGCGGCCCCCCGTTCGAGTGTGCGCAGCGCGCTGGCGAGCTCATGTTCCGCGTGGGTCTCGCTGACCGACCCGCACTGTGAGCACACCAGCATCAGCGCCTGATGGGCCAGGTGTTCGTGCTCGTGATCAAGCTGGCAGGCCACGAAACTGTTGACGCTGTCGACCCGGTGCACGAGTTGCATGCTCATGAGAAAGTCGAGCGCGCGATATACCGTGGTGGGCGCCACGCGACCATGCCGGGCTCGCATGTCGTCCTGCAGATCGTAGGCCTTGGCGGTGCCGTGTCGACGCAACAGCAGTTCGAGCACCTCTCGCCGCAAGGGGGTGAGCAAGGCCCCGCGTTCGCTGCAATGCGCCTGCGCATCCTGCAGGCGACGCTCGATCTCTCGGGTCGATACGCGCCGGCTGGCGCGGCCTGAGGCCTTTTCAGGCGCTTCGGTGAGAGTTTTAGCGGCACTCATGCTGCCAGTTTACGTCAAGCGGACAACGGAGCAGCGGTGCGGGGCTTGACCAGGCAGGCGGCAAGCCCGCATAGCATCAGGGCCAGTACGATGCATGGGCCGCTCGGGAGATCGAGCCACAGCGAAGCGCCCAGGCCCGCCGCGTAGCCGCCAGCGCCCACTCCCATCGCTATGAGGCGCGCCTGGAGTCGGCCTTTGCCGGCCAGGCGCGCGGCCGCGAGGGCCGGTACGATCAAGGTGGTGAATACCAGATAGAGCCCCATCAGCGGCACCGACAGGCTGACCAGCAGCGCGAAGCAGGGGTAAAAGGCGCGGTCGTCGCGCAGCAGTGACGGGCGCCAGCGCCAGGCGATCATGCAGAGGGCTGTGGCGACCGCGAGTGGGGTCAGGGCTGGCGCGGTCACCCACAGAATGTCGCCGGCCAGGAGCAGGCGCAGCTTTTGCGCGCCATGCGGATCGGCGCTGACCCACAGGATGGCGAGGGCTGCGCCGCCTACGTACACCAGGCCGATCAGCGCTTCGCGGCGGTGCGGCCAGCGCCGCGCCATGCCGGCGACCAGCACACTCCCGGCCAGCGCGCTCAGCGTTCCGGCCCACCACCGGCCGGGCTGGTCTGCAGCCCAGCCTGAGGCGGTCAGTACGCCCAGGGCGGCCAGTTGCGCCACGGCCAGATCGATGAACACGATGCCACGCGACAGCACCTGCTCGCCCAGCGGCGCATGCGTGAGCAGCACCAGCAGCCCCGCGAACAGTGGCAGCGCAAGGAGGGTGGCGAGTTCGTTCATCGCTGGCGTGGTCGTTGGATGGCGGCCCCGACCAGGGCATCGATTAGGTGATCAAACAAGCCTTCGAGCGTTTGAGTGGGGCCCTCGGCCGTGACCGTGGAGGGCAGGAACAGTACCGGGATGGCGAGCCGCTGCCCGATCCATAGCCCGGCCTGAGGGTCCTGGTAAAGCGTCTGAATGACCGCCATAGGCGGGTCATCGCGGGAGCGTTGCAGAAGGGTCTGCAGGTGGGCCAGGGTGGGGGGCAAGCCCGGCACTGGCTCAAGGTCGGCCACCTGATAGAGCTCGAGCCAGCGAAACAGGTAGGCAAAGCTCGAGTGCTCGGCCAGCACGGCTTTGCCGAACAGCGGTTGGGCGCGTTGCCGCCAGGCTTGCATTTGCTGCGCCCAAGCGGTTTGCCACTGCATGAACCGCTCGCGATAGCCGGATGCGTCTGCCGGATCGAGTTGCGCGAGTCGCTCGCTCAGTCGGGCCGCGACCTGCGCCAGTCGGGCAGGGTCGAGCTGGAAGTGTGGATTGCCCTCCCGGTGAACATGCCCCTTGTCGCGTGCCGGGTGATGATGCGCATCGGCGATGAGGTTCAGCCCGTCGGCGGCGATGAACATGCCCGGCTTGCCGGGCAGCGTGTTCGGATTGCCGGCGCGCTGCTGCAGCATGGGCAGCCAGCCGGCCTCGAGCGATGCGCCTGTGCAAAGGGCGAGATCGGCGCGGCGAAGAGCGCTGATGAGCGCCGGGCGCGCCTCGATGTCATGCGGATCCTGGCGGGCGTGCGTGGCCGATACGATGTTTGCACGCGGCGCGAGGATGCGGGCGAGCGCCGCCCACTCGGGTTCGCAGGCAAACAGGTTGAGCGTGGCGGCCAGAGCGGGCGCCGCCAAGCAGGCCGAGGCGACGCCGCTGAGCAGTTGACCGAGCGCCCGTGCGGGGGAGTATCGACGCGGCATGTTCGCCTCAGAACGCATGCGCACCATGGGCGCCGATATTGACGACGTATTGCAGGAACAGGGTGCTGCCCGCTTCGGCAAAACCGCCACGGTCACGCTGACCGGTCCACTGTAGTCTGAGGGTTGAGGCGTGCGAGGGCATCCAGGCGAGCGAAAGGCTGCGCTCCTGCAATCGGGCAGGGGTAAAGGCTTCAAGGGCATGGTCGTGAACCAGACCGCGCAGGCTGTCAAGGCGCAGCCCGGCCTCCCACTGAGACGTGAATCGATAGACCGCCGACAGGTAGCCCGCCATGTGTCGATCCGTCGGGGTGCTTTCGTCCGACAGGCCGCTCGCGCGTGCGAATTCAGCCGACAAGCGCAGCTGTTGTCCACGCAGGTTGCCCCCCGGAGACCATTTCCAGACGGCCTCGACCCAATCGATGCGCCGGCCAAAGAAGCGCGCGCCATGACGATGCAGCGTGTCAGCGTCTGCGTCCGCCATGCCCTCGTGCGCGGGGTCTTCGCCCGACGCCCCGCCCCGGTGTCTGAGCGTCGACAGTCCGAACAGCCAGCTTTGGCTTGCGCCAAGGTCGCCGCCGATTCGCGTGCTGAGGGTATAAGCGCCCAGGCTGCGCGAAGCGGCGGCGGCGGGCAGACGCTTGCCGTTGAGCACTTCGATACCGGATCGCCAGTACAGCGGCGTGGGCGCGACCCAGTTCAGCCGCAGCCCGTTATCAAAGTAGTGGCCGCCGAGGAAGGCGCGGTGCATGAGCGGCCGATCGACGAAGTCGTCCTGGTGAGGGTGTCGCTCGTTGAGGTAGCCGATCTGCGTTAAGAAGCGGCCGGCCCTGATCTGCAGGCCGCCCGGCAGTCCCGGCGCCTCGAGGTAGGCCTCCTCCACCTCGGTGTGGACTCTGTTTTCCTCGCTGTGCGCCACGCCGGTGAATCGGCCCTGAAGCCAGGGGGTGAGCCTTGCGTTGGCAGTGATATCACTGTGAGCCAAGCCAAGGCCTTTTTCGCGATCGACGAGTGCCTGGGCGCGGCTCTGGTAGAGGCCGTTAAGGGTTGCGCCGAATTCAACCGAGGGCGGCGCGGCATCCGCCGCGTGCGCTGATATGGGTGCCCAAGCCAGCCCGGCAAGCGCCAGGAAAGCGAGCGGACAAAGAGGCGAGCGTCTCATGAAATTCATCCCCAGCAAGTTGAGTTGATGCTTGATTTTTGACGGATATGTTACAACATCACGTATGTAACAAGATAACATATCTAGAAATTCCGGTGAGATCTCAATGGACCGCGTCTGGTACGCGCCTGGCCGACGATTGTTTTCGCCGATAATGCTTGGCCGCAGGTCCCCCCTATTGGTCTTTCCGGCGATGGGTTTCTGGAGGTAGGCATGACCGACTGGCGAGCACGACTTGGCTTTTTGATTCCCCCCGGCACGCCCACGGTAGAGCGCGAGATGTTCGCCGCCGCGCCGGAGGGTGTATCGGTGCATTTCAACCGGATGGTCGCGCGCGGGGCGGTGGGCACCTTGCAGAACCTGCAACAGCGTGCGGCGAGCCAACTGCAGCATCTCGATGAGACGGTGGACCTGCTGGCCAGCGTCGAGCCTGACGTGATCGTGCTGGCGCACACGGCCACCAGCTATACGCTGGGTCGGGAGGGCGATGCGCAACTGTCGGCGCGCATGCAGTCGCGGACCGGTATTCCGTTCGTCACGGCCCTGGGCAGTGCCGCTGCGGCGCTCGACCTGCTTGGCGTGCGCAGGCTGGCCATCGGCACCCCGTACGACATGGCGCTCACGCAGCGCAGCAAGGCCGTGTTCGAGCAGTTCGGCTTCGAGGTGGTGCACGCCAACTGTCTGCCCGATGTCAAAAGCATCTTCGATGAGACCCCGCGACGGGTGTATGGCCTCATCAAGTCCGTCAATCGGATCGAAGCCGACGCGGTGTTCATCAGCGGCGTGGGATTGCCCACCCTGGGCGTGCTGGGGCAGGCCGAGATCGACCTGGGCAAACCCGTGCTGTCCAGCGCCTGCGCCATGCTCTGGAATGCCCTGCGAACCGCGGGCATCGCGACGCCAGTGGCGGGCTGCGGACGGCTGCTGCAAGATCCCGGCTTGCGGCCGCCCTCGGCCTATCAGGCGGTGCGGCGCCTCGGTTAGGCTTACTCGGGTTTGATGCCCGACGCCCGGATCACGCCGCCCCAGCGGCTGCGTTCCGATTCCAGAAACTGCTGAAACGCCTGGGCGGACAGGGGCGGGTAACTGTCAACGCCGAGCTTTCTCAGCGCAGTGCGGGTATCAGGCGATTGGGCCACTGCGCTGACCTCACGCTCAAGGCGTTGCAGGATGGCGGCCGGCACGGCGGCCGGCGCCACCAGGCCGAAGAAGTTGGCGAAGTCCATCGCTTCAAAGCCGGCCTCTTTCAGCGCCGGGACCTCAGGCAAGTTGAAGAACCGCGCGTGCGTTGTGACCGCAAACACCTTGACCTTACCCGATGACGCTAGCGCCAACGCGCTACCCGCAGGCAGCATCTGGAGATCTGTCTGGCCGCCCAGAAGCGAGGTCATCGCGGGCGCCTGGCCCTGGAAGGGCACGTGGAGCACATCCATTCCTGCGAGACCTTTGAGGGTCTCCATCGCGATCTGCGAGGTGCTGCCCAAACCGGCCGATGAGTAGGTGAACTTGCCCGGCTGGGCCTTGACGAGCGCAAGCAACTCCTGCAGGTTGCCTGCCGGGAAGTCGGGGCGTGACACCAGTGAGAAGGGGTTGATCGCAAAGGGGGCGATCGCCGCGAAGTCTTTCTGCGGATCGTAGGGCAGGCGTGCGCGCAGGTTGGGCGCGATCGCATGGGTTTCGGCGCTGGCCAGCAGCAGCGTGTAGCCATCGGGCTGCGCCCGGGCTACCGACTCGGCGCCGATGGTCCCAGCCGCGCCGGCCTTGTTTTCGACCACGACCGGTGAGCCCAAGCGTTCGGCCAGTCGCTGCGCCATGATCCGACCAGCCGAGTCGGTGATGCCGCCGGCGGGCCAGGGGATGACCAGCCGGACGGGGCGCTCGGGGTAGGTCTGCGCCCAGGCGCTGCCGCTCAGCACCCCCAGGGCGCAGCCCAGCGTGACCATGCCCCGGCGGATGGCCCGAAACGACGGCAACAGGTCTGAAATGCGGCGGGGCAGGGTGTTGAGCGGCATGGTCGGACTCCTCATTCGTTCAGATCGGTATGGCTGCGATCGTACAGGGCGGGCGCTTGAGCCAAGCCCGCCTCGTCTCGCGTCTGCTCACGCCCGACAGTATGATCGAGCGTGTCGTGTCTCAGATCTTGAGTCCCATCGCGCCGTCCCGCCTTGAAAGGATCCCCCATGCTCCGATTGTCCACTGCGCGTGCCGTATTCACGGCTGGCTTGTCGATGTGGGTCGCCGCGCCCGCGCTCGCGCATCACCCGACAGGCGGTCAGATGCCCGACTCGGCCCTCGCGGGCGTTCTATCGGGCCTGGCGCATCCGGTGATCGATGTCGAACATCTCGTCTTTCTGCTCGCGGCCGCTGTGGTCTGGGGACTGACCCGACTCAGCCCATACCGGCTGGCAGGGGTGGTCGCGCTCTTCGTTGTCGCATCGCTGTCGGGCGCGCTGGCGCACCGTGCCGGGCTGCTCGTGCCGCTGATGGGCGTGGGGCTGGCGGTCAGCCTCTTTGGCGTCGCCTGGCGCCTGGTGGCCGCCCGCAGCGAGTCGCCGTCGATCACCGGGCATGCGCTCTGGGCGGGTTTTTGCGGCGCGGTACATGGCTACGCCTACGGCGAGGCGGTGCTCGGCGCGGAGGCCACGCCAGTCCTCGCCTACCTGCTCGGCTTGTCGGTCATTCAGGTCGCGCTGATGGGCGTGGCAGCGGTGGCGGCCCGCCGCCTGGCCAATGGGCCTCGCTTCGCCCAGTTTCGTGTGCGTTTGCGCGGTCTGGCCTTGCTGGCAGTGGCCACGGGAGCCTGGGTTCTGAGCGTCAGTGCGTTCCCTTGAACCTCTCCGAAGACTGTCCCGAACGCTTTCCGTGCGCTGGCGGGCGCTGTGCGGACCCCACTCGGTTGATCGGTTTGCGGGCGCCTGGCTGCCCCGGTGGCCAAGCACCGGGCGGCGCGCCGCGATGCCTCAGCGACTCAGCACCAGCTTCAGTCCGAAGCCGATCAACAACCCCCCCGCGATACGGTTGAGCCAGAGGGCGATCGCCGGCCTTGCCTCGATCGACGCGGACAGGCGGTGGGCCAGGGTGCACAGCACGAGGCCATAGGCGAAGGCCAGGCCTGCTGCGGTAGCCGCCATGGCGCCGAAGGTCAGCAGCCCGCGATGGCGTACCGGATCGATGAACAGCGGGAAGAAGGCCATGTAGAAGACGATCGCCTTGGGGTTGAGCAGGGTGATCAGGAAAGACTGACGTAAGTATTGACCGACTGGAATGTCGATGACGGCCGCCTGCCCCGGTCGTGCCCGGATCATGCGCCACCCGATCCAGCCCAGGTAGACCGCGCCGGCCCACTGCATGCTTGTAAAAAGGACCGGGAAATTGAGCAGCAGGGTCGCGAGACCGGCAACGGCGGCCCAGATCAGCACCTGATCCCCCGCAATCACGCCTAGCGTGGCCATCAGCCCGCCGCGCACACCGCCCTTGGCCGTCGACACCAGCAGCGCCAGGTTGCCCGGGCCCGGAATGGCCAGGAACACGATGAAGGCAAGCACATACGCGCCGTAGTCGGTGATGCCGAACATGTCTGAACTCAGCCAGTTTTAGTGCTGCAGCGCGGGGTGAGGCGGCATTCTCGGGGCCGCAGGCTTGGCGCCTGTGCTGCGACGCCGCTAGCTGACCCGAACGGATTCGGAAAGCACGAAGGTCGTCCGTTCGTACTGTGATTTCAAGGGTCAAATTCGATACACTGGCAGACTATCCTATGAAAATAGGATGAAACGTCGATACTAGGCGCTGCGTTTTGTCGTGAAAAGGGTCTGCTTCCATCAAATCGTCGGGTTTCGCGGTTGTTCGTGGATGACCGCCGTCCCCGTAATTTTGCTTGGGTGGTCGTGCTGACCGCATCACAGCCGACCGGCTCTTGCGCACGTGGTTTCAGTTTCGGGTATCGCTGCCCGCGCCCGGCGCCAATCCCTACCCCCCCCCCGCGCTGATCGCGCGGTCGCTGGCGTTTTTACCTTCTGGAGATTTGCCTATGACGCGCACTATGTCTTGCCGTGCTGCCTCCACCCTGTTCGCGTTGGCGTTGCCCTGTGTGGCTTCAGCGCAGCCCCTGCTCGACGTGCTGTCGTCGTTGATGCAAAGCAGCCCGCGAACCGAGGCGGCGCGCAACGACCATGCGAGTGCTCAGGCCCGCGTGCTGGAGACCGAGCGCCGGCTCTGGCGCCCGCTGGTCGATCTCACGGCGGAAACCGGGATTCAGAAGTTTGAGACCGAATCCATTCGGACAGGCTTCAAGGATGTAGACCGCGCCGTAGTGCGGGCTACCCAGCTCCTTTACGACTTCGAGCGTAGTCATCGCCAGGTGGATGAGGTCACGGCTGTCGCCGCGCAGGCGGGGGCTGTTGCCGACGCGACCCGGGACGGCGTTCTGCTCGAGGCGCTCACGTCCCATTGGAGCGCCGTTCGCGCACGCTTGGTGCTCGATTACGCCAAGAAAAGCGAAGCCAGCGTACTCAACCTGACCCAGATCGAAAACTCGTTGGTCGAACTTGGCAAGGGTTACGAATCGAACGTACTTCAGGCCAAGGTTCAACTGGCCGGCGCTGAAGCCCGCCGCATCCGTGCTGAAGGGGCGCTTGATATTGCGGATGCGCGCGTTGCGGCGGTGTTCGGGCGCAATACGCCGCGGGTCACGTACACGCACGTTGCCGCGCCAATCCAGGCTCGCCTGCCTGGCAGTCTCGATGAGGCCCGCAAGACTGCCCTCGACAACAACAAGCAGATCAAGATCGGGTTTCACCGAACCCAGGCTCTGACTCAGCGGCTCGCCTACACGACGGCCAAGGAATTTCGACCGAAGTTCGAACTACTGGCCGAGGTCGGGCAGCGTCGTAACTGGGACTCGCCCATCGAGAATACGCGGGTCAACGACCAGAAACTGCTGCTCCAGTTCAACTGGAACGTCAACGCTGGTCTGGCTGGGCGCGCCGCAGAAGAGGCCGTTAGAAACGATGTTAGCGCCAGCGCCGCGCGCGAAGCCGAGGCCCGTGATCTGGTGCTCGAGCAAGTGTCGATCTCCTGGCGCAACCTGCTGGTGGCCCGACAGAACAAGTCCACGCTGGCCAATCAGGTCCGTATCGCTGCTCAGTTCTTCGAAATGGCCACCGCCGAGCGCCAGATGGGCCGCCGCTCCCTGCTTGATGTCCTCACCGCCGAGGTCTCGCTCATCAACGCCATGAGCGATCTGGTGGCGACCGAGGTCGATCAGGCCATTGCCGGGCTGACGCTCCTTCAGGCAATTGGCGTTCTCGATCTGCCGATCGTTGAATTGAAGACGGTCGCCGAGGCGATTCCCGGCGTCAACAAGCGCTGAGTCCCCAGCGTATGACCGCCTGGCGGGGCGCCTGTGTCGCACCGCCGATGTTTCCCGCTGATTCAAGATGAGCGAGATGCCCATGTTCGCGAATGACGCACTGCCTGCCGAGAAAGTCTTCAACGCCTTGCGAGCCCTGCTCGGCCGGGGCGAACTTCATCAGGTTGACGGGTTGCTCGAGGCATTTCTTCAGGCCCTCGATTCATCGGGCGAGTCGCTGGACCCAGTGCTGGTGGCGTCGCTACGGGCTGCTGCGTTGTCGGGGATGTCGGCCCACGATTTGCTGAGCATGATTTCGATAGGTCGCTCGGGCGGCGATCGCTTCGTCGTGCTGGCCCAGGCGCCGGTTCAGGTCGAGGCGCTCGAGTCCGCAAGCGATGCGTCTGGCTCGCTCTCGCCCTGGAATGGGCTGCAACTTGCACAGGCAGCCACCCCAGCGGCCACGGAGGCGGCGTCGGCGACCGGCGCGTCGTCGACTGATAGTGGTTCGGCGACGACTGCCCCGGCGCCCGCTGCGCCGGCAACGGCAGGCCCGGGCCAGGCGAGTGATGCAGCGGCGGGCAACCAGCCCGGCCAGGCGCCTCCAGGTCAGGCACAGGCGCCTGCCCCTGGACAGTCGGCCCAACCGGTCAGTGCCGGGGCGGAAATTTTCAAGGCCCTCACCTCGGGGGCCTTGCCCTCGGTTTCTGCGCCGACCAGCGCGGCGCAGGGCCAGGGGCAGGTGGAAGGTGTCCGGCCCTTCGCCCTGCAGGCTGCACCCTTTTCGAGCGCTTCCTCCACGCCTGGCCCCTCAGGACTCTCCGCCGACCTGCAGGGGATGCAACAGGCCAATCAGGCCATCCAGCAGTCCCTCGGCAGTCATTCGGCCTATCGGGCCAGTGCAAACAACAGCCTCAACAACACCTCCGGGGTGCAGGTGTCGCAGGCGGCCGGCATGACCAGCCTGGGCTCGGGCACCGAGGTGGCCAATGCCGGCCTCATCACGCCCTTCGTGACGCAGAACGTCAACCCCGACGGCAGTCTGGCCAACAAGATCGTGTCGGTGGGACAAACCACCGACCCGGTGCTGACGGGAAATGCCTCGGCCTTGCAGGTGGGAGCCACCGGCAAGGTGGCGGTGGCGCAGGCGCTTGCGCCCGAGGTGCCCAAGGCGGTGGCGGCACCCGTCGTGATCAATCAGTCGGGCAATGTCTCGGTCACCACCGACACGCCCAGCGTGGTCGAGGGCACTGGTTCGGGGCAGACCGAGATCGTCTTCAAGATCACCCGCACCAATCCTGTGTCGGTCGAGTCTGTGCCGTGGTCCATCTCTGGCCTCACGCCCGATGACGTTGAGGGTGGGCTCGATGCGCTGTCCGGGGCCGCCGATTTCGCGGGTGGCGAGTTCACCAAAACGGTGGTGCTCAAGGTCACGCGTGACTGGCAGGTCGAGCAGAAAGAGCCGCTCACCCTGACCATCAAGGACGGCAAGTTCTCGGTGGTGCAGACCGCCACGGCCTCCAGCGAGGTGCTCAACGACGACAAGGCCATTTACCGAATCCAACCGCTGGTTGATGCAGTGCTCGAGGGCGATCCACCTGACAGCGATTTCACAGTGGTGCAATTCAAGGTGACGCGTGACGCGCCGCTGCAGCGCCCCGATTTGCCGCTACCCGCCGACGAAGTTGAATGGTCCGTGAGCAGTTTGTTCCCGGCGGACCAGGACCTTCACCTCAGTGATTACCGCGGCACCGTTCGATTTGCGCTGGGGGAAACCGAGAAAGTCATCGACTTGCGTGTGCGAACAGATGGTCTCAAGGAGCTCGATGAGGGCCTGACCGTCAAACTGGGCAAGTCAACCTTCGGCGACAACGACCCGTCCAAGTCCGAGGCGACCACAGTCCTGCTGAACGACGACCCCTACATTTACCTTCAGTTGGTGCAGCAGGAGAAGATCGAGGGGCAGTTGCTGCGCTTCGCTCTCACTCGTTCATCGCCTGACGGCGTCATTTCGCTCAACTACGAGGTGCTGCCCTTGTCGGCGGGGACCTCCATGCTGCCCGCCGCCGACCCGCAGACGCGCAAGCGCCTCGGTACCGTCGCCTTCGCCGACGGTGTCAGCCTGGCGTACATCGACGTGCAATCCGTTGACGATCTCATCGTCGGACCCGACCAGAAATTTCTGGTTGCGGTGGACGGTGCCAGCGCTGGTGTTCGGGTTTCGAACGCCGTTGCTGAAGGCTTGGTGCTCAATAACGACGCGCTCATCGGCATCGATCGGCTGGAAACGCTCGGCAGCCAGAACGGCATCATTACCTATCAAGCTGTCATCAAGCGCGAGTTTGCGCTTGGGTTCCAGGGGCTGACTCATACCGTCAACTGGCGGGTCGAGGGGGCGGGGGAGAACCCTGCGCGTCCCGATGAATTCATCTTGCCGACGAATTTTCAGCTCGATTTTGGCCCCAGTGATACTGAAAAGACGATCACCTTTCAGGCATACGCTGGTACCCAGTCGGCGGGGGTTCGCACCTTTGAAGTCCGTCTTTATGAGTCAGACCCGAAGGTTCAACTCAGTATCGAGGGGGCTCGGGCCAATATCGTGCCTGAGGGCGTCGAAGCCTCGGTCCGATCCGTGGCGACCCGCCTTATTGAGGGGACCAACATTGAGGTGCCTCAAAGCTTCGAAATTCGACTGTCCGGGGCGCCTGGCTCGGGGGTCGTCGTCAACTGGGCAGCCAGTGGGGCTGGAGCCGGCGCGGCCACCGCTGACGACTTCAAGCAAGGGGTTTTTCCGTCGGGACAGGTCATTTTTGATGGCGCTCGCGCGCTTGAGACGCTTCCCGGCACTGCGGTGTCAGCCGAGCAGCAAACCGTGTCGCTCTCGCTCGCCGCGAATTCGACCTATGCGCTCACCGTCGGTAAGACCACGCTAACAGGTCGACTGGGTGACGACACCGCCATGTCGGCGTTGGTGAATCTGCTCAAGGCCGATGCGGCTTACTCGATTGCCGATTTCACCCTCGCAGAGTCGGCGGGAAAACTGCGCCTCGTCTGGAAGGGTTCCGGTAATGCGCTGGATGTGGCCACCCTCGGTCAAATCGCTAAATCCATCACGCTCATCCCCAACCCCGATGGCACCGTTGAAGCGAACGAAAATTACAAGGTGTCGATTGGGGTGGCAGGGGGACCGGCGCGTGTCATTGTCCCCGAAGCCTTTGGTACCCTCATTAGCGACGAGTCCAGCATTGCTTTCTCGCAGGAGGCCTTCAGCGCGAACGAGGGATCGGCCGTTGCGGGTGGTGAATTGGCGGCCACGGTGGTCAGGGACGGCTACCGTCGCACCACCATGACGGCTAAGTGGAAGGTTGAACTGGTGGGCGAAGCGCCCGCCAGCTTGGGCGATTTTGCGGCGGACCAGGATGAATTGGGTACCAATGGCGGACTGCCCAGCGGCACGATCGAACTGCTCCCCGGGGCGCTGCAGAAAGACATTAAGATCCGGTTTGCGGGGGATCACCAACTCGAAGCCGACAAGAAGTTTCGCATCGTGTTGTTTGATGCCGAGCCTGGCACGCTATTAGGGGCCCAATCCGCTGCTACCGGGCTTCAGGTCAACGACGACTCGATCTTCGCCATGCGAGCCGTCACCGCCCAAGGGATCGAGGGGCAGGGCGGCGCATCGGCCATGCTGAGCATTACCGTTGATCGCACCGGCGATTTGCGATCCAGCGGCAGTGTGGTGTGGTCTACCAGCGCAAGTGGCAGCACCCCCTCAGCGGCCAGCGACTTCACGGGCTTTAACAACCAATTGCCTTCGGGCACCCTGTTTTTCCAGCCTGGCGATACCTATCAGACCATCAACATCCCGCTGCGCGGTGACGATATCCATGAGGCCGATGAAACCTTGACGGTTACGTTGGGCTCGTCGAACCCGCCCACCGCCAGCTCGCTCGATCCAAACAAGCTCAGCACGGTGGCCACCTTGGCCAACGATGACAGCCTGGTTTACTTCGTGGGCCCGGCCAGCGTGTCTCAGTTCGAGGATACCGGCGCATTCATCTTGACGCTCGAGCGAACCGGCGCGACCGACCGCGCGATCAGCGTGGCCTGGGAGATTGACTTCGCCGTGGCCGGAAACAACCGCGGCAGCTCGAGTGATTTCATCAACAGTAGTGGCCAGGTCGGCGGGACGGTCAACTTTGCCGCCAACCAGACCCAGGCCACCCTGACCGTGCCCCAAGCCGCTGATCTCGTGCTTGAGTCCGACGAGGCATTCGCGGTCACGCTCAAGACTCCTGCAGTAGGTGACGGCATCGAACTGGGGGCGCAGTCCACAATTACAGGCACCCTACTGAACGACGACGTGGCGGTCTTTGTCAAGCGGATCGTGCCAGCTGCAAGCGAGGGCAACAGTGCTTCCACCAGTCGTGATTACCTCGTCGAATTCGAGCGTCACGGCAATATCGATCTGCCGTCCAAGCTCGACTGGACGGTATCAGGCAGCAGTTTTGTGCTCAATGGTCAGCCCTGGGCCACAGCGCTCGATGCAGCCGAAATCACGTCCGCCCTCACGGGTACCCTTGAGTGGAAGGGACTCCTGGCGGATCCGTTGGAAAGTACCGTCCAGACAGTGACCGTATCGATCAAGGGCGATACCAACGCAGAGGGGCTCGAGGCGTTCAAGATTGCCCTTGCCCTCAATAGCGCTGACACCCGTACCGACATTCCTAAGCCCGAGGCATTCGGCATCGCGCGCGATGACGACGCGACGCTCGAAATCAGCGCGGCCAGCGCGAGCGTGCCCGAGGGCAAGCAGGGGGCGACCCAGGTACTGGCCTTTGACGTTGTTCGGTCGGGCGACCTCACGAGCACCATCACGGTCGATGTGTTGCTCAACAGCACGGCGGATGGCGTGACGCGCCCGGCGCAACCCAGTCCGGGGACGGGGGTGGCCTTGGGCGTGGCTGACCCTGTCGCCACACGCTATGCGCAAGTCACCTTCTCGCCGCTGACCCAGAGCATTACCGTTGACTACGGCGGCGGCAACACCGAGCAAATCACAGTCACGCCGGCCAGCCAAACCGCGCGCATCAACGTCCAGCTTGCCGGGGATGACCGCGTCGAGAGCAACGGGGCGGTGACCCTCACGCTGGCCAATCCGCAGGTCAGCCCGTCGGGCGGGGACGCCAACGTCACCATCAGGAGCGGCGCTGCCAGCGCCACCACCTCGGTGACCGATGAGGACACCAGCTTCACCGTTGTGGCGCCTGCCAACCTCGCGGAGGGCCGGGTGCGCCCCGCCACGACGCCTGATGTCAAGACCTTCACCTATACGATCAACCGCGGTGGAGACACCTCCAAGGAGGCCGTCGTCAGCTGGTCAATTGCCGCGGTCAGCACGGTGGCCAACACCGAGGCGGTGCAGCCTGACGACTTTTCCAGCTATCGCACGTCCGATGACAGCGGTGCCACGACCGCCAGTGTCAACAGCCTGCCGCGCGGGATGCTCACCTGGGCGGCCGGGGATTCGACGTCCAAGACGATTTCCTTGGTTTTCGCAGACGACACGGATATCGAGTTCGATGATGCTTTCAATCTTGATCTGAGCGTACTGGCCGGTAATGCCCAGATCAACGCAGCCAGTCCATCGCTCATCCTCTCCGACGACTTCGGCTACCTGGTCACTCCAGTCAATGCGGAAACGCTCGAGGGCAGCGCAAGCACGGCGAACTATCTGTCGTTTGATCTCACCCAGAAACCGGTTTCCAGCCAGGTGAAGACAGTCAACTGGTCTGTGCAACTCGATCCTCCCAACGACACCGCATCGCCCAATCTGGTCATGCGTACTGACTTCGCGGCTTCGCTCCCTGCGGGGATTTCTTATAACGCCGGTAACCACACGCTTTTTGGCTCGCTCACCTTTCCGGCCAATGACCCGAGCCCGATCCGGTTGCAGATTCCACTCGTCACCGATTCCACACCTGAAACCCTGCTCAAGGATGCGGTGCTCACGCTCAAGAGCAGCGACGGGTCGGTTACGTATGCCACGGCCACCGCCGTCCTCAAGGACGACGATGCCAGCTTCACGCTGCAGAAAGTTCTTGCGGAGCAGACCGAGGGCAGTCTGGCCGGTCAAACCCAGGACTTCACCTTCAGCATTCGCCGCGAGGGTTATCTCGACCAGACTTCGACCGTCAAGTGGGCGGTCGTCGGGTCGGCAGACATCACCTCAGCCGATTTCGCAAGCGGTCAGGACACGCTCAACGCCTGGGGCGGTTTGCCCTCGGGCAGTTTCAGCTTCGCGGCGGGCGAAACCACCAAGGACATCACGGTCCGCGTGGTCATGGACAGCAAGAAGGAAAACGACGAAACGCTCACGCTGCAACTCTATGATGAGTCGGCGGGCAATACGCTGAAGGTCGCATCGGTCAGTGGCCGCATCGATAATGACGATGCATACGTCTACTTTCTCGCCGGAACCACAGACTCTACCGCCTACGACCTCGATCGGACCGAAGGCGATTCGGGCACGCAGGCCTATACCTTCAAGTTGAAGCGCGAGGGCTATTTGCTGCAGTCCTCGGTTGTGAACTGGTCGGTCGGCTACAGCGCCGACAGCGGCCTGACGGCAGCGTCCTCGAGCGACCTGCTGGGCACACTGAGCGGTACTGTCACATTCGCCAGCGGCGAAACCGACAAGGAAATTACGGTTTACGCCAACCCAGACAGCGGTAGCCCCGGCAATAATCCAGTCAACACCTACTTCCCGTACTACATCTGGGGGGGCTCCCCCTCCGGCACGCTCGAAAACGACGAGCAGTTCAAGGTCGATCTTGTTGCCGTGGGGGTCGGGACCGAGGTGACGACCACCGCAGCCGCCGGGGCTCTTCGCAATGATGACGTGCGAATTCAGGTCGTCGATCTCATCACCTCGCGAGTCGAGGGTCTCGCGTCGCAGCAGGCCTCGGCCGATATCGTTCACACCATCCAGTTCCAGCGAGTTGGCTCGACCGCGCAGGCGGTGGCGGTCGAGTGGTATGTTGACAACGCTGACATCCTGACGCAGCTGTACAAGGTCAACAGCACGCTGGTCAGTGGAATGACGACCAATGGCACGTTGTCGTTTGGCAGCGCCACACCGACCAAGACGAGCTCCGAGATCAAGGGCCTACTGTCTTGGGCTGCGGGCGACTCCAGTGTCAAGACCATCACCTTGACGCCCGTGGCAGATGACGTGGTCGAGAGCGACTACAGCTTCCAGCTCAAGCTACGAGCCTTCACTGGCGCGTCGAACGGCACCCAGTACATCGACGAGATCGGCTTCGACAAGGCCTCCACCACGGTATACGCGCCTCAGTTTGGCTCCACGGATTGGGACAACTACAACGCGTCCAACCAGATCCCGGTGGGCAAGTTCGTCATCAAGCGAGATGAATCGGCGATCTGGATCACCAGTGAACTGAAGCCGGCGTATGACAACGCCGACAGCATGGTCGACTCCTGGCAATCGCAGTTCATCGGCTACGACTACTATCAGGTCGGAGCGGGCGGGGTGAAGTACAACCGGTTTGCGCAAGACGTTTACTACACCGGCAACGCGACGACCAACGCTGAAGGTTCGCTCACCGGCGCGAGTGCGGGCAGCGATTACACCGCAGTCGGCAGCACGTCGCTCAGCTTTTCTTCCGCCACCACTGCTCGCACCTTGTCGGTCAATCTGACCGACGACGCCAATTTCGAGACCTCCGAGGGCTTGAGTGTGTTCCTCAGCGCAGCCAGTGGTGCGACCGTTCTGGTCGACCGGGCTCGCGTCATCCTGCGAGACAACGACGGTACGCCAGACTATGTCATGCGTGTCAGTGGTGGCACTGCGGTGGAGGGCGTGGATCAAAATCTCGAGTTCCTCGCCGATTTTGGCAAACCCATCAGCCAGGACTCCACCTTTCAAGTTCAGCTGACGCTGCCGGGCTCTGCGGATACCGCGTCGAGCTTTGTCTTTTCCGCTGACGGCGGACAAACCTGGAGCAGCAGTTACAGCAATAACAGCATCATCACGGTTCCCGGCGCAAGCGCAGCGTCCTCGCTTCTCATCCGAGTACCCGTTACCAATGACACCCTCGATGAGTCGGTCGAGCAGGTCACGCTGTCGGTGCGCAGCAAGACGGGCGACAGTTTTCTCGTGCCATTCAACGCAGCTACGGTGAATCTGGTCGACGACGACAATCCTCAGTTCCGAAGTGGCGAAACCACCGCGCGTTCGGCTGAGCAAGGCACGTTCTACTACTACAAGGTGGTTGAGTTCAATCAGCGCAATGCGAACGCCCCAGTGGCCAACCCGCTCGATGAGGCGGTGGGTGCGAGCGAGGACGTCCTATCGCCGAGCTGGTTCAATTCGCCGGTCTACTACGACACCAACACAGCGACCGCGGCTGAGGGTTATACCGATGGCTATACCGACAAGGTGTACACCGCCACGGGCGAAAATCTGTCGGTGTCCACGCTCACCACGGCAGCCGGTACCGGCCAGGGGCTGACGCTGCAACTTCGTTTCAAGGGCAGTTGGGAATACTCTCTGGTCGATGCCGACCTGGGGCAGCATCGCGGCGCTGCTGGCTTTCAGGCGCTGACCGGGACCGTGGATGGGCAGGGGTACACCGTTGCCACGCTCGCCGTCGATACCGGGATCGAGCAGCTTCGTTTGCGGTCTGCCCTGACGCAGGAGGCCAGCGGGCCGACGGCTGCGATGCAGGCGGCACTGCCCATGGATGTCACCGTACAGAAGGTGCAGCCGGTACTGGTCGCTCGAGATGTCACAGTGAGCGAGGGGGCGGGGTCAGCGCAGGTGGAGGTGCTGGCCGTGGGCGGTGATAACTACGGAACGGTGAGCGTCAACGCTCAGACCGTTGATGGCACTTGGGTCGACCGTACCTTCATCATCAACCGCGATTATTCGACGGCCGTGGCGCAGAGTGTCACGTGGGCAGTGAGCGCGCTCACCTCGAGCATGATGGTTGATGGCGATGGCAGCTACGAATACGTTCGAGGCTACTTCGGCACCAAGACCATGGACACGGTCTCGTCCGACGATTTCGTGATTCTTACGGGCCAAACCGCCAACCCCAGCACCGACGCCCTCTTCACGGGGCTTCCGACTGGCACGGTCACCTTCCCGGTGGGGCAGAAAGAGGCGCCAATCACGCTCCGCGTGCGGGCTGACAGTTTCGGCGAGCAAGCTGAAGACTTCGCCATCGTGCTCAGCAACGCGCCAACGGGTTCGGTCATCGAGCCCAACCCGGAAGCGCCTTCCACCTACACCAATCGTCGCAATGCCGGGTTTGGGCGACTGGAGAATGATGACCAGTTGTTCTGGCTCGACGGCAAGGTTTACAACGAATCCGTCGACGATCAAGGGGCGGTCAGTGTCACCAGCACGCTCGACGGCAAAAACTATGTCTTGCGTAGCTTCACGATCAATCGGGAAGGGGCATCCGAGGCGGGTGCCTCGGTCGACTGGGTCATCAAGGTCATTTCGAGTGCCGAGTCGCTGAATCACCAGGCCGAGACGGCTGACTTTGCCACCACGGCGACGGCGGCTGAGGGGGTCACGTCCTGGACCTCAAGCGGCAGCGTCTGGACGAGTAACGCGCGCACGGTCACGTTTCTGCCGGGCGAGACCAGCCAGTCGGTGACCGTGGCCCTGCTCGATGACGGCGTCGTTGAAGACGCAGAACAATTTTCGATCGCTCTGACGAATCCGCAACCGCTGTCGGGCAACGACGGCATACCGGGTATCTCTTCCACGCGTGGCGCGGCCAGCTTCTTGATCGGTGATAACGATGGTCGCGAAGTGTCGGTATCAGTCTCCTCCAGCCCTGTGCCGAGCAGCGATGGCGTGGACGAGGGCACCTCGGTCAATCCCGACCGGCAATTGCTGCTTAATTTTTCGCGCTCCGGGGCTACAACCGATGCGACGCAAGCCCTGTTCGAAATGCGGGTCAGCAGCCTCACCAACGGGCAAAACAACTACTTCTCGCTTGACTCGGGTTCGAGCGGCAAGGCCAGTGTTGTCTCGACGAGCTTGAACTCTCCCGGCGACGGTTCGCTGGTCTGGCGCGGTATTGTCAACTTTGCAGCGGGCAGCAGTTCGGCCCAGGTGGCTTTCAATATTCGCGATGACGCCTGGGTTGAAAACAATATTCCGGTCACGGTCACGCTCTACGATCACGAGAGCCTGCCCGGCGCCTATATGTACCCAACCTCGGTCGGGTCATCGGGTGCGTATGCACCCAATGATCCCGTAGGCATCGGTACGGCGGGAGCGAGCAGCCTGCCCAATTGGGGCAATACCGTTCGCGATCCAGACGCTTATACCGACACCTTTACCATTCGCGACGACGATACGCGCCTCTGGCTCGATGGATTCAACGATACGTGGCATTCCTCTTCGTGGACGCGCCCCCCGAACAACGATTGGTGGAAGGTCGTCAAGACCTGGACTGAGGGCGACAGTGCCTACGCCACCTCGGGTGCGGTCAACCCCTCGTATCTCACCGGGGGCGGCGACGCGGGCGGTTTGGCCGCATCGGGCAACACCGACATCACGCTGAGCTTTGTGCGTGCGGGGCTGCAGGCCAACGCCATCACGCTGAACTGGAGCATTGTCCACGGCACGACCGACAATGCCGACTTCAACGCGACTTCCGGCTCGATCACGCTGGCGGGAGACCCGACCAGCACCGCGCAGGTACGCACCATTCCCGTCACGATTGCCAATTTTTACCGTGCCGACCGCGATGTCGAGAACAACGAAACCTTCCAGCTCGTTTTCTCGGACGCCTCCAACAGCAGCAATCCGATCTTTACCTTCGATTGGGTACGCGAGGGCTATAGCGACGGCCGCGACCGGGCGGCCATATCCGTGCTGACCATTGATGCCCAGTTGCGCACCGACGATATTCAGTATTCGGTTGCGCTCAACTCGGCCAACCCAGCCAACTCGAGCACCTACTCTGGCGCTTACCAGGTGATTGAGGGACCCAACGGATCCACGACGCCGATCAGCTTTGACATCAAGCGCTTTCTCGACGCGAACAACGATGGCGCAGACGGCTACTGGAGCAGCAGTACAGTGGCGTGGCGCGTGGTGGGAGTGGGAACCTATGCGTCCGACGTCACGGCGGCTGACTTTTATGGCGCCAGCAGCGGCACTGTCACGTTCAGCGCGGGCAACGAACTGACCGGCGCGCCCGCCGAACTCACCAAGACCATTACTGTGGTGGTCAAGGGCGACTACAAGGTTGAGCGCGGCGAGCGCTTCCGTATTGAGCTGTACGACGCCAGCACGGGCTATGTCATCAACAACGACACGGTGGGGCAGGGCATTGCCACTGCCTTGATCATCAACGATGACACGGGCGTCAAGATCAGCGACGTTTTCAACCGTGAAGAAGACGGCACCGGCACGGTCACTCACACCTACACGGTGACGCGTCTGGGCGATCTTTCCAAGACTTCCACCATGGACTGGGGGAAATTCAACGTCAGCACCGATGACGTCGATTTCAGTGGCACGCTGACGGGGTCCCTTACTTTTGGGCCGAGCAGCCCCTCGCCTTCGCTGGCCACGTTCGAGGGCTACGGCGAGCAGAGCCGCACGCTCAGCGTGACCACCACCCGCAACGTTACGCCCTCGGCGGACAAATACTTTGATATCCAGCTGAGCAACTTTACCCAGGTTGAAGATCTTGTCGACACGGTGGGCCGTGGCTCCATCCTCAACGATGATGCCGTGTTCAGTGTCAAACTGCCGACGGGTGACGATGGTAAGCGCGTGGAAGGGACGACGGCCTATAGCTTTGCGGTGTCGCGCAGCCATTTGACGCCGCAATCGCAGACCGTGGGCTGGGAGACGGTCGCGGCGGGGGGGCGCAACCTGGTCAATTCGACAGACTTTGGCGGCGCGCTCCCGGCGGGCTCGCTCATCTTCAGTTCAACAGTCGCTGTCGAGACCAGGGCGGGAGATGCCTCGACCGCCGAGGTCCAGACGATTTCGCCCGGCGGCGGTGTCGTGGT
>CAIVPX010000153.1 GCA_903907905.1 uncultured bacterium | reverse complement strand
GTCATCCTGGCCGATCCGGCGCATGATGTGGTGCGGGCGCAGTTGCGAAGGGTGCACCAGCCCCGCCGACTGCAGCAACTCGCGCAAAGCCTCAAGCGTGTTGTGATGAAACTGCAGCACCCGCTGGGCTTTGTCGGGCACGACCAGCGCCCGCTGTCGCAGCGGATCCTGCGTGGCAACACCCGTGGGGCAGCGATCAGTGTGACAACTCAGCGACTGAATGCAGCCCAGGGCAAACATGAAGCCCCGGGCAGAGTTGCACCAGTCGGCGCCCAGCGCCATGGTGCGCGCGACATCAAAGGCCGTGATGATGCGGCCCGCCGCACCAATTCTGATCTTTGAGCGCAGTCCGCAGGCGACCAGCGTGTTGTGCACCAGCAGCAGGCCATCGAGCATGGGCATGCCTGCCCGGTCCATGAACTCAGCGGGCGCGGCGCCCGTGCCACCCTCCTTGCCGTCGACCACGATGAAGTCGGGCGTGATGCCGCTCTCGAGCATGGCCTTGACGATGGCAAAGAACTCCCAGGGGTGGCCGATGGCCAGCTTGAACCCGGCGGGTTTGCCGTTGGCGAGCCGGCGCATGCGCTCGATGAACGCCATCATTTCGAGGGGCGTGGAGAACACCGAGTGGCGTGCCGGCGACTCGACCGTGACAAAGGCAGGTACGCCTCGGGCCTCGGCAATCTCCGGGGTGACCTTGGGCGCGGGCAACACCCCGCCATGTCCCGGCTTAGCACCTTGCGACAGCTTCAATTCGACCATCTTCACCTGCGGCTCGCAGGCGTTCTCGGCGAAGCGCTCCTCGCTGAAAGAACCATCGGGCTTGCGGGCGCCAAAATAGCCCGACCCCAGTTCCCAGATCAGATCGCCGCCCGCCTCGCGGTGATAGCGTGAAATGGAGCCCTCGCCGGTGTCGTGCGCAAAGCCGCCCATCTTGGCGCCGCGGTTGAGCGCCAGAATGGCATTGGCCGAGAGCGAGCCAAAGCTCATGGCCGAGATATTGAAGATCGAAGCGCTGTACGGCTGAGGGCGCCCGGCACCGATGGTGACGCGGAAATCGGAGGTGTCGATCTCCGAGGGCAGCACCGAGTGGTGAATCCACTCGTAGCCGTCGGCATACGCATCGAACTTGCTCCCGAAGGGTCGCTTGTCGAGCACGCCTTTGGCGCGCTGATACACGATGGCGCGCTGCTCGCGGGAAAACGGCACCCGGTCGTTGTCGGACTCGATGAAATACTGGCGAATCTCGGGCCGGATCGACTCCAGAAAAAATCGCAGGTGCCCGATGATCGGGTAATTGCGCAAGATGGCGTGATGCGTCTGAACGAGATCACGCAGGCCAATCACCACCAACGAGCCGAACACGAGCGCCCAGAGCCAGTGGAGCCAGCCGCCGGCCGCTGCACCGAGCGACGCACAAAGCAGCAGCAGGGCGAGCGCAAGCGCCCAGAATCGCTGAAAGCCGGCCATGGCAGGACCTCGCAAAATACAATCGCCTGAGTCTGCCTGCGCCATGCGCCGAACTCAAGCCCCCGGCGGGTTCAGGGCCGCCACCGCCCTCTCCAGTCGCCTCAGACCGTATCATCGGCCCCATGTGCAATGCTGATCCGCTGTCCACCGATCCCTTGCCGAGGCTGGCGCCGGGCGCGGCCCCCGAAGCCGCGGTCGCGCCTGCGCGCCCCGGCCATTCGCCGTGTCGCCTGCGGGGCCGCATCGCCTGGGCGGCAATCGTCCTCGCAGCCGCGTTGTCGGGCGGGCAAGGCCGCGATGCGGCCGCATCAGGGACGCACGCCGCACATGTGCACGGGCAGGTCCAGCTCGATGTCGCGCTCGATGCCAGGCGACTGCTGCTCGAACTGAGCATTCCGATGGAATCGCTCACCGGCTTCGAGCGCGCGCCGCGCAACGACGGCGAGCACGAACAGTGGAGCCAGGCACTCAAGCTCTTGCGTTCACCCGGTATGGTTCGCCCCTCGGCACAGGCGGCTTGCCAACTCGGGGAGGTGCGCATCGAGCCGCCATCGGGCGCTGGCCACACCGGCCCCGACGGCCATGCCGACGTGATCGCGCTTTATAGTCTCGACTGCGCGCGCATGGGCGAGCTCAAGGCTGTCGACCTGGGCCTCTTCGATGCGTTCAGCCGCATCCGTCGCATCGAGGCGCGAATCGTCGACAGCCGGGGATCGGGCAAGCAGACGCTCACCCGTTCGCAGCGCACGCTCAAACTCACGCGATGAATCCGGCGCCCATCCTGCAGATCGAGCGCCTGGCCTTTGCGCACCCTGGCGGCAAGCGGCCGCTGCTCGACATCGACCATCTTTCGCTTGCCGCCCGCGAGCGCCTCTTCGTACGTGGGCCCAGTGGATCGGGCAAGAGCACGCTGATGTCGCTGATGGCCGGCGTACTGATCGCGCGCAGCGGCGGCGTCAGCCTGCTGGGCACCGATTGGGCCCAGGTGGGTGCGCTCGCGCGCGACCTTCATCGAGCTGACCATGTCGGCTATCTCTTTCAGCAGTTCAACCTGCTGGGATGGCTCTCGGTGATGGACAACGTCACGCTGCCCTGCCGCTTTTCGAGGCGACGGCGGCAGCGCGCCCTGGATCAGGCAAGCACCGTCGAAGACGCAGCAGCGCGCTGGTTGCAGGCGTTCGACATCGCACCGCCGAGCTGGCATCTGCCCGCCGCGCAGCTGTCGGTCGGTCAGCAGCAGCGCGTCGCCGCGGCCCGGGCCCTGATCGGACAGCCCGAGCTGGTGCTGGCTGACGAGCCCACCTCAGCCCTCGACGCCGGCCTGCGCGACCGCTTCATGCAGCACCTGCTCGAGGCCTGCGACGCGGCCCAAAGCGCCCTGGTCTTCGTGAGCCACGACGATGCGCTGGCGCGGCATTTCAGCCGCACGCTGACCCTGGACATCGCCCAATGACCCCGCTCGTCAATCTGGCTGTGCGCAGCGCCTGGGCGCGTCGCTTCACGCTCGCGCTCATGGTGGTTGCGGTCGCCCTGTCGACCTTTCTGCTGCTGGCCACCGAGCGGCTGCGTCACGATGTGCGGCAGAGTTTTGCGCAGGCGCTATCGGGCACCGACCTGATCGTCGGCGCGCGGGGCAGTCCGACGCAGTTGTTGCTTCACTCGGTCTTTCATCTGGGCCAGCCCACCCAGGCCATGGGCTGGTCGAGCGTCGAGACCGTTTTCGCCCTGCCGCAGGTCGCGTGGGCGGTCCCCCTGGCACTCGGTGACAGCTTTCGGGGTCATCCCGTGGTGGCGACCTCACCCGATTACTTTCAACGTGTGCAGGTGGGCGACCGGCAATCGCTGCGCTGGGCCGCTGGCCAGGCCTTCGGCACAGGCGCTGAAACCGTGCTCGGCGCCGAGGTGGCCCGACGCCATGGGCTGCGCGTGGGCGATCGCCTCACGCTCAGTCATGGCAGCGGGCCGATCGACAATCAGCCGCACGACGAACTGCCCTTCGTTGTGAGCGGGATCCTCGCGCCGACAGGCTCGCCAATCGACCGATCTGTACATATCAGCCTGCCCGCCATGCAGGCCCTGCACGCCGACTGGGTCGCAGGCGTCCGCCCCGGCGCGGGCGCGCGCGCACGCTCAGCGGCCCCGCAGGCGGAATTCACCCAGCCGCCGCCGGCCATCACCGCGCTGCTGGTCGGCTTGCACAGTCGTGCGGCGGTGTTTTCGGTGCAACGCCGAATCCACGACCTGCGCGACGAAGCGCTTAGCGCCGTGCTCCCCGGCGTCACCCTCGATGAACTCTGGCAGAGCCTCGGCATCGGCGAAGCGGCGCTGCGCGCGCTCACCGCGCTGGTCGCACTGACCAGCCTCGCGGGGCTGGTGGCGGTCATGCTCGCCGGGTTGGAGTCCCGCCGCCGGGAGCTCGCCATCCTGCGCGCCGTCGGTGCCGGCCCCCTCTCCCTGTTAGGTTTGTTGATGCTCGAATCGACCCTGGCCACCCTGGCGGGCATGGTCCTCGGACTGCTGCTGGGCCTGCTCGGCCTGGCAGGCGCGGCGGGCCCTGTCCAGGCCGAGTTCGGTATCAGCCTGGGCGCCGACGGCCTGCGCGCAGGCGAGTGGCGGCTGCTCGCCGCCGTGCTCGGCACCGGCGTTCTCGCGAGCCTGCTACCCGCCTGGCGCGCGTTGCGTCTGTCGCTCGCCGACGGCCTGAGCCCGCGCGCCTGAAGGTAGGATAGACGCCACAATGACCGAATCGTCCTCACCCTGTATGCGCCGCACGACCCTGACCGACGATCCATCGTCGGGCCGCCCCGGCATGCCCCAGCCCGCGCGCACCGCATGAATCCCTTGTACGATCGCTCGCGGGTCAATCCTCGGCTCTCTCGCCGACGAGACGTGATCATGGCCACGGTCGCCGCGGCGGGCCTGCGCCTGATCGGCGCAGCGCGAAGGCCGGCCGCTCTCGCCCGAGCGCTGAGCGCTGGCACCGTGATCGTTAGCACCGCAACAACTGGCAACACCATGGCGCAAGCGCCGGGTAACCTACCGGGCCGCCCGATTGGCGGCGGCGTGCGCGAATTGAGCTGGGATGACCTCATGCCACCCGACTGGGACCCGATGAAGCTGCTCTCGGGCAAGGACCTCGATTCGATCAACGACGGCGACCCGCGCAGCGAGCGGATCATGCGCGAAATCCGCGAGCAATGGGACCAGGCGCCGACCCGGAGCGACCTCGAAGGCCTGAAGATCCGTCTGCCCGGCTACGTCGTGCCGCTCGACATGCTGGGCGGCGAGCTTCGCGAATTTCTGCTGGTGCCCTACCTTGGCGCTTGCATTCACACGCCGCCGCCGCCAGCCAACCAGATCATTCAGGTGCGCTCAACCCGCAAGCGGGCCTTGCAGACCATGGATGCCATCTGGGTCACCGGCACGCTTCGCATCGCGCGCAGCGACACCAAGATGGGCATCAGTGGCTACATCCTGGAGGCGACCGCAATCGAGCCTTATCGGGGTAGCCGGCGCTAGGGGCGCGCATCAGTGGTTGTCGCGCGGTATCCCTCGCGTCACCGATATCCGCTGATAGCTGAGCGCAAAATCCAGACAGGCCCCGTCGGACAGTTGCGTGATGTGGCGCCGCTGAAGATCCTGCCAGGGCGTCTGGCTTTCGGGTATCTGCGGCACCCACGCCGCCTGGCGACGCGCGTATTCCTCTTCGCTGATCAGAATGTCGGCGCGGCGCTTCAACAGGTCGATCCGCACGCGATCGCCGGTCTGCAATAGCGCAAGCCCCCCTCCCACCGCCGCCTCGGGCGAGGCATTGAGAATCGACGGGCTGCCCGAGGTGCCGGACTGACGCCCATCGCCCACACACGGCAGCAGGGTGATGCCCTGACGCACCAGCGCATCGGGCGGCAGCATGTTCACCACCTCGGCAGCGCCGGGATAGCCCACAGGGCCGGTGCCCCGAATGAACAGGATGCAGTCGGCATCAATGCCCAGCGCAGGATCATTGATGCGCGCATGGTAGTCCTCGGGCCCCTCGAACATGACGGCCCGTCCCTCGAAGGCCTGCTCGTCCGCCGGATTTTCCAGATAGCGTTGGCGAAACTCGGGCGAGATGACCGAGGTTTTCATCACGGCAGAGTCGAACAGGTTGCCGCTGAGGACCGCGAAGCCCGCCTGCCCCAGCAGGGGCTCGGCGTACGATCGGATCACTCGCCGATCGCTGGCGACGCTGTCGGCGTAGAGCTCGCCAATCGTGCGCCCCGATACGGTGAGCGCCTCGGCATGCAAGCGGCCGGCCTGAAGCAGCTCATACATGACCGCGGGCACGCCGCCCGCGCGGTGAAATTCCTCGCCCAAATACTCGCCTGCCGGCATGCAATTGACCAGCAAGGGAATGTCATAGCCGATGCGATCCCAGTCGCCGATCTCGAGCGCAACCCCCATGTGCCGGGCGATTGCGGTGACGTGCGGCGGGCAGTTGGTGGAGGCGCCCAACGCGCTGGCGGCGACGATGGCGTTCTCAAAGGCGCTGCGCGTCATGATGCGCGAGGGCCGAAGGTCTTCATGCACCATGGCCACGATCCGCCGCCCGGTTTGATAGGCCATCTGCGGGCGTTCACGGTAAGGCGCCGGAATGGCGGCACAACCGGGCAGCGACATGCCCAGCGCTTCGGCCATCGAGTTCATCGACAGTGCGGTACCCATGGTGTTGCAGTGACCGGCCGAGGGCGCGCCACTGGCCACCATTTCCAGAAACTGGTCGTAATCGATTCGCCCTGCGGCCAGTTCCTGGCGCGCATACCACACGACCGTGCCCGAACCGGCCAGTCCACCGCCGTAGTAGCCGTTGAGCATGGGCCCCCCCGACAACACGATCGCGGGAATGTCGACGGTGGCCGCCCCCATCAGCATGGCCGGCGTGGTCTTGTCGCAACCGGTGGTGAGCACTACACCGTCGAGCGGATAGCCAAACAGCACCTCGACCAGTGACAGGTAGGACAGGTTGCGATCGAGCGCAGCGGTGGGCCGCTTGCCCGTCTCCTGGATCGGATGCACCGGAAACTCGATTGGAATGCCACCCGCATCCCGGATGCCATCACGCACTCGCGAGGCCAACTCCAGGTGGTGGCGATTGCAGGGCGAGAGGTCGCTACCCGTCTGCGCGATGCCGATGATGGGCTTGCCGCTGCCGCGCAATTCGTCGAGCGTGAGCCCGAAGTTCAGATAGCGCTCCAGATAGAGCGCCGTCATGCCCGGGTTATCGGGGTTGTCGAACCATGCCCGTGAGCGCAGGCGGGGCGGCTTGGATGAACCGGTGGCCATCGGGGGTGCTCCCTTGAAAAAGCCCGGGCCGGCCCCCCGATCGGTGGGCGGCAACGCCGGAGAGGACTGAGGGCGAGACACAGGCTTCGAGTGTATCAACGCTCGGCCACGGGCATGGCTGCGACGGCGCTTCGAATCCGGTAGGCTTAGCGCCTTGTCATTTGCGGCCCAAGCCCTTGGAACACATCCCGCTCTGGCTACAGATTCTCGCGATGGTCCTGCTGGTGCTGATCTCGGCCTTCTTCTCGATTGCCGAAACCAGCATGATGGCGCTGAACCGGTTCCGTCTGGGACATCTCGTGAGGCAGGGCAAGCGCAGCGCCCGCCTTACGGCCAAACTGCTCGGCAAGACCGACCGGCTGCTCGGCACCATTCTGCTCGGCAACAACCTGGTCAACACCCTCATCACCACGCTGGTCACCGCGCTGGCGATCCACGCCTTTGGCAGCGATGACTCGGTGCTGCTGGTCGCCACCACGCTGGTGGCGCTGGTGCTGATCATCTTTGCCGAAATCACACCCAAGGTGATCGGGGCCACCTACCCCGAGCGCATCGCGCTGCCGGCCAGCTACGCGCTGAGTGTACTGATGCACCTGTTCTCGCCAGTCGTCTGGGCGATCAACCTGGTTGTCAGCCGGCTGCTGCGGCTGGTGGGCGTGCGGCCCGATCAGCAGGAGCCGACCCGGCTCTCGCTTGATGAAATGCGCACCATCGTGCTCGAGTCCGGACACTTCATTCCGCAGAAACACCGATCGATCCTGCTCAATCTGTTTGACCTCGAACGTATTACCGTCGACGACGTCATGATCCCGCGCAAACGCATCGAAGCGCTCGACCTGGCCACCAGCGAAACGGGGCTGCGCGAGCAGCTCGCCACCTGCTACCACAACAAGCTGCCGGTCTTCGAGGGCGAGATCAATCGCGTGGTGGGCATGCTGCATGTCCGTCGGGCGCTGGGGCTGCTTCAGCGCGACAGTTTCGGCACCGAGGAAATCCGCCAGTTACTCATCGATCCCTACTTCGTTCCGAGCGGCACGGCGGTCTTTCGGCAGTTGCAGTTCTTTCAGGAAACCCGCCAGCGCATCGGGCTGGTGATCGATGAGTACGGCGAGGTGCTGGGCCTGATCACGCTCGAAGACATCATCGAGGAAATCATTGGCGAATTCACAACCACGGCGCCGGGCGGGCCCGAATCCGACCTGCGCTGGAACGAAGCCGGCGAAGTAATGGTCGAGGGCGGCGCACCACTGCGCGAGCTCAACCGCCGGCTGGGCACCAGTTTTCCGCTCGACGGTCCGCGCACGCTCAACGGCCTGATCCTCGAGGCGCTTCAAGATCTGCCCGAGTCGAGCGCGAGCCTTCGCTTTGGTCCCATCGTGGTCGAGATTCTTCAGGTCGAAGACCGTATGGTCCGAAACGCCCGTCTCAAGCTGCTGCCCGATCGCAAGGACGCGCAGCATGAAGCAGACGACATCGCCGCCTCGGCATGAGCGGCATCGCGCTGCCACTGTCTTTCGGTGCGACCCTGGCCGCTGCCGGTGTGCTGGGCCTGGTGGTGGGCAGTTTTCTCAATGTGGTGATTCACCGGCTGCCGAAAATGCTCGAGCGGCAATGGCTGGCCGACGCTGCGGCCGTGCGTGGCGAACCCGAGCCGGTCGCCAAGCGCTTCAACCTGGCCCAGCCGGCCTCGCACTGCCCGGGCTGCGGACACTGCCTGCGGATTGTCGAACTCATTCCTTTGGTCAGCTGGCTCAGCCAGCGTGGGCGCTGCACCGCCTGCCAAACACCGATCGCGCTGCGCTATCCACTGATCGAAGCGCTCACGGGCGGACTCTTCATGGTTTGCGCCTGGCGCTTCGATGACCCCCTTCAGGCTCTGGCCGCCATGCTGCTCGGTGCGACCCTCATCGCCGCCAGCGCCATCGATCTCGAAACCCGTCTGCTGCCCGATGCGCTGACGCTGCCACTGCTCTGGTCCGGCTTGCTGGCCAACCTCGGGGGCCTGTTCTGCGCCATCGACTCGGCCGTGATCGGGGCGGCCTCAGGCTATCTGAGCCTCTGGACCATTCATCACGCCTTCCGGCTGCTGACGGGCCGCGAGGGCATGGGCCATGGCGACTTCAAACTGCTGGCAGCACTAGGCGCCTGGCTGGGCCTTTCAGCACTCCCGGCCATCGTACTGCTGGCCTCTGCAGGCGGCGCCGCCTTGGGCCTCCTGATGATGCGAACGGGGCGGCTGACGCGAGATCAACCCATCGCCTTCGGGCCTTGGCTGGCTGCAAGCGGGCTGCTCGTGCTGTTTGCTCACGATGCGCTGGCCGCCTGGCTCGCGCTCGCCTAAACTTCGTGCCATGTCAACCAACACCGCCCGCGCTCGATTGCTGATCGGCCTCACAGGCGGAATCGGCAGCGGCAAGTCAACGGTCGCCGACCTGTTCGCCGCTCAGGGCGTCACCCTGGTCGATACCGACTTGATCGCGCATGCGCTCACCGGGCCCGGCGGCGCGGCCATGGCCCCCATCCAGGCGAGCTTCGGCTCCTCGGTCATCGCGGCCGATGGTCGACTCGACCGGGCCGCGATGCGACAGATCGCCTTTTCCGACCCCAAGGCCCGGCAGGGTCTCGAGGCCATCCTCCACCCCATGATCCGGGCCCAGTCCGATCGAGAGGTCGCAGCGGCAAGCGGCGTCTACACGCTCCTGGTCGTGCCGCTGATGGTGGAATCCGGCAAATGGCGCGAACGCGTTCACCGGCTCCTCGTCGTCGACTGCCCGCGCGAGGTTCAAATCGACCGGGTGATGCAGCGAAGTCACCTCCCCCGCGAACAGATCGAGGCCATTCTGGCTGCGCAGGCCAGCCGTGAGCAGCGACTCGCCGCCGCCGATGACATCATCGACAACGCAGGATCGCCCGACGCGCTGCCCGGCCAGGTGCACGCCCTGCACCGCGCCTACACCTTGCTCGCCCGGGCCGCGGCTGGCCAGGGCGACAACAGTCCGAGTGCTGGCTGAACCGCCGAAACCGCGATTCGCTCAAGGTGTTACAACGATTGCCCGGCTTGCCTTGGGCAGACTTTCACTTTCCGTTTGTCATCCCGGATTGTTTGGGCCAGAATCCGCAGATGAATGCCGAGGCAGGAACGCCCATGGCGCTTGCGGGGAAAGCCCTGCGAACCGCCGCCCAGCGCGCGCTAATTCAGTACGAGTATCCGCTCAATGAGCGGATTCGCTCGCTGTTGCGTCTGGAAGACCTCTTTGACCGGCTCGAAATCTTCTCGCGTCGCGATGACGCGCATGATCACCATGTGGCGCTGCTCACGCTCTTCGAAATTCTCGAGGTGACCGCCCGAGGCGATCTACGTTCAGAGCTATTGCAGGAATTTGAACGACAAAGACAGACGATCACCGCTTTTCGAGGTAATCCGTCGGTTTCCAGCGACGCCCTCGAGGCCACGCTTTCGCGCATCGATGATGCGGTGACGGGCCTCACCAAAACCACCGGACGCACGGGTCAGCACCTGCGTGACAATGAGTGGCTGATGAGCATCCGCAGCCGCACAGGTATCGCCGGGGGCGCCTGCGAATTCGACCTGCCCTCCTATTACGCGTGGCAAAACCACGCCGTCGACCGCCGTCGGGCTGATATTGCGGCCTGGTCGGCGCCGCTCCAGCCCCTTCGCCTGGGGCTGGCGGTGGTGCTGGGGCTCTTGCGTCGCAGCGGCAGTTGGATCCGCCTCACCTCCCAGCAGGCCAGCTACCAGCAGCCTCTGGGCGGGCGCATCTACCAGATGGTCCAGGTTCGGCTCGACGCCAGCCTCGGCGCCATCCCCGAGATCAGCGCCAACCGTTATCTGCTCTGGATCCGTTTCACGTCCCAGGAGGGCGACCAGCGCCCACGCCAGTTTGACGGCGACGTCGGCTTCGAGCTGGCGCTCTGCAATCTCTGACAATCCTCAGCGCGACACCATGGCGGCCGAGGGCAAGACACTCAAGGTGAGCTGCCCCGGGTGCGCCCGCCAGGCCGAGTACAGCCCCGACAATCCGTGGCGGCCGTTTTGCTCGGCACGCTGCAAGAACATTGATCTGGGTGCCTGGGCCAGCGAGCAGTACCGAATTGCAGGCGCTCCGGCCGACCCGATAGATATGGGTGACACCGGCGGCCCGGCCGATCCGAGCCGCTCCGGCACTCATTGACGCGGGCGGGCTGGGCCCGCCGCCAGGCATCTGAGCCGACCAGCAGCGTTCGCGCGTCAGTCCGGGCGCTGGCGCCCGCGCGACTGCTCGCAGAGCAACTCGATCACCGGCAAAGACGCCGGCAACAGTGGTGCCACATCGATCGCGCACGGACTCTCCCAGGTGAGCGCCTGGCCCTCGCGAGAATGCGGCTCACCTTGCCAGTCGAAGACCTGATGAAAGTGCAGACGCACGCGCGCATGCGGGTAGGAAAATTCGCTCACCGTCAAAGGGTGCGAGGGGCCGATGTGCACCCCCAACTCTTCGAGCAATTCGCGAGCGAGTGCCTGCTCGACACTCTCCCCTGACTCGAGCTTGCCACCCGGGAACTCCCACCACCCCTCGTAAGCCTTGCCGATGGGACGTTGCGCCAGCAGCAGTCGGCCGTCGGACCGGTGGAGAATCCCCACCGCCACGTCGACCAGTTGGCGGGTATCGGCTGTCATGCAGGCATGCAACGACTGCTGCGGACGCCGCCAGGGGGGAGTCGTCGCAAGCGCTCGCTCAACCAAACGCTCAGCCGCGACGACGCTTGCGCGCCGGGCTCAACCGGGTCTGCCCGGCCCAATCACGCGCAAACTGCCAGGCCACCCGGCCCGAACGCGACCCGCGTTCGAGCGCAAAGCGCAGCGCGTCGCCACGCGCCGCCTCGATCTCGGTGGACGCACAGCCAAAACCCTCGAGCCAGTGCGCCACCACCGCGAGGTATTCCTCCTGGCGGAACGGGTAAAACGAGACCCATAGACCAAAGCGCTCAGACAGCGAGATCTTCTCCTCGACCGTCTCACCCGGATGGATTTCGCCATCTTCCTGATGCTTGGCAGTGAGGTTCTCACTCATGCGCTCAGGCATGAGATGCCGGCGGTTGGAGGTGGCGTAGATGAGCACATTGTCGGACTGTGCCGAGATCGAGCCGTCGAGCGCCACCTTGAGCGCCTTGTACCCCGCTTCGCCCTCCTCGAAGGAGAGGTCATCGCAAAAGATGATGAAGCGCTCGGGGCGACCCGACACCATGTCGACGATGTCATGCAGGTCAACCAGATCATCCTTGTCGACCTCGATCAGGCGCAGCCCCTTCCTGCAATACGCGTTAAGGCAGGCCTTGATGAGCGACGACTTGCCGGTGCCCCGGGAACCCGTGAGCAGTACGTTGTTGGCAGGCAGGCCGGCGACGAACTGCCGCGTGTTTCGATCGATGACGTCTTTCTGTTCGTCGATGTTCTGCAGATCGGCCAGCGCGATGTGCGACAGCGAGCGCACGGGCTGCAACTCGCCCCGCGAGCCGAAGGCCGAGACCCGCCGGCGCCAGCGAAAGGCCATGGACGAAGCCCAGTCGGGCTCGACCGCAGCCGGCATGAGCGTCTGCAGTTGGGCGATGAGACCCTGAGCCCTGGCAAGAAAATCGCCCAGTTCGGTTCGAGCGGGCGCCGGGTCATGCCCGGCGGTTTGAGCACGCGCGCGAGCGCGATCAGGAGCGGTAGTCGGCATTGATCGAGACATAGTCGTGGGACAGGTCGCAGGTCCAGACGGTGGTGGCAAAAGCGCCGCGCGCCAGCACGACGCGGACGGTAATTTCAGCGCCTTGCATCACGCGCTGTCCGTCCTCCTCGCGATAGGCAGGATGGCGGCCGCCACGGGTGGCGACATGCACATCGTCGAGATACAGGTCGATTCCGTCGACCTCGAGATCGGCAATGCCGGCGTAGCCAACGGCCGCAAGAATACGCCCCAAGTTGGGGTCGGAGGCGAAGAAAGCGGTCTTGACCAGGGGCGAGTGCGCGATCGCATAGGCCACCGCCGCCGCCTCGGCCGCACTGCGCGCAGCCTCGACCCGAACGGTGATGAACTTGGTCGCGCCCTCGCCGTCACGCACCAGTGCCTGGGCCAGTTGCTGGGCGACCTCGACCAGCGTGGTGCGCAATTCGACCGCCCCGGGGTCGGATTCCTGCTCGATGCGCAAGCCCCCCGCGCCCGAGGCGATGAGGATGAAGGAATCATTGGTGGAGGTGTCACCGTCAACCGTGACGCGATTGAAGCTCTGATCAGCGATCTCGCGCACCCAGCGATCGAGCAGCACCTGCGACACCGCAGCGTCCGTGGCCAGGTAGCCCAGCATGGTGGCCATGTTCGGCCGAATCATGCCGGCCCCTTTGGAAATCCCCGAGACAGTAACCGTCTGGCCCGCGACCGCGAGCCGGCGCGAGATCGCCTTGGGCTGCGTGTCGGTGGTCATGATGGCCTCGCCCGCGTCAAGCCAATCGGACTGCCCGAGCGCCTGCGCTGCGGCAAGGATGCCAGCCTGCAGCCGATCCATGGGCAGGTGCTCGAGAATGACACCGGTGGAAAACGGCAACACTTGCTCGGGTTGGCAGCCGATCGCCGCCGCCGTCTGCGCACAGCTGATCTCGGCATTGGCGCGTCCCTGCGCACCGGTACCGGCATTGGCGCAGCCCGTGTTGACCAGCAGCGCACGGATCGCGCCGCCGCTTCGCGCGAGGTGATCCCGACACACCAGCACCGGGGCCGCGCAGAAGCGGTTGGTCGTGAAGACGCCTGCCACGTGTGCCGAATCAGCCAGGCGGATCAATAGGACATCACGACGCTTGGCCTTGCGGATTGCAGCCATGGCCGTGCCGATCTCGACACCGGTCACCGGCAGCATGTCGCTGCGCTGGGGAATCTTCAGATTGACGGGCATCGCGCGCTCCGCGAAACGGATCAGGCCAGGCGGCCGTGACAAGCCTTGTATTTTCTGCCCGAACCGCAGGGGCAGGGGTCATTGCGGCCGATCTTGCGGCCGTAACGCTTGAAGGGCTGCTGCGCACTGTCATCGGCAGCGGGTGCCTGCTGCAGCGCCAGGGCAATCTGCTCGGCGTCGGCCGTGGAACCGGCCGATTCGACTGCCTCGCTGAAGTCGGCATGCGCGTAGCTGACGTTGGCATACTCGGCCGGCGCCAGTTGCTGCTCGGCCGCCTGAGCCTGCTCGGCGCTTTCGACCCGAACGGTCATGAGGATGCGTGTGACGTCATTGCGGATGCGGCTTTGCATGAGCGCGAACAACTCGAAAGCCTCGCGCTTGTATTCCTGCTTGGGGTTCTTTTGGGCATAGCCACGCAGGTGGATGCCCTGACGCAGATGATCGAGCGTGCCCAGATGCTCACGCCAGTGCTGATCGATGACCTGCAGAAGTACCGAGCGTTCGAAGCCGACAAATGCCTCCGCCCCCACCATCTCGATCTTGGCGGCGTACTGCCCGTCGGCGGCAGCCAGCACCGCACCCAGCAGATCGTCGTCGGTGATCTGTTCGCTCGACGCGACGATCTCGGCCAACGGCACCGGCAGCAACCACTCGCTCTCAAGGCCCTTCTGCAGTCCGGCAAGGTCCCACTGTTCCTCAACCGACTCGGCCGGAACGTGCGCCCGGACGAGTTCGGTAAACACCTGGTGACGCAGATCGGTGATGCGCTCGGTGAACTCGCTCGCCTCGAGCAGCGCGTTGCGGTCGGCATAGATGATCTTGCGCTGGTCGTTGGCGACGTCGTCGTACTCGAGCAGCTGCTTGCGGATATCGAAATTGCGGGCCTCGACCTTGCGCTGCGCGGACTCGATGGCCCGCGAGACCATGCCGGCCTCGATCGCCTCGCCCTCGGGCAATTTCAGGCGATCCATGATGGCCTTGAGCCGATCGCCCGCGAAAATACGCAGCAGCGGGTCTTCCATCGACAGGTAAAAGCGCGAGGAGCCCGGATCGCCCTGCCTACCCGAACGGCCACGCAGCTGGTTGTCGATTCGCCTCGATTCGTGTCGCTCGGTGCCGACGATGTGAAGCCCGCCCGCGCCGATCACCCGGTCGTGAAGCGCCTGCCAGTCGGCCTTGAGCGCCTGAACGCGGGCGCTTCGCTCGGCCTCGGCAAGCGACTCATCGGCCAGCATCGCGTCGATCTCTCGGGAGATGTTGCCGCCGAGCACGATGTCGGTGCCCCGGCCGGCCATGTTGGTAGCGATGGTGATCATACCGGGTCGGCCCGCCTGGATCACGATCTCGGCCTCTCGGGCATGCTGCTTGGCATTGAGCACCTGATGCGGCAGCTTGTGCTCGGTGAGCAGCCCCGAGAGCAGCTCGGAATTCTCGATGGACGTCGTACCCACCAGCACGGGCTGGCCACGCTCGTAACAGTCTCGAATATCGGCAATGATGGCGCTGTACTTCTCGCGGATCGTGCGAAACACCTGGTCCTGGCGGTCATCGCGCACCATAGGCCGATGCGTCGGAATGACCACCGTCTCGAGCCCGTAGATTTCCTGGAACTCGTAGGCCTCGGTGTCGGCGGTGCCGGTCATGCCGGCGAGCTTGCCGTACATCCGGAAATAGTTCTGAAAGGTGATCGAGGCGAGCGTCTGGTTTTCGGCCTGGATCTGGGCGCCTTCCTTGGCCTCGACCGCCTGATGCAGACCGTCCGACCAGCGGCGTCCGGGCATCAGGCGCCCCGTGAACTCGTCGACGATGATCACCTCGGCGTTTTGCACGACGTAATGCTGATCGCGGAAGTACAGGGTGTGGGCGCGCAGTGCCGCCATGAGGTGATGCATCAGGGCAATGTTGGCGGCGTCGTACAGGCTGGCGCCGGCCCCGAGCAGCCCCAGATCTTCCAGGATCTTCTCGGCCTTCTCGTGGCCCGCATCCGACAGGTACACCTGATGCGACTTACGGTCGACCCAGTAATCGCCCGGCGGCTCAGACTCATTGGGCTTGGGCTCGGAGGCCATCTCGGCCAGCAGCGGCGGCACCGCATTGACCCGCATATAGAGCTCGGTGTGATCTTCAGCCTGGCCGGAGATGATGAGCGGCGTGCGCGCCTCATCGATCAGGATGGAGTCAACCTCGTCGACGATCGCAAACTGCAGGCTACGCTGGCGGCGGTCGGCCACCGTGTGCTCCATGTTGTCGCGCAGATAGTCAAAACCGAACTCGTTGTTGGTGCCGTACGTGATATCGGCCGCATAGGCAATCCGCTTGTCCTCGGTGGACTGCTGCGACAGGATGGTGCCCACGCTCAGGCCCAGGAAGCGATAGACCTTGCCCATCCATTGCGCGTCGCGGCTTGCCAGATAGTCGTTGACCGTCACGACGTGCACGCCACGCCCGGCCAGTGCATTGAGGTAGACCGGCAAGGTCGCGGTAAGGGTCTTGCCTTCGCCCGTCCGCATCTCGGCAATCTTGCCGTCATGCAGCACCATCCCGCCGATGAGCTGAACATCGAAATGCCGCATGCCCAGGGCGCGAACCGCCGCCTCGCGGCAGACTGCAAAGGCTTCGGGCAGCAGCGCATCCAGCGTCTCGCCCTTGGCGAGGCGCTCACGAAATTCGACCGTCCGAGCGGCCAGCGCCTCGTCCGACAGCGGTTGCACGCGGGATTCGAGCGCATTGATCGTTGCGACCGTCTTGCGATACTGCTTGAGCAGTCGCTCATTGCGACTGCCGAAAAGCTTGGTGAGGAATTTTTGGAGCATGGGTAGGTGGCCGCCCGCAAAAACACGCCCGGATCGGCGGGCGGACAGGCATGTCTTGTAAGCGCGCGAGTCTAGCACGGGGGCTCGGCCGCAAGCCGCGCGGCGTGTTAGCCTCGGCGCAGGCGTTAAGGGCGGGGCTTGCGCCCCGTCAGAACGCCGCGCGATCCGCAAACATTTCAGGTCCGCCGAGGTCCAACATGTCCGCCCCCGCTCAACGCGCCGCGATCGACTGGCTGCAGACCGAGCCTGCCTTCCAGGGGCTCGCGTCGAAAATCTCAGGCATGGTCGAACTGCAGGCGCTGCTCAATCGGGCCTACCCGCACGGCGCCGTGGAGGTGCTGTCCCTGGAAGGCGACACGCTGGTCGTGGCGGCCGGCCACTCTGCGGCCGCCGCCCGGCTGCGGCAACTCGCCCCCAGTGTGGTGAACGCCATGCAGAGCCGCGGCGTGAGGGTATCCCAGTTGCGGGTGCGAACGCGGCGAGGCGCTGATGGCGACCCGCGCCGGCAGCCCCCGGCGCCCCGCGCACCCATCCCGGCCAGCGCGCTTGAGGCGCTGCATACCCTGCGGCAGGAGGCGCGCTCGGACAGCCTGCGCGACGCGCTCGGGGCCCTGCTGCGCCAGCATCGTCGGCCGAGCTGAGGGCGCGGGGCTCGCCGCCTGGGCACCCTTTGGCTGCGCGGGCGCGCGGGCGAAGTCCTGCTGGCGGCGGTTGCAGGCCAAGCGGGCGCGGCCCAAGCGCTCGGTTCAGGCCTTCAGCCCAGGCGCTCAGCGAAAAGTCCGGCGAAAAAGACCAGCGCCAGCAGCGCCGTGCCGCCCGCGCAGAGCATGGCCAGACGCAACCAGCGATGATCGCGGGTGAAGCCCCATCCCAGCAGGCACACTCCCAAGGCGAGGGCGCCCGCGAACAGCAGGACTCGGAAGAAGAGCACCTCAGCCTCGCGACGACCGCCCGTTCAGGCCGGGCTCCAGTCGAGCTCAAACAGTTTTGGGGCTTCGCCGAGGTGGCTGAAGCTCGCCCACTCCCATGCGTCGGCGTGCGCCAGGAGTTCACGAAGGAGCAGATTGTTCAGCGCATGACCGGACTTGTGCGCCACGTAGCTCGCCAAAAGCGGGTGACCGATGAGATACAGGTCGCCAATGGCATCGAGCACCTTGTGCATGGCAAATTCGTCGTCGACCCTCAGGCCCTCGTCGTTAAGCACCCGGTACTCGTCCATGACAATGGCGTTGCCAAGATTGCCCCCCTTGGCAAGTCCGTGCGAGCGCAAGGCTTCAACGTCGCGCATGAAGCCAAAGGTGCGTGCGCGGGCCACTTCCTTGGCGTACGAGATGTGAGCAAAGTCGACCTCGATGCGCTGCCCGGTCGCATCGATGGCGGGGTGGCCAAAGCTGATCGAAAAATCGAGGCGAAAACCGAAGTGGGGCTCGAGTCGGGCAAATTTGTCGCCGTCGCGCACCTCAATCGGGCGCAGCACTCGTATGAATCGCTTGGGCGCTGCCTGCTCGGCAATGCCCACCGAGCGGATGAGGTACACGAAGGATGCCGATGAGCCGTCGAGAATCGGGATTTCAGCGGCGTCAACATCGACGAAGAGGTTGTCGATGCCAAGCCCGGCGAGCGCCGACATCAGGTGCTCGACCGTGGCGATTCGCGCATCACCGCCACCCGGACCTACCGCCGAGAGGGTCGAGGCCATCCGCGTGTCATTGACGCTGTCGGCCCGCGCGGCAATGCTCACCGGGGGATCGAGGTCGGTGCGGCTGAACACGATCCCGGTGTCGGCAGGTGCCGGTCGCAGAACGAGTTCGACCCGCTCGCCGGAATGCAGGCCGACACCGACCGTGCGAACGATGGATCGAATCGTGCGTTGCCGCATCATCAGGCGCGGGCTGGGCCGAGCTCAGAGCTTGGCGAGCATGGCCTCGGCGCTGGACACCTCGAACTTGCCGGGCGCCTCGATGTTGAGCTGCGAGACCACGCCGTCACTCAGCACCATGGAAAAACGCTGCATGCGAACACCCATGCCGCGCGCGGTCAGGTCGAGCTCGAGACCGAGCTTGCGGGCAAAGTCGGCACTGCCATCGGCCATCATGCGAACCTTGCCGCCGGCTTTCTGGTCGCGTGCCCAGGCGCCCATGACGAACGCGTCATTGACGGACACACACCAGACCTCGTCCACACCCTTGGCCTTGAGCGCATCGAAGTGCTTGACGTAACCGGGCACATGCTGCGCCGAGCAAGTGGGCGTGAAGGCGCCCGGCAGCCCGAAGACCGCGATTTTCTTGCCTTTGACGAGGTCTTCGATCTTGAAGGCATTGGGGCCGACGGAGCAGCCGTTGCCCTCGACTTCGATGAATTCGAACAGGGTGGAATCGGGCACCTTGTCGCCGACTTGAATGGTCATGACGCAATCTCCTGGGAAGAAAAGGGGGGCGATCGGAATCAGGAAAGAATTGTACCCGGGCCAATTCACGGACCCGCAATGGCCTCATCGATAGCAGGTCGAAGCCGCGCCGCCGGGCACAGACGGCACGCAGACGACGCGTCAATCGGCCGATGAACAAGACCGCCCAGGCGGGGAGACGGCCGCCTGGGCTGCCAGAACCGGAGGCCGATGGGGCCCGTGCGGTCCCGACCAGCCCCAGGCCCCTAAAGGCCTCAGTCCGCCTGCTTGCGCAGGAAGGCCGGGATGTCGAAACGCTCGACGCCGCTTTCTTCGAGCGCCTGCACCTGCGCCGCCGCATTGGCCCGCGGATTGCGCCAGATGGCGGGCTCATCGAGATTGCCGTAGTTGCCCGAGACCGGCGCATTGTCGGTGCCCGTACGAAGCTGCGGCTGGGGGACCAGTACAGGGCGGGCGACGCGCTTGCCGATCCCGGTAGCCACGACCGTTACGCGCAGGTTGTCGGTCATGTTCTCGTCGAACACAGTGCCGTGAATGATCGTGGCGTCGTCCGAGCAGAAGGCCTTGATCGTGTTGATGACTTCGTTGGTCTCCTTCAGCTTGAGGCTGCGGTTGGCGGTGATGTTGACGATCACCCCGCGCGCGCCCTGAAGGTCGACACCGTCGAGCAGCGGCGAGGCCACCGCCTGCTCGGCCGCGATGCGCGCCCGATCGATGCCGCCCGCCTCGCCGATGCCCATCATGGCCTTGCCCTGCTCGCCCATGACGGTGCGCACGTCGGCAAAATCGACGTTGACCAGGCCCGGCACATTGATGATTTCGGCGATGCCCGCGACCGCGTTGTGCAGGACATCATCGGCGCGCTTGAAGGCGTCCTCGAGGCTGGCGTCCTCGTCCATCACCTCGAAGAGCTTCTGATTGAGCACGACGATCAGCGAGTCGACATGCTCGACCAGCTGCTCGATGCCGTTTTCGGCGATCTGCATCTTGCGCGAGCCCTCGAAGTCGAATGGCTTGGTGACGACCCCGACGGTGAGGATGCCCATTTCCTTGGCGATTTCGGCCACCACGGGCGAAGCTCCCGTACCAGTGCCTTTGCCCATACCGGCGGTGAGAAACACCATGTGGGCGCCCTGAAGCGCGGCGCGGATTTCATCGCGCATGGCATCGGCCGCAGCGCGCCCCGCCTCGGGCCGGGCCCCGGCACCCAGCCCGTTGCCGCCGAGCTGAATGGTGTGGCCGGCCAGCGAGCGCGCCAACGCTTGCCGATCAGTATTGAGCGTGACGAAATCAACGCCCTGTACGCCTCGCTGCACCATGTGATTGACGGCATTGCCGCCAGCACCCCCGACGCCGATCACCTTGATCACAGCGCCTTCGACGTCCGTCTCGATCATCTCAAAGCTCATCGCGGTCTCCTTAGAAATTGCCCATGAACCAATCTTTCATGCGACGCAGCGTGTCCTTGAAGGAACCCGCCTGCTCCGCCACCTTCCTGCCCCTCAACCTCTGCAGCCTTGCCTCTTCCAGAAGCCCCACCGCCGTGGCGTAGCGCGGCGAACGCACCACGTCCGACAAACCGCCGGTGTAGGCAGGCATGCCCACCCGGACCGGCTTCAGGAAAATGTCCTCGGCGAGTTCGGCCACACCGGGCAGCAGCGCGGTGCCGCCGGTGATCACGATGCCCGAGGAGAGCAGCTCCTCGTAGCCCGATTCGCGAATCACCTGATGAACCAGCGAGAACAATTCTTCGACCCGGGGCTCGATCACGGCCGCCAGCGCCTGGCGCGACAATTGCCGGGGGCCCCGGTCGCCCAGACCGGGCACCTCGATCCGCTCGTTGGGGTCGACCAGCGCCTGCTTGGCGATGCCGTAGCGCAGCTTGATTTCCTCGGCGTCTTGCGTGGGAGTGCGCAGCGCCATCGCGATGTCGTTGGTGATCTGATCGCCTGCGATCGGAATGACGGCCGTGTGCCGGATTGCCCCAGCGGTGAAGATGGCGATGTCGGTCGTGCCGCCGCCGATATCGACCAGCACCGCGCCCAGCTCCTTTTCGTCCTGCGACAGGATGGAGATTGACGAGGCAAGCGGCTGCAGAATCAGGTCCTGGACCTCGAGTCCGCAGCGCCGCACGCACTTCACGATGTTCTGGGCCGCCGACACCGCGCCCGTGACGATGTGCACCTTGACCTCCAGGCGCACGCCGCTCATCCCGATCGGCTCGCGGATGTCCTCCTGCCCATCGATGATGAACTCCTGCGGCAGCACATGCAGGATCTGCTGGTCAGTGGGGATGTTCACGGCCTTGGCGGTTTCAATCACGCGGGCCATGTCGGCCTCGCTCACCTCCTGGTCCTTGATCGCCACCATGCCGCTCGAGTTGAAACTGCGGATGTGATTGCCGGCAATGCCCGTGTAAACGGTCCGGATCTTGCAGTCGGCCATCAGTTCGGCCTCTTCGAGCGCGCGCTGGATCGAGGCCACCGTGTTCTCGATGTTGACGACGACGCCCTTTCTGAGGCCGTTGGCCTCGTGCTGGCCCAGGCCCACAACCTCGTAGTGGCCGTCGGCGTGCATCTGCGCGACGATGGCCACCACCTTGGAGGTCCCGATGTCCAGCCCGACGATCAGATCCTTTGCATCCCTGCTCATGCGCGTGCCTCGATGATTCGGTTCATGGCTTGCCTGCGGCGCCCTGCGGCCGCAACTCTTTCGAGTCGCCGTAGGCGATCGGACGAATTGCAAACCCGTTCGGGTAGCGCAGATCAACGGTCTGCGCCCGCTGCCCGATGCGGCTAGCAACCTGCGGGTACACCTCGGCCCAGCGGGCCAGGCGCTCGGGGATCGCCACCCCCTGGTCGCGACCGAGCAGCAAAGTGGTGCCGTCACTGAGTTTGACGGTCCAGGCCTGGCGTGCCGAGAGCTCGAGCTGGTCGGGGTGGAGCTTGAGGGGCTTGAGCGCGTCGACCAGTTCAACGTACCGGTCCATCACCAGGCGCTCACTGCCGGCCGGTCCCGCAAAACGCGGCAGCGCCGACTCTTCCTCGGCCTCGTCGAGGTTGGCCGAAAAGGCTTCACCGTGGGTGTTGAGCAGTCCGCCCTGGTTCCAGATCGCAAAGGCGCGATGCTCTTCGAGGCTGACGTGCAGCGAATCGGGCCAGACCCGACGCACCGTGGCCCGTCGGACCCAGGGCACCGCCTCAAAGGCTGCGCGGATCTCCTGCAGATCAAGGGCAAAGAAGTTGCCCCCGACCCGCTCACCGACCACGGTACGGAGCACCGGTTCGTGGACATAGCGCAGGGGGTGTCCGGGTTCGGCCTCGACCCGCACCTGACGGATGGAGAACATCGGTCGCTGAGACAGCCACCAGAGCGAGGCCGTGAGCGAGGCCGCCAGCGCCACCGCGAACACCCCGTTGGCGACCGAATTGAGCAGCTTGGTGTCGTGCCAGGCAGTACTCATGCTCGCTCCTTACGCGGCGGATGACCGGCCGCCGCGATCTTCAGGCTCGCCGAGGCCAGAACGCCCAGGCACAGATCCTCGTAAGACATGCCAGCCGCCCGCGCGGCCATCGGGACCAACGAATGCCCGGTCATGCCCGGCGAGGTGTTGACCTCAAGCAGCCAGGGCTCGAGTCCGGCACGCGCCAGCATCAGATCCACCCGGCCCCAGCCCTCGCAGCCAATCGCACGGTAGGCCTGCAAGGAAAGCTCGGCCACCCGGGCGGCGAGCGCTGGCGCCAGCGGGGCCGGGCAGACGTAGCCCGTGTCGTCGTTGAAGTACTTGTTCTCGTAGTCGTAATTGCCGGCGGGTGCACGAATTTCGATCACCGGCAGTGCGCGCGCCCCGGCCCCTGAGCCGAGGATGGCGACGGTGAGCTCCGCCCCATCGATGAATCGTTCGACGATCACGTCACGATCGAATCGGCTGGCCTGGGCAACCGCTCGATCCAAGGCATCAAACGACTCGACCCGCGCAAATCCTAGACTGGAGCCCTCTCGGCTGGGCTTGACCACAAGCGGAAAGCCGATCTCACGCGCGGCTTGGCGCGCCGCCCCGGCATCGCAGACTCGGGAAAAAGCCGGCGTCGCCAACCCGCGTGCGCGCCAGATGTCCTTGGTGCAGGCCTTGTCCATGGCAATAGCCGAGGCGAGCACCCCCGAACCGGTGTAAGGGATGCGCAGCAACTCCAGCGCCCCCTGCACGCTACCGTCCTCGCCAAAGCGCCCGTGCAGCGCGATGAACGCACGCGCAACACCCAGACTGCGCAACTCACCGAGGTCGCGCTCGGCCGGGTCAAAGGTCAGCGCATCGACCCCTCGACTGCGCAGCGCCTGCAGCACGCCCGCGCCCGACATCAGCGACACCTCTCGCTCGGCTGACGAGCCGCCCATCAGCACCGCCACTCGCCCGAGGCTGCGCGGATCAATCGCCTCGATCCGGTCAGTCATGCCTGCCCTCCTTGCGCCCCAAGCCGTTCTCGCACGGCCGACGCGACCGACCCGATGGTGCCTGCGCCCATCGTGAGCACGACATCGCCATGACGGACACAATCGGCGACTGCTTGCGCCATACGGACGACCTCTTCGACAAACACCGGCTCGATGCGCCCGGCCACACGAACGGCGCGCGCCAGTGAGCGACCGTCGGCCGCCACGATGGCTGCTTCGCCCGCCGAATAGACCTCGGCCAGCAGCAAGACATCGACACTGCCCAGCACCTTGACGAAGTCCTCGAACAGATCGCGTGTGCGCGTGAAGCGATGGGGCTGAAACGCAAGCACCAGTCGGCGCCCGGGGAAGGCGCCGCGCGCAGCGGCGATCGTCGCGCTCATCTCGACCGGGTGATGGCCGTAGTCGTCGATGAGCGTGAAATACCCACCCCCCTGCGCGGCGGGCACGGCGACTTCGCCATGGCGCTGGAAGCGACGACCCACACCGCGAAAGTCGGCCAGTGCAGCGACCATCGCCTGATCGGCGACCCCGAGTTCATCGGCCACAGCGATCGCAGCCAGCGCATTACAGACGTTGTGCACGCCCGGCAGATTGAGCACAACGGGCAGCGGGTCGGCATCGTCGCGCAGCAGCGTGAAATGCATCTGCGCGCCCTCGGCCCGCACATCCACCGCCCGAAACTGCGCGCCTTCGCAGAGCCCATAACTGAGTACAGGTTTGGACAGGAAGGGCAGGATCTCGCGCACGTTGGCGTCGTCGATGCACAGCACCGCAGCGCCGTAGAAGGGCAGCCGGTGCGTGAACTCGACAAAGGCCTGCTTGAGCCGCGCGAGGTCGTGCCCGTAGGTGTCCATGTGATCAGCATCGATGTTGGTGATCACCGCAATCATGGGCGAGAGATTCAGGAACGAACCATCGGACTCGTCGGCTTCAACCACGATGCAGTCGCCAGCGCCCAGCCGGGCATTGGCGCCGGCGCTGTTGAGCAGGCCGCCGATCACGAAAGTGGGGTCCATGCCCCCGCGCGCAAGGACCGAGGCGATGAGGCTGGTGGTGGTGGTTTTGCCGTGCGTGCCGGCCACCGCAATACCCTGTTTGAGCTTCATGAGCTCGGCCAGCATCAGCGCGCGCGGCACCACCGGAATACGCAGGGCACGCGCGGCCACCACTTCCGGGTTGTCACCACGGACCGCCGACGACACGACGACACAATCGGCACCAGCGACGTGATCCGCGGCATGGCCCTGACAGACGGTGGCGCCCAGCGAGGCCATGCGGCGGGTGACCGCCGAGTCGCCCAGGTCGGAGCCGCTCACCTTGTAGCCAAGCGTCAGCAGTACCTCAGCGATGCCGCTCATGCCGGCGCCGCCAATCCCTACGAAATGGATGTGCTTGACCTTGTGCTTCACCGTCCGCGCTCCTGCGCCAGCGACTGGCAGATATCGGCCACCGCCTGCGCGGCATCAGGACGCGCCAGCGCCCGGGCGCGCACCGCCTGCTCGGTCAGCGTGCGACGATCAGCGGCCCGAAGCAGTCCGGCCAGCGTGGGCGCATCGAGCGCCGACTGGGCCATGAGCGTGGCTGCGCCCTGATCGGCGAGAAAGCGGGCGTTGCCAGTCTGATGATCATCGACTGCATGAGGCAAGGGCACGAGAATGCTGGCAACCCCGACTGCAGCCAGTTCGGCCACCGTCATGGCGCCCGATCGGCAGATGACGAGGTCGGCCTCGGTGTAGGCGCTGGCCATGTCGTCGATAAAGGGCAACACCTCGGCCTCGACACCAAGCCTTTGGTAGTGCCCGGTCAGGCTGTCGAGGTGCGCAGCCCCCGATTGGTGGCGTACGATCGGTCGCTCATCCGCGCCAAGCAGCGCGATCGCCTCAGGCAGGACCTTGTTGAGGGCGCTGGCGCCAAGGCTGCCGCCCACCACGAGCACTCGCAGGCGACCGCTACGCGCTGCATAGCGCGCCTGCGGCAGCGGCGTGTCGAGCATATCGCTGCGTACCGGGTTGCCGGTCCAGATCGCGCCGGGCAAGGCCTTGGGAAAAGCCTCGAGCACCCGATCGGCCAGGCGCGCAAGCACCCGGTTAGTCAGGCCGGCCACCGAGTTCTGCTCGTGCACCACCAGCGGATAGCCGAGCAGCGAGGCCATCACACCGCCTGGAAAGGCCACGTAGCCCCCCATGCCCAGGACCACCGAGGGGCGAACACGCCGCAGAACCTTCATGCTCTGCCAGCAAGCCCGCAAGAGGGAAAACGGCAGCCGCAGAGCGGTCATCAGTCCCTTGCCGCGAACCCCCACCATCTGGATGCCCTCCAGCACGATGCCGTGGCGAGGCACGAGTCGCGCCTCCATGCCCTGAGGGTTGCCAAGCCAGACCACCTGCCAGGCGCACCCACGCAGCGTCTCTGCCACGGCCAATCCAGGCATGACATGGCCACCGGTGCCACCCGCCATCACCAGCAGGGTTCGGCTCATCCGGCCCCCCGCATGAGCTGGCGGTTTTCAAAGTCAACGCGAAGAATGATCGCGATAGCCACGCAGTTGGCCAGAATGCCGCTGCCCCCGTAACTCATGAGGGGAAGGGTCAGTCCCTTGGTTGGCAGCAGCCCGACATTGACGCCCATGTTGATGAAAGCCTGCAGACCGAGCCACAGGCCGAGGCCCTGAGCGACCAACCCCGAGAAGGTCCGGTCAAGCTTGATCGCCATGCGGCCGATTTCAAAGGCGCGACGCGTGATCCAGAAGAACATGGCCACGATCAGCAGCACCGCCACCAGACCCAGCTCTTCGCCGATCACCGCAAGAAGAAAATCCGTGTGCGCCTCGGGAAGGTAGTGAAGCTTTTCCACCGACCCGCCAAGCCCCACACCGAACAACTCGCCCCGCCCGAACGCGATGAGCGAATGCGACAGCTGGTAGCCCTTGCCCAGTGCATTCTGGGCACTGAAAGGGTCGAGGTAAGCGAAAATACGCTCACGTCGCCAGGGCGAGAAGGTGATGAGCAGGCTGAAGGTGGTGATACCAACCACCACCAGCCCGGCAAAGAGCCGGCCGCTGACGCCACCCAGAAAGAGCAGCCCCGCGGCCACCACTGCGATCACCATGAAGGCGCCCATGTCGGGCTCGAGCAGCAGCAAGAGACCCACCGCGGCAACCGCCGCCCCGATGGGCAGCGCGCCCTTTCGAAAGCTCAGGATGACGTCCTGCTTGCGGACGGTGTAGTCGGCCGCATAGAGCACGACAAAAATCTTCATCAGCTCAGACGGCTGCAGGTTGATCACATACAGAGACAGCCAGCGCCGCGCCCCATACACCACCTTGCCCACCCCCGGGATGAGCACGATGACCAGCAGGACCAGGCCAAACAGAAACAACCACTTCGACCAGCGCTGCCACTCGCGCATCGGTACGGTGAAGGCCACGATGGAGAGGCCAATGCCGACGGCCGCCGCAAAGATGTGGCGCACCAGAAAGTGATGCGGCTTGTAGTTGGCAAATCGCGGCGCATCCGGCAGCGCGATCGAGGCCGAATAGACCATCACGGTACCCATGATCATGAGGATGGCAACCACCCACATGAGGCTGGTGTCGACCCGCGTGAGCGACGCCGAGACGGACCCGCGCGCAGACCCCTCGGCCGACCCGAAGCGCGCGCGAGCGTATCCGATGGCCTGGCTCAGCATGCGAGCTCCAGCGGTTGACCCGCACGGTCCGCGCACTCACGAACCGCGCGGGCAAAGGTTTCGCCACGGTGCTTGTAGCTGGTGAACATGTCGAAACTCGCGCAGGCGGGCGATAGCAACACCGCCTGACCCGGTTTTGCCAACTGCTGCCCGCGTTCGACCGCCTGCTCGAGCGAGGCGCAATCCTCGATCGGCACGCCGCAGCCCTCGATTGCCTGACGAATGAGCGGCGCATCACGACCGATCAGCAGAACCGCTCGGGCATGCCCCGCCACGGCCGGCGCCAGCGGGGAGAAGTCCTGGCCCTTGCCGTCGCCGCCTGCGATCAGGATGCTGGGCATGCCCAGGCCGACCAGCGCGGCCACCGTCGCCCCGACATTGGTGCCCTTGCTGTCGTCGTAGTAGTGCACCTCGTCGATGACGGCGAGCAACTCGCAGCGGTGCGCCTCCCCCGCGTAATCCCCGATGGCTCGTAGCATCGGCGCCAAGGGCAGCCCGATGGCTGCGCCCAGGGCCAGCGCCGCCATCACATTGGCCTGGTTGTGGCGACCGGCCAGGCGCAAGGCCTCGACCGGCATCAGCCGGCGCACATGCAGCGCCTGCCCTTCGTCGCGGCGACGCCCGGGGAGAGACTCCTCGGCCTGTGCCTGCGCAAGCCACTCCATCCCCCCCTCACGCACCAGACCGAAATCGCCCGCCGCAAGCGGATTGTCCAGGCCGAAACTGCTCGACCGGATCGGCTCTTCGGGTGCGCGCCGGGTGGCTCGCGCGCTGAGGGCGATCCGCTCCTTGGGCGGCGGCATGGTGGCGGCATCCGCACGGTTGTAGACCACCCAGGTGGCGGGGCCGAAGAGCCGCCGCTTGGCCGCGGCATACATGGCCATCGAATGATGCCAGTCTAGGTGGTCTTCGGTGAGATTGAGGATGCTGGCTGCGTCGGGCTCGAAGCCCCTGGAGACCGCCAACTGAAAGCTCGAGAGCTCGAGCACCCAGATGTCGGGCAAGGCCTTGGCCTCGAGCGCTTCGAGCAATGCCACGAGCATCGCGGGGCCGATGTTGCCGGCGGCCCGCACGGTCTTGCCCGTCGCGGCAAAGAGGTGCGCAGCCAGTGCCGTGGTAGTGGTTTTGCCGTTGGTACCGGTGATGGCGACCAGCCTGGGCGAATAGCCGGTCTCGCGCATCATGGCGAGTGCCTGCACGAAGAGATCGAGTTCACCCAGCACCGGAATGTTGCGCTCGCGCGCCAGGGCGTAAAACGCCGCGCTCTCACCGCGCTCGATCGAGAGTCCAGGGCTCCAGGCAACCAGGTCGATGCCCTGCAGCCAGTCGGCGGAAAACGGCCCGCCCACGTAAGCGACCTCGCCCGGGATCTGAGCCAGACGCGCGGCGCTGGGCAGGTCATCGACTCGAGCACTACGGGTGTCAGCCACCCTGAGCATGGCGCCTCGTGATGCCGCCCAGCGGGCCATCGCCACGCCCGACTCGCCAAGCCCCAGCACCAGGACGCTGCGACCGGCAAGATCGAAGAGCTGCAACTGCGGCGACTCGTGCTCGGGTAGGCGGTTCACGGCGGCGTCTCCTAGCGCAGCTTGAGCGTCGAAAGACCGACCAGCACGAGAATCATCGTGACGATCCAGAAACGCACGACGACCTGGCTCTCCTTGACGCCCCCCACTTCGAAGTGGTGATGAAGCGGCGCCATACGGAAGATGCGCCGGCCCTCGCCGTAGCGGCGCCGGGTGTACTTGAAGTAGCTCACCTGGAGCATGACCGACAGGGTTTCGACCACGAAGACCCCGCCCATGATGAACAGTACGATCTCCTGGCGCACGATGACGGCGATGGTGCCGAGCGCACCACCCAGGGCGAGCGCGCCCACATCGCCCATGAAGACCTGAGCGGGGTAGGCGTTGTACCAGAGAAAGGCCAGGCCTGCGCCCGCGATGGCCCCGCAGATCACGGTGAGTTCACCTGCCCCCGGGATGTAAGGCATGATCAGATAGCGCGCAAACACCGAGTTGCCGGCGACATACGCGAAAATGCCGAGCGCGGATCCCACCAGCACCGAGGGCATGATGGCCAGGCCATCGGCACCGTCGGTCAGGTTGACCGCATTGCTGGTGCCCACGATCACGCAGAAACTGAGCGCGATGAAGCCAAAGGCGCCCATCGGATAGGCGATGTTCTTGAAGAAGGGCACGATCAGTTCGGCGCGCGCCGGCAGGTCCATGGATAGACCGCTGTTGAGCCATTTCAGAAACAGCGAGAAGGCCGGGTTTTCGGTAGACGCCGAGACGGCAAAGGCGAGATAGACCGAGGCCACGATCCCGATCAGCGACTGCCAGAAGAACTTTTCCTTTGCCGACATGCCCTTGGGGTCGCGCCGCACGACCTTGCGGTAGTCGTCCACCCAGCCAACGCCGCCGTAGCCCAGGGTGACCAGCATCACGACCCAGACGAAGCGGTTTTCGAGATCGGCCCAGAGCAAGGTGGAGGCGCCGATGCCAATGAGAATGAGCGCGCCGCCCATGGTGGGCGTACCGCTCTTGCTCAGGTGAGTCTGGGGGCCGTCGCTGCGAACCGCCTGGCCGATCTTCATCTGGGTGAGCTTGCGGATGACCAGCGGGCCGAACACCAGACCGATCAACAGTGCGGTCATGGCCGCCAGCACGGCGCGAAGCGTGATGTAGTTGAAGACCGAAAAGGCCCGGATGTCACGCGCCAGCCACTGGGCAAGTTCGAGCAGCATCAGTGAACCTCGGTAACCTGAGCGCCGGTGAGGGCGGCCACGACACGCTCCATGCGCATGAAACGCGAGCCCTTCACGAGGAGCGTCGCGGCGGCGTTTGCCGCGAGCTCGCGGGCGCGCGCGGTGAGCGATTCGACGTCCTGAAAGTGCTCGGCCTGGGGGCCAAAGCCAAGCGCCGTGTAGGTGGAGGCCTGCCCAAGCAGCAGCAGGTGGGTGACGCCGCGTTCGGCGGCCTTCGCGCCGACCTCGTGGTGCCACTGCGGCCCCTGCTCGCCGACCTCACCCATGTCGCCCAGCACCAGCACACGCGGTCCGGCGCGGTGGGCCAGCACCTCGATGGCCGCCAGAACCGAGTCGGGGTTGGCGTTGTAGCTGTCATCGATCAGGGTGGCGCCCGAGGCCAGGGCATGACGCACCAGTCGCCCCGGGGCCGGTGAAAAGCTCGTCAGACCTCGGGCAATGGTGTCGGCATCGACGCCAGCCGCATGCGCGCAGGCGGCCGCCGCCAGCGCATTGCGAACGTTATGGGCGCCATCGATTGCAAGCCGTACCTCGACCGACCGGGCACCGATCCGCATCGTGAAACCGGCCGGCACGGCCTCGCAGGATGCGCTGACCTCGAACTCGCGATGGGCGGCATCCGGCGCTTCCAGACCAAAGGCCAGGACGGGCCGGTCGCCCGCGAACGCGCGCCAGATCGGCGCGTGCATACGATCGTCGCCGGGAAAGACCGCCACCCCGTCAGCCGGCAACGCGCGGATCGCCGCGCCGTTTTCGCGAGCCGTCGCCTCGACGCTGCTCATGAATTCCTGATGCTCGCGCTGCGCATTGTTCACCAGCGCCACGGTGGGCCGGGCGATGCTCGCCAGCCACTCGATCTCGCCGGGTCGATTCATGCCCAGTTCGACCACCGCCAGGCGATGGGTGGCGCGTAATCGGAATAGAGTCTGGGGCAGTCCCACCTCGTTGTTGAGGTTGCCCCGGGTGGCCAGGCACGCCGACTCACCCACGGCCGCCGCAAAGATGGCCGCGATCATTTCCTTGACGGTGGTCTTGCCGTTGCTGCCGGTGACGGCCACCACAGGCAGCTGAAACTGCCGCCGCCAGCCTCGAGCCAGCTCACCCAAGGCGTGCCGCGTATCGGGTACCCGGATGACGGGGGGCCGCAGGCCGGGCATCCAGCGCTCGAGCATCACGGCCGCAGCGCCCGCCGCTTGCGCCTGCACGGCAAACGTGTGGGCATCGAAACGTTCACCGCGCAAGGCGACAAAGAGGCTGTCGGGCGCGACCGCGCGGGAATCGGTGCACACCGCGCTCACGCGCTCGCTGCCCAGACCGGTGAAGCTTGCCGCGGACAACCACTGCAGGGCGCTGCGCAGCTCAAACATGACCCACCCCGTCGAGCCGGGCGAGCGCCTGAGCCGCCTGCTGCACATCGCTGAAGGGCAGGCGCGCACCGGCAAGCTCCTGCCAGGCCTCGTGACCCTTGCCGGCGATCAACACGACGTCGCGTGAACCGGCGCCGAGCAAGGTGCGCTCGATCGCGCGACCACGGTCAAGCTCGACCAGAGCTGCGGGGCGCGACAAACCCGCGCACACGGCGGCTGCAATGGCCGCGGGGTCTTCCGATCGCGGATTGTCGCTGGTGACCACCACGTGATCCGCGCCGCGCTCGGCGGCCTCGGCCATGAGTGGGCGCTTGCCGGCATCGCGCTCGCCGCCTGCGCCGAACACGCACCAGAGTGCGCCGCCGCGCGCCTGCGCGAGCGGCCGCAGGGCCTCAAGCGCCTGGGTGAGGGCATCGGGCGTGTGCGCATAATCGACGATGGCAAGCGGCGACGGTGCGTGCGGGGCGGCACCATGAGCCGGCTCCACCTGCTGCATTCGACCGGGAACCGGGCGCAGTGCCTGCAGGCGCTGCGCCACCCGGTCAAAGGGCACACCAAGGGCCAGCCACACCGCAGCGACGCCCAACGCATTCATTGCATTGAAGCGGCCGACCAGGGGCAACTCAAGCACAGCCGCGCCGAAATCTCCGTCGAGGTCCATCACGAGCCCCTGCTGCGCCTGCTCGACGCGCCGGCAGTGCAGGCGTCGCAGGCCGGGGTGCGCGAGCCGATGAACGGCCTCGCCATACACGATCACGCGGCAGGCGGGATCGAGCGCCGCGAGCGCGCGCGCCGAGAAGGGGTCGTCAGCGTTCAGCACGGCAGCAGCGAGTCCCGGGATCGCAAAGAGGCGCAGCTTGGCCTGCGCGTAGGCCGCTTCGGTACCGTGGTAATCGAGGTGATCGCGCGAAAAATTGGTGAACAGCGCCACACTCGGCCGCGCGCCAGACAAACGCTGTTGGTCGAGGCCGATCGACGAGGCCTCCATGACCACCACCTCGGCACCCGACTCGACAAAGCGCGCCAGCAGACGGTGCAGCGTCAAGGCATCTGGCATGGTCAGCCCGAAGGGCTCGAGCGCGACGCTGCCGTCGTCCGCCAGGAGGCCGCTTCCAAGCGTCCCGATGACCGCGCAGTGCCGCCCCTCGGCTGCGAGCCCCTGGGCGATCCACTGCGAGCAGCTGGTCTTGCCATTGGTGCCGGTGACCGCGACCAGCTCGATACGCTCGGCCGGCTCGCCGTAGTAGCAGGCTGCAATGTCACCGGCCAGATCGCGCAGCCCCTCGACCTCGCGGTACCCGGGCGTCGCCTCGGTCAACGCTGGGCGGGCTAGACCTGCGCCGGAGGCTGAGGCATCGGACGCCGGGTCGATCAGTATGGCGCCCGCACCACGCTCCAGCGCAGCCTCGATGTAGGCCCGGCCATCGCCCGCGTGACCGGGCCAGGCGAAGAACGCATCGCCCCTGACGATCTGACGGCTGTCAGCGCGCAAGGCCGCCCCCTCGGGCAAGCGGCCGCGAAGCCAGGCGGCGATCTCGCGGGCCTGATGACGCGCAGCGGGCCCCGCCATGGACGCGCTCACATTTTCTCCCGGGCCACTGCCGCGTCAGCGAGCCCCGCCACCGGCACGTCGGGCGGCACGCGCAGCGTGCGCAGCGTGTCGCCCATTACTCGGGCAAAGAGCGGCCCCGCCACCTGGCCGCCGTAGTGTTTGCCCGCCGAGGGCTCGTCGACCATGACCGCCACCACGAAGCGCGGGTCGGAGACCGGCGCAAAACCCACGAACGACGAGACGTACTTGTTCACATAGCGGCCGTGCTCGATCTTGTGGGCCGTGCCGGTCTTGCCGGCCACGCGGTAGCCCGGAACCTGAGCCTGGGGCGCCGTGCCACTGGGGCCTGCGGCCATTTCCAGCATGCGTCGCACCGCTCGGGCGGTTTCGGGCGTGAACACCCGAGCGCCCGCCACTTCACCCTCGGTACGAAAAATCGAGATCGGCACCAGCTCACCGTCGCGGGCAAATACCGTGTAGGCCCGCGCCATCTGCATCAGCGAGACCGACAGGCCATGCCCGTAGGACATAGTGGCCTGGTCGATCTGCTTCCAGTTGCGGTGCGGCCGCAGACGCCCGGCTACCGCTCCGGGGAACCCGAGTTGCGGCGCCTGACCCAGGCCGATCGCGGCAAAGGTTTCCCACATGTCGCGCGCCGGGATCTTGAGCGCCATCTGCACCGTGCCGACGTTGGAAGACTTCTGGATCACCTGCTCGACCGTGAGCGAGCCGTAACCCTTGACGTCACTGAGGGTGTGACCGCTGATGTTGATCTTGCCGCCCAGCGTCGGGATCACGGTCTGCGGCGTGACCTTGCCCATCTCGAGCGCCAGCGCGGCCGTGAAGGGCTTCATCGTCGAGCCCGGCTCGAAGGTATCGGTGAGCACGCGATTGCGCAGCTGCGCACCGCTCAATTCGCCCCGGTGGTTCGGGTCGTAGGTGGGGAGATTGACCAATGCCAGCACCTCACCGGTGCGGGCATCAAGCACCACGGCACCTCCCGCAATCGCCTTGTTCTCGGCCACTGCCGCGCGCAGCGCGCTGTAGACGTGGTACTGAACCTTACTGTCGATGGACAGCACGATGTCATTGCCGTTGAGCGGCTCTCTGACGGCTTCCACCTCTTCGATGACGCGACCCAGCCTGTCACGGATCACCCGCCTGCTGCCAGGGCGGCCCGCAAGCAGCTTGTTCTGGGCGAGCTCAATGCCTTCCTGGCCACTGTCTTCAACATCGGTAAAGCCCACGATGTGCGCCAGGTGTTCTGCCTCGGGGTAGTGACGCTTGTACTCGGGCCGATCGTGGATGCCGGGCACCTTCAGCTCGAGCACATGCTTGGCCACGGCCGGATCGAGCTGGCGCCGCAGATACGCAAAGGTTCGCTCCGGCACCCCCACCCGGCTGCGCAGATCGCTCTCATCCATGCCGAGGCGCCTGGCCAGTTCGGGGATTCGGGCATCCTTGAGATCGACATCGGCAGGAATCGCGAAGACCGCGCGCGCAGGCAGGCTCGAGGCCAGGACCACGCCATTGCGGTCGCGGATCTCGCCGCGCGAGGCCGGCAAGTCGAGCGTGCGGCCGTAGCGAACCTCGCCTTGGCGTTGCAGAAAGTCCTGCGAAAACACCTGCAGATAGACGGTGCGCGCAGCCAGCGCCACGAACGCTCCAGCCACGAAAACCATGACCCAATGCGAGCGATGGGAGGGCAGCTTCACCCGCAGCAGCGGGTTCGATGAAAAGGGCACGTTGCGCGCGCTTTTGCTGGCCATCAGCGCGCTCCGTCCTGACGTCGGCTGCCCGACTGTGCCCCGGGCTTGCGGGCCAAGCCTGGCGGCAAGGCACCGAACTGCAACTGGCGGGTGTCGGGATCACGCACCAGATGCAGGGTGCGATCCGGTACAAGCATTTCCATGCCCAGCTCGCGGCGCGCCTTGGCGTCGATCAGCGCCGCCGTTGCGAGCGAGGTCTGCTGCACCCGAAGCTGGTTCCAGTCAATCTCGAGTTGCCGCCCCTGAGCATGCGAGCGCTCGAGATCGATAAAGAGCCGCCGCGCATGGTGCTGAGCCGTGATCAGCGACAGCGCGCACACGGCAAGCAATGAGAGCAGCACGATGTTGAGTCGGTTCATGGGCGCTTAGAGGCGAGCTGCCGTGCGCACGACCGCTGATCGGGCGCGGGGGTTGCGGGCAATCTCCGCTTCACCGGGCAGCAAACGGCCGAGACTGCGCAGCGTGCAGGCCACAAGCAACGGGGTTCCACGTACCGGGTCGCGCGGCGCATCGCGGCCCGACTCGCGCGCGATGAATTGCTTGACCATCCGGTCTTCAAGCGAGTGAAAGCTGATCACCACGAGGCGGCCCTCAGGCGCGAGGCGATCGCGCGCTGCCTCGAGACCCCGCGCAAGCTCGTCGAGCTCTTCGTTGATGAAAATCCGTAAAGCCTGAAAGGTCCGGGTGGCGGGGTCGCGACCGCTCTGGGCCCCGCGCTGCCGACTGCGAACGACAGCCGCAACGAGCTCGGCCAGCTCCGCGGTCGTGCGCAGGGCCGAGTCCCCGTCGCGGCGGCAGCGAGCTGCAATCGCCTTTGCAATCGGAACAGCAAACCGTTCTTCCCCATAGTCCTTCACTACCCTCGCAATCTCATCTTCTGACGCCTCGATCAGCCACTGCCTCACCGGCACGCCGCTGCCCGGATCCATCCGCATGTCGAGCGGCCCGGTGCCTCGAAAGCTGAAGCCCCTGGCAGGGTCATCGAGCTGCGGCGAGGACACGCCCAGATCGAGCAGTACCCCGTCGACGCGACCCATCTTCAGCCCATCGAGCACCCCGGCCAGGTCTGAAAACCGCGCCTGCATCAGCTGCAACCGCCGGTCCTGGAGACGGGCCTGGCCGTAGACCACCGCCTGAGGATCGCGATCAAGCGCCACGAGACGCCCCGAGGGGCCCAGCCGCGACAGGATGGCGGCGCTGTGACCGCCGCGCCCGAAGGTGGCGTCCACGTAGGTGCCGTTCTCCCGAATCGCCAGCGCTTCGATCACTTCGTCGAGCATCACCGGCCGATGACCGTCATGGTTTTGCTGGGTCGCGGCCTCCTCTGCTGCGGTCAATTCGCACCGGCTAGAACGAAAAATTGGCGAGTGCGTCGGGCAGGCCGGCGGCGAGCGTCTGCTCTTCCTTGGCGCTGAGCGTGTTGAGGTCCCAGACCTCGAAGTGACTGCCCATGCCGAGCAGCATCACGTCCTTGCTCAGTTGCGCCGCCTGACGAAGTTCGGGCGCGATAAGAATGCGGCCGGTGCCGTCCATGTCGACATCGGAGGCACTGCCCAAGTAGATGCGGGTCCAGCCGCGGGCGTTCATCGGCAACGCAGCGATACGCTCGCGATGAACCTCCCAGACGGGGCGGGGAAACAGAAGCAGGCAACCGTCCGGCGACCGGGTCAAGGTTAGCCGGCCCTCACATTGCACGACGAGGGCGTCGCGATGACGGCTTGGAACCGTCATCCGCCCCTTTGCATCGAGCAGCAGCGCTGAACTTCCCTGGAACATGCCCCACCGGACCCCAAGCGGAAAAACACCCCGAGAACGGGTTGAAATCCCATAAAAATACACTTTCCTGCACTATTTCCCACTATACGCACTGACTTGGAGGCGGTCAAGGCAAAGCCTGAATTATTCAGTCGGGTCAAGGACTTAGCGCAAAAATCCGAGGTATTGAAAAGATAAATTATTCGGGAAATTAGGCACTTAGATGATCTTTCTCCAAATCACATGAAACGAGGTGACGGAAAAAGCCGAAGGAGGGGTTCGCAAACCCGCTGCGAGGGAAAACGCCGTGACGCCAGGGGGTCCGTTCTGGATGCCGCCAGACAGCCATGGGGCGAAACCCCCAAAAGACCACCCAGGCTCGGCATCGCCGCGCAGGACCCGCCGGAGGTAGGCGCGCCGCGAGGGCAATTGCGCCCAAGTCGTTGCGGGGCAGGCCTGTAGGCCGGATTCTGTGCGCCGGCGAACCGGCGTGACGATCATTCATCTAGGCGCACGGTTACCCGCGCGCTCGAGCCATCTACCCGCACACTCGGGCGGACCGCCCTGTGCAACCCGGGGGGCTGCGCGTGTGCCTATTCGATGTTGCTCCGGGTGGGGTTTAGCATGCCGGTCATGTCGCCACGACCGCGGTGAGCTCTTACCTCACCATTTCAACCTTGCCGTCACCGACGGTCACCCGTCGGTGCTTGGGCGGTATGTTTTCTGTTCCACTTTCCGTCGCGCACGCGCCTTTCGGCACGCCACGCCTGGCCGTTAGCCAGCACCCTGTCCTGTGGAGTCCGGACCTTCCTCCCGCCGACGGGCTTTCGCCCGGCAGCCGACGACCGTCCAGCCTGCCCCGCCCCGTGATCTTAACGCAGCGCGCTCAGCTTCTGAGTGCGCTGACCGCCTCGGCATTGTCCTGCACGTAGGCCTGGACGATCGCCTCGAAGCTCGCATCGGCGGCAAAGCCCATGGCGAGCGCCCGATCGGTGCTGAACCGGTCGGGCCAGCTCTGCACCAGTCGCGCAATGGCCGGGTCGGGCCGCTCAAGGACCAAGGCACGCGCATGGGGACCGCCGACCGCCTCGAGCGCGTCGAGCGCCTCGTACATGCTCACCGTGAGCCCCGGCAGGTTGAGTGAGCGGTTCCAGCCCCAGACTGCGTCCGGCAGCGACACCGCGTGTAGCAGATTGCTCACGGCGCTGCGGGGCGAGCTCACCCACATCCGTACGGCGCGGTCCACCGGCAGAACGGCCTCGCGCCCCGCGAGGGGCTCGCGGATGATGTTGGACGCAAAGCCTGAGGCGGCTCCGTTGGGTCGGCCGGGTCGCACCACCACCGTGGGGATGCGAACGCTACGACCGTCGATAAAGCCTTTACGGGAGTAATCGTGGACCAGCCATTCGCCGATCAGCTTTTGCACGCCGTAAGAGCCCTGCGGGGTGGGCGCCACGGCATCATCGACGACCGCTGGCAGCTCACCGCCAAAGACCGCAAGCGAACTTGACAGCAGCAGCCTCGGGCGGGTGGCCCGGGCGCGACAGGCTTCGAGCAGGTAACGGGTGCCGTCGATGTTGACGCGCATGCCGAGGTCGAAATCGGCCTCGGCCGTGCCGCTGACCACTGCGGCCAGGTGCACCACGACACGCGTCTCGGCATCGATCAGCCGGGCGAGCGTCGCCGGGTCGGCGATATCGCCCGCTACATTGAACACCCGCGGGTCGGTCAGGCGGCCTTCGGTCTGGTCAAAGCAGGTGATGCGATCGGGCATCCGGGGCTGATCGGAACCGTCAAGACACAGGCCACCGCGTGCAAGCACCGACGCAATGAGTTGCTGCCCGAGAAAACCCGCGCCGCCCGTCACCAGAATGTTCATCGCCCGCGCCCCTGTCGAAACACCGATTCGTCATTGTAGAACGCCGGGTCTTCGTTGCCGCGCCACCAACCCGGCACGCCCAGGAGCGGCAGCGGCGAGAGGCTTTCCAGGGCCTGCGCATCAAGGCGGGTCGCCACCCAGCGGTCGATGTCATCCAGGGGCGTCTGCGCCGGTAGCGTCACCCCCCACGCATGCGCGCAGATCGACTTGTAGGGCGCATGAAGTTTCTCGAACAGCGCATGGCCCAGCAGACACACGCGAACGCGTTGTTGCTCGAACGCGCGCCGCTCGCGCACGAAGAGCGTCTGCCAGTCGAAGCTGCGAAGCGCTGCGGCCAGATCGGGATCGTCGGTGACGAACAGCGCCCCACTCTCATCGAAGAGCGTGATGCGGTCGCGCAGACGCCCGCGCCCGCTCGACGAGCCCGCAGCCGGGCCCGCAGCGCTCAGTCGGTCCGCCTGCAAAGCGTTCAAGCGAGCCTTCACGGCCGGATACGCCATCCAGGCCAGCGCGTTGTACAGATCGTGTAGCGCGCCTCGCCCGACCGTTCGCGTGGGCACCTGCCCGGTTTGCCAGATCTGCAATTCGTAGGCGGCGGCACTGCGCTCTTCGCCCGCCATCGGCTCGACAAAGCGGATCGGTCGACCCGCCGCATTGACGAGGCCACGCTTGCACGCGATCGCATTCAGGCGATTGAGCGCCATGGCACCCGCCGACGGTTCAAACCGGGCATCGACCCACGGACGCAGCACACCGCACCAGGGGCCCTCACCGGCTCGACCATCCGCCTGCACGTCCCCGGGCAGCGCGATGACCTCGTCGGGATCCCGGGCCACGGGCAGGCGACCTTACTCGGCCAGGCGCCAGTCGAGCGTCTCGCCCGAGGCCAGCGGCACGATCTGATCAGCGCCGAAAGGCAGCGAGTCGGGAATCTGCCAGGGTTCGCGGCGCAGGGTGATACGCGTGCGGTTGCGCGGCAGGCCGTAGAAATCGGGTCCGTGGAAACTGGCGAAGGCCTCCAGGCGGTCGAGTGCGCCCGCGCGCTCGAAGGCGGTGGCATAGAGTTCGAGCGCATGCGGCGCCGTGTAGCAACCCGCGCAAGCTGCCGCGTGCTCCTTCAGGCGCGCGGCATGCGGCGCGCTGTCGGTGCCAAGAAAAAAGCGTGGACTGCCGCTGGTCGCCGCCGACACCAGCGCCTGGCGATGTTGCTCCCGCTTGAGCACCGGCAGACAGTACCAGTGCGGCCGCAGTCCACCTACGAACAGGGCGTTTCGGTTCCAGAGCAGATGATGCGCCGTGAGGGTGGCCGCAATGGGCCCCGCTGCACTGCTCACGTACTGGGCCGCTTCCAAGGTGGTGATGTGCTCAAGTACCACCTTGAGCGCCGGAAAATCACGCCGCAGGGGCTCAAGCACCCGGTCGATGAAAATCGCCTCGCGATCGAACACATCGACCGTGGCGTCGGTGACCTCACCATGCACCAGCAGCGGCATGCCCACCGCCTGCATCGCCTCGAGCGCGCCGTAGGTGCGGCGCAGATCGGACACGCCCGCGTCGGAGTTGGTGGTGGCGCCGGCCGGATACAGTTTCACCGCGTGCACGATGCCGCTCGCCGCCGACTGCCGGATTTCGTCGGCGCTGCTGTTGTCGGTGAGGTAAAGCGTCATCAGCGGCTCGAAAGCAAGCCCTGACGGCAAGGCTTCGATAATGCGCTGGCGATAAGCCTGGGCCTGCGCGAGCGTGGTCACCGGCGGCTTAAGGTTGGGCATCACGATCGCGCGGGCGAACTGACGCGCACTGGCACCGATCACGGCGGCAAGCGCCTCGCCGTCACGCAGATGCAGATGCCAGTCATCGGGTCGGGTCAGGGAAAGCGTGGCAGCAGCGTTCAGGGCAGCCTCCTTGGGCGGTTGGGCAGGATGGATCGGCGCACCGGGCACGGCCGATGCGCCAGCTCGCTCAGCAAAGCAGGATGGCGCGGTAGTCGTTCACATTGGTCCGCGTCGGGCCGGTGACCACCAGATCACCCAGCGCGGCAAAAAAGGCGTAGGCATCATTGTCTGCGAGCAGCCGGCGGGGATCCAGCCCGAGCGCCGCGGCCCGCGCCAGCGTGTCGGGCGCCAGCCGCGCGCCGGCGTTGTCTTCGACCCCGTCGATGCCATCGGTGTCGGCCGCCAGCGCCCACATCGCCTCGATGCCCGCGCCTGCCTGCGCCAGCGCCAGCAGAAATTCGCTGCAGCGCCCGCCCCGGCCGCGACCGCGTACCGTCACCGTACACTCGCCACCCGAAATGAGCGCGACCGGCCGCGAGAAAGGCTGCGCGTGCTGTGCGATCTCGCGTGCAAGCGCCGCCATGACCTGTGCGGCGTCCCTTGCCTCGCCGGTGAGGGTGTCGCCCAGGATCACGGCCGGTATGCCGGCTGCTCGGAACACCGCAGCGCCGGCCTCGAGGCTGCGGTGCGCACTCGCCACCAGGTGCTGATCGACGCGCGCAAACAACGCGTCACCGGGTTTGGGCGTCTCGGCGACCTCGCCACGCGCACCCCGCTCGAGCCAGCGCTGAACCGTCTGCGGCGCCCGGATCTGCCAGCGCTCGAGGATGTCGATCGCATCGGCGTAGGTGCTCGGGTCGGGCGAGCAGGGGCCACTGGCGATGGCCGACAGGTCGTCACCGGCGACATCGGAAATCACCAGCGCAATCACCTTTGCCGGGCAAGCCTGGGCAAGCCGACCGCCCTGAATTTGCGACAGGTGCTTTCGAACCACGTTGATGTCCTGGATCGGCGCTCCGCTGGCAAGCAGCGCGCGCGTCACCGCCTTGAGCTCGGCCATCGGCACCTCGGCCACGGGCAGGCTGAGCAGACTCGAGCCCCCGCCCGAGACCAGGACCAGGAGCAGGTCCTCGGGTCCGAGCCCGCGAGCCTGCTCGAGGATGCGCAGCGCCGCGCGCTCGCCCGCCTCGTCGGGCACTGGATGGCCGGCCTCGATCACCTCGATGCGATCGCACGGCAAGCCGTGCCCATAGCGTGTGACCACCAGCCCATCGAGCGGACAGTCGGCCGGCCAGTGGCGCTCGACCGCGCAAGCCATGCTGGCTGCGGCCTTGCCCGCGCCCACCACCAGGGTGCGGCGGTAGCTTCGCAGCACCGCTTCGCGGGGCAGCCAGTCGGGCAGGATTTTGAGCGGATCGGCTGCGGCCACGGCCGCTGCAAAGCTGTCTGCAAGCCATTGCGCGGGGTGAGTCACGAATCGCCTCGTCATCCGGCGAAGGTTCGCCCGTCGGGCTGCACAGGCAGCCCGACGGCGCGTTTCAGTCAGCGTAGGTGCCGGCCTTGCGGATGAGCGGCGCCCACTTGTCGATCTCGGCAGTCAGGTGGGTGCGCAACGCCTCGGGCGTGGCCTTGGCGAGCGGCACCGGTTCGGTGCCCAGTTCGGCAAAGCGCTTGACGATGGCCGGGTCCTGCAGTGACTGCTGCAGGCCCGAGACCAGCCTGTCGATCACCGGCTTGGGCGTGCCGCGGGGCGCGTACAGACCATGCCACACGGCGACATCAAACCCCTTGAGCCCACTCTCGTCGAGCGTGGGCAAATCGGGCAGCACCGGCAGCCGGGCCGGCGTGGTGACCGCAAGCGCCCTCACCTTGCCGGACTTGATCTGCGGCACGGTGTTGGTGGTCTGGTCGCAGAGCAGATCGACCTGGCCGCCCATGAGATCGGCCAGCGCAGGTGCGGTGCCCTTGTAGGGCACGGTGACCAGATCGGTCTGGACGGCGCTCATGAAGAGCAGGCCGCACAGATGCGAGGCCGACCCGATACCGGCATTGGCAAGGCTGATTTTTGATGCGTTCTGGCGCAGGAAAGGCAGAAACTCCTTCATGTCCTTCACGGGCATGGCCGTCTTGACGAGCAGGGTCATGGCCACTTCATTGATGAGGCCCACGTACTCGAAATCTTTCAGGGTATCGTAGGGCAGCTTGCGGTAGAGCGTGGGCGAGGTTGCCATGCCGATGTGGTGCACCAGCAGCGTGTAGCCGTCGGCGCTGGCGCGTGCCACCTTGCTCACACCCAGGGTGCCCCCGGCGCCGCCCGTGTTGTCGACGACGAAGTTGCTGCCCGGCAGCGCCCGACCCATGGCGTCGGCGAGGCTGCGCGCGACGATGTCGGTGGGCCCGCCCGCCGCAAACGGGACCACCATGGTCACGGGCCGGCTGGGGTACTGCTGAGCGCCAGCGGCCAGGGCCGTGACTGCCAATGCAAGTCCGGCCAGGGTTCTGACAAGCCTGTCTTTCATCATGATCACGCCTTACAGAGAGGTGGTTGAAACTTCAGCATCGCCCCGGCACCGATCGGCCGGAACCCAAGGGGGTGCACTGCACGGCTGCGAACGCCACCCCGCACATCGCACCCCGGCCCATCAAAGCGCTGCTTCGATAGCCTTGCCGACATCGGTCGTACCGGCCCGCCCGCCCATGTCGGGCGTGCGCGGGCCCTCGGCAGTGACCTGCTCGATCGCACGCACGATCGCATCGTGTGCCGCCGGATAGCCAAGATGATCGAGCATCATGGCCCCGCACCAGATCTGGCCGATGGGGTTGGCAATGCCCTTGCCGAAGATGTCCGGCGCCGAGCCATGAACGGGCTCGAATAGGGAGGGAAACTTGCGCTCGGGGTTGATGTTGCCCGAGGGCGCAATCGCGATCGTACCGGTGCAGGCCGGGCCAAGGTCGGACAGGATATCGCCGAAAAGATTGCTCGCCACGACCACATCGAACCAGTCGGGGTTACGCACGAAGTGCGCCGTGAGAATGTCGATGTGGAACTTGTCCACCTTCACATCGGGGTATTGGGCCGCCATCGCCGCCACGCGCTCATCCCAGTAGGGCATGGAAATGAAGATACCGTTGGACTTGGTGGCCGAGGTGAGCTTGCGACGAGGCCGGCGCCCGGCCAGCTCAAACGCGTAACGCAGCACCCGATCAACGCCTGTTCGGGTAAAGACCGACTCCTGCAGCACAAACTCCCGATCGGTGTCCGCGAACATCTTGCCGCCCACCGACGAATACTCGCCCTCGGTGTTTTCCCGCACCACGTAAAAATCGATATCGCCCGGTTTGCGCCCGGCCAGCGGGCAGGGCACGCCGGGCATCAACCGCACCGGCCGCAGGTTGATGTACTGATCGAACTCTCGCCGCATCAGCAAGAGCGACCCCCAGAGCGAAATGTGATCGGGAACCTTGGCTGGCCAGCCGACCGCGCCGTAAAAAATAGCGTCATGCCCGCCGATCTTGTCTTTCCAGTCGACCGGCATCATGCGACCGTGCTTCTCGTAGTAGTCGCAGCTGGCGAAATCGAAGGGGTCAAACTGCAGGCCGATGCCGAATTTGCGCGCGGCTGCATCGAGCACACGCAGGCCCTCGGGCACCACTTCCTTGCCAATGCCATCGCCCGGCAGCACGGCGATCCGATGAGTCGTCATGGTGATCTCTGATCCTGGAGCAAAACCCCTATCCTACCTTGGGACCGCGCCCGGCCAGCCATCCCGGCGGCCTGCGGCGCAAGGCGGCAAAGCCCTGATACGGCTTTGCCTTTGGCTGGGCACAGGCGCCAAAGCGCCGTAAACTCACTGCGTTTCGCCTGCTGACGGCCCCGTCGGGCGAGCCCACCTCTAGGAGACCTTCCCATGATTCGAACGCTGATGAAGTCCGTCGCGCTCAGCCTTGCGCTGGCCGCGCCCACGCTTGCCCTGGCAGGCCCCACCCTCGATGCAGTCAAGCAGCGCGGCGCGCTTCGCTGCGGCGTCAACACCGGACTGCTGGGCTTTTCCGCCCCCGACAGCGCGGGCAAGTGGAGCGGCATCGACGCCGATTTCTGCCGCGCGGTGGCCACCGCCATCCTGGGTGACCCCGACAAGGTTCAGTACGTCCCGACCAACGCCCAGACGCGATTTACCGCCCTTCAGTCGGGCGAAATCGACATGCTGTCGCGCAACACCACCTGGACGTCCTCGCGCGACTCAACCCTGGGCTCGGTCTTTGCCGGCACGCTCTTTTATGACGGCCAGGGCTTCATGGTGAAGAAATCCAGCGGCGTCACCAAGGCGGCTGATCTCAATGGCGCCACGGTCTGCGTGCAGCCGGGCACCACCACCGAACTGAACCTCACCGATTATTTCCGCAGCAAGAAAATGAGCTTCAAGCCGGTGGTGATCGCTGAACTCAACCAGATCGAGCAGGCCTTCTTCGCCGGTCGCTGCGATGTCTACACCACCGACATCTCCGGTCTCGCCGCCACCCGGCTCAAGGCGCCCAACAAGGACGACTACCTCATCCTGCCCGATGCCATCTCCAAGGAGCCCTTGGGCCCCATGGTGCGCCGCGGCGACTGGGAGTTCTACACCATCGTCAAGTGGGCCCTGTTCGGACTGATCGAAGCCGAGGAGTACGGCATCACATCGGCCAATGTCGACAGGATGAAGGCCGAGTCCAAAGACCCCCCGATCCAGCGACTGCTGGGCCTCACGGGTGATGCCGGCAAGGGCATGGGCCTGGACAACGACTGGCTGGTCAAGATCATCAAGGCTGTGGGCAACTACGGTGAGATGTACACCCGCAACATCGGGCCCCTGGGCATCGCCCGTGGCGTCAACGCGCAGTGGCGCGATGGCGGCCTGATGTACGCACCCCCGATCCGCTGATCGACCCCCGGCGGCACCGGGGCGCTCACCGACGCGCGCCCCGGTTGTCCGTCGCCCCGCTGCGGGCTGCCGAGGGCGGTCCGCGCGCCTTCGGACAACGCATGTTCCTCAGAAGCGAACGGGCCCGCGGAATCCTCTACCAACTTCTGCTCCTGGCGGCGGTCGGGGGGCTGGGCTGGTTTCTCTTTTCCAACACCCTGCACAATCTGTCCACACGACAGATTCAAGTGGGGTTCGGTTTTCTCACGCGCGAGGCCGGCTTCGAGATCGCTGAAAAGCTGGTCGAGTACGACCCCTCGAACAATTACGCGCGCGCCTTCCTGGTGGGGCTGCTCAACACGCTCCACGTGGCGCTGCTCGGCATCCTCATCGCGACGGTGCTGGGCACCCTGCTCGGCATCGCCCGCCTGTCCTCGAACTGGCTGCTCGCCAAGATCGCCTCGGGCTATGTCGAGTTCATGCGCAACATCCCGCTGTTGCTCCAACTCCTGGTCTGGTACGGGCTCTTCACCGAAATGCTGCCCGGGGTTCGCCAGGCGATCAAGGTGGGTGACTGGCTCTTCATCAGCCAGCGCGGCTTTCGCTATGCCTGGCCGCAGGCGCACCCCGGCTGGGACGCAGCCGTCTGGGGCCTGGCCGTCGGTGTGCTGCTCGCCCTGATCTGGCGGGCCGTCGTGCGCCGGCGTCAGGCCGCTACGGGCCGGCAATGGCCCCTGGGATGGCCCTCCGCGGCACTGATCATGGGGCCAGCCCTGCTGGCCTGGGCCGCGTTCGGCGCGCCCACCAGCATCGAAACTCCGGTGCTTCGGGGCTTTGACTACCAGGGCGGCAAGGTCCTCTCCCCCGAGTTCATGGCCCTGCTGCTGGGGCTCTCCACCTACACCGCGGCCTTCATCGCCGAAGTGGTGAGAGCGGGCATCCTGGCGGTCGATCGCGGCCAGAATGAAGCGGCGATGGCGCTGGGCCTGAGCAACGGCCAGCGGCTGCGCCTGGTCACGCTGCCCCAGGCCATGCGCGTGATCATCCCGCCCATGACCAGCCAGTACCTCAACCTCACCAAGAACTCGTCGCTGGCGGTGGCCATCGGCTATCCCGATCTGGTCGCCATCGCCAACACCACCATGAACCAGACCGGCCAGGCAATCGAGGCCATCGCCATGCTGATGGCGGTGTACCTGTGCGTGAGCCTGGGCATTTCGCTCTTCATGAACTGGTACAACGCCCGCATGCGGCTGGTGGAGCGCTGAAGGCCATGACAACCCCCGCCGCCGCCCCGGGCGCCCGCGCCGCGCCGCACACGGCCGTCGCGCCGTTGGCCTGGATGCGCGCCAATCTGTTTTCGACGCCCGCCAACACGTTGCTCACCCTCCTGATGCTCGCGTTGATCGTCTGGATCGCGCCCAAGGCCGGCGGCTGGTTGTTCTGGGACGCGGTCTGGGGCAGGCAGCCGGCAGCAGCCTGCGACGCAGTCCGCGGTCAGGGGGCCTGCTGGTCGGTCGTCTGGGAAAAATTCCGCTTCATGGTCTTCGGCGTCTATCCATTCGACCAACAGTGGCGCGCCGGTGTCGCCATCGTCGTGCTGACCGGGCTGCTGGTGGTCTCGGCAATCCGCTGGTTCTGGAATCGCTGGCTGATCCTCATCTGGATCGTCGGCATTGCCCTGGCCTTCTGGCTGATGGGCGGGGGCCTAGGCCTGCCGCGGGTCGCGGCCGAGCGCTGGGGCGGGCTTTCGGTCACGCTGATCCTCGCCATTTTCGGCATCGGCTTTGCCTTCCCCCTGGGCGTGCTCCTTGCCCTGGGCCGACGCTCCCGGTTGCCCATCATCCGCAGCCTGTCAGTGTTCTACATCGAGGTCGTTCGCGGGGTACCCCTCATCACCGTGCTCTTCATGGCCTCGATCATGTTTGCCCTCTTCATGCCGGAGGGCATGCGCGTGGAGCAACTGCTACGCGCCCAGGTGGCCATCATCCTCTTCATCGCCGCCTACCTGGCCGAGGCCGTGCGCGGCGGCCTGCAGGCCGTGCCCAAGGGGCAGTACGAAGCCGCCGAAGCGCTGGGGCTGTCCTACTGGCGCACCATGGGCCTGGTGGTCCTGCCGCAGGCGCTCAAGATCTCCATTCCACCGATCGTGAACATCTTCATCTCGGTTTTCAAGGACACCTCACTGGTGGTGATCATCGGTATCTACGACTTCGCCTACGCGGTCAAGAAGTCAGTCGAGACCGACATCTCCTGGAAGAAATATTTCATCGAAGCCTTTCTGTTTTCGATCCTGATCTACTGGGTCTACTGCTTCGCGATGTCCCGTTACAGCCAGTGGCTGGAAACCCAGCTCGGGCACGGCCAGCGCCGATGACCCGCCGATGGAGCCGTCCATGAATGCCACGCCCCTGCGCGCTTCTGACCCCAGCACGCCACCCGCCATCGCCATCCGCGGCCTCAACAAGTGGTATGGCGATTTTCACGTGCTGCGCGATATCGACCTGAGCGTCGCCAGGGGCGAACGCATCGTCATCTGCGGACCCTCGGGCTCGGGGAAATCCACGCTGATCCGCTGCATCAACCGGCTGGAAATGCACCAGCGCGGCAGTATCGTCGTCAACGGGGTCGAACTCACCGACAACCTCAAGAACATCGATCAGGTGCGCTCGGACGTCGGCATGGTTTTTCAGCACTTCAACCTCTTTCCGCATCTGTCGGTGCTCGACAACTGCACCCTCGCGCCGATCTGGGTCAAAAAGCAGCCCCGTGCCCAGGCCGAGAGCGTGGCCATGAATTTTCTGGAGCGGGTGCGAATCGCTGATCAGGCACACACGTATCCCGGACAGATCTCGGGCGGCCAGCAGCAGCGCGTGGCCATTGCCCGAGCGCTCTGCATGAACCCCTCCATCATGCTGTTTGACGAACCCACCTCCGCGCTCGACCCCGAAATGGTCAAGGAGGTGCTCGACACCATGGTCATGCTCGCGGGTGAAGGCATGACCATGCTCTGCGTCACCCACGAAATGGGCTTTGCGCGCGCGGTGGCCGACCGTGTCATCTTCATGGACCGAGGCGAGATCGTCGAGCAGAACACGCCCGACGCTTTTTTCGATTCCCCTCAAAACGAGCGCACCCGGCAGTTTCTCAGCCAGATCCTCGATCGCTGAGCCCGCCCCGGGGGGTGGTCGGGTGGGCGGCCCCAGGCCGCGCGCCACCCGCTGCGGGGGCTCCGGTTCAGGCCCGGCTCGCCGCCTGACCCTCTACGGACATCGCATCCGAATCGATGCTCGCGGCTTCGGAGGCAGGCGACAGCGTTTGCGCCTGCGCCGCCCACATCCGGGCGTAAACACCGTCCAGAGCCAGCAGGGTATCGTGGCGACCGCGCTCAACGATGCGCCCGGCCTCGAGCACCAGGATCTGGTCGGCCTCAACGATGGTTGACAGGCGGTGCGCAATCACCAGCGCCGTGCGGCCTGCAGCCGCCAGGCGCAAGGCCTGCTGAATCGCCTGTTCGTTGCGACTGTCGAGGGCCGAGGTGGCCTCGTCGAGGATGAGAATAGGCGGGTTCTTGAGCAGCGTGCGCGCGATGGCCACGCGCTGCTTCTCACCGCCCGACAGCTTGAGCCCGCGCTCGCCCACGGGGCTGGCGTAGCCCGCGGGCAAGGCGCTGATGAAGTCGTGCAGCTGCGCGGCGCGCGCCACGCGCTCGACCGCTGCATCATCGGCCTCGGGCTGTCCGTAGGCGATGTTGTAGCGGATGCTGTCGTTGAACAGCACCGTGTCCTGCGGCACGATGCCGATCGCCGCACGCAGGCTTTGCTGGGTCAGACCGCGAATGTCCTGCCCATCGACCAGAATGCGCCCGCCCGAGACATCGTAAAAGCGAAACAGTAGCCGAGCGAGGGTGGACTTGCCGGCGCCACTCGGCCCCACCACCGCCGTCGTGGTACCCGGGGTCACAGTGAAGTCGAGGCCCTGCAAAATGGGGCGCGCGGGGTCGTAATGAAAGCTCACCGACTCGAAGCGAAGCTCGGGACCACTGCGCTTCGGACCGGCCAGCTCCAGCGCCTTCGCATCGGGCGCATCGGCCACCTCGCGCTGCGCATGAAGCAGCCGGAACATGCGCTCCATGTCGGTGAGCGCCTGCTTGATCTCGCGGTAGAGCACGCCCAGAAAGTTGAGCGGGATGTAGAGCTGGATCATGAAGGCATTGATCAGCACCAGATCGCCCAGCGACAACTCGCCCGCGATCACGCCGGCCGTGGCCCGCCACATCAATAGCGACACTGCCGCAGCAATGATGGTCGCCTGGCCGAAGTTGAGCAGCGCCAGCGACGCCTGCGAGCGAATCGCGGCCTTCATGCGCTTGCGCAGTTCGCGGTCATAGCGCTCGGCCTCGAAGGCCTCATTACCAAAATACTTCACCGTCTCGTAATTGAGCAAGGCATCGATCGCACGGGTACTCGCCCGCGAGTCCTGCTCGTTCATCTCGCGCCGAAAGTGCGTACGCCACTCGGTGATCCTGACCGTATAAATGACGTAGACGACCAGCGCCGCGATAGCGATGAAGCCAAACGAGGGCTCGTAGTGCCAGAACAGGTAACCGATGACGAGCGACACCTCGACCAGCGTCGGCAGGATGCTGTACAGCGTGTAGGAGATGAGGCTCGACACCCCCTGCGAGCCGCGCTCGATGTCGCGCGTCATGCCCCCCATCTGGCGATCCAGGTGAAAACGCAGCGACATATCGAACAGATGCCGGAACACCTGCAGCACGATGGTGCGGGTGGCCTCGTGGGTCACCCTCGAAAAGACGATCTCGCGCAGCTCGGTAAACAGCGACACGCTCAGCCGCAGCAGCCCGTAGCCCACGATCAGCGCCACGGGCACCACGACCAGCGCGCGTGCATCCGCCGCGCCCACATCGAGCGTGTCAACGATCGACTTGAGCACCAGCGGCACGCCGATATTGGCAAATTTTGCCGCGATCAGGCAGGCGAGTGCGAACAGCACCCGCCCGCGCCAGGCCCAGAGGTAGGGCAGCAACCGCCTGACCGTATCCCAGTCACCGCGAACCGGCGCGGCTCCAGGCGGTGTCTGAGGCGCAAGGGGCAGCGCTGAACCCGAGTGACGGCTGGCGTGTGGGCGCATGCTCAGGCGGACGGCAGCGCCTCGAGCCTGCACGCGGTGGACGACCCGCTCCAGTCGGCCAGCGGCCCGGACAGGTTGACGCCGCGCCGCACGGCGGTCATCTCGGCGACGATCGCGAGCGCGATCTCGGGCGGCGTGAGCGCGCCAATGGACAGACCCGCCGGCCCCCGCATGCGCTCGACCTCGGCGCGGCTCAGATCGAATTCGAGCAAGCGCTCGCGGCGCTTGTCGTTGTTGCGACGCGAACCGATTGCCGCGACATAGAAGGCCTGGGTCTTGAGGGCTTCGATGAGGGCGAGGTCATCGAGCTTGGGGTCATGCGTGACGCAGACCACGGCGCTGTTGGCATCGAGTTGCATCGCTAGCACCAGATCATCGGGCATCTGCGAGGAAAGCGTGACGCCCGGCTGCGCCTGCCAGGTGCCGTGGTACTCGGGGCGCGGATCACAAATGGTGACCTGGTAATCGAGCATGAGCGCCATGCTGGCAAGGTAATGCGACAGCTGCCCCGCACCGATCACCAGCAGGCGATAGCGCGGGCCGTGCACCGTGCGCAGCACATCGCCATCGAATTCGACGCGATCGCCGGCCTGAGCCCCGCGCAGGCTGGCCACCCCGGTTCGCATGTCGAGCGTGCGCTGCACCACCTCGTGCGCCTCGATCCGCGAGAGCAGATCGCGCAGCCCCGACTGGGTCGATAGCGGCTCGAGCACCACCTGTACCGTGCCGCCGCAGGGCAGCCCGAAGCGCTGCACCTCCTCGGCGGTCTCGCCATACACCGTGCTCATGGGCAGGGCCGAGTCGAGATCGCCCTGCCTGAGTCGAAGAATGAGGTCGTCCTCGATGCAGCCACCCGACACCGACCCCGCCACCTGGCCGTCATCGCGAATGATCATCAGGGATCCAGGCGGCCGCGGGGCCGAACCCCAGGTGCGTACGACCGTGCTGAGCGTGACCCGATGGCCCGAATCCATCCAGGCAATGGCAGTGCGGAGAACCTCGACGTCGATGCTGTTCATGTTCGGCTTCCGGATAACGTGACGGCGCTCGGGCGACGCCTTGACCAAACCGGCGCCAAGCATACGGCACCCGCCGCCGATCCACGAATCCGCAGGGTCAAAACCGAGCAACCCCGCCGGGGCAACCGGGCGAGACGAACCGGCGACGCGAGCGCGGCAGACCCGCGACGGGCGGATCGGACGCCCGCCGCAGACACCGCCTGACCGGCCCTACTCGATACGAACCGTGTGGCGCTTGGCGCGCTCCACTTTGGGCAGCGTCATGGTCAGCATGCCGTCGCGGAAAGTGGCCTTGGCCTTGCTGGCATCCACCGCGGCGGGCAGCCCCAGCGTGCGGCTGAAGGCCCCCCGCGAAAGCTCGCAACGGTAATAGTCGCCCGCCTCCTGTTTTTCCTCGCGCCGCGACTCGCCCTTGACCGTAACGCTGTCCTCGCCCACCGAAATTTCGATGTCGCGCTTGTCGATGCCCGGCACTTCAATATGCAGCAGGATGTCATCTTCCCGATCGATCACATCCGCCTTGGGCACACGGGGCTCCGACCAGGACAACTCGGGCACCGCCGGCCAGTCGCCACGCCAGGGACGCATCCAGCCACGCCGCGCAAGCAGGCGATCGAAGAGACGATCCATTTCTCCAAAGGGCGAGAGCGCGCGGACCGGCGCGGCCTCCTGCACTTCAAGGGCTTTTTCT
>CAIVPX010000152.1 GCA_903907905.1 uncultured bacterium | reverse complement strand
AGGTATCGGGCACAGGCCCAACCGGCGTTTTCCTCGCCGATCCGTCGTGATTGCGGCACTCGAACCGAATCGAAGAACACCTCGTTGACCTCGTGCTCGCCCCCAAGAGTGCGGATGGGGCGGACCGTGATGCCGGGCGAGTCCATATCGATCAGAAGAAAACTGATGCCACGATGTCGGCTATCGGGCGGCCCGGTGCGTACGAGCGCGAACATCCGGTTTGCCAGATGCGCGTAAGAGGTCCAGAGCTTGCTGCCGGTGAGCACGTAGTCATCACCGTCTGGCGTGGCGCGAAGCCGCAGCGAGGCCAGATCCGACCCCGCCTCGGGCTCGGAGAAGCCCTGGCACCAGTAATCGTCGCTGGCGACGATTCTCGGCAAAAAGTACGCCTTTTGGGCGTCGGTGCCAAAGCGCAGCAACACCGGTCCCACCAGCCTGACGCCCATCGGATGAACCAGAGGGGCACCCGCCTGAGCGCATTCGGTCTCGAAGATGAAGCGTTCGACTGGTGTCCAGCCCGTTCCACCCCATTCGATGGGCCAGAGCGGGACGAGCCAGCCACGCTTTGCCAGCGCGCGCTGCCAGGGCAGGAAGACCTCAGGGGCCGGATAAAGTGAACTGGTGTGGGCCTGCCCCCGCCGCATGGCATCGGTGAGGTGCTCGGCAATGAATTGGCGAACGTCCTGCTGCAGTTGGGCTTCGCCTGGGGAAAGTTCGAGATTCATCGGGCCGCCTCGCCCCCGCCGGGCACGAACAAGGGCGTTGGTGCATGGTCTTGCATAAGGGTGCGACTGCTGCGCCAGGCGCCGCTCTCGAGCATCAGGCGAGCAAATCGAGTCGAGTGATGGCGGGCGGGGCCCGCCTGATGACGGAAAGCGTCCAGTGCACGAAAGTAGCTGGCAGCGGGGTAGTCGTCCGACACGCCCATCGCGCCGTGTAGTTGCACGCACTCCCGCGACACGAACTCGGCACAGCGTCCGACCTTTGAGCGCGCCATGGCGTAGGCGCTGTGCAGTTCTTCCGAATTGCGCTCAGCGCACAGGGTGGCCAGTTGGCAGGCGGCGAGCGCCTCTTCACATTTCACCGCGATTTCGGCAAGTCGGTGCGCTACCACCTGGAACTGCGCAAGGGGTTGGCCGAACTGCTGCCGTTGGGCGGTGTAGCGGCGGGTGAGATCGAACAAGGCCTGCATGGCGCCACTCGCTTCCCAGCAGGCGGCGAGGCCCGCCTCGGCCAGGACGCGCTGAAGTAGGTCGGACGCATCGCTGTCGGGCCCGATCAGCGCGTCAGGCGCGAGCGTGAGTTCATTGAATTGAAGGTCGGCAGCGCGGGTGCCGTTTGCCAGCGTGCAGTGCCGAACGGTCAGACCGGCGTGATCAGCAGGTACCCGGAACACCCGTAGAGAGGCAGCGCCGCTCTGGAAGGGGACGCCGGAGGGGATCAGCGAGGCGCTGACGGAGTACCAGTCAGCACCTGGGCCGCCTGCGACCAGCAGTTTTTCGCCGCTCAGTTGCCAGCCGCTGCGCGTTCGTAACGCTTGGGTCAGGCGGGGCGCTGCCTGATCGTGCTGTGCCGATTCGTCGTGCGCGAGGACCGCCCGGCCGTTTCCTGCGATCAGTGGCGTCAGCCAGGCACGCTGCGCAGGTGTGGCGTGCAGGGCGAGCAAACGGGCGGCCCGAAGCACACAGGCCGCGTAGGGTTCGACCACCAGATGGCGGCCCATGGCGCGCATGAGAAGACCGATGTCGAGGAGACGGCCGCCGAGGCCACCCGCCGCTTCGGGAATCGGCAAGGCCAGCCACCCCATGTGCGCAAAGGCCGACCAGACGCGCTCGGGGCAGGAGAGCGGATCGGCGAGGCTCTGCTTGCGGCCCGCGAAGTCGTACTCCGCGCTCAGCCACTGCAGGGCGCTCTCCTCGATCAGGCGGGATTGTTCGTCAAGCGAAAGTTGCATGAGATACGGCAGATCTCTTGGCGGCTCGGTTGAAAAAGTGAAACGCGATCGCAGGGCTCATGCCTGTTTGGGATCCCGGTCCACGGCCTTCTGAATTGCGCTCGCGAGCCCCGCGCGACGCGTGCTCTCGTATTCCTCAGTGACGTGGCTGAGTTGGTGGGTATCAAAATGCGCCGCGAGTGCCTGCCTCATCCCCTGCATGTCGGCGCCCCGGTTCAGGGATCGCTTGACCAGGCGCAGCGCGAAAGGCGGAGCCTCGGCAATGCGGTGGGCCAGTGCGAGCGTGACCGAATCAAGCTCGGCCAGGGGGGCGACCCGATTGACCATGCCCATGGCCTGTGCCTCGGCGGCGCTCAGCTTTTCACCCGCGAAGAGGAAGCACTTGGCCTGCCGCAAGCCCATTACCCAGGGGTGGATGAGCACCTCGGTGGCGGCTGCACCCATGGTGTGGGTGACCGGGTCTGAGAACACGGCATTGTCGGCCGCGATCACCAGGTCGCACATGTTGGCGAGCATGAAACCGGCGGCGACGCAGGCCCCCTGCACCTGAGCGATGGTGGGCTTTGGGAAGTCCCAAATTCGCATGCAGTAATCGAAGTAGCGGCGCGATTCGAAGTCCCAACGCTCTTCCACCGTGAAATCGGCGCGCTCGGCCTGGGCCTGCTTCAGATCGTGGCCTGCCGAGAAGTGCGCGCCCCGGGCCGCCAGGATGAGCACCCGGGTCGCCTCGTCGATGCGGGCTGCCTCGAAGGCGGCATCGAGTTCGTCAAGCAGTTGACGACTCTGCGCGTTCCGGGCTCGCTCACGGTTGAGCCACAGTCTTCGAACCGGTCCGACTTGTTCGACCTGCACCAAAGCTTCATTCATCCCGCCTCCGCGACATCAGCTGATGATGGGCGTCGATCTTGCGGAACTTTGCCGCGGAGCGCAACGCGCGGCGTATCAAATTGGCGTGTGCGCTCAGCGAGCCCGGCGCGAGCTGACCCGGTGCTTAAAAAAGCGAGCCCATCGGAACGCAGTCGACGAACTCACCTGCGTCAATTGATGGGCGCTCGTGTGCCAGCACGACGATACAGTCAGCCTGCGCCATCGAACTCAGCACGCCCGAGCCCTGATTGGCCATCACCTGAACCGTCATTTCGCCAGTGGGCGAGGGGACCCAGGCGCCACGCTGGTACTCGGTGCGGCCGGGGCGCTTGCGAATGGGCTGGGCTGCGCGGACCTGGATGGTGGTCAGGCCATTAGCGGTGCCGCCGGCGAGCTTGATGAGTGCCGGCCGCACCAGAAACAGGAAGGTGATCATCACTGCCACCGGGTTGCCGGGCAGTCCGAAATACAGCGCCTGTCCGATTTTGCCGAAGGCCAGTGGCCGCCCGGGTCGCATGGCGATCTTCCAGAAGCCGACCTCGCCGAGACGCCCCATCACGGATCGGGTGAAATCGGCTTCCCCCACCGAGACGCCGGCGCTGGAGACGACTACATCCGCGCTGGCGGCGGCCGCTGCGACCGTACGTTCGAGCGCTGCGGGATCATCAGGCACGACACCGAGGTCCAGCCCCTCGACACCCAGTCGACGCAGCATGCCAAAGAGCGTGTAGCGGTTGCTATCGTAAATCTGGCCCTCGGCAAGCGGCTCGCCGATCGAGCGTAACTCGTCACCGGTTGAAAAAAAGGCGACCCGCAGGCGCCGACGGATCTTGAGTTCGGCGATGCCAAGGGAGGCCAGCAAGCCGAGTTCGGCCGGGCCGATCTGGCGGCCTGACGGTATCGCCACCGACCCGCGGCTCAGGTCTTCGCCTCGCAGTCGACGGTTCTGACCCGCAAGCTGACCCGGCGGGACGGTGATCTGTTCGCCTTGAACCTGCACCACCTCCTGAACGATGACGGTATCGTGTCCGAAGGGCATCAGGGCGCCCGTCATCACCCGAACGGCCTCGCCAGGTTGGGGCGAGCCGAGGAAAGGCCGCCCGGCTAACGCCGCGCCGACGACACGAAGCGTGGTCGACGCCCCCGGCCTCAGATCGGCGGATCGCACGGAGAATCCGTCCATTGCGCTGTTGTCGTGCGCGGGCACATCAAGGGTGGACAAGACATCGACGGCGGCGATCCGGCCCAGGGTATCGCGCAGGGCGAGCGACTCGATTGCACCAACAGGCGTCACCAGCTGGTCGATGATCTGCGCGGCTTCAGCCACCGAGAGCGACTCGGGGTTGAAACTCGGGCGCTGCTGCAAGACATCCGCGAGCGATCGTTGGTCAGTCATGAGGCTCCAGTCGGCAGAGTTCATCCATGGTGTTGAGATTGACAAAGGCGCCGGCGTCCGCGAAGTCGACCTGTTGCCACGGGCCTCGTGCGAGCCAGTCTTCAATCTTGCGGCCGCCGCTCGCGAGGAAATCAGCGAGATCAGCGGCTACTTGGCGGTGTACCAGTGCGAACACGGGGTGCGCCTGATCGCCGCACCGAACGGACAGGCGCTCCACGCCGGTTTCGCGCTGCGCCCGGACCAGGCCATCAACGAGATCGAGCGGTAGCAACGGCGTATCGCAAGGGACCATGATCAGCCAGTCGGTGGTGCATGCGGCCAGGCCCGCCTGCAGGCCCGCCAGCGGACCAGCGAAGCCGTCGACAAGGTCGTGAACCAGCGGCAACTCGAAGGCTGGCCAAGGCGCCTGATCGGATCGCGTGTTGAGGAGAATCGAGCCCACTTGCGCTTGGAGTCGCTCGATGACGTGCTGGACCAGCAACCGGCCGCGGAATGGTATGAGAGCCTTTTCTGTGCCCTGACCGCGAGGGCTCATCCGCCGTCCGCGGCCCCCACAAAGGATGAGTCCCGTGATGTTCTTGTACGAACCAAGCCTCAACGAACTCACGAGGCTCTCAGCCGCCGATGTAGGACATTTCGATCCGCCGCAAGCCGGTGGTTTCGCTCGATCGAATCTCGGAATAGCGGTCGGCTCGTTGGGTCCAGACATGCGAGATGGCGGCTGCGAGATGCGCATCGCTGAACCCGCCACGCAGCAGTGCACGGAGGTCGTGCCCCTCAGTGGCAAACAGGCAGGTGAACAGTTTGCCCTCGGTGGAGAGCCTGGCTCGCGTGCAATCGGTGCAAAAGGGGCTGGATACGGACGAGATGACGCCGACTTCCCCGCCCCCATCGGTGTAGCGCCAACGCTCGGCGACCTCGCCGGAGTAGTTGGGCTCGACGGGTTCGATGGGAAAGGCCTCATTGATGGTGTCAACGATCTGCCTGGCGGACATGACATCGTTGAGGCGCCAGCCATTGGAGGCGCCGACGTCCATGAATTCGATGAAGCGAAGGATGTGTCCGGTACCCCGGAAATGCTTTGCCATGGGGAGAATCTGCGATTCATTGACGCCGCGCTGAACGACCATGTTCACCTTCACGGGTGACAGGCCCACGCGGTGCGCGGCTTCGATGCCCTCGAGCACGCTGGAGACGGGGAAGTCGACGTCGTTCATGCGACGAAAGATGTCATCGTCGATTGCATCGAGACTGACCGTGATACGCCGAAGACCGGCGTCGCGCAAAGCGCCGGCCCGCTTGGCAAGCAGCGTGGCATTGGTGGTGAGCGTGACCTCAACCGGTTCGCCCGCTGGGGTCTGCAACGATGCCAGCATCTCGATCAGGCGCTCGAGGTGTTTGCGCAAAAGAGGTTCGCCCCCGGTGAGGCGGATTTTCTCGACCCCATGCGCAACGAACATGCGCGCCACACGGAGAATTTCCTCGAAGCTGAGCAAGGACGATTGCGGCAGAAAGGCATAGTCGGGGCCGAACACCGACTTGGGCATGCAATAGGTGCAGCGAAAATTGCAGCGATCGGTGACAGAGATTCGAAGGTCGTGAAGCCGCCGGCCGCGCGTGTCGGCAAGCAGCCCGACCGGTTGGCCGCCGGCCTCGGGGATATGCGGCAGGCGCGCTGGATAGCGCGCCTCGGCAATCGGAATGATACGGTCAGTCATGGTACGGATTGGCTTCGCTCTGAATCGATCTTAGCAAGCACAACTCGGAGAAGCGCTGATCGTCCATGGGGACCTGAAGGTTTGATCTCCAGCGTTCTGCCAGACAGAACCCAGGCGGGCCGCCCCACCCGACGCATGGTCGGGGGGCGGCTTCGGAGCGTGATTACTGCCGGGTTTCGACCTGTTGCAGCGGTTCATCGGGAATCGCCTTACGTGGCGCGCGCTTGCGGGCCGGACGCGGGGCCGCAAGTGCCTCGGTCGGCTCGGGCGCCTCGGGCTTGGACACGGTCTCGACCCACTGGAGCCCCGCTTGGGACACGATCGCCTCAAGCTGTTCCTTGGGGATTGGGGCCGCGACAGCCTCGGGTGCCACGACCTGAGTGGCGACGCCTGTCGCCTCGGGAGCTTGCGGCTCTGGAGCTTGCGGCTCTGGAGCTTGCGGTTCCGGGGCGAGCGGTTCCGGGGCGAGCGCCGGCGCAGGAACGACCGACGCGGCAACGGGCTCGGGTGCTACAACCGGAGCGGCCTCGATGATGGGGGCAGGCGCAAGTACGGCCGTTTCGGCGATGGCTGCCGGCGCGACAGAAGCCGGTTCAGGCGCTGCCGGCGCGGCGGCGATGCCCGGAACAGCGCTTGAAGGCGCCGCCGTGGATGCCACAGGTGCCGGGGCCGTCTCGACGGCCAGAGTCGCCGCTGCCACAGCATTGACGCCGGCCGCGTTGGCCTGTGACGGCTCAGCTACCGTCGCTTGCACGTCGTGCTCTGACCCACCGCCTTCCATCGGCCCGGACTGCTCGTCGCGGTCCCGACGGCCGCCACGACGGCGACGGCTGCGACGGCGCTGTTCGCCCTCCGCGCCTGCTTCGGCAGCTTCGGAACCCGGGGGCAGATCGGTGCGCAAGCCCGCCGGTGCAGAGTCGATCGCGTCGACGGGGCGAGTCTGAGCCCCCGGCGTTGAGGCTGCGGCGGCGCTGGCAGCAACGACGCCTGCGGCTGCAACGACTGCCACTGCAGTGGCTGCGGACACCTCATCGTTGGCCGGTCGGGGCTCGCGACGTTCGCCACGCTCGCTGCGTTCGCGGCGACCGTCTCTCGGCTCTCTCGGCTCTCTCGCCTCTCTTGGTTCGCGTGCTTCGCGGTTCTCACGGCCTTCCCGACTTTCGCGGGGCTCTCGCGGCTCACGGTTGTCTCGGGCCTCACGGGGTTCGCGGTTTTCGCGAGCCTCGCGCTGCTCTCGGGGTTCACGGTTGTCTCGAGCCTCCCGGCCTTCGCGGCTGTCCCGGCCCTCACGGCCCTCACGACCTTCGCGACCTTCGCGGGACCCTCGTCCACCGCGGCCACCTCGGCTCTCGCCACGCTCAGTGCGCTCACCCCGACCGCGTCGGCGGCCGTCTTCGGGTGTCGACTCGGGCTTGGCGGGCGTCGCAGGCTCAGCTGCGGGCGGCGTGGCATGGGCTTCATTGGCGGGCTTGCGCTTGAACCAGCCGAACAGCTTGCCAAGCAGACCATCACCGCTCGGTGCGGGGGCAGCCGAAGCGGCTTCACGTCTTGGCGCGGCAGCCGGCGCAGCAGGTGCGGCGACTGCAACAGGCGCCGGCGTGGCAGGCGGCGGTGGCTGATCGGGCGTGACCGAGCGCACGGCGGCTTCCTGCTTGGGCTTACCAGGCTCGAGCTTGGATTCGAAGTAGCTGTTGTCGTCTGCCGGTGCCTCGGCGATCGAGTAGCTGGCTCGGTAGCTACCCAGGCGCTCGTCGTCGTGGCGCACGCGTTCGAGCTTGTAGTGCGGCGTTTCGAGGTGCCGGTTGGGCACGAGCACGATTTCGACCTTGTGCCGGGCTTCGAGCTTGGCGATCTCGGCGCGCTTCTCGTTGAGCAGATAGGTTGCGACATCGACCGGAACCTGCGCCCAGACGGCAGCGCTGTTCTCCTTCATGGACTCTTCCTGAATCACCCGCAGCACGTGCAGGGCCGAAGACTCGGTGTCTCGAATGACGCCTGTGCCGTTGCAGCGAGGGCAGGTGATGTGCGTCCCCTCGTTTAGGGCCGGCCGCAGCCGTTGGCGGGACAGTTCGAGCAGACCGAAACGGGAGATCTTGCCGGTTTGAACGCGCGCCCGGTCGTAGTGCAGGGCTTCCTTGATGCGCTGCTCGACCTCACGCTGGTTCTTTGCGCTCTCCATGTCGATGAAGTCGATGACGATCAGTCCGCCGAGATCGCGAAGGCGCATCTGCCGGGCTGCCTCATCTGCCGCTTCGAGGTTGGTTCTCAGTGCGGTTTCCTCGATGTCGGCGCCCTTGGTGGCCCGAGCCGAGTTGACGTCGATGGCGACCAGTGCCTCGGTGTGATCGATGACCACCGCTCCGCCCGAAGGCAGTGGCACCACGCGCGAGAAGGCAGTTTCAATCTGATGCTCGATCTGGAATCGCGAAAACAAGGGCACGTCATCACGGTAGCGCTTGACCCGCGAAACCGTGTCGGGCATGACATGCGCCATGAACTGGCGGGCCTGCTCGGCGATGTCATCGGTGTCGATGAGAATTTCGCCGATATCGGGCGTGAAATAGTCGCGAATGGCCCGGATGACCAGGCTGGATTCCTGATAGATGAGGAATGGTCCGCTCGCAGATCCCGCCGCCGATTCAATCGCCGTCCAGAGCTTGAGCAGGTAGTTCAGGTCCCACTGCAATTCCTCGGCGCTGCGACCGATACCGGCGGTTCGAGCGATCAGGCTCATCCCGGCCGGGTGCTCGAGTTTCTCCATGGTCTCGCGCAGTTCCTGGCGGTCTTCGCCCTCGACGCGCCGGGAGACGCCGCCGCCGCGCGGATTGTTGGGCATGAGTACCAGGTAGCGGCCCGCCAGCGACACAAAGGTGGTGAGCGCCGCGCCCTTGTTGCCTCGCTCTTCCTTGTCGACCTGGACGATGAGTTCCTGTCCTTCGGAAATGGCGTCCTGAATGCGGGCTCGGGAGACCTCGGCACCGGGCTTGAAGAAGACCTTGGAAATTTCTTTGAAGGGCAAGAAGCCGTGACGCTCTTCGCCGTAATTGACGAAGCAGGCCTCGAGACTGGGCTCGACCCGGGTGACCACCCCTTTGTAGACGTTACTTTTACGGTTCTCGCGTCCGGCGGACTCGATATCGATGTCGATCAGCTTTTGGCCATCGACGATCGCAACGCGCAGTTCTTCTGCGTGCGTTGCGTTGAACAGCATTCGCTTCATGCAAATGACTCCGTGGCGCGAAGGGAGGCGTGGCCTCGCGCGGCAACCAGCGGGAATGCGAACGGAAGGTAGAAGAGGGTGTCAGCCCCGCCTGCGCGGCAGATTCCGGCCGCGACCAGCAGTGCATGGAGCGAACGACGCTGAGCCATAACCCGGCCAAGGCAGGGACGGCGCAAGCAAGCCAGAGGCTGTCAGTCGTTCGATCACGTGGATACCCATTTCGCCGCGGCCCGATTGGCGGACCCTACGATGTCTTCTCAGAAGGTTTCGCATCACCCGCGCCCCGATGGTCATGGACCGAAGGGCCGCTGTCTTGTGTTCTTCCTGTCGGGCAGAGATCCTGGTCGGCGATGCGCCTCATGGTCTGCGGGCCGGTAGAATGACTGGCTGAACTGCCAGAACGGGGCGCAGGCACTGCGGGTTTCGCTGTTTCCCATGTCCGGTCTTTGCAGTAGTGGCAAGAAGCCTGGACGGGATCCCGAATCGATCCGGGATTGCTGCTCAACCCAGAAAGTATAGCAACTTGAAGACCTTGCGTCCAAAACCTGAAGTTCGGTCTGCGACCGCGGTGTGTGCACCGGTCTCGCTGGCGGCGCCTGCCGCCGTCCCGGTCAATGGTCCGGTCAATGGCCCTGCGACCGGCGCACCGGCAGCGGTCATCGTTACAGTTGACGAGGCCTACGCGGGTCAGCGGCTCGATAATTTTCTGGTTCGGGTCTGCCGCGGCGTGCCCAAGTCGCACGTGTATCAATTGATTCGAAGTGGTCAGGTGCGAGTTAACGGGGGGCGGGCGACCGCCGACCGTCGCCTGGGTGCCGGCGATCGGGTTCGGGTGCCGCCCATTCGCACCGATGCCCGGGGGCTGAAGCTGCCGGGCGATGTCGCCGAACCGCTGCGGGGGGCGGGTGGTGGCGCCATGGCGCCGGGTCCCAGCCTGTCGGTCATTCATCAGGACGAGGACCTGATCGTGCTTGACAAGCCGGCGGGGCTCGCCGTCCACGGTGGCAGTGGCGTGTCACTCGGTGCAATCGAGGCGCTCCGGCGGCAACGCCCCGAATCGCGATTCCTGGAACTGGCGCACCGGCTTGACCGCGAAACCTCCGGCCTGCTCCTGGTCGCCTGCCGCCGCTCTGCCTTGCTGCACCTTCAGCAGCAGTTTCGCGATCGACGCACCGAAAAGTATTATCTTGCGGTGGTCGCGGGGCGGTGGCCGCTTCGCACCCGCACGCTCGATCAGGCCTTGCTGCGCCTGCCCGCGCCGAATGGCGACCGTCGGGTGGTGGTCAGCGCCGAGGGCCGGGAGGCCATCACTCGCGCAACCGGGCTCGCAAGGCTTGAACTGCCCGAGGTGGGCGAAGCCAGTCTGGTGCTGGCCCGCATCGAAACGGGTCGAACCCATCAGATCCGGGTTCATCTGGCCCACGCGGGGTGCCCGATTCTCGGCGACGACAAGTACGGAAACTTCGAGATCAACCGACAGATCGGAAAACAGGGGCACCGACGCATGTTTCTTCACGCGTTCAGGCTGGTCATTGCAGGCTGCCAATCGGGGCTCATGCGCTTCGAGGCGCCCATGCCGCCCGGCTTCGTTCAATTGTTGGCGCTCGGCGGGCTGGACGCCGATGCGTTGCTGCGCGCGCCCTCGCTCGTCGGTGCGGGGGCTGGCCGCGTGACCGTCGAGGTGGCCGATGTCTGAGATGAGCACCCGACTCGTCGTGTTCGACTGGGACGGCACGCTGGTCGATTCCACCAGCGCCATCGTGGTGGCCATGCAGAACGCGGCGGCCGATCTGGGTATCGTCGTGCCCTCGCGCGAGCGCGCCGCGCATGTCATCGGTCTTGGGCTGCACGATGCCCTGCGCCTGGCAGTGCCCTCGCTCGGGCCCGGGCAGATGCCCGAGTTCGTCGCGCGCTACCGACATCACTACCTCGTGCGTGACGGGCAACTCAGTCCCTTCGAGGGCATCGAGCCCATGCTCGATGCCCTGCAGGCAGCGGGCGTGTGGCTGGCGGTTGCCACGGGCAAATCGAGGGCGGGTCTCGACCGGGCGCTCACGCAGTTCGACTGGAAGCGCCGCTTCGTCGCCACCCGCTGTGCGGACGAGGGCGAACCCAAGCCACACCCCTGGATGTTGAACGACCTGTGCGAGGAAGTCGGCATCCTGCCTGGGGAGGCCCTGATGGTGGGCGACACCACGCATGATCTGGGCATGGCCCGCTCGGCGGGCAGTCTTGCAATTGGCGTCACCTATGGCGCCCACCCGCGCGAAGAACTCGCGCTGGAACCAGCGCTGGCCCTCGTTGACGACGTCGATTCGCTGCGCCGACAGTTGTTCGATCGGCTCGGCGTGTCCCATTGAATGGATAATGCCGCACCCGATGGCTGGCTCGATGTCTGCCCGAGCGACGCACTCGTCGACGGCGGTGACGGCGTGCGCTTCGAGGTGTCCGGTGGGGTGTCGGCCTTCGCCGTGCGATTTGAGGGACGCGTTCGGGCGTTTCTGAATCAGTGTGCCCATGTGCCGGTCGAACTGGACTGGCAGCCAGGCCGCTTTTTTGATGATTCGGGCCGATACTTGATATGCGCCACGCACGGCGCCACCTATCAACCCGAAGATGGACGGTGCGTGGCCGGTCCCTGCCGAGGCAGGTCGCTCACCATACTGATGTGCGAAGAGCGCGGGGCGCGGGTTCGAGTTCGCGTGTCGGAGGTGCCGGCCCCGTGATCCCGAGCCCCACGATGACGGCATGACCGTCAGGAGTCGATTGAACGATGAACGATACTGCAGAGCGCGACGGGCGCACCGGCCAGGCTGCGCAGGGCTCAACCGAGTCGCCTGCGGGAGCACGAAGCCTGATCGAACGGGTGCTCCTGGCGACCGTCGAAGAGCAACGCCGCGCCCGTCGCTGGAGAATATTCTTCCGACTGGCCTGGCTGGGCGTCGCCGTGATGGCGCTTGCGCTCGGCGCCGGTTATTTCAGTTCCGGGGCCATTAGTACGGCCGATCGACACACGGCGCTCGTCGAGATCAAGGGGCTGATCGATACCGAGGGGGAGGCCTCCGCTGACGACATCACCGAGTCGCTGCGGCAGGCCTTCGAGGATCCTCGTACCGCAGGGGTGGTGATCCGGATCAACAGTCCCGGTGGCAGCCCCGTCCAGTCAGGCATCATCTATGACGAAATCAGGCGGCTGCGCGAGCGCCACCCGACAACGCCGCTTTACGCTGTCGTCGAGGAGGTTTGCGCCTCGGGGGGCTATTACATTGCGGCGGCAGCCGATCGCATCTACGTTGACCGCGCCAGCCTGATCGGCTCGATCGGCGTGCTGATGGACGGCTTTGGTTTTGTCGATGCCATGAAGAAACTGGGTGTCGAGCGGCGGCTGCTCACCGCGGGTGAAAACAAGGCCTTTCTCGACAGCTTTTCCCCGCTCGCCGAGCGTCAGCGCGAGCATGCTCAGGCCATGCTGGATGAAATCCACCGGCAGTTCATCGACGCGGTGAAGCGGGGTCGGGGCGACCGCATCAAGGACAGTCCCGAGATCTTCTCAGGGCTGGTATGGTCCGGTGCACGCAGCGTCGAACTCGGGCTGGCCGATGCGCTGGGATCGGTTCACTTCGTTGCGCGCGAGGTCATTCAGGCCGAAGACATCGTCGATTTCTCGCGCCACGAAAACATCGCCGACAAGCTGGCGAGGCGCATTGGAGCTGAGGCGGGCCGGGTCGTGGCTCAAACCCTGCGCACGTCGTCGGATCTTCCGCGTTTGCGCTGAGCGCCCGGCGCGTCGGGCTTTCGGCGCGCTGCCGCGAGCAGGCCGAACACGGTCGGCGTGCGCGCCAGAACCGGCGGCGAGTGGCGCCAGTCGCTCACTGACTTCATCCTGATTGATTCGCCCGGCAGGCTCAGATCACTGGCAATAAGAACGCGCGTAGTAGGCATCAGCGCGCCCAGCAGCGAGTCGAGCAGGGCCTGATTCCGATACGGTGTCTCGATCAGCAAAATGGTTTCGCCCCAGCGAGCCGAACGTTGCTCGAGCTCACGGGCCTCGCGAACGCGCTGATCGCCCGGCTGCGGCAGGTAGCCGGCAAAGGAAAACCGCTGCCCCCCCAAGCCCGAAGCCATGAGGGCGAGCAAGATGGAACTCGGCCCGATCAGGGGCCGTACCTCGATGCCGGCGGCGTGGGCGCGCGCCACCAGCGCCGCGCCTGGGTCTGCCACGGCTGGACATCCGGCCTCCGACACCAGGCCTACATCCCGTCCCGACAGCAGGGGGGCGAGGAGCGCGGGCAGGGCGTGGTCGGGCGTGTGTTCGTTCAGTTCGGCGATCTCGACCTGCTGAATGGGGCGGTCGATGCCGGCTGCTTTCAAAAAGGCGCGCGCCGTGCGGGCGTTTTCGGCGATGAAACAGTCGAGTTGTCGGACGATGTCGAGCGTATCGGCAGGCAAGATACGGGCAGGGTCCACCTCTTTGCCCAGAGGGGTGGGAATCAGCCAGAGTCGCCCGGGCCGAGTGTTACCGGTCATGCACGGCTGTCCGATGCCGGAACGGGCAGACCGGCGGCGCGCAGCATGGTGCAGAGAGCGATGAGCGGCAAACCGATCAGCGCTGTCGGATCATCGCCTTCGATGGACTCGAGGAGGCTGATGCCCAGCCCCTCACACTTGGCGGCGCCCGCACAGTCGTAAGGCTGCTCGGCGTGCAGATAGGCTTCGATCTCGCGATCGTTGAGGCGTCGAAAGCGTACCCGGGTGTCCACCGTGACCGAATCGGCAAAGCCGCTTGACTGCTGCAGGACGGCCATCGAGGTGTGAAACATGAGCGTGCGACCCGATGCCGCCCGCAACTGTTCGACCGCGCGTTCATGGCTGCCGGGCTTGCCGATGACCGCGATACCGTCAAGGCTTGCCGCCTGATCGGAGCCGATCACCAGCGCTTGTGGATGGCGCCGGGCAACCGCTTGCGCTTTCTCGATGGCGAGCCGGTGCGACAGGGCCCGCGGGCGCTCTCCCGGCAGCGACAGTTCCTCGACGCCTGGCGGCTCGCAATCGAAGGGGACGCGGAGCCTGTCGAGCAGCTCGCGGCGGTATCTTGAGGTGGACGCAAGGATGAGTTTCATATGGGTATGATAAAAAAGAAATCATGATCACCGAAATCGACAGCTTTGAATTCACTCGCCGGCAGGACAGTTGCGAGGACACCACCCCTATCGGCGACTTCCACCGGCTGAGTTCGCTGCTGGCCGAGCCGTCCGGCGACCTGGCCTGGCGCTTTGACGGCTGGCGTGAGCGCGGCACCGATGGCAGCGACGAGTTGCTGGTGCGCCTGCGGGTATCGGGCAGTGTGTCGATGCGCTGCGGGCGTTGCCTTGGCACCGCTTCAATTCCTCTTGCTGTTGATCGGCGTTTTCTGCTCGCGGGTTCGGAGGACGAGGCGGCCCGGCTTGACGAGGCTGACGAAGAGCGTGACGTCCTGGTGTCATCCAGGCGCTTCCAGTTGGCCGAACTGATTGAGGACGAAGCCATCCTGGCGTTGCCGCCGGCGGCAAGCCACGCGCGCTGTGAGCCACCGCTCGCGAAATCGCGGGTTGATGACGCGCCCGCCGATGAACCGGCCAAGCCCAATCCCTTTGAGGCGCTCCGGGGGCTCAAGACCGGGCGCTCTTCGTGATAAACTCTCGGGTTAGTTTTTTTTCTCCGGAGAATCCTCCATGGCCGTCCAACAGAACAAGAAATCGCCCTCAAAGCGCGGCATGCACCGCGCGCACGATTTCATTACCTCTCCGTCGCTTGCTGTCGAGCCCACTACGGGCGAGACGCACCTGCGCCACCACGTCAGCCCCAACGGTTTTTACCGCGGCAAGAAAGTCGTCAAGACCAAGGCTGACGAGTAAGCTCTCGCGCAGGCAGACGCTTGAAAACGGGCAGGTGGTTCGCCCGAGCTCAGCGGGCCCGGGTCCGGACTTGATTTCGATCGGTGTGTGCTCATGAGCGTCCGGATTGCCATTGACTGCATGGGGGGCGATCACGGGCTGAGCGTGACCGTCCCGGCCGCGTTCGCCTTTCTCAACCGAAATGCCGAGGCGCATCTGACGCTCGTTGGCGACCAGGTTGCAATCGCGGCGGTCGTGGCGGAGCAGGGTGTTCGGGCCAAACCGGCGCGTTGGTCGGTGCGGCATGCCTCCGAAGTCGTGACCATGGATGATTCGCCGGCGCTTGCCATGCGTGGCAAGAAAGACTCGTCCATGCGTGTGGCGCTCGATTTGGTCAAGGCTGGCGAGGCCGACGCCTGCGTCAGTGCGGGCAACACCGGTGCGCTGATGGCCACTTCGCGCTTCGTGCTCAAGATGATCGATGGCATTGACCGGCCTGCCATCGCCTCGCAGCTGCCCAACGCGCGCGGTGGCGCCACGACGGTGCTCGATCTAGGGGCCAACGTCGATTGCGAACCTGCGCACTTTCTGCAGTTTGGGCTCATGGGGTCGGCGCTGGTGACCGCACTCGAGGGCAAGCAGCACCCAAGCGTCGGTCTGCTGAACATCGGCGAAGAACTCATCAAAGGCAACGAAATCGTTCGGCAGGCGGCCGAGTTGTTACGCGCCAGCCCCCTCAATTTCATTGGCAACGTCGAAGGTAACGACATCTACGAAGGCAAGGCTGATGTCGTGGTCTGTGATGGCTTCGTCGGCAACGTCGCGCTCAAGGCCTCCGAAGGCCTCGCCCGGATGATCTTCCAGATGATCCGTGAGGAGTTTGGCCGGTCCGTCGGATCAAAACTGGCCGCGCTGTGCGCCATGCCGGTGCTCCGGCGACTCCGTCATCGGGTAGATCCCAGTCGCTACAACGGTGCCAGCCTGGTCGGTTTGCGGGGGGTGGTCATCAAGAGCCACGGATCCGCCGATGTCAAAGGCTTCGATATGGCCCTGCAGCGCGCCTTCGATGCGGCCCGTAACAAGCTGCCAGACCGCATTGCGGCCGCCATTCCGACATCCGTCGCCCAGTCTCCTGAACCCAGCCCGGTCAGCGTCGCATGAACCCTTCGCGTTATTCCCGAATCACCGGCACGGGTAGCGCCTTGCCCGCCGATTGCGTCAGCAATGCCGAGCTCGTTCGCCGACTGGCAGCGCGAGGCATCGAGACCTCCGACGAGTGGATCGTCGAGCGTACCGGCATCCGGCAGCGCTACCTGGCCGATGCGGGCACCACCAGCAGCCAGTTGGCCGCGCAGGCGGCTCGAGAGGCCCTGGCGGCTGCGGGCATCGACGCCACCGACATTGACCTGATCATCGTTGCCACCTCAACACCCGACTTCGTTTTCCCAAGCACGGCCTGTCTGGTGCAAAAGGCCCTGGGCGCACCAGGCGGCGCCGCCTTCGACGTGCAGGCCGTGTGCAGTGGTTTCGTGTATGCGCTAGCTACGGCCGACGCCATGATTCGAACGGGCATGGCCAGCAAGGCCCTGGTCATTGGTGCGGAGGTGTTTTCCCGAATTCTGGACTGGAACGACCGCGGAACCTGTGTACTGTTCGGCGACGGTGCCGGCGCTGTCGTACTCGAGGCCAGCACCACCCCGGGCGTCCTGGCCAGTCGCTTGCATGCCGACGGGCGCCACGAGGAAATCCTCAGAACCCCAGGCAATGTCTGCGGTGGTGCGGTCATCGGCTCGCCCCTGCTCACCATGGATGGACAGGCGGTGTTCAAGCTCGCCGTTACCGTGCTCGATGCGGTCGGCAGGGAGGTAGTCGAGGCAGCAGGACTGCAGATGCACGAGGTCGATTGGCTCATCCCCCACCAGGCCAACGTGCGCATCCTTCAGGCCACCGGCCGGCGCATGGGCATTGACCCGTCCCGGGTGGTGGTCACGGTCGATCGGCATGCCAACACGTCGGCCGCCTCCGTGCCGCTGGCGCTTGACTGCGCGGTGCGGGACGGTCGGGTGAGAGGGGGGCAGCATGTCCTGCTTGAAGGCGTCGGCGGCGGTTTCGCCTGGGGCGCTGTGCTGGTCAAGATGTCTGGAGACGCATGATGTCGCTCGCCTTTGTATTTCCTGGCCAGGGTTCGCAAACCGTTGGCATGCTCGACGGGTTTGCCGGCTCGGCCGCGGTGGCCGGTTTGCTTGCCACGGCCGATGCAGCCCTCGGTGAATCGCTCTCGGGCCTCATCGCCACCGGCCCTGCCGAGTCGCTTGCGCTCACTGTGAACACGCAGCCTGCCATGCTCGCGGCGGGCCTTGCGGCCTTGCTCGCCTGGCGAGAAGCGGGCGGGCCCGACCCGCTGGCGGTGGCCGGCCACAGTCTCGGGGAATACACCGCCCTGACGGCTGCGGGCACCTTTGCGGTGTCTGACGCGCTTTGTCTGGTCCGCCTGCGTGCCCAGGCCATGCAGGAGGCCGTGCCGGTGGGTACCGGCAGCATGGCGGCCATCCTCGGGCTCTCCGACGAACTGGTGCGTCAGGCCTGTCTGGACGCGCAGTTGGTGGTGGCAGGCGAGGTGGTCGAGGCCGCCAATTACAACGCGCCTGCGCAGGTGGTCATCGCGGGCCACAAGGCGGCGGTCGAGCGCGCGTGTGAGCGTGCCAAGGCGCTCGGTGCGAAGCGGGCACTGCCGCTGCCGGTGTCGGCACCTTTCCATTCTTCATTGCTGCGTCCGGCGGGCGAGCGCCTGGCGGTGGCGCTAGCCGAAGTGCCGATGAGCGTCCCGCGCTTTGCCCTGGTCAACAACATCGATGCGGCGGTGCAAACCGATACTGCCGCCATTCGCGATGCGCTGGTCAGGCAGGCCTGGGGGCCGGTGCGGTGGGTGGATGTCGTCCTCGCACTGAAGGCCCTGGGCACCACACATATCATCGAATTCGGACCGGGTAAGGTGTTATCGGGTCTGGTGTCGCGAATCGACAAAGCGCTCAAGGTCAGTGCCGTTTACGACCCGACCTCACTCGAGTCCGCGCTCAAGGAGATCGTATGAGCCTCGCAGGACACATTGCGCTGGTCACGGGAGCCTCCCGCGGCATTGGTCGCGCTATCGCGATCGAACTGTCCAAGGCTGGCGCCCTTGTCATCGGCACCGCCACCAGCGAGGCCGGTGCGAGCGGCATTACCGAGGCTATCCGCACAGCGGGCGGTGCCGGCGAGGGGGTCGTGCTCGATGTCACCCAGAATGCAGCCGCAGAGGCCTTGCTCGAGCGCATCCAGGCCGAGCGCGGGGCGGTGTCCATCCTGGTGAACAACGCCGGTATCACCCGGGACACGTTGGCCATGCGTATGAAAGACGACGACTGGGACGCTGTCATCGACACCAATCTCGCCGCGGTGTTTCGCCTCAGTCGCGCGGTCATGCGACCCATGATGAAGGCGCGCTACGGCCGCATCATCAATATCACGTCAGTCGTGGGGTCCAGTGGCAATGCGGGTCAGGCCAACTATGCGGCTGCCAAGGCGGGCGTCGCCGGCATGAGCCGCGCGCTTGCCCGCGAACTGGGCAGTCGGGGGATCACGGTGAACTGCATTGCGCCCGGCTTCATCGACACCGACATGACCCGGGCGCTCAACCCCGATCAGGTGTCGGCGCTGCAGCAGCAGATTCCGCTCGGCCGGTTTGGCGACCCGCGCGACATTGCCAGCGCGGCGTGCTTTCTCGCCTCCCCCGAAGCAGGCTACATCACCGGCGTTACGCTTCACGTGAACGGCGGCATGTACATGGAGTAGTCAGTCCCGAAGTGCTATACAATCCCGCCGCGCCAGGTCCTCTCAGGGGATCAGTCCGGTCTTTTGAAGAATCCAAGGAGCCAATCAAATGGAAAACATCGAACAGCGCGTCCGCAAGATCGTGGCCGAACAACTGGGCGTGAACGAGGCCGACATCAAGAACGAATCCTCGTTTGTGGATGACCTCGGCGCCGATTCGCTCGATACGGTCGAACTGGTCATGGCGCTCGAAGAGGAATTCGAAACCGAGATCCCTGACGAAGAGGCCGAGAAGATCACGACGGTTCAGCAGGCAATCGACTACGTCACCAAAGCCTCGAAGAGCTGAGTCAATCGTCGCGGGCGTGCGCCGGGCGGGTGCTTGCCCCCTCACACGCCGCGTCTTTGTCACGGAGAACCGCAGTGAGTCGTCGTGTCGTGGTCACTGGACTCGGAATTGTCAGCCCGGTCGGAAACGATATTCCGAGCGCATGGGCGAATATCGTCGCCGGCAAGTCGGGGATCGGGCCTGTCACGCGCTTTGATGCCACCGCCTTTCCCACGCGCATTGCCGGTGAGGTCAAGAACTTTGATCTCGCCGCCTACATGTCGCCCAAGGAAGCGCGCCGCTTTGACACCTTCATTCACTACGGCATCGCGGCGGGAAGCCAGGCGCTTCGCGACAGTGGTATTGAAGTCAACGAGAGCAACGCCGACCGGATCGGGGTGGTGGTAGGCTCGGGGATCGGTGGCCTCCCCATGATTGAGGATACGCACGCCGAACTGGTTGCCCAGGGCGTGCGACGCGTATCGCCTTTCTTCGTGCCGGGCTCCATCATCAACATGATTTCGGGGCAGCTCTCCATCATGTTTGGCCTGCGCGGACCCAATTACGCGGTCGTCAGTGCCTGTACCACAGGCCTGCACTGCATCGGCGACGCGGCCCGCATGATTCAGCATGATGATGCCGACGTGATCATTGCCGGCGGCGCCGAATCCACCATCTCGCCGCTGGGGCTGGGGGGGTTCTGCGCGGCCCGTGCGCTGTCCACGCGCAACGATGACCCGACGGCGGCCAGCCGTCCCTGGGACCGCGACCGTGACGGCTTCGTGCTGGGCGAGGGTGCAGGCGTCATGGTGCTCGAAGAGTATGAGCATGCGCGCCGTCGCGGTGCCAAGATTTACGCCGAGATCGCGGGCTTTGGCATGAGTGCCGACGCGCATCACATCACGGCGCCGGACATGGACGGGCCCAGGCGTTGCATGCAGGCGGCACTGCGCAATGCCAAGCTCAACGCTGACCAGATTCAGTACATTAACGCTCACGGCACGTCCACCCCGCTGGGCGACAAGAACGAAACCGCCGCAATCAAGGCCGCCCTGGGCGAGGCCGCTGCGCGCGCGCTCGTTGTCAACTCCACCAAGTCGATGACCGGCCACGCGCTGGGCGGTGCCGGCGGTATCGAAACCGTGTTCACGGTGCTGGCGATCCACCACCAGATTTCGCCGCCCACCATCAACCTGGACAATCCCGACTCCGAGTGCGACCTCGATTACTGCGCCAATACTGCGCGGTCCATGAGTATCGACATCGCGCTGAAGAATTCCTTCGGGTTCGGCGGCACCAACGGCACCCTGGTCATCCGCCGGGTCTGAATCGACGGTACGCTGCGATCGGCCGGGGCTGGCGGCTCACGACATGAGTCTGGCGTTTTCGCTGCGTGTCGACACACGCGCACGCGCGTTGCGCCATCGGGTGCTCGCGACGACCGCCGCGCTGCTGGGAATTGGCTTGTCTGCCTGGCTCGCGCGCGATGCGGGGTCTCCCGTACTGATTGCGCTCGCGTCCGGGCTGGCCTTGCTGGGCTGGTTGGCCAGGCGCCGACCGGTCGCTGTGCAGGGGGTGCTGTCGGTTGACGATCAGGGCAGACCTTGCTGGCGCTCCGACGACTCCGCGGGGCCTTCTACTGGGGCTGCGCAGCCTTGCACCGTCCTGGCCTGGCGTAAGTCGAGCGGGTCGGTGTGGATCAGGCTGTCTGTCGATTCACGCGCATCAGTCGACCTGTTCGTCAGGCAAGCTGATCCTCAGGCCGACGAGCACTGGGCCGCTCTTCAGCGCTGGTTGCTCTGGCTGGAGCGGGGCGGCGCAAGAACCTGACCGGCGGTCGGGAAAAGCCCTTCACGAAGCGCTTGATTGGCGGGCGTCTCGCCCTCATATCCCCAGAATCCTCCTTATTACCTCCTTTTCGCCAGCACAAAGAGACCGCAATGAAAAAGTTTGTTCTGATTGCCTTGCTGTGGGCGTCTGCCGTGCCAGGCGTTTTACCTGGTGCCCTGTCAGGGACCGGCTATGCACAGGCGAAGCAACTTCCCGATTTTGCCGACCTCGCTGAAAAAGCCGGCCCGGCGGTGGTCAACATCCGCACCACCGAGCGTGTACGAGAGGGGGGCGCCGCGCAGCGACCGCAACTGCCTGAAGGGATTGACGAAAACGACCCGTTCTATGAATTTTTCCGTCGATTCATGCCACCCAATCAGCGGCCGCAGCAGCCCCGCGGGCGTCCTCCCGGCGATGAAGTGCCGCGAGGTGTTGGCTCAGGCTTCATCATCAGCGCCGATGGCTATCTGTTGACCAATCATCATGTGGTCGATCGGGCTGACGAGATCTACGTCACTATGGCCGACAAGCGGGAGTTTCGCGGGAGGCTGGTGGGCTCTGACCGGCGCACCGACGTTGCGCTCGTGAAGGTTGATGCGACCGGTCTGCCACACCTGCCCATTGGTAACCCCACCCGCCTTCGCGTAGGCGAATGGGTCATGGCGATCGGTTCACCTTTCGGTCTAGAAAATACCGTCACGGCCGGAATCGTCTCGGCAAAGGGGCGAGATACCGGCGACTATCTGCCCTTCATTCAGACCGATGTGGCGGTCAACCCGGGTAATTCGGGCGGGCCGCTGCTCAATCTGGCGGGTGAAGTGGTGGGCATCAACTCGCAAATCTACAGCCGCACCGGCGGATTCATGGGCATTTCGTTTGCCATCCCGATCGACGAGGCCATGCGGGTGTCCGATCAATTGCGCGACACCGGGCGTGTCACGCGAGGTCGAATCGGCGTTGGCATTGCCGAGGTGACCAAGGATGTCGCCGAGGCGCTGGGCCTGCAGCGTGCCAACGGTGCGCTGGTACGTTCGGTCGAAGCCGGCGGCCCGGCCGAGCTTGGCGGCGTCGAGGTGGGTGACATCATCACCCGTTTCGAGGGGCGGCCCATCGAACGATCCAGCGACCTGCCCAGGCTGGTGGGCGGGACGCGCCCCGGCAGCAAGGTGACCGTTCAGGTCTGGCGCAAGGGCGCCACCCGCGACCTGAGCATGACGGTCGCCGAACTCGAGCCGGAGCGAACCGCGCGCGAGGGGGCCCGGCCAGGCTCGTCAGACGGCCAGGATAAGACGCCGCCGAATCCTCTGGGTATTGCGGTGAGCGACCTATCTGAGGATCGCCGCCAGCAGTTGCGCGTGAAGCAGGGCGTGGTCGTCGAGACCGCAGATGGTGCGGCCGCGCGGGCCGGTATTCGCCCCGGCGACCTCATCCTCGCGCTCAACAATCAGGACATTTCGTCGGCGCGGCAGTTCAATGAGATCGCCGCCAAGCTTGACCGGTCGCGAACGCATGTGCTGCTGGTTCGGCGAGGCGACAGCGCGCAGTACGTGCCCGTGAAGCCGGCCTCACGCTGATTGGGAGCGGACGGGCAGTCTGGCCTGCTAGAATCGCGGGTTGCCGGAAAGCGAGGGGATCCTGCTCGGATCCCCTGCTTTTTCACCCTTTTTCCGACGGCGTCGATGCGCAATACACGCAATTTCTCGATCATCGCTCACATCGATCACGGCAAATCGACGCTTGCCGATCGGCTGATCCAACGATGCGGCGGTTTGTCCGAGCGTGAAATGGAGGCCCAGGTCCTCGATTCAATGGACCTCGAGCGCGAGCGGGGTATCACCATCAAGGCGCAGACTGCCGCGCTGCGCTACAAGGCGCGGGACGGGCAGGTGTATGCGCTCAACCTGATCGATACGCCGGGGCATGTCGACTTCTCGTATGAGGTCAGTCGATCGCTTTCGGCCTGCGAGGGCGCGCTGCTGGTGGTCGATGCATCGCAGGGCGTCGAGGCGCAGACGGTTGCCAATTGCTACACCGCCATCGAACTCGGTGTCGAAGTGGTGCCCGTACTCAACAAGATGGACCTGCCTCAATCCAATCCCGAGCAGGCCGCCGCCGAGATCGAAGACGTCATCGGCATTGATGCCACCGATGCCATTCCGGCGAGCGCCAAGACCGGAATGGGGGTTGACGACATCCTCGAGGCGGTCGTCGCCCGCATTCCGGCCCCGAGTGGCAGTGTGGACGCCCCCTTGCAGGCCCTGGTCATCGATTCGTGGTTCGACAACTACGTGGGCGTCGTGATGCTGGTTCGGGTGTTCAACGGCTGCCTGCGCCCCAAGGACCGTATCCGCCTTATGGCGAGCGGCCTGTCCTATCCGTGCGAACAGGTGGGGGTGTTCACGCCCAAATCGGTGGCCCGCGAATCACTCTCTGCGGGTGACGTCGGGTTTGTGATCGCGGGAATCAAGGAACTCAAGGCTGCTCGCGTGGGCGACACCATCACGCTCGAGCGTACGCCTGCATCGGGCCCTCTGCCGGGTTTCAAGGAGATCAAGCCTTCCGTGTTTGCGGGCCTCTACCCGGTCGAATCGAACCAGTACGAGGCGATGCGCGAAGCGCTGGAGAAACTTCAACTCAACGATGCCGCGCTGCAATTCGAGCCCGAGGTGTCGCAGGCACTCGGCTTTGGTTTTCGCTGCGGATTCCTCGGCCTGCTGCACATGGACATCGTCCAGGAGCGGCTCGAGCGCGAATTCGACATGGAGCTCATCACCACGGCGCCGACCGTAGTGTACGAAGTCTTGATGCGCGATGGCGAGCTGCTGCGCGTGGAAAATCCCGCCAAGATGCCTGACCCCGCCAAGACCGAGGAGATCCGCGAGCCGGTCGTTTCGGTGACCATTTTCGTGCCGCAGGAATACGTGGGCGGCGTGATGACGCTGTGCACGGGCAAGCGCGGCGTTCAAACCAACCTGGCCTACCACGGTCGTCAGGTCCACCTCAGCTACGACCTGCCGATGAACGAGATCGTTCTCGATTTCTTCGACAAGCTCAAGTCGATCTCGCGAGGCTATGCTTCCATGGACTACGAGTTCAGGGAGTACCGCGCCGCCGACGTGGTCAAGATGGACGTGCTCGTCAACGGCGACAAGGTAGACGCCTTGTCTCTCATCGTGCATCGCAGCGTGTCGCAAAGCCGTGGCCGTGATCTGGTGTCGCGCATGCGGGAACTCATTCCCCGGCAAATGTATGACGTGGCCATTCAGGCGGCCATCGGTGCGAACATCATCGCGCGCGAGAACGTCAAGGCATTGCGCAAGAACGTGCTGGCGAAATGCTACGGGGGCGACATCAGTCGCAAGAAAAAACTGCTCGAAAAGCAGAAGGCCGGCAAGAAACGGATGAAGCAGGTTGGCTCGGTTGAAATTCCGCAGGAGGCCTTCCTCGCGGTGCTGCAGGTCGACGACCGCTGACAGGTGGGCCCATGAACTTCGCACTCATCCTCTTCTTGTTGCTGCTGGTCACCTTTGCGGCTTGGCTGGCTGACCGCTTTGTGTTCGCGCCCCGTCGCGTCGCGGCCGCCCGCGCGGCATTAGCGCAATTTGACGCCCGTACGGGCTCGGGGCAGGGCGTCGACCCAGCGGCGGCTGACGAGCGTGAGGCATTGCAGGCACGGATTGAAAGACAGCCGCTCTGGCTCGAGTACACGGCAGGCCTGTTTCCGGTCATTGCCATTGTGTTCGGCTTGAGGTCCTTTGTGGCCGAGCCCTTCAAGATCCCGTCTGAGTCGATGCTGCCCACGCTGTTTGTGGGTGACCTCATTTTGGTCAATAAGTTTACGTATGGCGTTCGGCTGCCGGTGCTCAATACCAAGGTGGTGTCCCTGGGCTCGCCCAAAGCGGGCGACGTGATGGTGTTCCGCTATCCGCGCGACACCTCGGTTGACTACATCAAGCGGGTGGTCGGGACCCCGGGCGACAAACTGCTGCTTCAAGACAATCGTCTGTTCCTTAACGGCAAGCCCGTCCCCCTCGCCTCAGCCGGGGAATTCGAGGACCGCCGGCGCTTGCTGTTGTACCCGCAATATTCAGAAACCTTGGGAGAAACTCCTCATAAGATATTGACAGAATTGAATAAAGCGTCTCGAATTGAGCCCATGGAGCGCTTTCCTCACTTCGACAAATGTCAATATCGGACGAACGGCCTTGAGTGCACCGTTCCGCCCGGCCACTATTTCGTCATGGGCGATAACCGCGAGAACAGCCTGGACAGCCGCTTCTGGGGATTTGTCCCTGAAGAGAACATCGTGGGCAAGGCCTTCTTCATCTGGATGAACTTCGGCGACTTCGGTCGCATCGGTCGGTTCCAGTGATTCATCGCCTCGCCGCCACGGTCTGGCAGGTGCAGCGACGGGGGAGGGCGGGTCAATGAACGTCGAGTCGCTCGACGATCTGCAGCGAAGCCTGGGCCTGAGCTTCAAGGACCCGGGGTTGCTTCGCCAGGCGCTCACCCACCGCAGCTTCGGCCAACCACACAACGAGCGGCTCGAGTTTCTCGGCGATTCCATTCTCAACTGCGCCATGGCCGCGCTGTTGTTCGAGCGTTTTGGTCGGCTCGACGAAGGCGACCTGTCCCGCCTTCGATCCAACCTCGTCAAGCAACAGGCGCTATATGAGGTGGCGCAGCGTATCGGGCTCAGCCGGTATTTGTTGCTGGGCGAGGGCGAATTGCGCAGCGGCGGCTTTCGCAGGCCCTCTATCCTCGGCGACACGCTTGAGGCGATTTTCGGAGCCATTTTTCTCGATGCCGGGTTTGACCAGGCTCAGGCGAGCATCCGCCTGCTCTACGAGCCCGTTCTCAAGTCGGTCGATCCGCTCACGCTTGGCAAAGACGCCAAAACCTTGTTACAGGAGTACCTCCAGGGCAAGAAACTGCCCTTGCCGGTGTACTCGGTGGTTGCCACGCATGGCGCCGCGCACAATCAGACCTTTGAGGTCGAATGCGCTGTGCCCAAGCTGTCCATCCAGGTACTTGGCAGCGGGGGCAGCCGTCGGGCGGCGGAGCAGGCCGCTGCGCGGCTTGCGCTCGACGCTGCGCTGGCGGCCGCGCCGCCCGCCAAGCGTCCTCGGGCGGGGGCCCGGCCCAGCCCGGTCGAATCGGCCCTGGGCACCCCTACCGCCCAGTCCGGGCGGGGCTCGGACGCCAAGCGCCCTGGTGCCGCCGAGGCGGCCTGATTTCACATCCCGCCGGACCCAACCCGAATGCACCGCTGTGGCTATGTCGCAATTGTAGGTCGGCCCAATGTGGGCAAGTCCACCCTGCTCAATCGCATGGTTGGGCAGAAGTTGTCCATCACCTCGGATCGGCCACAAACCACACGGCACCGGATCGTGGGGGTCGTCACCCAGCCCGAGGCGCAACTTCTGTTTCTCGATAGCCCGGGGTATCAGACCCGTGCCGGGGGGGCGCTGAATCGCGTGCTCAACCGCACTGCTCTGCAGGTGGCACAAGACGCCGACGTCACGATTCTGGTGTGCGATGGCTCCCACTGGTCGGAGGCCGATGAGTCCATTGCGCGGCAAATCCCGCGCAGCCACCCGCTCTTGCTGGCGCTGAACAAGGTCGATAAGGTCGATGACAAGGCCCGACTGCTCCCCCTCGCCCAGCGGCTACAGCAGGACTATCAATTTGATGAGATCGTGCCCATCAGCGCGCGCACCGGGCGACAGGTCGATGAGCTGATCGAGCTGTGTGCACGGCGCCTGCCCGAGGGGCCGCCGCTGTTTGCGGCCGACGCCCTCACTGATCGCAGCGAACGCTTTCTCGCCTCGGAGATGATCCGCGAAAAGCTCTTCCGTCAGCTCGGCGACGAGTTGCCCTACCAAAGCACGGTGGAAATCGAGCGTTTCGAAGAACTCCCGCGACTCAGGCGAGTCTTTGCCGCGATTCTGGTCGAGCGCGAGGCTCAGAAGGGCATTGTGGTGGGGCGGGGCGGCGAGCGCATCCGGCGCCTGTCGCAGGAAGCCAGGGCCGAACTCGAACAACTGTTCGGCGGCCCGGTCTACCTCGAGCTCTTCGTCAAGGTGAAGTCGGGTTGGGCAGATTCCGATGCCAGCCTGCGCGCCCATGGCTACGAGTAAGGTTCGCGCCCAAGGCTTCCTGCTTCACTCGACCCCTTACAAAGAGTCGAGCCTCATCGTTGACCTCTTTACCCGCGAATACGGCCGCATCGCGGCGGTGGCCAAGGGGGCTAAACGCCCAGCCTCGGCGCTGAGGCCCATCTTGCTGCAGTTCCAGCCCATCCTGGTCACCTGGTCGGGGCGTGGCGAGTTGCGCACCCTCACCGCCGCCGAATGGATGGGGGGCATTGAGACACCCCGGGGCGACGCGCTGCTCTGCGCCTTCTACATGAACGAGTTGCTCATTCGCATGCTGGCTCGCGAAGACGCCCACCCGGGCCTGTTCGATGCCTATTCGAGCACCCTGGCCGCGTTGGCGGCGGGGGCTGTACTGGACGAGTCGCTGCGTCACTTCGAGTGGCAACTGCTGCGCGAGACGGGCCATGCGCCAGCGCTGGAATCCGACGCGGGCGGGCACCCTATTCTTGCGGCGGGACTCTACGCCTGGCAGCCTGGCACCGGATTCACGGTGTCGGAGCCCGGAGTCGAGGCCGGGATCGCCGGAAAAACCCTGCTGGAACTGGCGGCGGGTCGACTCGACTCCCCGATGACCCGGACACAGGCAAAATATCTAGCGCGTGCCATTCTGTCTCACCAACTGGACGGGCAGGCGCTGCGCACGCGGCAGATTCTCCTTGACCTTCAAAAGCTTTGAACATGATCGAACTCGGCGTCAATATTGACCATGTGGCCACGGTGCGCCAGGCCCGACGCACCTACGAACCCGACCCAGTCTGGGCAGCAGTGGAGGCGCATTTGGGTGGCGCAGATGGCATCACGGTGCACCTTCGCGAAGATCGCCGCCACATTCAGGACGCTGACGTGCGCCGCCTGCGTGAACTGACCCACATCAAGCTCAACCTGGAGATGGCCGCCACCGATGAGATGGTGGGCATTGCCTGCGCCATCGCTCCCGAAATGGCCATGCTCGTACCCGAGGGGCGGCACGAAATCACCACCGAGGGCGGCCTCAACATCCTCGATCAGGAGGCCCGCCTGCAAGGCGTTATCGCGCGCCTGGCTGATGCGGGCATCGTCACCAGCGTCTTCATCGATGCAGACCCCGCTCAGATTGAAGCGGCGGCGCGTATCGGCGCGAAGGTCTGCGAGGTGCACACCGGCCCCTATGCGCACGCGTTTCATGAGCGCGGGCGCGACGAGGAGAGTCCGGCGGTGCGTGAGGAACTGGCGCGAATCCGCCGCGCCGGCGAGCTGGTGCGATCGCTCGGCATGCGCTTCAACGCCGGGCACGCGCTCAACTACGCGAACGTTCAGGCGGTCGCGGCCTTGCCTGGTGTGCGAGAGCTGCATATTGGGCACGCAATCGTGTCGCGTGCGGTTTTCGTCGGTATGCGCGAGGCCGTGCGCGAAATGAAGCGCCTCATGCGTGAGGCCGCGATCGGAGGCGCCCGGTGATCTACGGAATCGGCAGCGACATCGTGGCCATGCACCGCATCACTGCGTTGCTCGAACGATGGGGCGAGAAGTTTGCGCGACGCATTCTGGGTCCGGACGAACTTACCGAGTATCGGCGGCGCCGCGAGCGGGGCGCGCATGGCCCGGGCTACGCGGCTCGGTATCTGGCTAAGCGCTTTGCCGCCAAGGAGGCCTTCAGCAAGGCTCTGGGTCTGGGGTTGCGCGGGCCCATGACGCTGCTGTCGCTGCAGGTGCTCAACGATCGCCGGGGCAAGCCGGTTGCCGTCGCCCGCAAGGCGCTCGCGCCTTACCTCGAAGAGCGCCGACTGGTCGCGCATGTGTCGCTATCCGATGAGGCCGATCATGTCATGGCCTTCGTCGTGCTGGAACAGGCCGCCTGATCCCGGTAGGGGCCTGCGGCAACAGGAGCTGCTGTGAATCAAGCGATCCCATCCGCGCCATCGGCGCTCGGCCCGGTCATCGTCGATGTTGCAGGCCTCTCGCTCAGCGAGCATGAGCGTGATCGCCTTCAACACCCGCTGGTCGGCGGGGTCATCCTTTTTAGCCGAAACTTCAAATCGGCTCGCCAGGTGTCGGCGCTCTGCGCAGAAATCAGGGCGCTGGGCCGACCCGAGCTCCTCATCTGCGTCGATCACGAGGGCGGACGGGTGCAGCGCTTTCGCGAGGGGTTCACCGCCATTGCGCCGATGCGCGAACTGGGCGATCACTGGGAGCGCGATGTGCTCGGCGCCTGCCGCCGCGCCACCGAGATCGGTCAGACCATCGGCTGCGAATTGCGCGCGGTCGGGGTGGACCTCAGCTTTACGCCCGTGCTCGATCTGGACCATGGACGGTCGGCGGTCATTGGCAACCGTGCCTTTCATGCCGATCCACGGGTGGTGACGCTACTCGCCCGCTCGCTCAACCATGGGCTGCTGCTGGCGGGTATGGCCAACTGCGGCAAGCATTTTCCTGGCCACGGCTATGCCAGCGCCGACTCGCACGTGGCGCTTCCTGTCGACGAACGGCCGCTCGAGGTGTTGTTGTCCCATGACGCAGCCCCTTATGGCTGGATGGGCAGCACGCTGTCTGCGGTCATGCCGGCCCACGTCGTCTACCCGGCCGTCGACGCCGCGCCGGCGGGCTTCTCGCAGCGATGGCTCAAGCAGATTCTGCGGCGGCAATTGGGCTTTGACGGCGTGATCTTCAGCGATGACCTCACCATGGAAGGTGCGGCGGTGGCGGGCGACATTCATGCCCGGGCGCGTGCCGCACTCAAGGCAGGCTGCGACATGCTGCTCGTGTGCAACCGGCCTGACTTGGCCGATGCGCTGCTGGCTTCGCTGCGCTGGACCTCCGGTCGGCATTGGGCGCGCCGCGTCTCGGGTCTGCGTCCCGGGCGTGGCTGAGAGGCTGCCGGGGCCTTCGATGAACACCAACTCGGGCCGGGGCGAGGCCAGCGCCGATCCGGACGAACAGGCGCCCCTGGAAGGCCAGACGGGATTGCCTCAGCAGACCCCTTCGGCTGAGCTCACGCGCGCGCCGGCGCTGAACCCTGCGCTCGAACCGGCACCCTCCGCGCAGGTGCCAGTCTTCGACGCCAAGGCCCTGATGGCGGCGCTGCCGCATCTGCCCGGCGTATATCGCATGATCGGCGAGCGTGAATCGCTGCTCTATGTCGGCAAGGCGCGCGACCTGAAGAAGCGGGTGTCATCGTATTTTCAGAAGAGCAGTCCCAGCCCGCGCATCGCGCACATGGTCGAGCGTATCGTTCGGGTCGACACCACCGTCACCGCCTCGGAAGCCGAGGCCTTGCTGCTTGAAAGCAACCTGATCAAGACCGGCAAGCCGCGCTACAACATCCTGTTTCGCGATGACAAGACCTACCCCTACCTCAAGCTCTCGGGTCACCGCCACGCGAGAATTTCCTACTACCGCGGGGCAGTCGATCGTGGCAGCCGTTACTTCGGCCCTTACCCGAGCGCCTGGGCGGTCAAGGAAAGCATTCAGGTCCTGCAAAAGGTATTCAGGCTACGAAGCTGCGAAGACTCGGTGTATGCCAATCGCACTCGACCCTGCCTGCTGCATCAGATCGGCCGTTGCAGCGCGCCCTGCGTCGGTGCCGTCAGCGATCAGGCGTATCAGGATGACGTCCAGGCGGCCGAGCGCTTTCTGCGCGGGGGGCATCACCAGTTGATGGATGACTTCGAGCGCGCCATGCACGAGGCGGCGGAGCGCCTGGCCTTCGAAGAGGCTGCGGTGCTGCGCGATCGAATCGCGGCGCTGTCCAAGGTGCTCAGCCAGCAGACGATGGAGACCGGGTCCGACACCGATGCCGACGTCATCGCAGTCTGCGTGGAGTCTGACCGCGCCTGCGTCAACCTAGCGATGGTCAGGGGAGGGCGGCACCTGGGGGACAAGCCCTTCTTCCCCGAGTTGCGCTTTGGCGCCGAGGGGGCCGAGTTGCCACCGGAGGTGCTCGACGCCTTCCTGCTGCAGCACTACGAGTCGCTGCCTGTTCCACCACTCATCATTGCCAATCTGCCGGCGCCCGACGAGGCGACGCTCGCCTGGCTTCGCGACCGGGCCGGGCACCCCGTGCAGTGGGTCAGGCAGCCGCAGGCGCAGCGGCGGCAATGGCTGCTTCAGGCGGTTAGCAACGGCCGGCTCGCCATTGCACGGGCGCTCAACGAGGAGGGGTCCCAGCGAGCGCGCACGCGCCAGCTGGCCGCGCTGCTCGGCCTGGACGATGGCTCCGAACTTGATGATTTTCGTGTCGAGTGCTTTGACATCAGCCACACCATGGGCGAGGCGACGCAGGCCTCCTGCGTGGTGTATCAGGCCCATGACATGCAGAATCAGCAGTATCGACGCTTCAACATCGATGGCATTACGCCGGGCGATGACCCGGCGGCCATGCGTCAGGTGCTGCAACGTCGCTACGAGGGGCTCGGGCATGAGGCGCCGACGCAGGTGGGTGACGCACCGCAGGCGGAGCCCGTGCACGCCGGGCCGGGCGCGCGTAAACGGTCGAGCGGCAGCGGTGGTGCCCAGCGTCTCCCCGACATCGTGCTGATCGATGGCGGGCCGACGCAGGTCGCGAGCGCCCGTCAGGTGTTCGAGGAACTCGGGCTCGACATCTCGACGCTGGTGGGCGTCGCCAAGGGCGAGGGACGCAAGGTGGGGCTCGAGACACTCGTCTTTGCCGACGGCAGGCAGCCGATCGAGCCCGGGCGTGACCCCGTTGCGCTCATGCTGGTGGCGCGCATTCGGGACGAAGCGCATCGCTTTGCCATTACCGGCATGCGCGCGCGTCGGGCCAAGGCAAGGCAGGGCTCCTCGCTTGACGAGATTGAGGGAATCGGCCCCCGTCGACGCCAGCGCCTGCTGTCCCGTTTCGGCGGCATGCGTGGCATCATGGCGGCCAGTGTTGAGGACCTGACTTCCGTCGAGGGCATTTCCACGACGCTGGCCGAAGAGATCTACCGACGTCTGCATTGACAGGCGTTCACTGCTGCCCACTGCTCGAGCCGCCCGCCCAAAGTTTCCATCGAATGTTTTCAAGCCTTCCCAACCTGCTGACCTGGGCTCGAGTGCTCGCCATTCCGCTGCTGGTTGCGGTGTTTTACTTGCCCGCTGCCCGCCCCACTCAGGATGTCGTGGCAACGGTCATCTTCGTCGGTGCGGCACTCACCGACTGGCTCGATGGCTGGCTGGCTCGCAAACTTGGCCAGACTTCCGCCTTTGGCGCCTTTCTCGATCCGGTCGCCGATAAACTCATTGTGTGCGCGGCACTGGTGCTGCTGGTGCAGATGGAGCGCACCGACGCCATCGTGGCGGCGATCATCATCGGGCGCGAAATCACCATCTCGGCCCTGCGCGAGTGGATGGCGCAGGTGGGGGCCAGTGCGAGCGTCGCCGTGCACTCGATCGGCAAGTTCAAGACCATTGCTCAACTCGTTGCCATTCCACTGCTTCTTTATGACGGCGCGCTTTTCGGTCTGATCGATACCCGCCTCATCGGCAACTGGCTCATTTACGTCGCCGCCGTGCTGACGGTCTGGTCGATGATGTATTACCTGCGCCGAGCCTGGCCCTATCTTCAGGGCGCGCGCTGACGCCTGCGCGAAACTTGAACGCCTGTGTCACGTCGTTTGACAGGCGACACGCTTCTGGCTATAGTTATGAGCTGTCTGAAGCGCGCGGGAGTAGCTCAGTTGGTAGAGCGCAACCTTGCCAAGGTTGAGGTCGCGAGTTCGAGACTCGTCTCCCGCTCCAGCATTTGAAGGGAAGCGCAAAGCTTCCCTTTTTCATTGGCGCAGTCGCCGTACGGTTGGTCACGTGCGACCCCGTGTAAAGGTCACCCGGCGGGGTGGCAGAGTGGTCATGCAGCGGCCTGCAAAGCCGTCTACGCCGGTTCGATTCCGACCCCCGCCTCCAACTGTCATACACTTCGCCGCAATGCCCCGGTGGTGAAACCGGTAGACACAGCGGACTTAAAATCCGCCGCTATCCCGAAAGGGGGCGTGCCGGTTCGAGTCCGGCCCGGGGCACCAGGTTTATGTCAGCGAGGGCGCCCCTCAAGCAGCTTTTCCAAAGCCGGCCAGACCGCATCCAGCATCAACTTCTGCGCGGACTCGTTCGGATGGATGCGGTCGGGCTGAAAATAGTCGAGGCGGTCGGCAATGGCCTCGAGAAAGAAGGGCACCAGTGCCACGCTGGTTTCGCGGGCCAGTTCGAGGTACATCCGCTCAAAGGCTTCGCCATAGGCGCGGCCATAGTTGGGCGGCACCTTCATCCCCAACAGCAGCACCTTCGATCCGCTCGCCTGTGCTCGGCTGATCATGTCCCTCAGGTTTGCCCGCGAGGCGGTCAGGTCGAGGCCGCGCAGGGCGTCGTTGCCTCCCAGCTCGATCACGACGAGGGAGGGCGCGTGGCGCTTGAGCAGCGCATCGAGACGCGATCGTCCGCCCGCACTGGTGTCGCCGCTGATGCTGGCGTTGATGACGGTGCGGACGCCCCCTCGCTCCTGCAGCCGTTGCCGGAGCAGTTCGATCCAGCCGCTCCCGCGGGCAAGGCCATACTCGGCCGACAGGCTGTCGCCCACCACGAGAATGAGTCCCGCGTTGGGGTTGACCGCAGGCGGCTGCGAACCGGCTCTTGGCGTAGCCGCCCCGCCGGGCGCAGGGGTTTGTGCCGCCGAGGGCAGTACACTCAGCAGAGGGCAGGCGGCCAGACGTCTGAGCAGGACACGCCTGCGCGCTGGGTCAAGTCGGGATGGAATCGTCATGAGTGCAATTATCGTCGAGCGGCTGTGTCAACGGGTGAGAGACGCGGACGGCTGGCTCGATATTCTTCATGAAGTGAGCTTTTCGCTGGAGTCGGGTGATACGGCCGCGATCGTAGGCGCCTCGGGCTCGGGTAAATCGACCCTGCTGGGTTTGCTGGCGGGCCTCGACACCCCCAGTTCAGGGGAGGTAACGCTGTTTGGCACGCGCCTGAGCTCGCTCGACGAGGATCAGCGGGCCGCCTGGCGCGCGCGGCACCTCGGATTCGTGTTTCAGTCGTTCCAGCTCTTACCCCAGATGACCGCACTGGAAAACGTGATGCTGCCGCTCGAACTTGCGGACAACGCGGACGCAAAGACGATCGCGCAGTCCCTGCTGGAGCGGGTCGGACTCGCCGAGCGTCTCAGTCACTATCCGAGAACGCTCTCCGGCGGGGAGCAGCAGCGCGTGGCGCTCGCGCGGGCCTTTGCGTCGCGCCCGGCCTTGCTGCTTGCGGATGAACCCACGGGAAGCCTCGATGTCGCCACAGGCGCGCGCATCATCGACCTGATGTTCGAGCTCAACCGCGAGAGCGGCTCAACCCTGGTGCTCGTCACGCATGATGAGTCGCTTGCTGCCCGATGTGCAGTCAGACTGCGGCTGCAGGCGGGGCGGCTTGAACGCGCCGAGCGCAGCGCCTGAGCTCACGCTCGGGGCTGCAGGCGCAGCAGCGTGGCCGCGGTAGCCGGGTCGAGCGAACCCTGATGCCTTGAGGTCTTGGCCAACAGGGGTTCGATGTCGGCCGCCAGTTTTTTCCCCAGTTCGACCCCCCACTGGTCGAAGGGATTGATTCCCCAGAGCCAAGCCTGCGTCGCGGTTTTGTGCTCGTAGAGGGCGATCAGCGCACCGAGGTGAGCGGGTTGGAGTGCCGGCAGATGAATGATCGTAGAAGGGCGATTGCCTTCGTGGCGGCGGTGGGGGTCTTCGTGCGGGTGGCCCAACGCGAGTGCCTGCGCTTGCCCTAGCGCGTTGGCCAGTAGCGCGCGGCCGCGTTGCCACGGATCTGTATCGGCGGCGTTTCCCACCACGATGAAATCAATCGGATGAACGCGGGTGCCCTGGTGGAGCGCCTGGAAAAAGGAGTGCTGGCTGTCGGTGCCGGGCTCGCCCCAGACCACGGGCACGCTGGGGCGATCCACGACCCGTCCGTCGATCCGGACCGATTTGCCGTTACTCTCCATTTGCAACTGCTGCAGGTGGGCGGCCAGCTTGCGCAGATCATCCCGGTAGGGGATGACCGCCTCGGTACCCGAGCCCAGCAGCGACGCATTCCAGACGCTGACCAGCGCCAGCATGACCGGTGCATTGCGCGTGGGTGCCGCACGAAGGAAGTGCTGATCCATGGCGTGGGCGCCGCCCAGCAGAGCCTCGAAGGCGTCGGCACCGATTGAGATCATGAGGGGCAGACCGACGGCTCCCCACAACGAGTAGCGCCCGCCGACCCAGTCGGGGCAGGCGAACACGTTGTCGGGTGCGATGCCGAATTCGATCGCCGCGGCCTGGTTGGAACTGACCGCGAGCAGGTGCCTGGCGAGCGCCGCGCCCTGAATGCCCGAGTCGATCAGCCACTGGCGCGCAGCCATCGCATTGCGCGTGGTTTCTAGCGTGCGCCATGACTTCGAGGCGATGACGAAGAGCGTGGTCGCCGGATTGAGGTCGGCCGACAGGCGCGCCCAGAGCGCCGGGTCGACATTGCCCACAAAGTGCACCTTCAGTCGGGGATGCGCCTCGCGCTGCAGGGCCTCGCACGCAAACTGTGGGCCGAGTTGCGAGCCACCGATGCCGATGTTGACCACATCGCTGATGGGGCGACCGGTGGCGCCGCGCCAGACGCCTGAGCGGAGCGCTTCGGTCAACTCGCGCATTCGGGCGAGCGTGTCGCGGATGCCT
>CAIVPX010000151.1 GCA_903907905.1 uncultured bacterium | reverse complement strand
TGTAACCGAGGTCGGCGCGCGAGGCCGGCACCAATGTGAGCGAGGCCATGCCCGAAAAGAACAAGGTGTAGCCATCGGCCGGTGAACGCTTGACCCGGTTGGCGGCGATCGAGCCCCCACCGCCCGGCACGTTCTCGATGACCAGTTGCTGGCCGATGCGGGAGGACACATGCGGTGCGAGCGCGCGGATCTGCGTGTCAGACGCCCCAGGCGAAAAGGGCACGATGACGCGAATCGGCTTGGCGGGAAAGGCCTCCTGCGCCTGGCCAAGCGTAGTGCAGAGTGTCAGGGACGCGAAGGCCACGCGCGCCAGACCGTTCAAAAATTTTGACATGTTGATCTCCTAAATGGGGTGTCCGTGCCTCGGGCCTCGTGCAAACGCCCGACGCCTCGGTGGCAGGTTTGTCAGAAATTGACAGCCGGTAGCGGCAACCCGCTCACACCAGGCTCGAAGGCCAGCAGGCGGCCCGCCCAGGGCTGGTTCGGCCGGTCTTGTGGCTCAACGCCAAAGGTCATGGAGGTGACATAAAGCGTACGCAGGTCGGCGCCGCCAAAGGCCACACTGGTCGGACGGCTGACCGGCAGTCGGACTGTGCGCTCGATCCGTCCATCCGGCGCAAGGCGCAGCAACTGGCTCGCGCCAATCTCGGCCACCCACAGCATGCCCTCGGCATCCATCGTGCAGCCGTCGGGGCGGCCCGCGCGGCCGGCGAAATCCATGAACACTCGGCGTCGGCTAACGGCGCCGGTGTCGCAGTCGTAATCCCAGGCCAGAATGCGGCCGACCGGACGCGTGTCGGTGTAGTAGAGGGTACGGCCATCGGGACTGAAGGCAATGCCGTTGGACATCATGAAGCCACGGTCCACACTGACCGCCTTCAGACTGCCATCGATGCGATACAGCTCACCCAGCGGCTGCTTGAGCGCGCGGTCATAGGTGCCGAGCCAGAGACGGCCTTTCGGATCGACCGCGCTGTCATTGAAGCGCTGATGATCGAAGTCGACCCCCTGCAGCGGCAGGTCGGTGAGCTCGTCGGGGCTCGCGCCGGTGACCGCCAACGCGCGCTGAAAGTGAATCAGCAGGCCGCCTGAGGCCCGCTCGCGCAAGCCCGAGGCGCGATAGGGCAGTTGCCAGGTATCGGTTCGGCCGGTGGCGCGCGAGTAGCGCAGCAGCAGCTTGGGCTCGAGGCCCACGTCGACCCAGTAGAGCGCGTTCTCACGCGCGACCCACAAGGGGCCTTCGGCGATTTCGGCCACGGCGTCGCTGACGCAGCGGATATCGGATGGGGTCATGTCGGGTCCTGTCGCAGACGGTCCCAGGCGGTGGGGCCGAGTCCGGCCCGGATCAGCTTGACCTTTTCGATCTTGCTGGTGGGCGTATGGGGCAATTCATCAAAAAATTCGATGTATCGGGGACGCAGCAGGCTGGGCAGACGCTGAGCCAGCCAGTCGGACAACTCGGTCTCGGACAGGCGCGCGCCGGGCCGCTTCACCACTACCAGTCGAATGTCGTCGTCGTGGGGGCCGGCCGCATGGGGCAGCGCGGCCGATTCGGCCACGCCCGGATGCTCACCGGTCACCTGCTCAATCTCGAAGGACGAGATGTTCTCGCCGCGCCGCCGGATGCGCTCCTTGGCGCGATCCATGTAGTAGAACCAGCCCTCGGCATCCCGGCGCATGATATCGCCCGTATGAAACCAGAGATTTCTGAAGGCTGCGACCGAGGCCGCTGGCTGGTTGAGATAGCCCTGCATCATGATGTAGGGCAGCTTGGGACGAAGCGTCAGTTCGCCGGACTCGCCGATCGCCACCGGCAGGTCACGCTCATCGACGAGCAAAGCCTCCCAGTCTTCATGAACCCGACCCGCCGAGCCCTCGCGGTGCTCAGGCCAGCGCGAATACAGCACGAAGCCGGTCTCGGTCATGGAAAAGGCCTCGACCAGGCGCACATTGAAGCGTGCTTCGAAGGCCGGGTGACTGTGCGAGTTGAACATCGCCCGCAGGCGGTGCGCCCGATCGAAGGGACCGGGCGGCAGTTCGAACAGGATGCCGGGCGTACTGAAGATGGAATGGGCAACCGTTGCGCGGCAGTCGGTCACCTCCTGCCAATAGCGACTCGCCGAAAACTTTCTGCCGATCACGGCCTGCGCGCCAGTGATCAGGCAGGGCAATACGCCCAGGCGTGCAGCCAGGCCGTGAAACAGTGGGAACGGCGTGTAGAGGATATCGTCGCGGGTGAGCCCCACCGCGCGGATGAACCCACAGGACGCCGAAAACTGGTGTGCGTTGACCGTTTGCACGCCCTTGGCGGGGCCGGTGGTGCCCGAGGTGTAGAAGACTGTTTGCAGATCCCGGAAGTCGGCCTCGCGCGCCGGATCATCGCCCTCGACCTGCAGCAGGCTATCAAAGTTGAGGTACTCACGCGGCCCGGGCGGCAAGGCCACGCCGTCGATTCCGCCCACCACCGCCACCCAATCGAGTTGCTCGCGCACATCATCGGCCAGCGAGGCCAGCGCTGGGATCTGATCCCGGCCCACGATCATTGCGCGCGCACGGGTGTCGCGAAGGGGCGTATCCAACTGTCGGCCCGACAACGCGATGTTCAGCGGCACATTGATCAGCCGAAGCAGGGCACAGGCGAACCAGGCGAAGATGATCTCGGGACCATTGGGCAAGAGGAGCGCCACGTACTCCTGAGTCTTGAGCCCCCGTGCCAGCATCCCCCGGCCGAGCGCGCGGCACTGCCGATCGGTCTGCGCGAATGACCATTGCCGGCCCTCGAAACTCAGAAAGCTGCGATCGCCCTCTTCGCGCGCCCGCCACGCCAGGAGCGGCCCGATGAGCCGATGCTCGAGCGGAATATTCGTCGGATCGAAGCCGGGAATCATCGCGGACGAAACTTCACGAGCGTGACCTCGGGGGTGACCGCATCGAACACCGCCTCGACCGGCATGCCGATAGCCACCGCCTCGCGCGACACGCCGACAATGTTGCTGATGAGGCGAGGTCCTTCCTCGAGCTCGACCAAAGCCACGCCATAGGGCAGGTCGTCTTCGAAGGCCTTGAAGTACATGCGGTGAAAGGCGACGTGCGACCAGACCGTTCCCCGCCCCGACAGCCGCACCCAGTCAAACTGATCGGAGCCGCAGCGCGGGCACCAGCGCTCGAACTGAGCGCGCAGATGCTGACAGGCCTTGCAGCCCGGCAGACGGAGCTCCCCCGCGCGGGCCGCATCCCAGAAGGGGCGACTGAGCTCATCAATGGGCGGTAGCGGCTTGTCGTAGGCGGGCATGGCGGATCACCGGAGAAACCCGCATGGCGGGCCAACCGACCACTCTATCGAGGGGCGCTGCGCAGTGTCAATGCGGCGTTCCGAAGGGTGGCGTAGGTCATCGCCATACGCCATCGACGCGATCCCAACTGCCGAGCCGCAAATCGCTTTTTTCCTTCACCAACTCGGGCTTGCGGATCTTGTTGGACGGCGTTCGCGGAAACTCGCTCCGGTACTCGATGTAGCGCGGCACCTTGAAGGCCGCCAGAAAGCGCCGGGCGTGCTCGATGATGGCTTCGGGCGGAACCTCGCTTGGCGTGAGCCCCGGTTGCAGGATGACGTAGGCCTTGACCTCTTCCTTGCGGATGTCATCGGGCACGCCGAGCACGGCGGCCTCGACGATTTCGGGCATGTCCTTGAGCACCGCCTCCACCTCACGCGCCGGTATATTCTCGGAGCTTCGACGGATCATTTCCTTGATGCGACCGACGATGTAGAAGTAGCCACGTTCGTCCTGCCGGAACAGGTCGCCGGTCCGGAACCAGTCACCAAAAAAAGCCTCGCGTGTCGCCTCGGGCTTGTTGAAATAGCCCAATAGAATCCCGCTGCCGCGGACCACCATTTCGCCGATTTCCCCGCGCGGCACATCCTTGCCCTCGGTATCGACCACCCGGCACTGACGAAACGGTCCGGTCTGGCCGCAAGAACCCGAGCCGATCATGTCGACCGCGTCGAGCGGCATGAAGGTGGCCGTGCCGAGTTCGGTCATGCCGAAGGCCTCGCGCGCATTCACGTTGAAGCGTGCCTCGACCTGGGCGTGGATTTCCTTGCGCAATCCGTAGACGTTGACCTTGCGGGTTTCGTTGTCGCAGTCATCGACCGCCGGCGGGTTCTTGAACATCACCTCGGCGGGCATCAACGAGAAATGAATGCGATAGCGCCGCAGCCACTCGGTGTAGCGCGAGGTGCTCTGACGGGCCGCCACGAATGCCGTCGCCCGCTGGTAGAGCGACACCAGCAGCAGCCACTGCGGGTCCATGTAGTAAAAGGGAGTGGAAATCAGGATCCGTTCGAAGCGCAGTCCGTCGCGAAAGGCATTACCCTTGCCCTGCGTCAGCCAGTACCGGTGCGCCTGCAGCACGCCCTTGGGAAAACCCGTCGTGCCCGAGGTGTACTGGATGTTCATGAGGTCATCCAGACCGGGCGGGTCCGGTGCCACGAACGCTTCATCGCCTGAATCGAGCAGGCGCTGCCAGTTTTCGAAGCCTGGACGTGATTCGCCCACGACGATGATGCGCGCATCGGACAGCACAGCAGGCCGTGCCTTCATAGCGTCGAGCACCGGCAAGAACTCGTCGGCGATCACCAGGTACTGCGCCTGACTGTCCTGGAGGATGTAGTCAAGTTCTCGCCCCGTGTAGGAGATATTGACCGGCACCATCACCGCACCGAGCCGACCGAGCGCGAGCCAGGACACCGGAAACTGCGGGCGGTTCGACACCATGACCGCAACATGCGTGCCCTTACGCACGCCCAAACCGGACAAGCCCGACGCGAGCCGGTTCACCATCGACTGCACTTGCCTGTAGGTGGCCGTCTCGCCGGTATCGATAAATTGCCAGGCCAGTTGATCGGGCACCTCGGCCGCCGCCTCATCGAGCAGCGCCGCGGTGGACGCGGGAAGGGGCTCGGCCTCGAGCTCGCGAATCCGTTCGGCGACGTCAACGCTATAGCGGGAAATGCGCCAGACGGACGGGATCGGTTTACGCATTCAGGTCAGTCCGAGAAAACGCGCGGCATTGTCGTGCATCCACTTGCGGCGCACACCATCGGGCAGCGGCAACTCGGCAAATTCCTGGTAGGCCTGCGCCACCGGCTGCATGGGGTAGGCGGTCCCGGTGAGGATGCGGTCCTGAAGCATGCGGCTGCCATAGCTGAGCAGGGGCCTGTAGCCCGAATCGTCGAGCGCAAGCAGCTTGGGCCGTACCGCCACGATGCCGATGTGCACGTTCGGATGGCGCCAGGCAACGCCCACCAGCTCTTCGATCCAGGGCCAGCCCGGTGGCGAGGCGCAAACCCTCAGCTCGGGGAAGTGCAGCATCACCTCGTCGAGGTAAAGGGGGCGGCCATAGTCCATCTGCGATTGGGTCGAAAAATTGATACCGCAGTGAATGTTGACCGGAATGTCGAGCTCGACGCACTTCGAGTAAAGCGGGTACATGCGCTTGTCATTGATCGCCAGCTTCAACTCGAAACACTGGAGGTTGAGCCCCCTGAGCCCCAGTTCGCGCACGGCGAACTCAAGCTCGCGTACCGCCGCCACGCCTTTATGCGGATCGACGCCTGCAAATCCGATGAAGCGCGGCCCTTGGGCCTTGCAAAACGCGGCGACATCCTCATTGGAAACCTTGAGCCCGAAGGTGGTCTCGTTATCACGCGCCTTGACGACGACGTGCGCGGCGCCAACCTGATCGTAGGCCGCGAGATAAGCGGCAAGCGCCTGCGCCTCGTCGGCCGGTTTCTCGACGCGCGACTCGCTGCCGGCATACACGCGCCGATAGTTGCTCAAATGGCCTGTTTGGGGCGGGTGAAAGGCCGCGACCGGGGGCTTGCTGCCGTAATCGATGATGGCGCTCATTGCTGTCGCGTCGCTCAGTCGGGCTGTACGCCGGCCGACCGGAGCAAGCTGCCGTAGGAATCGACCTGCTCGTTGATAAAGGCAGCGAATTCGGCCGGCGTGCCCGGCTTGGGCACAAAGCCGTGACGCGATAGTCCTGTTATCACCTCTGGATCGCGCAGGACCTTCCCTATGTCGCGGTTGAGTCGCTCGAGCACGTCGGGGGCGATTCCTGCGGGGCCAATCAGCCCCATCCAATTGGAGATGGTGTAGTTGGGTACGCCCGCCTCGCGAATGGTCGGTACATCAGGGAGCAGGTGCGAACGCCGATCGAGCGTAGTGACCAGAGCGCGCAGCTTGCCTTCCTTGACGTGAGCGAGGGCGACCGTGGGCGGATCCATCAGGGCCTGGACTCGATTGCTGAGCAGATCAGGCATGATGGGTGGCGAGCTCTTGTACGGGACATGCAGCATCTGTAGGCTCAGCATCGAGTTCATCTGCGCGAACGCCACAATGCCACTCGGGTTCCCGGTACCGTAGGCCACCTTGCCCGGATTTGCTTTCACGTAAGCGACGAACTCAGAAAAATTCTTGGCGGGTAGTTCGGCATTGATGAACAGAAACACCGTGTAGCGGCCAATGTCCGAAATGGGTGTGAAATCGGTCTTGACGTTGTAGGGCGGATTCTTTCGCAGGGCCGGCACGGCCGCCATGGGCCCGCCGCTTCCCACGCCGAGGGTGTATCCATCCGGCGCCGCCCGAGCAACCTCAAGGGCTGAGATGGCGCCGTCCGCCCCTGGCTTATGCTCGATGATGACTTGCTGTCCTAGCGACACCGAGAGCGGTTGGGCAATCGTTCGCATCACCGCATCAGTCGCCGACCCGGGACCGAATGGCAGTACGACTCGAATCGGCTTGGACGGATACGACTGAGCGCAGGCGAGGCCTGTAGCGATCGACATGAGGGCTGCTAGGGCAAGCTTCGGTATCGTTGTGTTCGGCTTGATCATCGTGTGTCTCCTTCGTTGAGGCCATAGGTGTCCTGTGCAGCCCGTGCGCCAATCTTGCGGCAGGCGAGGTCGTTGGCGACCGCTTCGCGGGAGCGTTCGAGCGGACTGCCGTAGCCGCCACCGCCTGCGGTCTCGAGTACCAGCCGATCACCGCGTGAAACCGTGGTCACGCACTTCGAGATGATCTCGATCCGCCCGTCGGCGCGGTAAATCGTCGCCCGCGACATGGCGCCACCGCCACCGCCCGCCGACCCCCGAGCCGAGGTGAAGTGACGCTCGCCGCGGAAGGTAAGCCGGATGTCGTCGACCAGGAATTCATACTCTCTTAAAACACCCAGGCCCCCTCGCTGCCGACCCGCGCCGCCCGAGTCTGCCCGCAGACCAAAGCGTCGAATTCGGATCGGCGCATCGATGCAGAGCGCCTCGACGGGCTGGTTCATGCTGTTCGTACCATCGGTCTGCAGGCAATCGACACCGTCAATCTGCCCGCCTGCGCCGGTGCCGCCACAGACCAGTTCGCTGAGAATGAACTCGCTGCCATCCACCCGGCGCCCGCCGAAGGCCAGCATCACCGAGACGCCCGCCGCCGCTGCCGGCACCCGATCGGGCGCCGCATCGGCGAATGCGCTGACCATAGCCCCGCAAATGCGCTTGATCGTGGCAGTGCGAGCGTTCACAGCCGCGGGCGGCCTGGGGTTGACCAGCGAGCCCTCGGGTAAATGCAGGGTGACCGGCCGAAAGCAGCCCCCGTTGGTGGGAATCTGCGCGTCGGTCAGCGCACGCACTGCGTAATAAGCGGCCGCATACGCTCCAGAGGGTACGCAGTTGAGCGGCCCGCGCAGTTGCGCGTCGGTACCGGTAAAGTCGAAATGAATGCTGCCATCGTGCGTGGTCACGGCCACCTCGATGCGCACGCGCCGGTCGAGCTCGACGCCATCGTTATCGAGGTAGTCAACGTAGCGAAAGGTGCCCTGGGGCAGACGCCGCAGCGCCGCCCGCGTCATCGCTTCCGATCGGTCGAGCAGCACCTCGAAAATATTCGTGAGGACCACCGCGCCGTACACGCTGCACAACTCGCCCAAGCGGCGGGCGCCCACGGTGCAGGCAGCCAACTGCGCGTTGAGATCACCCAGGAAGGTATCCGGCATGCGGATGTTGCAGCGGAACATGGCCTCCAGCGTGTCGTTGACACGCCCTGCCTCAATGTAGCGAAGCGGCGGAATCCGCAGCCCCTCCTGATAGATCTCGGTGGCATTCGTCGGGATGGAGCCTGGTGCCATGCCACCCACATCCTGATGATGGACGGTGGTGACACTGAAGGCGACCACGACGCCCGCGGCAAACACGGGAATGAACAGTGTGATGTCGGGCAGGTGCGTGCCGCCGCTGTAGGGGTCGTTGAGCAGATAGACATCGCCCTCGGCCATGCCCCCGACCGGATAACGCGCGATCACGGCCTGCAGCGCCGGAATCATGGTGGCCAGGTGAATCGGGATGGCGGTGGCCTGTGCGATGGTCTGACCGTCGGCGGTAAACAGGGCCGCCGAGCAGTCCATGCCCTCCTTCACAATGGGCGAAAAGGCACTGTGCAGCAGGGTCGACTGCATCTCGTTCGCGATGCCCTCAAGCTTGTTTCGAACGACTTCGACGGTGATCGGATCGCGCGCGGGGTCTGCCGCCCCTGAAAACCGGCCCTGACTCACGATGCCTCCTCGGGGGTGATCAGCAATACCTCGTTGTCCGCAACGCGGGCCACCCAGCCGGGTTCGACCAGGGTAGTGGTATCCGTCTGCTCGATGATCGCAGGCCCGCGCACCTGCTCGTCCGGTGCCAGCGCGTCGCGATCGTAGATCGCCGCACGCACGGGCGAATCGAAGCCCGCCAGCACAATGTCACGCGATCCCTTCAGTGACCCTCCAAGCTTCGACGCCGCCCGCCTCGCGACCGGCGGCGCATTAGCCGCGCGCTGCAGCACGCGCAGGTTCACAAAGCGCGCCGGCGCGCCGGTGCTGTGACCATAGACGCGGTCGTACAACTCCCTGAACACCGCGTACGCACGGTCGATCAACTGATCGGGATCGGACAGGTCGAGCGGGACCTCGATGTGGTGGGCCTGACCGATGTAGCAGACATCGGCTAGAAAACTCGTCTCCACCACCGAAGGATCAACGCCCTCTTCGCGCATGCGGGCTGCGCACTGATCGACCAGTTGACCGCAGCAGTCGATGAGTGCCTGCGGGTCGGTTTGATCGAAACGTCTCACGAAGCCGCTCGAGGCTTCGTGCTCGACATTGGCCGATAACAGGCCCGCTGCGCACAGCACGCCCGGGTAGCGAGGCACGATGATCTGGCGCATACCCAACTCTCGGGCAAGCGCAATCGCGTGCAGCGCGCCCCCACCACCGAAGGGCATGAGCGACAGCGAACGCGGGTCAACGCCCCGGCTGATCGACACCAGACGGATACCCTCGGCCATCTGCACATTGACCACGCGGTGAATGCCGAGCGCAGCCTGCTGAAGGCTCAGCCCCAGCGGCCGAGCCACCTTCTCGGCCACAGCCTGACGCGCCAGGTCGGGGTCGAGCCGCAGGGTACCGCCCGCGAAATAAGCCGGATCAAGGTAGCCGAGTACGATGGAAGCGTCCGTGACGGTCGCCTCGAGCCCGCCCCGACCATAGCAGGCGGGGCCCGGTTCGGCGCCGGCCGATTGCGGCCCGACGCGCAGGCCGCCCCCCGCGTCGATCCAGGCAATACTTCCCCCGCCCGCCCCGATGGAATTGACGTCGACCATCGGCACCCGGATTCGGAAACCGTCCAGCCAGCCGTCGGGACGTATCACCGGGCGCCCCTGCGAGATCAGTGCGATGTCGGAGCTGGTGCCGCCAATATCGACCGTGACGATGTCATCAATCCCAACAGACCGGCCCACCTCGAGCGCGCCGACCACACCCGCCGCAGGCCCAGACAGGAAGAGGCGAATCGGGCGCTGCCGGGCGATGCCCGCCGAGCACACCCCTCCACGCGACTGCATGATTTGCAGACGCGCCGCAACGCCGGCCGTCGCCAGATCGGACTCCATCGCGGCCAGATAGCGGTCGAGCCCGGCCTTGACGTAGGCATCGAAGGCGGTGACCACGGTACGTTCATATTCCCGGAACGCCGGGTCGACTTCCGATGACACCGACACCACCAACTGCGGGTAGCGGCCTCGGATGAAGGACGCCGCCTGTCGCTCGTGCTCAGGATTGACGAAAGAAAACAGAAAACTGATGGCGACCGCCTCGACCCCATCGGCCAGCAGGGACTCGACCGCTTCAGCGAGCGAGTGCATGTCGATTGGCGTGACAACCTCGCCGGTGGGGCTGATCGATTCGACGACCCCCCGGCGACGCCCCCCCGGCGCGAGAAACACCGGCGTTTCGGGCTTGAGCATCAACTCGTAGATCTGCCGGCGGTTCTGTCGGCCGATCTCGATCACATCCTCGAAACCGGCCGTCGCAAGCAACCCCAGCTTCGAGCCCCGACGCTCCAGCACCGCATTGGTGGCAACCGTCGTGCCATGCACAAAGCGACCTACACTGGCGGGCTCGATTTGCCATTCTGGGAGCAGCCGGTTCAGAACGGTCCGGACCGGCGCGCTCGGGTCCGCCCGCGATGACGGCACCTTGGCGATGCGCAGAGAACCGTCGTCACCAACCGCCACGACGTCAGTAAAGGTACCGCCGATATCGACTCCGATTCGGTGCATGGCAAGCCGACCAAAGAACTAGGATCGCTTCAGTATAGCCACGCCCTTGGCACAGCGCAGCGGGCATAGGCGGTATCGAGACAGCCCTCGGAATCGGGCCGTGAAGCACAGGAAACGACTGGGGCACGGTCGGCACACTCCGCCCCAGCCGGGAACGGGTACGGGCCAGGACCGGACAGAGTCGCGCAAACATGCCCGGCACGCGATTCCCCCAGCACGCCTCGGCATTGTTTCGCAATGCCGGCGAACTCAAGTAAATTCGAACACTGCCAACGCCGTCAAACCGACCACGCAACCGGCCCGCTCACTTCCTCGGGAGAACCGTCCATGTCACCCCTTCGCAGCGCACTCGCAGCCGTCTTTCTGGGCCTGATCGCGGGCAGCGTCTCCGCTCAGCCTTATCCGCAGCGCCCCATCCGCCTGCAGGTGCCCTTTGCCCCCGGTGGCACCACCGACATCGTCGCGCGCGTCATCGCCGAGCCGCTGGGCCGGGTGCTGGGTCAGCCCGTGGTCATCGAGAACAAGGCGGGCGGCGGCGGGGTAGTCGGGGCGACTGAAACGGCACGCGCGGCGCCCGACGGCTACCTGCTGGGCGTGGCGACGGTCTCCACCACCGCCGCCAATCCGGCGATCAACCCCAAGATCGCCTACAACCCGATTACCGATTTCACGCCCATCGTCAACATCGCGGCCACCCCCAACGTCATCGCGGTGCACCCGAGCTTTCCGGCGAAGGACTTCAAGGGCTTTCTGGCTGAAGTGAAGGCGAATCCGGGCAGGTATTCCTACTCGTCGTCGGGCACCGGTGGCATCGGCCATTTGCAGATGGAACTCTTCAAGAGCCTGACCGGCGGCTTCGTACTGCACATCCCCTACCGCGGCGCGGGTCCGGCTCTGAACGACACGGTGGCGGGTCAGGTGCCCATGATCTTCGACAACATGCCCTCTGCCCTGCCCTTCATCAAGGCCAACCGGCTGGTACCCATCGTGGTGGCGGCCCCCTCGCGCCTGGCGGTGCTGCCCGATGTGCCCACCTTCAAGGAAGTGGGGCTCGAGCCGGTGAATCGCATGGCCTACTACGGCATCATCGGACCGAAGGGACTGCCGCGCGAAGTGGTCGACAAGATCAACGCGGGCGTGCGCAAGGCACTCGAAGACCCGGCGGTGCGCCGCCGCATCGAAGACACCGGCTCGCTGGTGGTCGCCAACACGCCTGAGGAATTCGCTGCCCAGATCAAGGCTGAATTCGAGGTGTACCGGCAGGTGGTCAACCAGCAGAAACTGACGCTGGATTGAGGACGGGATCGTGCGGCGGCGCTGATCCACGACACCCGCGACATCACCTGCACCTGCAAGGGCCGGAGCACCGTCATTCCCGCCGGTACGGGTGAGTTCTGCCCGACCTCTGCGAAGCCTCCGTGACCGCCCCGCCGAGTTTGACACTTCTGCCCGAATCGCCTTCAATACCGACCGAGATTCACCAGAAAAGTGACCGTCCCCCCATCCGGGTGGTCGAGTCTGCAGAGAGGGCGTCCAGCCCTCCGAAACCAGGGGACAGCCATTTCCAGCAGTGACAGACCGGTCGTCTGTACCGGCATCGAGCGCTCTTTTGGCGGCCTGAAGGCCCTGAAAGGCGTTGATCTCCACGTTTCGCGCGGCGAGATCTTTGGCCTGGTCGGACCCAATGGATCCGGCAAGACCACCATGGTCAATGTCATCACGGGCTTCTATCCCCCGAACGCGGGCAAGGTTATGCTGTTCGGCGAGGACACCACGGGCCTCGCCCCCCACACCATTGCCACGCGGGGGGTGGCGCGCACCTTCCAGAACCTCGCCCTCTTTCGTGGCATGAGTGTGCTCGACAACATCCTCATGGGCCGGCACGTGCACATGCGGCCCAGCGCCCTGGCCTCGCTCTTTTACTGGGTGTGGGCGGCGCGTGAAGAAATCGAGCACCGCCGGGCGGTCGAAGAAATCATCGACTTCATGCAGTTGCAGGACATCCGCGACGAACCGGTCGAGGTCATCCCGCTCGGCCTGCAGAAACGGGTTGAGCTCGCTCGCGCGCTGGTCGCCCAGCCCAGGCTGCTCATCCTGGATGAGCCCATGGCGGGCATGAACCAGGAAGAAAAGGAATACATCGCGCGCTTCATCCTCGATGCGCGTGATGAGCGTGGCGTCACCATCCTGCTGATCGAGCACCACATGGACGTGGTCACGGCCATCTGCGACCGGATCGTGGTGCTGAGCTACGGCGAAACCATTGCCGAGGGCGAGCCGCGCGCCACCATCGCCCATCCCAAGGTCGTCACGGCCTACATGGGCGAGCGGGCCGCGGCCCGGGTCGCCCAGGGCAAGGCCTGAAGATCCCGCCCCCATGAGCGACATGCCTGCCACCCTCATCGCCGCGCTCGCGCACAATGCGCGTGCAACCCCCGACCGAATCGCCTTTCGCGAGCGCGACTACGGCATCTGGCAGGAGATCAGCTGGGCGCAAACCCGCGACCGGGTGCTCGCGATCGCGGCAGGGCTCGAGGCGCTGGGCGTCAAGGCGGGTCATGCCGTCATCGTCGTGGGCGACAACCGCGCCAATCTCTACTTCGGCATGCTGGCCGCGATGGCGCTTCGCGCCTATCCCGCTCCCATCTTTCCCGACGTGCCTGTCGACCAGCTCGACACCTATACGCGCTTTGGTGACCCGGCAGTGGCACTCGCCGAAGACCAGGAGCAGGTTGACAAGCTGGTGGGACTGCGCGAACGCATAGGCCGGCCGCAAACCATCGTATTCGACGATCCGCGCGGGCTCTCACTCAACCGCCCCGAGGGCGTCATGCCGCTCGATGCACTCATCGAGCGGGGGCAGGCGCGGCTCGCGGCCGAGCCCGGCCTGGCCGGCGACCTGCTGCAGCGCGCCGGCGCCGACGACATCGCCGTGCTGCTCTATTCATCAGGCACCACCGGTCTGCCCAAGGGCATTCCGCTGCGTCACCGCAATGTCATGAAGGGCATTGCGAACGCCGAGCGCGGCGGCTACTTCATCCGGGGCGAAGAACTCTTTGCCTACCTGCCCACCGCCTGGGTCGGCGACTTCGTCTTCACGCTGAGCGCAGGCGTGGCCCTGCAAAGTACCGTCAATATTCCCGAACGGCAGGAGACCGTCCCCCAGGACATCCGCGACGTGGCGCCCACCTTCTACCTCGCCGCGCCACGGGCCTGGGACAACATGCTCACGCGTATCCAGGTGGGCATGGCCGACTCCACGCCATTCAAGCGCCGACTCTTCGACTGGTTCATGCCGCGCGCGGTTGAGCTCGAACGCCGCCTGCTCAACGGCGGCACGCCCAGCCTGGGCGACCGGCTGATGCGCTGGGCAGGCCAGTGGCTGGTCTTCGGGCCGATCAAAGACCACCTGGGTCTCACGCGGGCCGAGCGGGTCTTCACGGGCGGCGAGGCGCTGGGCGAAGACACCTTCCTCTTTTTCCGGGCGCTGGGCATCCAGCTCAAGCAGTTCTACGGGCAGACCGAAACCTGTGGGCTGTCGGCGGCGCAGGTGGAGGGCTCGGTCAAGCTGCACACCGTCGGCGCGCCCATGCCGGGGGTCGACATCCGCATCGATGAGTCAGGCGAAATTCTCGTGCGTTCCGACTCCGTCATCGATGGCTATTTCGACGACCCCGAAGCCAGCGCCAAGGCCCTGAGCGACGGGTGGCTGCACACGGGCGATGCAGGCTATCTCGACCCGGATGGACATCTGGCGGTGCTGGGCCGGGTGAGCGAAGTGGTCCGCACCGCCCAGGGCGAACGCTTCATTCCGAACTACATCGAGAACCGAATCAAGTTCAGTCAATACGTGCGCAACGTCGCCGTCATCGGCGCGGGCCGCGAAGAACTCACCGCCATCGTGTGCATCGACTTCGAGGCGGTCGGGCACTGGGCCGAAAAGCGCGGCATTGCCTACACCTCGTACGCCGAACTGGCACTGCAACCGGCCGTGCTCGAATTGATCGCAGGGGTGCTGGTTCATGTCAACACCCTGCAACCCGAGGGCCTGCGAATTCGTCGCTTTGCCAACCTGCACAAAGACTTCGACGCCGACGACGGCGAGATCACGCGCACCCGCAAGCTGCGCCGAAATGTCGTCGAAGAGCGCTATGCCCGGCTGATCGACGCGCTCTACAGCGGCGCCGGCAGCCTTCGCTTTGAAGCCGAAATCACCTACGAAGACGGCAGCCGCGGCGCGCTCAGCCGCGATCTGACGATCATGGAGGTACCCCGCTGATGGACTGGCTCCTGATCGCTGAACTCGCCCTCAACGGCATCTTCGTCGGACTGATGTACGCGCTGGTGGCGCTGGGCATCACGCTCATCTACAAGACCTCGGGTCTGGCCAATCTCGCTCAGGGGGCACTCGCCATGGCGGGCGCCTACGCGGCCTGGGCGCTCTCCGATGTGGTCGGATTGCCGATCTGGCTGGCCGTGCCCGGCGCCATCGTGGTGTTGTTCTTCGTGGGTGTCGCCACCGAGCGCCTGGCCTTGCGCCGAATGATCGGTCAGCCCGTCATCATGGCCATCATGCTCACGCTGGGCATCGAGATCATGCTGCGCGGCCTGCTCCCGGGCTTTGCCGGCTCGGCCGTGAAAAAGCTCGACATCGGCATTCCGAACACGCCGCTTTTCGTGGGCGAACTGCTGCTCAACCGCGCCTCGATCATCGGTGGCACGGTATCGCTCATCATGATTCTCGGGGCGGCCTGGGTCTTCAACTCGCGGCTGGGCATCGTGATGCGTGCCGTGGCCGATGACCAGACAGCGTCCTGGGCCGTCGGTATCCGGGTCGAGCGCGCCATCGCCATTGCCTGGGGTCTCGCGGCCGGATGCGCGACCGCGGCCGGTGTCCTCTGGGGATCGAACCAGGGCGTCGACTGGTCGCTGTCGCTGCTGCTCATCAAGGCGCTGGCCATCGCCATTCTGGGCGGCCTGGATTCGATCATCGGCGTACTCATCGCGGGCATCATCGTGGGCGTGGCCGAAAGCGTCGCCACCGGCGTGCTCGATCCGCTGGTGGGCGGGGGCACACGCGACGTGGTCGCCTCGGTCATCATCCTGCTTACTCTGCTGTTCAAGCCGCACGGCCTGTTCGGCCACGAGCACATCGAGAGGGTCTGATGTTCTATCGCCGCGCGGGCATCCGCTTCACCCGATACCAGCAGGCCCGGCAAATCTGGCCGCTGCCGCTCGACCGCAGGCTGGCCGCGGTCATCCTGCTGCTGGCCGTGGTCGCGCCCTTCGCCCTCGACCGCCTCTACCTCGTCAGCTACCTGCTGCCCTGGGTCATCTGGTCCACGGCCGCGTTGGGACTCAACCTGCTGATGGGTAACGCCGGGCAGGTGCACCTGGGCTACGGGGCCGTGATGGGCATTGGCGCCTATGCCTCGGTGCATCTGGTGCGCGCCGGGTTTCCCTTCGAAATTGCCATGATCGCGGGCGGTACGGCCGCTGCGGCCATCGGCATGGCCTTCGGCGCGGCGGCGCTGCGCGTCAAGGGGCTCTATCTGGCCATGGCCACGCTGGCCATGCAGTACATCGTCGATTTCGTCATCTCGCACGTGCCGGCCATCAGCGGAGGCTCACAGGCGGCGCTGTCGGTGCCGCCAGTCAGTTTCTTTGGCTTTGCCATCGTGGGCGACCGTCCGGTGTACTACCTCGCGCTCTTCATCTGCGTCGTGGTCACGCTCTTCATGCTCAATATCCGGCGAACCAGCTTTGGCCGGGCGCTCGCCGCAGTGCGCGAGAAAGACTATGCGGCCGAGGTCATCGGGGTGGACACCTTCCGCTTCAAGATGCTGGCTTTCTGGGTCAGTTCCTTCATCGGCGGCGTGGTCGGAACGGTGCTGGCGGTGTGCTATCTGCGCTCGGTTTCGCCCGATCAGTGGCACATCGAGTTGTCCATACAACTTGTAGCCATGGTGATCGTGGGCGGTCTCGGGTCGGTTCTGGGCGCCTTCTTTGGGTCCGCCCTCATCCTGTTCGCACCCATCGTGCTCAACAACCTGATCGGTGCGCTGGCAAGCGGGCTCAACCTGCAGATCAGCACCGACCTGCGCTCGCATGTGCCGCTCATGCTCTATGGCGCGCTCATCATCGGATTCCTGCTCTGGGAGCCGCTGGGGCTTGCCAAGATCTACAACAACGCGCGCAATTACTTTCTGGTCTGGCCTTTCCGTCACGCCCGGCGCTGAGGCCCGGCACATCCACCCCACCCTGTTCTGACCGCAAGAATCACTCAAACGAGGAGACACCCATGAAATCACCCCACCGTGGCAGCCGCCGTCACTTCACCTCGGCCGCAGCGCTTACCGCGCTGGCCTCGCAGATGCCGCGCATCGCCGTGGCCCAGGACAAGACCATCCGCCTGCTCGCCACGCAGGACTTCACCCGCGTCTACACCTTCGTCACGGCCGAATACAGCCAGGGCCAGCGCGACTACGTCACGCTCATCAATGAGCGTGGCGGCATCAATGGGCACCGCATCGCGCTCGATGTGACCGATCACGGCAATGACCTGCCACGCGCGGTCGAGTCATATGAGCGCGCCAAGGCGCAGGGTATGGTCATGGTCGACCCGCTCTCCACCCCCATCGCACGCGCGCTCGTGCCGCGGGTGCTGGCCGACAAGATCAACATGATCACCGCCTTCTCGGGCCGCTCCGACGCGGCGGATGGCACGGTCTTCCCTTACATCTTCCCGCTCTCGCCCAACTACTGGACACAGGCTGGCCTGCTGGTCGAGCACTTCCGCAAGACCGAGGGCGGTAGCCTCAAAGGCAAGAAAATCTGCTACGTGCACATCGACACACCCTTCGGCAAGGAACCGCTCCCCATCTTCGAGGCGCTGCGCCAAAAAATGGGCTTCGAATTCCAGGCCTTTCCCTACACGCCGCCGGGCAACGATCAGTCGGCCATCTGGCCGCAGGTACGGCGCGCTCGGCCCGACTGGGTGGTGTTCTGGGGCGCGGGCGTGGGTCAGACCGTGGCGCTCACCGAGGCGATCCGCAACGGCATCCGCATGGACCGCGTGTCTTCCAGCGTCTGGATCTCTGAATCCGACATGGATGTGGTCGGCCGTGAACAGGCCAAGGGCGTGCTGAAGGTCGATCCCTGCGTGCTGGGTCGCGAGGCCAAGCCCATTCAGGACATTCTCAAGACGGTCGTTGCAGCCGGCAAGGGCGCAGGCCCCGAGAACAAGGTGGGTACGGTTTACTACAGCTATGGCGTGATGATCACCGCGCTCATGCTCGAGGGCGTGCGCCAGGCCTTCGTCAAGTCGCCCAATGGACCGATCAACGGCGCCTGGCTCAACGCCGGCCTGCACGGTATCAAGGACTTCACCGCCGACGGCATGATCCCGGCCACCACCATCACGCCCGCCGATCACCAGGGCGGCGGCATGGGGCGCATCTCGCGCTGGGATGGTGCCAAGTTCGTGCCCACGGGCGACTGGTTCTCGGCCAATCAGGACGTGGTCTGGGAAGAAATCCGCAAGTACTCATCCGAGTTCGCCAAGTCCGGCAAGTAAGCGCCGAAGGAAGCCTCGCCGATGTCGCTGCTCACGCTCAACAACATCGAGGTCGTCTACGACCAGGTCTTTCTGGCCGTCAAGGGCGTCTCGATCGAGTTGCCCGAAGGGGGGCTGGTTGCCCTCCTCGGCGCCAACGGCGCAGGCAAGAGCACGGTGCTCAAGTCGATCTCGGGCCTGCTCAAGCCCGAGCGCGGCGAGGTCAGCCGCGGCGAGGTGCTGTTCGACGGCCGAAACATCCTGTCGATGGATGCGCCCGAGCGGGTTCGCGCGGGCATCGTTCACTGTCTGGAGGGAAGGCGGGTGTTCGGGCATCTCACGCCCGAGGAAAACCTCATCGCGGCCACCTCCATGCACGGCGACCGCGCGCGCGTGCGCGACCTGGTCGCCCAGATGTTCGAGCTCTTTCCCCGCCTCAAGGAGCGGGCCAAGGCGCAGGCGGGTTACCTCTCCGGCGGCGAGCAGCAAATGCTGGCCATCGCGCGCGCCCTCATGACCGAGCCCCGGCTCATCATGCTCGATGAGCCGAGTCTGGGCCTCGCGCCCTTCCTGGTCGACGAGATCTTCGACATCATCCGCCGCATCAATACCGAGCAGAAAACCGCAGTGCTGCTGGTCGAGCAGAATGCCGCTGCCGCGCTGGATGTGGCCCACAGCGCCTACCTGCTCGAAAACGGCCGCGTCGTCATGAGCGGCACGGCCGAAGTGCTGCGCACCAACCCCGATGTGCAAAACGCCTACCTGGGCGGTGTGGGGCACGTCGACTACAGTCAGGTGAAGCACTACCGGAGGCGCAAGCGCTGGCTTGCCTGAGCCCGCCCCGCCCTGCGGGACCGCGCGCCCCATCGGATCCACATTGATGAGCGAACTGCACACCATTCTCGTTGCCAACCGGGGCGAGATCGCCTGCCGGATCATCCGCACCGGCCAGCAACTGGGCCGGCGCATGATCGCCGTGTACCACCACGAAGACCGCAATGCGCCGCACGTGGCCATGGCCGATGAGGCGGTGGAGTTGATCGGCGCGGTGCCCACGGGCGCCTACCTCGACGCCGAGCAACTCATCGAGGCCGCCCGCCGCACCGGCGCGGTGGCCATCCACCCCGGCTACGGCTTTCTGTCCGAGAACGCCGATTTCGCTGAAGCAGTGGCCGCAGCCGGGCTGATTTTCATCGGACCGGACGCCGGCAGCATCCGTCTGATGGGCGACAAGATCCGCTCACGCGAGTTCGCGCGAGCCCAGGGGGTGCCCGTGGCCCCCAGCTTTGAAATCAGCGCAAACGCGCAGATCAGCGACTTCTTCGAGGCCGCCGAGCAAATCGGCTACCCCCTGCTGATCAAGGCCTCGGCGGGCGGCGGCGGTAAGGGTATGCGCATCGTTCACGACGCGGCGGCGCTCAGCGAGGCAGCGCCCCTGGCCATGAGCGAGGCCCGTCGATATTTCCGTGACGGTCGCATCTACGCCGAGCGGCTCGTGCCCGGGCCACGCCACATCGAGGTGCAGGTGCTGGGCGACGGCGAAGGCGGTGTGCTGCACCTGGGCGAGCGCGAATGCTCCATTCAGCGGCGCTTTCAGAAGATCGTCGAAGAGGCGCCCGCACCACGTCTGGCTGCCGGCCTTCGCGAGCAGATCATCGAGGCCGCGCTCCGACTGGCCAGCGCCGCACGCTACCGCAATGCGGGCACCGTCGAATTCATTCTGGGCAGCGACGGCATCTTCTACTTCCTCGAGATGAACACCCGACTGCAGGTCGAGCACCCGGTCACCGAAGCCGTGTGGGGCGTGGACCTGGTGGCCCTGCAAATTGCGGTGGCCTCGGGCGCGGGCCTGCCGCATCGGCAGTCAGACCTCAAGCCCTCGGGCCACGCGATCGAGGTCAGGCTCTGCGCCGAGGAACCCGAGCGTGACTTTCGGCCCGCCACCGGCCGCATCGGCCTTTTGCGCGAACCCGCCGGACCCGGCATCCGCTTTGATGGCGGTATTCGAGAGGGTGGCGCCGTCACCCCGGCCTTCGATTCCATGCTCGCCAAGCTCATCGCCTCGGGCGAGTCGCGCGAGCAGGCCGCCTCGCGTCTGGCCGAGGCCCTTTCGCAGACGGTGCTGCTGGGCGTCCCGAGCAACATCGACTACCTGAGCCGAATCGTCGCGCATCCGGCCTTCATCGATGCACGCCTGCACACGGGCTTTCTCACCGAACACGCTGCCGACCTGGCCGCACCCGTCGATCCGGCACAGGCTGCGCTCGCCCTGTCGGCCGCAGCGCTGGGCTGTCGCGATATCCGCATCACGCTGCACGATGTGCCGGAGATCCACGCGCGCATCGGTCACTGGCGCAACTAGGACGCACCGATCATGGACATTCTCTTCGAGACCGAAAGCGGCCTGAAAAAGCTCGACATCCTCGCGCGTCGACCCGACATCCGCCTCTCCATCGACGGTCATGCGCTGAGCCTGAGCGAGTTGCCCGCTGAGCCCGGCCGCATCCGTCTGCAGTCGCAGGGCCGGACGATCGACGGCTGGCGATACGTATCAGGCAATGAGGTCTTCGTGCACCTGGGCGGGCGGCACTGGTCGTTTCGCCGTTCAGGCATCGAGGCGGGCGAATCGGCCGGGGGCACGGCACGCGCCGAAGTCCGCGCCGAAATGCCCGGTACGGTCGTGAGCCTGCATGTCAGTGCCGGCATGGTCGTGGCCGAAGGCGATCGCCTGCTCACCATCGAGAGCATGAAACTGCAGATGATTCTCACGGCGCACCGAGCCGGCGAAATCGCAACGGTTCATGTCGGCGAGAACGCCACCTTCGAGCGTGGCGCCACGCTCGTCAGCTTTGCCCCGGACGGCCGCAGCGACGACGCCCACGGGCCCGGGAAGGCCTGAGCCATGCCTGTCATCAAGTCTGCCCTGCGCACCAGCGACGCCGAATTCCGCACGCGCTACCTGCACAACCGAGCACTCGCGAAGGAACTGCACGAGCGCCAGCACGCCTCGCGTCATGTCCGGCCCAAGCGCGACATCGATCGCCTTCGCACTCAAGGCAAGATGCTGCCGCGCGAACGCATCGAAGCCCTGCTCGACCCCGGCACGCCCTTTCTAGAACTGTCCACGCTCGCCGCCAATCAGGCCTACGGCGGGGAGTCGCCCGGAGCCAGTTGCATCATCGGCATCGGCATCGTGTCGGGCCGCGAGGTGATCATCCACGCCGACGACAGCACCATCAAGGGCGGCGCGTGGTATCCGCTCACCATCAAGAAAATCCTTCGCTGCCTTGAAATCGCCCTCGAAAACCATCTCCCGGTGGTGCATCTGTGCGACTCGGCAGGCGGCTTTCTGCAAATGCAGTCAGAGCTGTTTCCCGACCGCTACATGGCGGGCCGCATGTTTCGCAACCAGTCGCTGCTCTCCAAGCGCGGCATCAAGCAGCTGGCCCTCGTCATGGGCCACTGCACCGCAGGCGGCGCCTACATTCCCGCGCTCAGCGACTACAACGTGATCGTGCAAGGCACCGGTGCCGTATTCCTGGGCGGGCCGCCTCTGGTGAAAGCGGCCACGGGCGCCGTGGTGAGCGCCGACGATCTGGGCGGTGCGCGCATGCACACACAGGTATCGGGCGTCTGTGACTGGGCCGCCGAAACCGAGGCCGAAGCCATTGCCATCGGGCGCGAAATCGTCTCGCAGTGGGAGCCGGTCCGAAAGACGATCATCGCCACCGAGCCCATCGAAGCGCCGCTCTACGACCCCGATGAGCTCTACGGCATCATCCCCGACGACATCAAGAAGGGCTTTGACATGCGCGAGGTCATCGCGCGTCTGGTCGACGGCAGCCGCTTCCAGGAATACCAGCCCGCCTACGGACCCACCCTGGTCTGCGGCTTTGCCAACATCTGGGGCTATCGCATCGGCATTCTGGCCAACAACGGCATCCTGTTCAACGACAGCACGCTCAAGGGCGCGCACTTCATCGAACTGTGCAACCAGAACAATACCCCCATGCTGTTCCTGCAGAACATCACGGGCTACATGGTGGGCAGCGACTACGAGCGTGCCGGCATCACGAAAGACGGCGCCAAGATGATCATGGCGCAGGCCTGCAGCCACGTGCCCAAGTTCACCGTGATGTGCCATGCCTCGTTTGGTGCCGGCAACTACGGCATGTGCGGGCGCGCCTTCGACAGCCGCGTGCTCTTCTCATGGCCCAATCACCAGATCGGCGTGATGGGCGGCGAGCAGGCGGCCAACACGCTGCTCGAGGTCAAGCTGCGCCAGATCGAACGCGAGGGCCGCGAACCGGGTGCCGACGAACTGCGGGCGCTGCGCGACACCACGCTGGCGGCCTACCAGTCGCAGCTCTCGGCCTGGCACTCGACGTCTGAACTCTGGGATGACGGTCTGCTCGACCCGGTCGATACCCGCAATGCGCTCGGCATCGCCATTTCCGCATCACTCAACGCGCCGCTGGGGCAGCCCGGCTATGGCGTCCTGAGGCTCTGACATGACCACTCACATTCAAGGCCACCGTATCGAACTCGAGATTCGCGAGGGCGTCGCCCGCCTCACCAACAGCACGCCCGATGGGCGCAACGCCATCGACCTGGGCTGGTGCCACAGCTTTTCCAGCATGGCGCGGCGCTGCGCGAGCGACGCCTCGGTGCGTGTGGTGGTGTTGCAGTCGCGCGGCGAGTTCTTCTCGGTGGGGGGCGACATCGACGACTTCATCGCCCACCGCGCCCTCATGCCTGGCCATGCCAACGAAATGGCCAACCATCTGCACAGCGGCATCCAACTGCTGGTGCGCGGCCGAGCGCCGGTCGTTGCTGCGGTTCGCGGCGTGGCGGCAGGCGGCGGCATGAGCCTGGCTCTGTCGGCCGACATGGTCATCGCCAGTCGTGCGGCGCGCTTCATCACCGCCTACACCCGCTCGGGTCTGTCGCCCGATGGCGGCCTGAGCTGGGTACTGCCCCGCATCGTCGGCCCCAAGCGCGCCTTCGACCTGCTGGCGCTCAACGACCCGGTCACGGCCGACGAAGCGCTCTCACTGGGGATGGTCTCGCGGGTATGCGACGAGGCCGAGTTCGACGCCACACTCGAATCGATCATTGCGCGCCTGTGCGCCATGTCGCCGGTGGCGCTGGCCGGGCTCAAGCGCCTCATGGCCTCGAGCCCCGGCAGCACCCTGGCGCAGCAGTTCGACAACGAAGCCGAAACCATTGGCGAGGTGCTGACCCGCCCGGAAACCAATGCTCTTCTCGACGCCTTTGTCGCGCGTCGCAAACAGGGACACCCCAAGTCATGACCGAGCTCGTTCTCCTCGAAAAACGCGGCCGCGAGTTGCGCCTGACCCTCAATCGCCCCGAGCGTCGCAATGCCATCAATGCCGAGGTGATGAAGGCGCTCATCGCCGGCATCGATGCGGCCGAGGCCGACCCCGACATTCGCGTCATCGTCATCACCGGTGCGGGCGACAAGGCCTTCTGTGCCGGCGGCGACCTCGCCCCGGCGGCAGACGGTGCACCCTTTACGGTGGATCCGTCGCGGCCGCGCAATCCGATCGTCGATGCATTCAAGCGCATGGAGCGCTGCGAGCTGCCTATCCTTGCCCGCGTCAATGGCCACGCCCTGGCCGGCGGCTTCGGACTGCTCTGCGCCTGTGACCTGGCCATCAGCACCGACACCGCCACCTTCGGCACGCCCGAGAGCAAGATCGGCCTCTTTCCCATGATGATCATGCCCTACATGCTGCGCGTGCTGCCGGCGCGCAAGTTCATGGAGTTGTGCATGACAGGTGAGGCCATCAGCGCCCAGGAGGCGCTTCGCATCGGCGTGCTCAATGCCGTGGTGCCCGCAGCCGAACTCGACGCCCGCACCGATGCCATGGTGAATCTGCTGGCCGAGCGATCGCCCACGGCCATCCGCCTGGGCAAGCAGGGCTTTCACGCCATGCGCGACATGAGCATGCGGCAGGCGCTCGAGTTTGCGCAGATCATGCTGCCCATGATGGCCGCCACCCAGGACGCCCGCGAGGGCATGCGCGCCTTCCAGGAAAAGCGCCCGCCAAACTGGACCAATCAGTAAGCCCCAACACGGAACCTGATCATGAATGCTCCTTCCGAATTGACCGCGCCCCCGGTGTCATCCCGCTGGGGGCTGGATGCCGACCAGCAGGCCCTGCTTGATGCCGCCGACAAGTACGCGCGCCAGGAACTCCATCCGCTCGCCGAGCGCATGGACCGGGACGAGTGGTGGCCCGAAGAGGCCTTCCGAAAGCTGGGCCAGAGCGGCTACTTCGGCATCACCGTGCCCCCCGAACTGGGCGGCGCCGGGTCCGACCTCATGAGCTCGGGGCTGATCGCGCAGGCCTTCGCGCGCTGGAACCATGCCTTCGCGCTCAGCTGGATCGCCCACGAAAACCTGTGCCTCAACAACATCCTGCGCAATGCCAGCGACGCCCAGCGCCGCAAGTACATGCCGGGGCTGTGCGACGGTTCGCTGGTGGGCGCCCTGGGGCTCACCGAGCCGGGGGCGGGCTCCGATGCGCTGGGCTCCATGCGCACCACCGCCAGGCTCGACGGCGATCACTACGTGCTCAATGGCAACAAGCTCTACATCACCAATGGGCCGGTCGCCGATGTGTTGCTGGTCTATGCCAAGACGCGCCCCGGCACCGGCTCGGGCGGCATTTCGGCCTTTATCGTCGAGAAAGATTTCCCGGGGTTTCGGGTGGCGCAAAAGCTCGTCAAGATGGGCTTTCGCGGCAGCCAGACCGGTGAGCTCGTCTTTGACAACTGCCGTGTGCCCGCTGAAAACCTGGTCGGCGGCGAAAACAACGGCGTGGCCGTCATCATGAGCGGGCTCGACCTCGAGCGCGCCATGGTCGCGCCCATTTCGCTGGGCATCGCCGAGCGCGCGCTCGAACTCAGCATCGAATTCGTGCGCACCCGCGAGCAGTTCGGCAAGCCCATTGCGTCCTTCCAGATGGTGCAGTCCCGTATCGCCGAAATGTACGTATGGGTCGAGACCATGCGCACCTTCACCTGGCGCGTACTGGCCGAGTGCAATGATCTGGAGATCGGTGGCGGCGGACGCGGGCAGATTCACGCGCTCACCGCAGCCTCGGTCATGTACGCGGCCGACACCATGAACAAGGTGGTCGACAGCGCCGTGCAACTGCATGGCGGCTCGGGCTATATCTGGGACAACGAAATCAACCGGCTCTTCCGCGCCACCAAGCTGCTCGAGATCGGCGCGGGCACCACCGAAGTGCGCAAACTCATCATCAGCGGCGAACTGCTCAAGCGAAAATAAATGAACGATCCCATCGAAGGTCTGGAAGACCCCGCCGAACAGCGCTCCAACCTCGCTGCGGGTTCGCTGGACGGCCGTCTGGTGCTGGTGCTGGGCGGTGGCGGCAGCATTGGCGCGGCCTGCGCCTGGCTGGCCGGGCGACTGGGCGCGCGCGTGGTCGTGGCCGGCCGCAAGCAGGACAAGCTCGATACCGTCACCTCGGGCATGCAGGCGCGCGGGCTGGCCTGCACCGCCCACACCGTCGACATCCGCGACCGCGCTTCGGTCGAGGCGCTCTACGATCAGGTGCTGCAGTCGGGTGCGCTGCCCGATCTCGTCATTCAGAGTGCCGGCGGGCAGTTTCCCTCGCCCACCCTCGACATCGTCGAAAAGGGCTGGAAGGCCGTGATCGACACCAACCTCAATGGCAGCTTCAATGTCATGCAGGCCATTGCGCGGCGCTGGCGCGATGCCGGTCGCGGCGGCAGCATCGTCAACATCGTGGTGTCGCCGCGCGGGCTGCAAGGGGTTGCGCACACCGTGGCCGCACGCGCAGGCGTCATGGCCTTCAGCGAAGCCGTGGCCGTTGAGTGGGCGCCGCTCGGCATCCGCGTCAATTGCGTGGCCCCCGGCGCCATCCGCTCGGCAGGCTGGGCCGTTTACAAGCCCGAGATTCGCGCCCTGTATTCCAACATCAACCCCTTGCGCACCACCGGCACGCCCTGGCAGATCGCCGAGGCCTCCATCTTCGTCGGTGGGCCCGCAGGCGCCTTCATCACCGGCGAAACCATCGAGGTGTCGGGCGGCGGCAACCTCTGGGGCGAGTGCTGGACTGCGGGCAAGCCCGAGTGGTTCAAGGAGGCGACCCGGGCGCTGGATGTGCCGGCGACGGGTGGGGGTTGAGGTCGTGTCATGGCGGGCGCGCGAACCCCTCCATGTCCGTTGTTCTTGAGACGCCTCAGGCGAGCAACGCGGCAATGCGAACGATATGACACCGCCCCGCGCAGCGCCTGATCGCAAGGGCGCCACGCCCACCCTGTTCCTGGACTTCGACGGCGTGCTGCATCCGAATCTTGCGTCGCCGCCGCAGCGCTTTGCGCGCATGCCGATGCTGCTCGAAGCGATCGGCGACGACCCGGTCGACATCGTCATCTCGTCGAGCTGGCGATTCGAGTGGTCTCTCGAGCGGATTCGCAGATTTTTTCCGATGGGCTTGCAGGCCAGGGTTGTGAGTACGACCGGCCCGGCCCATATCGGGCGTCACGCACGCTGGAACGAGATCACGACCTACTGCGCGGCAGCCGGCATCGGCAACTGGCGAGCGCT
>CAIVPX010000150.1 GCA_903907905.1 uncultured bacterium | reverse complement strand
CTCGCCCTTGAGCACGAAGCGCGTCGGGCCTCGGTCGGTGTCGACCTGCCAGGTGCAGGGCGTGACGAAACCCGAGACCGCAATGAGCCGGTTGATTTCGGGCATGAACTCGCGCTCGCCCAGGGCCTGCGCGAACACTTCGCGCAGAGGCGCCGCCAGATCGGCAAGCCGCTCGATCCAGGCGAGTTCGTGGCCATCGGCGCTGAGCAGGGAAAAACCCCGCTCGGGATCGCTGACCGGAAAGGCGCGCACCGCCACCACGGCCTCATGACGCGTACTGTCCGCGGCCACGAAGGCAAAGCGCCCCGAGGGCGATCGCTCGAGTTGCCCGCCCAGGTCGGAGCGCCAACCCTCGAGGGGGCGATTCGGGGGGGGCGTGGAATCAGCCATCAGACGCTCGCCGCCACGCGGCCGTGAAGCGGACCCGCCGGGGGCCAGACGGGGTCATCCGGATCTTCGGTGTCGACATTGCGGGCCTGAGCCTGGTAGAGGCGGAAATAGGCCCCCTCTCGCGCCATCAGTTCGTCGTGGCCGCCCACTTCAACCACCTGACCGCGGTCGAGCACCACCAGACGGTTGGCGCGCCGCAGCGTACTCAGACGGTGCGCAATGGCAATGGTGGTGCGCCCCTGCACCAGGTTGTCGAGCGCGCGCTGAATTTCCTTTTCAGTCTGCGTGTCGACCGAGGAGGTGGCCTCGTCGAGAATGAGGATGCGCGGGTTGATGAGCAGCGCCCGAGCGATCGAGATGCGCTGGCGCTCGCCGCCCGACAGGGCCTGACCGCGCTCGCCGACCAGCGAGTCGTAACCGTGCGGCAGGCGCAGGATGAAGTCGTGCGCATGCGCGGCGCGGGCCGCCGCCACGATTTCTTCCCGCGTGGCCTCGGGTTTGCCGTAGGCGATGTTCTCGGCGATGGTGCCAAAAAACAGGAAAGGCTCCTGCAGCACCAGACCGATGCTGCGCCGGTAGGCCGCCACCGGCAGCGAGCGAACATCCACGCCGTCGACCAGCACCGCCCCTTCCGACACGTCATAGAAGCGGCAGATAAGGTTGACCAGCGTGCTCTTGCCCGAACCGCTGTGGCCCACCAGCCCCACCATCTCCCCGGGTTCGATCCGCAGGTTGACCGCCCGGGCCACCGACCGGCTACCGTAGCGAAAGCCCACGTCGCGCAGCTCGATGCGACCTTCGATCGGGCCGATGGCCAAAGGGCGCGTCGGTTCGGGCACGCTGGACACGTGATCGAGGATGTCGAAGATCCGCTTGGCGCCGGCGGCCGCCTTCTGGGTAAAGGACACGATACGGCTCATCGAATCGAGCCTCGTGTAGAAGCGGCCGATGTAGGCCAGGAAAGCGGTCAGCACACCCACGGTGACCTGGTCATGCGATACCAGCCAGATGCCAAAGGCCCAGACGACCAGCAGCCCGAACTCGGTCATGAGCGTGACCGTCGGCGAAAACAGCGACCAGATGCGATTGACCCGATCATTGATGGCCAGATTGTGACGATTAGCCTCGCGAAAGCGCCCTGACTCGCGTTTTTCCTGAGCGAAGGCCTTGACGACCCGAATGCCCGGGATGGTGTCGGCCAGCACGTTGGTCACCTCGCCCCAGATCCGGTCAACCTTCTCGAAACCGTGGCGCAGACGGTCGCGAACCAGATGGATCAGCCAGGCGATGAAGGGCAGCGGCAGGAGCGTGACCAGGGCCAGCCAGGGATTGATCGACACCAGAATGGCGGCGGTCATGGCGATCATCAGCACGTCGGTGGCGAAATCGAGCAGGTGCAGCGACAGGAACAGACAGATGCGATCGGTTTCGGCGCCGATGCGCGCAATGAGATCGCCAGTGCGCTTGCCGCCAAAGTACTGAAGGGAGAGGTGAATGAGGTGATCGTAGGTGGCCGTGCGCAGGTCGGCGCCAATCCGCTCGGACACCAGCGCCAGGATGTAGGTGCGCGCCCAGCCCAGCCCCCAGGCGAGGAGGGCTGCGGCCAGCAGGCCCCCCAGCAGCGAGGCCACCAGATCGCGATCGATCGGCGTGCCGTTCTGGTAGGGGATGAGCACCTTGTCCATCAGCGGCATGGTGAGATAGGGCGGCACCAGCGTGGCCGCCGTCGCGGCCAGCGTGAGCAGGAAACCGATCAGCAGTTGCCCCTTGTAGGGACGCGCG
>CAIVPX010000149.1 GCA_903907905.1 uncultured bacterium | reverse complement strand
TGTTCGCTGGCAGTCGGCCTGGGCGAAGCGCCCCTGCTTCGGCAGGCCACCTTCAGCCTCTGGCAGAGCGCGGCCTCGATGGATGCGTTTGCACGCTCCGGTGCGCATCTCGAGGCCATCCAGCAGGCCTATTCGCGCGAGTTTTTTTCCGAGTCGATGTTCGTGCGCTTTCGCGTGCTGCAGATGCAGGGAAACTTGCGGGATATGGCCCGTGACTGAACGGCAGGTCGTGATCATCGGCGCGGGTATGGGCGGCCTGGCCGCGGCCTGCGACCTGGCCCGGCAAGGGGTCCGCGTCACCCTGCTCGAGCGGGCGCCACAGACGGGCGGCAAGATTCACCAGCGGCAGGCGGGGCGGATGCTCATCGATGCCGGGCCGACCGTCCTCACCATGCGCTGGGTGTTCGATGACCTGCTGCAAGCCTGCGGAGAAAGGCTCGAGGACGGGCTGACGCTGCATCCGCTGCCGGTGCTGGCGCGGCACGCCTGGTCCGCCGACGAGCGCCTCGACCTCTTTGCAGATTCGCAACAGTCGGCCCAGGCCATCGGCGATTTTTCGGGTGCCGCCGAGGCCGCCCGCTTTCTTTCCTTCTGCGATGAAACGCGCCGCGTCTACCACAGCCTCGAACGGGCCTACATCAGAGCCGAACGGCCCACCCTCGGGTCGATGGGGCGTAATCTGGGCGCGCGGGGCCTGGCGCTTCTGGCCGGCCTCGGCCCCTTCGCCAGCCTGTGGCGCAGCCTGGGCCGATACTTTCACGATCCCAGGCTGAGGCAACTCTTTGGCCGCTACGCCACCTACTGCGGCGGATCGCCCTGGCTCGCACCCGCCACGCTGATGCTGATCGCCTATGTCGAGATGCGTGGCGTCTGGGCGGCCGAGGGTGGCATGCAGGCCATCGCTCAGCGCCTTGAGCGCACGGCCCGCCGCTTGGGCGTCCAGATCGAATGCGGAGCGCAGGTCGATCACATCCTGGTGACGAACGGGCGCGCCAGCGGCGCGCGTCTGCTGGATGGCCGCACCTACGACGCCGACGCGCTGATCTTCAACGGTGAGGCGGCGGCACTCGCCAGTGGCCTGCTGGGCGAACCGGTACGATCGGCGGTCAGCCCTCGTGGACTGCAGCCCCGCTCGCTGTCGGCACTGACCTGGGCCATGCAGGCACAGACCTCGGGCTTCGAACTCAGCTATCACAATGTGTTCTTCCAGCCTGACTACGCCAGCGAGTTCGACGACGTCTTTGGCCGATCGATCCTTCCGTCACGGCCAACCCTTTATCTTTGCGCTCAGGACAGGATTCAGGCTGGCCCGGGCCCGAACGGGGACGACGAGCGCCTGTTTTGTCTGATCAATGCGCCGGCCCGGGGCGATTCGAACCCGCTGACGCCCGAGGAGATCGAACGATGCGAAACCGCAGCCTTCACCCATCTGGCGCGTTGTGGCCTGCGTCTGTCGGCCGCCCCGGAGCACCGGACCTGCACGACCCCGCAGGACTTCAACCAGCGATTTCCGGGCAGTGGTGGCGCCCTCTACGGCATGGCCCCACACGGCTGGATGTCCTCGTTTCGCAGACCCGCCTCGACGAGCGCAATCCCGGGGCTGTTTCTGGCGGGGGGCAGCGCGCACCCGGGTGCGGGAGTGCCGATGGCCACCCTGTCGGGCCGTCTGGCGGCCGCAACCCTGATGGCACACCTCGATTCGACCAGACGGTCGGGCCGGGTGCATATCTCTGGTGGTATGTCGATGGCCTGAGTGACTGCGGCCGACACGCCATCACGCTCATTGCCTTCGTCGGCAGCGTATTCTCGCCCTACTACGCGTGGGCGCGCGATCGGGCTCGGCGCACCGGCGGGTCGGTCGACGCCGAGAACTACTGCGCGATCAACGTCGCCCTCTACAGCCCGGGCAAAAAACGCTGGACCATGACCGAGCGCAGTCGCCGTAGCGTCGAACGCGACGCCCGCCATTTCAGGGTCGGACCCAGCGAAATGAACTGGGATGGCGACACGCTCACTGTGAGCATTGACGAACGATCGGCGCCACTACCGGTCCGCGTGCGGGGCACGGTCAGGCTGCGGGCGGAGCGCTTCTTCAACTGGCGCGCGCCGCTTGATTCGCAGGGTCTGCACCGGTGGGGGCCGCTTGCGCCCTTCGGTCGAATCGAGGTCGACTTCGATGCCCCGGCCCTGCACTGGCGCGGCGAAGGTTATCTCGACTCGAACGAAGGCGACGAGCCCCTGGAGAACCGTTTTGACGAGTGGGACTGGTCGCGCGCGACCTTGCCCGACGGCAGCAGTGCGGTGATCTACGATGTCCGCGCGCGCGATGGTCACGAGACCCTGATCGCC
>CAIVPX010000148.1 GCA_903907905.1 uncultured bacterium | reverse complement strand
CAGCGAGGCGAAGGCCGCCGTCGCGCTGTCGCACGGCTGCGATCACGCGCTGCTGCAGGGCCGCGACGACCTGCCCGCCAGGGTGCGCGAGCTCACCGGTGGAACCGGCGCCCACGTCGTCTACGACTCGGTCGGCAAGGACACGTTCTTCGCCTCGCTCGACTGCCTGCGACCGCTCGGAATGATGGTGAGCTTCGGCAATGCCTCGGGCCCTATTGCGCCCATGCCGCTCACCGCACTCAAGGGTTCGCTCTACATCACCCGCCCGTCGCTGATGGCGCACACGGCCAGCCGGGCCAACATCGAGGAGATGTCGGCGGACCTCTTCAAGATGGTCAGCAGTGGCAAGGTCACCATCCCCATCGATCAGCGCTACAAGCTGGCCGACGTGGTGCAGGCGCATCGTGATCTCGAGAGCCGCAGCACCACGGGCTGCACGGTCATCCTGCCCTGATTGCGGTGGGGCCTGATGCGCGACGCCGCTTCGGCGGACTCGCGCAACTCTATGGCGAGCAGGCGCTCGGTCGTCTCGAGCGCTCGCACGCCTGCGTGATCGGCGTTGGCGGCGTGGGCTCCTGGGCCGCCGAGGCGTTGGCCCGAAGCGGGCTGGGGCAGATCACCCTGATCGATCTCGACCATATCGCCGAGTCGAACATCAACCGCCAGGTGCATGCGCTCGAGTCAAGCCTCGGCGCGTCCAAGGTCGAGGTGATGCGCGAGCGGATCGCGCTCATTTCACCAGGCTGCGAGCTCAGGCTGATCGACGATTTCATCAGCGCCGACAACGTGCACACGCTGCTGCCGCCCGACGCCTGGGTGGTCGATGCGATCGATCAGCCGCGCGCCAAGGCGGCGCTGGTCGCGCTGGCCTGCTCGCGCGAGCAGGCGCTGGTGGTGTGCGGTGCGGCGGGTGCCCGAACCGACCCGCTGCGCCTGCGGCGAACCGATCTTGCGTTGACCCGAGGCGATGCGCTGCTTGCGTCGGTGCGGGCGCGGCTGCGCCGCGAGCACGGCTTTTCGCGCGAGGCGGGGCGCCGCTTCGGCGTACCGGCAATTCACTCCGATGAGCCGCCGTACGTCGTGCCCGCTCAATCAGGCGCCGCCTGTGAGGGGCTTGCACCGGACGCTGTCGACGAGGTACCGGGCCTGCCCGGCGCGCCCCTGGCCTGCGCCGGCTACGGGTCGGTGGTGACGGTCACCGCTGCCATGGGGCTGGCGGCGGCCGCCTGGGTCATTGACGCGATCGCGCGTCCAGCCAGCTCACGATCCCGGCCGCGTTGAGATCGATATCCAGCGCAATCAGCTCGAGAATGGTCTGCTCGCTCAGTTTGACGCCATGGGCCTGCACTTGCTGCAGCAGCAGCGATCGCATGGCCTCGCGGATGCGGTCGAGCCGGGCCGCGCCAGCGTGCTCGTGCGCCAGACCCATGGCCTCATAGCGATTGATCATTCGCTTGAGGTCGGCGCCCAGTCGCGGCACATCGCGCACCGCCGAGTAGTGGGTCAGCACGATGGCCTCGGGCGCGAGGGCTAACATGCGGTCGATGGAATGCCGCAGTGCCTCGGGCTCGAATTGCACCGGCGTCGAGGAAGGAAAGGCCAGGGCGCGGCCGTCGACATCGAATTCTCGATATGAAATGCCGAAGGTGTCGCCCGCGAAGAGCCAGCCGCTGTCGCTGTCGCGGATCACCACGTGGTGCCGTGCGTGTCCCGGCGCATCGAGGTATTGCAGTTCGCGGCCGGCCAAGCGGATGCATGCGCCTTCCGGCGTCTCTATCACTCGCTCAGCCGGTACCGCGATGATGCCGCCGTACAGGCGCTCAGCCTCGGCCTGGCCATAGACCTCGCAAGTGGCCTGCCACAGGCGCGTCGGATCGATCATGTGGCGTGCGCCGCGCGGGTGCACGGTGAGGCGCGCCGAGGGCAATGCCTGCAGTAATTCACCTGCGCCGCCGGCGTGATCGAGATGGACGTGGGTGAGCACCACATAGTCGACCTCGTCGCGCTCGATGCCCAGATCAGCCAGCGCTTTGAGCACAGCGGGGACCGAGTGACGCGTGCCGCTGTCGATGATGGCGGCGCGCCCGCCCTCGATGATGAGGTGGATGGCATCGAAGTGCCGTCGCACGTAGCCTGAGTCGAGCGCGAAGATGCCGTGTCCGAGGTGCTGCAGAGCGGGGCGTGTCATCGGCGATGTCTCCGGGGTGAGGGGGTGATTCTGGCATGCGTGGCCGCCCGTCGTGCGCGCCGTGTCCGTGCGATGCGCGCAGAGGTCGGCTCGCGCTAGACTTGGCGCTTATGCATCGCTTCGGAGCGCCGCGTCATGAATCTTGCCGACATCCAGTCCTTCGTGTCCCGCCGTTGGGATGAAGACATCGTCCCCCGTCTGGTCGACTATGTCAGGGTGCCGGCGAAATCGCCCGCCTTCGATGCCAGCTGGGCTGCGCATGGTCATCTTGAGAGCGTGATCCGCTCGGCCGAGCGCTGGTGCGAGGCTCAGCGCATTGCGGGCATGAAGCTCGAGATCATCGCCATCGAAGGCCGCACGCCCTGTCTGTTCTTCGACGTGCCCGCCACCCAGGGCCTGGGCAATGATCGCAGCGTCATGTTCTATGGGCACCTCGACAAGCAGCCCGAGATGGTGGGCTGGCGCGAGGGCTTCGGTCCCTGGACGCCGGTCATCGAAGACGGCCGGCTGTATGGTCGCGGCAGCGCCGATGATGGCTACGCGGTTTATGCGGCGCTGACCGTCATCGCCGCGCTCGATCGCGAGGGCATTGCGCGTCCCCGCTGTGTCGGGCTCATTGAAACCTGCGAGGAAAGCGGCAGCTTCGATCTGCCCGCCTACCTCGACCTTCTGGTGCCTCGGCTGGGT
>CAIVPX010000147.1 GCA_903907905.1 uncultured bacterium | reverse complement strand
TGGCCCAGCGAGATGGTGCCGGGGTGATCGCGCACCAGCGCGGCAATGGTGGGAATGATGGGCGTGTCGACCGAATCGATGCGCTGCGAACTTCGTTTCACGATGGGGCCATCCGGATGGCGGCGCATCACGCGCCAAAGCTCGCGATCTTAGCCGCTCGGGGCAGCGCACGGGGCCCCCACGATCCAGCCCTCGAGGGGATCGATCGTGGCAGGCAGCCCATAGCCCGGGCCCTGCGCGAGCGCCCAGGCGGCCTGGACCGCGCACAGCAGGGCATCGAGCCAGTCGCCGCGCGGATCGTCAGCCAGACGCTGTGCGAGCGGCGCGCCGTCGGCGACCCTCAGACCCAGTGGGTGATCGCCTGCCAGCAAGGCGGCGCGGATGCGGGTGCGGGCATCGCGGCGGGCCTCGTCCTGGCGGGCCACGGTATCGCTCTTGTAGGAGTCGGTCGTGATCGCACGCGCGAGCATGCCGGGGTAGGCCTCGAGCGCCACACGCGCCGGGTCGCCCGCGCACAAGCCCGGCAGGTGCACGCCCGCCTCGAGTAGCCGCGGCGCTCCGGCGTGAAACATCCAGGCCACCGGCGGATTGACCCACTTCATCGACGGCGAAGAGCCCGCCGGCCGGTCCGTCGCCCGGTGGGCAAACTTACCGCCCTTGGGCCGTGCCGCGCAGAAGGCGATGAAGTGCTCGCGCAGCCGCGCACGGGGCTGCGCGGCAAAGTGCCGCACCAGATCGGGCCAAACCTGCGGCCAGCCCAGCGCCAGCACCAGCTCACGCGGCAAACCCAGGGGCAGGTCGAAGCCGCCCACCCAGGGCCCCGCACGGCGCAGCAGCCGATCGAAGTCGTCAAGCGTATCCAGCGCTTCGAAGGCCTCGAGCGCCAGTCGGCCATCGTCGCGCAGACGCCCGCGCACCACCGTGATGGGCTTGCGCCGCGACGGCGCGGAACTGAAGTCGACGCCCCACACCTGGGGGGATTGTGTCTGCACGGTGCCACACCTCCGCTCATGCTTCCGATCTGACTCGCCTACCATGTCAGTAACTGCTCGCTCTCATCAAAACCTGATCTGAGTCACGCGATGCTGCCTCGATCCGCCTGTCACGCGGCTTGATGACCCTAAGCTCTGCGGGTGGACTTGCCGCCCTTGCCCGCGGGGTCTTTCGGGCCCCAGCCCCGATCCTGCCTCATCTTCGCGTTCCCGCAGCGTGAGAGTCAGACGACTCGACCCGCCCGGCCGGACATGCGATTGAACCCCGCGCCCCCCAGGAGACTCCCAGGATGAAAGCCGCCGCCCCCCGCACACCCCGCGCCAGCGCGCCCGCCCGCAAGGCCTCCAGGGCAGCGGCCGAGGCCGTCGGCCGACCGATGTCGGTGGTGATTCGCGAGCGTCTCGTCAAGGCCGGTCAACGCTTTCACGCCAACGACAATATCGCCGAATTCATCCACAGCGACACCGAGCGCGAGGCCCTGCACAAGGAGGTCGAGTCCCGCGTGCAGGCGCTGCTCGAGTCCTTGGTCATCGACACGGTCAATGACCACAACACCCAGGAGACCGCGCGCCGGGTCGCCAAGATGTACCTGCGCGAGGTCTTTCGGGGCCGCTACGAAGCGATGCCCAAGGTCACCGAGTTTCCGAACGTCGAGCGTCTGAGCGAGCTGATCGTGGTGGGCCCGATCACCGTGCGCTCGGCCTGCTCGCACCACCTGTGCCCCATACTGGGTCGTATCTGGATCGGCGTGCTGCCCAACGCCAACTCCAAGCTGATCGGCTTGTCGAAGTACGCCCGGGTGGCTGATTGGGTGATGAGCCGGCCGCAGATTCAGGAAGAAGCGGTCAAGACTCTGGCCGACCAGCTTGAAGAACTGCTGCTGCCTGACGGCCTCGCGGTCATCATGGAAGCCGATCACTTCTGCATGCATTGGCGCGGCGTGAAGGACGAAAGCTCGATGACCTCGTCGATCATGCGCGGGCGCTTTCTGAAATCGGATGCGCTGCGGCGCGAGTTACTGTCGCTGCTCAAGCGCGACTGAACACCCGGCGCGGCCTGCGCAGGCTCTCGCACCCTCGCCTGCGCCCTCGTCCGCCCTCTCAGTAGCGCAGGCCGCGGCCTGACACGGCCACGCCGATGCGCATCGCCACCAGCGCCGCGAGGCTGGCGACGCGCAGCCACCACGGGCGATGCTCAAGATGAGTGGGCCGTACGCGCTCACCCCCTTGCGCAATCGCGGCCTCGATGCGGTTGCGCAGGTGATGCGCGAAGGCCCGGTCTCGCACGATCACGTTGGCCTCGCGGGCCAGCAGCAGCGAGAAGGGATCGATGTTCGACGAACCGACGGTGACCCAGTCGTCGGCCAAGGCAATTTTGGCGTGCAGAAAACTGCGCCGGTACTCGATGATCTCGATACCGGCAGCCAGGAGCTCGCCATAGAGCGCGAGCGTGCCCCAGTGTGCCAATCGATATTCGATTCGGCCCTGCAGCAGCAGCCGTACGCGCACACCTCGCCCTGCGGCCTCGATCAGCGCCCGGCGAAATCGC
>CAIVPX010000146.1 GCA_903907905.1 uncultured bacterium | reverse complement strand
TCGGTGGCCGCGCGCAGCTTGCTCAGCCACTCCTCACCGATCACGCGCTCGAGCAGGATGTAGCCCTCGGTGAAATAGAACTCCCGCTGCGACTGCGTGAGCACGCGCGGGGCAATGGCGAGGATCTGTTCCGGGGTCATGGGAATGTTCCTTGTGAGGGGCGTCTGCGTAGGCGCAAGGCGCTTTAGCGAAATTGCAGCATCTGCTGAGGCAGCCATGTCACCAGCTGCGGGAAGGCGATGGTGACGAAGAGCGTGATGACCTGAAGCGCAATGAAGGGCACCACGCCCCGGTACATATGTCGGATGGTGATCTCGGGCGGTGCCACGGCGCGCAGATAAAAGATCGCGGGTGCCATGGGGGGCGTGAGGTAGCTGGTCTGGATCATGATGAGGAAGAGCACGCAGAACCACACCCCGTCGAATCCGGCCATGGTGGCAAGCGGCGTGAAGATCGGCACGAAGATGAGCACGATCGAAATCCAGTCGAGGAAGAAGCCGGCGATGAAGATGATCAGCATCATCATCGACAGCAGCATCCAGGGGCTGAGGTTCATTTCGCCGATCAGCCGGCTGGCCGTGTTGATGCCGCCTGCGCCGATGAACACGCCCGTGAACAGGGTGCCTGCCAGCAGCACCATCATGATCATGGCGGTGACCTTCAGGGTCTTGATCAGGGCTTCATACAAGGCCGCGCCACTGAAGGTGCCGTACAGAACAGTGAGCAGCACCGAGGCCAATGCGCCGATGGCCGCAGCCTCGGTGGGCGAAGCCCAGCCCAACAGGATGGAGCCCAGCACGGCAAAGATGAGCAACACCGGCGGGATGAGGTTGCGCAGGCTGATCATGAGTTTTTCGGCAAAGCTCGGGTCGTCGTCCGAGCGCGGGATCGCCGGCCCGTTCTCCGGTCTGAGTACGCAGAGCACGAAGATGTAGATGAGGTAGAGCACCCCCATGAGAAGGCCTGGAAGCGTCATGCCATACAGGATGTCGCCCACCGAGATGTTGGCCATGGGGCCCATCACCACGGCCACCACCGAGGGCGGAATGATGGTGCCCAGTGACCCCCCGGCGCAGATGGTGCCGGAGATCAGGCCCTTGTTGTAGCCGTAGCGCAGCATGACCGGGATGGTGAGCAGTCCCACCACCGATTCGGTGGCACCGATCACGCCCGACGAGGCGGCAAAGAGGATGCACATGATGACGGTGGCCAGTGCAAGCCCGCCCGGCAAGCGGCGCGTCCAGATGTGAATCGCTTCAAACAGCTTTTCAGCGATGCCCGAGCGCTCGAGCATCGAGCCCATGAACACGAAGAGCGGCACGGCGGCAAAGACGAAGTTGGACGACAGATCGTCGATTTTTTCGATGAACTGAAACACCACCCGGTCGCCGAAGACCACCAAGCCGAACAGCACCGCGGTGACCATCATGCAGAAGGCCACCGGAAAGCCCAGAAACATGAGTAGAAAAGCCGCGGGCAGCATGAAGAAGGGGAGCATGTCCATGGTGGTCAGGCTCCGAGGCCAGGTTTGCGAAGCGTGCGCACGAGCTTGATCACTTCGGCGATTACCTGAAGCGCCAGCAGCAGGAAGGCGATGAAGAAGATGAGCCGAAAGGGCCAGACCGGCATGTTGAAGGCCGACTGACCGCTTTTTTCGTTGGCGCTGTAGCCGTTCCAGAAGTAGCGCAAGAGCGCGAGTGTGAGCCAGGTGAGCATGGGCAGGACGACTGCATAACCCGCAAGATCGATTGCCGCGCGGGTTTTGGCCGAAAACTTGCCGCTGAATATATCGATCCGGATATGTTCGCCGGCCCGAAGGGTGAAGGCCAGACCCAGCAGGAAGTGAGAACCGGTGAGCATGTAGCCCACCTCATAGGCCCAGATCGTGGGTGAATTGAAAAGATAGCGGGCAAACACCTCGTAGCAGGTGCAGAGCACCAGCGGAATGATGAGCAGGGATCCTGCGATGCCCACCTTCGTGCTCGCACCCTCGATGGCGCGAATCGCTGTCTCCATTCATCACCTCTGTCTTGATCGACCCGGGCAGTTGGCGAGGCTGCGGGCGGCCGTGGCGCCTGTTGCAGCGTCCGGCCGGCTGAGACCGGACGCCCGGCCGGGCAACGCCGGCTGGCGCGCCCGGATCACCTGGAGCTCAGCTGCGGATCGTGCGCCAGCGCTCGGCGCCGTCCCACTCCTTTTCGAAGTCGAGTTGGCTCTTGAGCACTTTGGCAAACCACGGGTTGGTGGCGGCGGTCTTGCCGGCCCAGTCGAGACCGATCTTGCGAGCCTGACGCTGCACGTCAGCATCGAGCTCGATGATCTGGTTGCCCGCCTTCCGATAGAAGTCGAGTGCCTTGGCGTCTTCGTTGCCGATCTTGATCCAGGTCTCGAAGGTGACCAGTCGGGCGACCAGCTGCACCAGCTGTTGATCGGCTGCGGGCATCTTCTGCCAGGTTTCCTTGTTGATGACCAGCTCGAAGGGCGCCGTGGGTTGGTGCACACCGGGGATGATCACGTACTTGGCCACCTTGTGAAAGCCCGTGGAAATATTTTCCCAGAGCGTGCCCCACTCGGTGGCGTCGATGGCCCCGCGCTCGAGCATGGGGTAGACGTCGCCGCCGGCAGTGGTGACCGGCGCCGCCCCCAGATCTTTCGCCATTTCGAGCCAGGCGCCTGCCGTGCGCAGCTTCAGGCCCTTGAGGTCGGCGAGCGTCTTGACCGGTTTGCGCGAGTGCAGGAAGGCCTCGGCGGTGCGGATGAAGAGCGGGATGGAGATGATGCCTTCCTTCTCGTCGCGATAGGCTCGTTGCAGTTCCTCGCCGCCGCCGCCGTAGATCCAGTGAAGCATGCGCTCGCTGTCCATGGAGCCCGCATAGCCGCCAAAGAGCGCGGTGGTGACGTCTTTGCCCCAGTCGTATCCCATCCAGGTGTGACCGCATTCGGCGACACCGTTCTTGACGGTTTCAGGCACCTTGAGCGCATTGCCCAACGCGCCGCCCGGGAAGGTCTGGATCTTGAAGCGGCCGCCACTGATGGCCGCCATCCGGTCGGCAAACGCCTTGGCGCCGATGTCCATCAGCGGCCCGCCCGCCCAGCCGGTGGCCATTTTCCAGTTGTAACTGGGCCCGCTCTGGGCGTTGGCCACGGCCGGGATGGCCAGGCCGCCGACGGCGCCCGCTTTCAGAAAGTCGCGTTTGCGCATGCTCTGTCTCCTTGATGGGTGTGTTTATGTGCGGCGTGTGATTGGTCGGGGACTGCGTCAGGCCATCTGCTCCTTGACCGGACCGTCGAGGGTGACGGGAGCGTCCGGCCGGCGAAAGCGTTCGATGGTGGGCTTCAGGGACTCCTTCACGTGGTCCTCGTTGTAGCCGTTGAGCAGGGTGCCCACCAGTCCTCGATCGAGATCGCTGGTGCCCATGACCCAGTCGGCGATGGGGAAGGTGAGATTCATGTTGTGGCTCATCATGATTCCGTAATTGTGATGAGCGGTGTGGTGCCTGCGGATGGTGTTGATGAAGGGCGCATGGCGCACGAACCAGTTGTCATGCACGTGGCAGCAGTAGTGAAAGCTCTCGTAGAGCAGGTACTGGCCCACGATGGTGATCATCAGGATGTAGCCGGCATTGGGGTTGATCAGGTGCCCCAGCAGCAGTGCGAAGGGCGTACCCAGACCCATGAAGGTAAAGAGCGCTCGCCAGGGAAAAAAGATGATGCGCCACTCGCGCGTGGTGTCGACCGTCATCTCGCTGTCGGTGAAGTACTGGTGGTGCTGGCGGGTGTGGCGGTCGTAGATGGCCCGGAGCGCCCAGACATCAACCAGCCGGTGCATCACGTTCTTGTGAATCCACCACTCGAACAGGTTGGAGAAGAAAAACACTGGAATGATCAGCAGCCATTCCCAGCTCGCGCCCTTGAGCTGCGACACGCAGCCACTGATCACGGCGAGTCCGACCAGGTAAATGAGAGCGATATGCCTGGGGCCGCTGTAGCCCTCGCTGATCTGGGCCTGGTACTGCTCGCGAAACTGCAGCTGTCGCTGCGAGGGGTTGTGCCGTTCGGTGAGTTCAGCCATGAGTTGCTCCTGCGGTTGAAACCTGATCGGCTCAGCGCCAGACCAGACCTGACATATTAGAGGTATGTTTGAAGACTTGTCGAGTGCGGAGCGTGCAGTCATGGACCTGAACGAACGCACCGGGTCAGAAATCGATGCTGACCGTGCTGCGGGTGAAGGCCTCGATGTTGTCGAGCAGCGCATCGGCTGCGTCGGCTGCCGCCGCCTCGTCACCCTGAGCGATGGCCCGGGCGATATTGGCATGCAGCCGGGCCGTGACGGGGAGGTCGGCCGCCTGGCGAAAGTGCAGATACCAGAATCGGCGCGATAGCGAATTCATCAATCCCATCGCGGTCGCTGCGAATTCGTTTCTGGCGGCCTGGAGGCACAACTCGTTGAATTCGCGATCGATGCGCAGAAAGGTCACGTCGTCATGCTCACGCGCGGCCCGCGTGAAGGCTTTGGCGATATCGGCAAAGCGCTGGCGCTCGTCGGGCGTGCAACGGCGGGCTGCTGCGCGTGCAGTGAGGCGCTCGATCTCGCGCCGGACTTCGAGCAGACGCAACTGTGCCTTGATGTTGATATCGGAGACGATCACGCCGCGCCTGGGCAGGATCTGCACCAGGCGCTCGCGCGCCAACCGCTGCAGGGCCTCCCGGATGGGCGTGCGGCCAATGCCGAGACGCGCCGAAAGCATGGCCTCGGAGACGGCACTGCCAGGCGCTAACTCGAGCCTGACGATCATCTCCTCGAGCAGGGTGTAGGCCTGCTCAGTGAGCGTTTGGACGGCCAACTCGGCGGCCGGCTCTGGAGCCTGCGGCGCCAAGCCTGCACGCTGGCGGGGCGGCCGCGTGGCAGCCCGCGGTCGGCCGCTTCGCCCGGACGTGGCTGACCCGCGGCTCAGACGTGGCGGCGCTTTTCGAGCAGACCCAGAAATTTCTCGTACTCCTTGTCGTCGACGCCGTAGCTGTGGTCGTCGTCGGGGAAGGTGCCCTGCTTGACGTCCGCTACATAGGCCTTGAGCCCCGCGACGGCCACTTCGGTAAGGTTGGCGTAGCGTTTGGTGAACTTGGGTTTGAAATCGGTGAAGACACCGAGCAGGTCGTAGGACAGCAGAATCTGGCCGTCGGTGCCCACCCCGGCACCGATGCCGATGGTGGGAATGTCGAGTTGCTCGCTGATCGCCCGGGCAATCTTGGCGGGCACGGCCTCGAACTCGAGCATGAAGCAGCCCGCGTCCTGAATGGCGAACGCGTCTTCAAGGATTTTCATGGCGGCATCAGCGGTGCGGCCCTGAATCTTGAACCCGCCGAACATCGCGATGGTATGGGGGGTCAGGCCGATGTGCGAGGCGGTGGGAATGCCGGCGTCGACGAGTGCGCGCAGGATGTGAGCCTGCGATTTGCCCCCCTGTGGCTTGACCGCGTCGCAGGCCGCGTCCTGCATGAAACGGCTGGCGTTGGCGAGCGCCCGATCGACCGTGTGGTAACTCTGATAGGGCATGCAGCCCAGCACGAAGGTGTTGGGGGCCCCTCTCCGTACGGCTTGGGCGTGCATCACCATCATGTCCATGGTGGCCGGCACCGTGCTGGCATGGCCGTGCGCCACCATGGCCAGGCTGTCACCGACCACGGCCACATCGACACCCGCCGCTTCGGCCCATTTGGCCGAGGTGTAATCGGGCACCGACGTGTAGACCATCTTTTCGCCGGTTTTCTTGGAGTCTCGGATTTCGGTGATCGTCCGCTTTTTCTTCTCGGCGGTCTTGGGCACGTCGGCCATGCTGTCTCCTGATTTACTCGTGATATGTGAGCAGTATATCCATCGCCCCCTCATCGACGCTTGTTGCGGCAGGGCGCCGCCGGCCGCACATCGCTCGCCAGCGTTCGCTATTTCGGGACGATCAGGACCATCGCGGGAAAGATCCGGTCGGGATGATTGATCAGATGCTTGTTGGCGTTGAGAATCCCGGGCCATCGATACGCGTTGCGATAGAAGTAGAGCGCGATCGACGAGAGTGAGTCACCGTCCTGCACGGTGTAGATGCCCCGTGCTCCGCTAAGCCTTGCAACCTTGGCCTGCGCGTCGTTGAGGGCCGCTGTAATGGCTGCCAGTTCAGCTCGCTGCGCGTCAGTCTGCCCCTGAAGTTGACTTCGCTCGCCTATGACCGTCGCGAGTTTTTCCGTGAGCTGGCCGGCCTGTCTTTGTGCCTGCTCGAGTTCCCCGGTACTGGATTGAACTTTGGCATCGAGCGCTCGCTGCTGTTCCTTGATTGAGACCAGTTCGGCGATCAGCGCTTCGCGCTCGGCTGCGATGCTTTGCTCGGTTTGCCGGCCCTGCTCGATTTCACGGCGGAGGCTTGCGACTTGGTCGTCGCGCGTCTGCTTGGTACTGTCGAGTTCGCGCCGAAGCGTGTCGACTTGTTCCCGGGCTTGGGCTTCAATGCGCTGCGTCTGAGCGGTGGCCTGGGCTTCCGCGCGCTGTGCCTGCGCCCTGGCCTCTTCGCCTGCGGTCTGCTCGGCCGCCTTCGCATCGGCTAGGGCCTTGCGACCGGAATCGACCTCTGTTTGAGCCGAGCTCAACTGCCCCTTGAGCATTTGAATTTCAGTCGATCGAGCCTGCAGTTGTTCCTTGAGCGTAGCGATTTCGTGAGCCAGCTCAGTCTTGCTCGGCCCGCACCCGGCGAGTAGCAGCAATGAGGATAAAACGATGACCCGGGACACCTGAAGAAACGGAGTGGTCGACATGAGGATTCTCCGACGTGCGTTTTGAGCGGATGCTTATGGTGCACAGTCAGGAGAAAAACCACAAGGGTCGATACGGCGCGGAATCGCGCGAAAAAAGCACGCGCGCGCGACCGGTCGTGGTGCTCGGGCGATCGCGTGGGGTCAGCCCGGCAGGGCAATCAGTCGGCGGGTGTCGATGCCTGCCGCGATACGGTCGCCCGGCATGAAACCGGCCATGCCAGGTTCGTGCGGCTGGTCGGCCAGTAACTCCAGAGACCCGACCCGAATGCAGTAACGAATCGTGCCGCCCAGGAACTCGCGCTCCAGCACCTGCGCGGGGCGCCAGACCCGCTCGGTGTTGTCACCGGTTTGCGGCGCCAGCGCGATGGCGCTCGGGCGCAGTGCCAGCACCACCTCATCGGCCCAGTGCGGCGCCGCGGGATCGGCCACCACGCCAAATTCGCAGAGCCACTGCGCGCCCGATCGCCTGGCGGTGATGAGGTTGGTACTGCCGATGAATTCCGCTACGAAGCGACTCAGGGGGCGATCATAGAGTTCGACGGGGGTCCCGATTTGCTGAACGACGCCTTCGTTCATCACCGCGATCCGGTCGGCCGTGGTCAGGGCTTCCTCCTGATCGTGCGTGACAAAAAGCGTCGTGATGCCGAGCTTTCGCTGCATGGCGAGCAATTCGCGCCGCATGTGCACCCGCAGCTTCGCATCCAGATTGGAGAGCGGCTCATCGAGCAACAGCACCCTCGGTTCGATCGCCAGCGTTCTTGCAAGGGCCACGCGCTGCTGCTGGCCGCCGGATAGCTGACTGGGCCGGCGTGTGGCCATCCCGGCAAGGCCGACCAGTTCGAGCATCTCGCGCACCTTGGCCTCAATCAGTGGGCGGGCAAGGCGGCGCTCCTCCAGACCGAAGGCGACATTCTGCGCAACGCTCATGTGGGGCCAGAGGGCATAGCTTTGGAACACCATGCCGATGTTGCGCTGCCAGGGGGCCTTGTCGCTCAGGTCCTCGCCGTCGATCAGCAGGGTGCCACGCTGCACCGGGTTGAAGCCGGCGATGAGCCGAAGCAGCGTGGACTTGCCACACCCGGAAGGACCGAGCAGGGCAAAGAACTCGCCGGGTTCCACCCGAAGATGGATATCGCGTAACACCCGGTGCGGGCCAAACGACAGGCTGGCGCCTTTGATTTCAACACTGACCGGGTGACTCATGAATACGGCCTCTCGACTCGGGATGCTCCGGCGTCCCCGCCGCGAGATGGGGCCGCGGACGCGATGATTCGATGCGACAGATAGGTGCCGAGCGCCACCAGCACCACTGCGATCACGCCCAGCGCGGCGCCAGGGCCCCGGCCGGCGATTGACTGCATATACAGGTAGATGCCGTAGGACATTGGCGCCAGACTTTCGCGTGTGGTGAGCAGGATGGTCTCCGAGATTTCCACGGCTGCGGTGATGAAGCTGGTGAGAAAACCCGCGAGGATGCCGCCTGCCATCAACGGGATCACGATACGCAGGATGGCCCGCCCTCGGGAGGCCCCGAGGCTGTGCGCGGCCTCTTCCATCGACCCATGCACCTGCTGCAGCGCTGCATTACACGCGCGCAACGCATAGGGCAGGCGCCTGACCGCATAGGCGAGTACGAAGACCAGCCCGGTGGCGAGCAGCGGCGTGTCGGTGCCGGGCAAGTTGACGTCGCGGAAAGTGCGCAGGTAGCCGATGCCGAGCACCACGCCTGGCATGGCAAGTGCCACGGTGGCGAGGTGGTCCAGAAGCTGCCGGCCCGGAAGCGTGGTGCGCAGCACCAGGTAGGCGATGGCGGTGCCGAGCACGACGTCGATGAGTGCAGCCGCGCCGCAGTAGAGGAATGTGTTGAGGATCATTTGAGACGAGTCGCGCAGCACCACGGCGTAGTGCTCGATCGTGTAGGCATCGGGCAGCACACTGAAGCTCCAGACTTTGGCCAGGGACAGCAATAGCACCCCGAGGTGCGGCGATAGCACCAGCATGAGCAGTACGAGGATCAAGCCCCAGGCGAACCACGTCTGGACGCCGGACAGCCTGCGCTTCGCAAGCGATTGGCCGCCACGCTGCAGGGTCGAGAAATCACGCCCTTTCAGAAACCACATCGAGCCCGACATGGCCGCGACCGAAAAGAGCACGAGAATCACACAGATGACATAGCCGATCGGGTCCTCGATGCCCACCGAGGTGACACGCAGATAGGCCTGGGGCGCCAGCATGTTGGTGACGTTCAGCACCAGCGGGGTTCCCAGATCGTCGAACACCTTGATGAAGACCAGCGACGCGCCGGCGACATAGCCCGGAAGCGCCAAGGGAAAGACCACCCGCCGAAACAGCCGCCAGCCTCGTGCGCCGAGGTTCTGCGCGGATTCCTCCATGGCGACGTCGATATTGGCGAATGCCGCCGAGACATTGAGCAGGATGCAGGGAAAGTAGTGCAGGGTCTCGACGAAAATGACACCGCCCAGACCCTGCATGATCGGGATGGTGAAGCCGAAGTACTCGTCGAGTAGCAGGTTGACCGAGCCAGAGCGGCCAAACAGCAGTTGCATGGCCGATGCACCGACGAAGGCAGGCATGATCAGAGGCAGCACGCCCAGGGTCTGGATGAGGAGCGCCGCTCGGAACTGAAAGCGTACCGTGAAGTAGGCCAGTGGTACGGCAATGAAGGTGGCGGCGAGCACGGTCATCAGGGCCACGTAGAGGCTGTTGGCAAACGCCTCTCTCATGAGCGAGAGCTCGAAAAACCCCCAGAGGTGAGCCAGCGTGAAGGCCCCCTGCGGGTCGGTAAACGCCGCGCCGACCACCTGCAGCACCGGCAGCACCAGAAAGGCGAGCAGAAAGAGGCCGATTGACCCGGCGATCAGGGCTGCCGGCCAGCGGGTGGGCTGCATGAGTGAGGGGGGTCGAGTCGCCGCGCTCAGCGCGCGAGCGCTGCGGCCTGACGCGCGAGTTCGACTGCCTGCTCGTAGTGTCGACGCGCCTGACGGCCCCAGTGTTCCTCGAGCGCCGTCATCGACTTTTGTTTGTCCGCGTCGCGCTTGGTGTCGCGAAAGACTGCCACAAAGCCTTCGTCGGCCACCTTGGCTTCGTCGACGATCGGACTGAAGGCCAGTTCGCGCGCCTGGGCGAGCAGCTTTGCGCCCTGCGCATTGGGCCGTGCGACGAGCTTGGCACTGGCCTCATGAATAGCCCGGGTGGCGGCGGTGAGTTCGCGGTGCCTGAAGGTGATGGTCTGATCGAACAGCGAGGAGACCAGGTAGTAGCGCCGCTCGGAGGCAATCGTGTCGAAATTCACCTTGGCTTGAATGCTGCCGCTGAAAGGGTCGGGATAGCCCCCGGGGGCCTGCCGGTAGGTCTCGGGCAGCACCGGCAGCCGGCTGATCTTGGGGTCGAGCAACAGCCTCTGGCCCTCAGAGGAGAGCGTGAAGCGGATGAAGCGCTCGCCCATGGAGGGCGCTTTCGCCCCGGCGACGAGTGCGATGTTGGCCGGGACGATGGCGGTCATGGCGGGATAGGCGAATTCGACGGGGTAGCCCGAATTGCGAGCAGCCAGGCCGAAGAAGTCGATCACGATGCCGATGCCGAACTGTCCATTGGAGACGCCGTCGGGCACGCCAAAGCTGCGCTCGGTGATGGCGGCGCAGTTGCCGGCGATCTGCAGAATTTGTGACCAGCCCTGAGCCCAGCCCTCGCCCTGCAGAATGGTTTCGATCGTTAGATGGGTGGTGCCTGAGCGCGACGGCGATGAGGTGGCGACGTGGCCGAAGTAGACCGGTCGGGTCAGGTCAGCCCACTGCGCGGGCTCGGGCAGCCGATTGGCTTTCAGATAGCGGGTGTTCCACATAATCCCGTAGCCCGCGAGGGCCTGGCCGCGGTAAAAGCCGTTCGGGTCATTGATCGGATAGTTGCCGATCTTTTCGGGCACCCTGATGCCGGGATCAAATTTTTGTAGCAGGCCATCCTTGGCCATGACTTCGAAGGCATCGGGGGCAGAGGCCCAGAACACGTCGGGGCGGTTGCCCGGGGAGGCTTCCCGCACGAACGCAACCCCCGCAGAGGTGCCCTTGTTGAGAATCTCCACCCGCGTGCCGGGGTGGGCTTTCTCGAAGGCCGACTTGTAGAGCCCGGTCAGCTCCTTCGGAAAGGAGGTCACCACCGTGACGGTTTGCGCGAGGGCCTGCCCGCCTGCGATCAGGCCGAGGGCGAGCAGCCACGCCAGAGGCGAGTAGCGGCAGAAAGTCGGGCGTTTCATGGAGCGGCTCCGCGGGGCCGGGTGCGGCCGTTGCGCGGCACCTTACCGGGCAGGGCCCGCCGCGGTCAAACGGCTTCGTCGTGCCGAAGGTAGCGGTCGAGCAGTCCGAGCAGTCCGGCAGCGGGCGCCCGATTGGCGTTGCCCCGAAGATAAGTATCGAGTTCGCCGCGGGCGGCAGCGGGCAAATCGGCTTTCTTGAAAATTGCCTGGAGTGCGTCGGCGGTATCGGCCGGCGCGGCTCGTCGGCGGGCATTGAGCGGTGATGAACTCTGGCGCTCGAAACCGATTTCGTTGCGGGACTCGCCGGCTCGCATCAGGGTGAGCACGCCGCTTCGCGGTGTGCCATCCTCGCGGCGCAACTCGGTCTGCAGTTGCTGCAGGAAGTGGCGAGCTTGGCTACGGGTCAAACTCCGGTCGAGGGCCTCGCTGGCGGGGCCCTGCCCCCCAGCCACCCCTGTGGTGATGCCGCGCAGTGGGTTCATCGGAAAACGGGTCAGGTTAGGGTCCTTGGATCAATCGAATGATCTTAGCCCAGCGCGGCGTCGCGCGCGCCGGCATCGGGCCGAGTGCGTCGGACCGATGCCGGTGGGGCTAGGCGCTCCGCGCTCAGGGCGCGGCGGGGGCCGAGGGCGGCGGCGCGGAGCGCGCCGCGAGCAGGGTCTGAAAGTGTCGAGCCATCCGGCCCGGGTCGGCTGCGAGGCCGGTGAAAAGCTCGAACGCGCCGACGGCCTGGCCAACCGCCATGCCGCCGCCATCGACAACCGCGCAGCCCCGTACTCGGGCCGCGCGCAGCAGCGCGGTTTCGATTGGAAAGTAGACGATTTCCGAGACCCAGTGACGGGACTGGAGAGCCGAGGGGTCCAGGGGCAGGCCGGGCAGCTTGTCCATGCCGGTGGGTGTTGCGTGCACCAGGCCGTCCGAGTCCCGCAACCGGGCACTCAGCTGGTCGGGGCCGGCCGCTCGGGCTCGCCCCGGGTAGCGCCGATTGATCTGTTCGGCCAGGGACTCGGCGCGCCGGGGGTCGGCATCGACCAGATGCAGCCGCCCGCAGCCCATCCGCATCAGCGCCTCGGCGATGGCGCAACCGGCGCCGCCTGCACCAAGCAAAACGACCTGTTCGACCCGGGCCTCGGGTAACGCGCGCTCGAAGCCCCAGCGCCAGCCGGAGCAGTCGGTGTTGTAGCCGATGAGACGACCTTCGCGAGCGACCACCGTGTTGACCGCTGCGATGGCGAGCGCCTCGTCGGCGATGTCGTCGAGTTCGGCCAGAATGGCCTGTTTGCAGGGGAAGGTGACGTTGAGGCCATCGAAGCCGATGGTGCGGATCGATCGCAGCAGTTCGGGCAGGGCGCGTGCGTCGCTACCCGTTCGATCGAGATCGATCCGCTGGTAGTGCAGACGCAGCCCCAACTCGGCCGCCTCGCGTTCATGCATGGCGGGGCTCAGCGATTGCTGGATGCCGCTGCCGATCAGTCCGATCAGCAGCCGGTGACCTTCGCTGTCATTCGCCTGACTCGAAGAAAGTGGGTCGGACAAATCCCGCTCCGTCGCGTAAAGGAGACGCTGCCGAGGACTCGGCGCAGTCGCCCGCAGTTTGTACCAATTGGTACATTTTGTGAAGCTGCCTGGTCGGGCCCTGGGCGGCGGGCGCCAGCCGAATGTCGCTGGCTAGCGGGTCACGAATCCCGTCACCATCTTGATGATGCTGTCGCGCCGGGCGCGCAGAAAGGGCGCCGACTCGAAGTCGGTCCTGAAGATGAGCGAGAAGGTATGCCGGTTGGCGACATTGAAGACCGCCAGCGCGCTGATCGACATATGCAGATCGATGAGGTCGACCGCAGGGCGGAAAACACCCTTTGCGACCCCTCGCCGGTAGAGCGCTTCGAGCAGGGCGATCGCCGGGACATTGACTCGCCCGATCGTCTCGCTTTGGGCAAGGTAGCGCGCCCGGTTGGTGTTTTCGGACATGATCAGGCGCACGAAGTCGGGGTGGGCAAGCTGATAGTCGACCGTGAAACCCACCAGCTTTCGCAGCGCCTCCTCGGGCTCAAGTTCGTCAAGCTCGAGCGCCGCCTCCGCCTCGCGAATGTGCCGGTAGGCATGCTCGAGCACCGAGATGTAGAGGCGCTCCTTGCTGCCGAAGTAGTAGTAGATCATGCGCTTGCTGGTGCGCATGGCCTGGGCGATCTCGTCAATGCGGGCACCCGCCAGCCCATTTTCGGCGAACTCGCGGGTGGCCACAGCGATGATGTCAGCCGTGGTTCGAGCCGGATCGTTAATGCGCTGTGACGTGGTGGGACGCTTTCGCCCAGCGGGGCTGGGGGCGGCCGACTTCATGGTCAAGGACGGTACCCCGGCGGCGCGCGGACGACTCCGGCACGCCGCCCGGGGCAAGACGGGCTCAGAACAGGTGAACCGCGGTGGGAGCGAACAGCCCGATGCCTGAGGCGATGATGCCGAGTACGCCCAGCCCGACCGACACCCAGCCGAGCAGGCTGATGCCTGTGATGATCATCGCCGACGACAGCACGATTGCGATCTGGACCAAGGCCGAGGACAACTCGTAGTGGTGGTAGGCGGCCATGGCGTAGTCGCGCTTGACCTCGAGCGCCTTGGCGCGCGCGGCCAGTTCCTTTCGACCCTCGCCCGTGTCGGGCTCGGAGTCGTAGCGGGCAGCGGTCGATTTCCATTTGGCGATCTGCTGACGCACCGGCTCGCTCAGATTGCCCTGGGCTTCCAGCGCCTCGCCCGCTGTGCGAAGCGTGGTCATGCGGATGGTCTTGGCCTGAAAGAACGACCAGAGGTTGGCCGCCTCGATATTGTGCGTGAGCGCGGCCGTCTGGGCGGCCTTGCCAAGGGTTTCGGAGAAGGCCAGCACAAGGGCCAGTACCGCGATCAGCAGCGCGATTCTCTTGTTATTCGGTTCGATGTGGGGACCATGACCAGACATATCGACTCCAGATGAGCGGACGGGCGCGAAGCGCGGGACGCAGGGGACTACGGCGCGCGATCTTATCTCACCTTGGCGCGCTGTCCAGTGAATTCCCGGGCGGGCCCCAGCGCGCGAGGCTGAGGGCCATGAGGCCGAGCAGCAGCAGGCTTGCGCAGGCGGACAGGTAGAACAGGTCGGTTACGCCCAGCGTCCAGGCCTGCTGCTCGACTAGCCGGTCGAGCGCTGCGCGTGCGGCGGTGTCGTCCAGGCCCGATTCGACGAACTGCTGCAGTGTGAGGGCGGTGGCAGCGCCCTCCCGGTGCAGGGTTTCCACCAGATGAGCATGATGCAGGCGAGCACGGCTTTCCCAAAGCGAGAGCATCAACGAGGTACAGATCGCACCCGCGCAGATTCGCACGAAATTCGACAGCCCTGCCGCGCCGGCCATCTCCCGGGCGGCGAGACCCTGAAAGGTGATGGCCTGCAGGGGGACGAAGAAAAATGCCTGCGCGATGCCTTGAAGCACCATGGGCAGCACGATCACTTCCAGCGGTGCCTCGACATTGAAGCGCGACCGCATCCAGAAGACGACGGCAAAACCCAGGAACGCCACCGAGGACAGTACCCTCGGGTTGACACGGGCAACACGCTGACCCACCCAAGGAACCAGCACCATCGCAAGCAGGCCGGTGGGCGCAGCCACCAGTCCTGCCCAGGTGGCGGTGTAGCCCATCCACTGCTGCAGCCAGAGGGGCAGCAGCACGATGTTCGAAAAGAAGAGCCCATAGCCGAGCGATAGCGCGCAGACGCCCAGCAGAAATCCGGGGCGTGCGAAGAGTCTCAGGTTGACCAGCGGCGCCTCGTGGGTGAGCTCCCACACCAGGAAATAGATGAAACCGATGGCAGCCGTGACGGCCAGCGCGACGATCAGCGGCGAGGCGAACCAGTCGAGGTCCTTGCCGAGGTCGAGCGCCATCTGCATGGACGCCACCCAGACCACCAGCAGCGCGATCCCGACCCGATCCGCCGGGACCGCCTCGCGACCGACATTGCGCCGACGGTAGATCGACCAGGTGAGGGCGAGCGACAAGACGCCGATCGGAATGTTGATGTAGAAGATCCACGGCCAGGACAGGTTGTCGGTGATCCACCCTCCCAGCACCGGTCCCAGAACCGGCGCGGCGAGCGTGGTCATGCTCCAGAAGGCCATGGCGGTGCCGGCGAGGGCCGGCGGGTAGCTCGCGAGCAGCAGGGTCTGGGCGAGCGGCACCAGCGGGCCCGCAGCGGCGCCCTGCAGCACGCGCAGGGCAATCAGGGTTTCGATGCTGGAGGCCAGCCCGCACAGCCAGGAGGCGAGTATGAACAGCAGCATACTGACGGCAAAGACGCGTACCTGCCCCATCCGTTTGGTCAGCCAGCCGGTGAGCGGCACAGCGATGGCATTGGCAATGCCGAACGAGGTGATGACCCAGGCGCCCTGGGTCGGGCTGATGCTCATATCGCCCGCGATGGCCGGGATCGATACGTTGGCGATCGAGTGATCCAGCACGGTCATGAAGGTGGTGAGCGACACCGCGAATGTGCCGAGCGCACGCTCACGGCCTTCGAGGGGGGCGGGTGCGCCGGTCATCGTCACCGCAGCGCTGCCTTTCAGCGGCGCCCGCTTCCCGCCGGGGGCTTGCCAGGAGCCTGGCCGCCGAGACTCGCAGCAATGATTTCTGCAATTCTGAGATTGATCTGCGTGAGGTCGCTGGTGAAAGCCTCGGTGTGGCGGGCCGTGCGAGGCGCCGGCGCTTCGGTGACGCGCAGCCCCTCCTGCTGCGAGACATCGACGCTGACCTGCATTGATAAGCCGACGCGCAGCGGGTGAGCCTGGATCGCGGCGGCATCCAGCTCGATGCGCACGGGCACACGCTGAACGATCTTGATCCAGTTGCCGCTGGCGTTTTGCGTGGGCAGCAGGGCAAAGGCCGAGCCGGTGCCGGCCGCCAGCCCCGCGATCCGGCCCGTGAATTCGGTTGAGCTGCCGTAGAGGTCGGCCCGAAGCGTGACGATTTGCCCGATCCGCAGGCGCTCGAGCTGGCTTTCCTTGAAGTTGGCTTCGACCCACACCTGATCGAGCGGGATCACCGTCATGAGCGTCTGGCCCGCGGCGACGCGCTGCCCCACCTGAACCGAACGGCGTGCCACCTGGCCTGCGACCGGCGCGGGCAGCTCGCTTCGTTTGAGCGCCAGCCATGCCTCGCGAACCGCGACGGCTGCGCGTTCGACGCTCGGATGTCTGCCCACGGTCGTGCCCTCGGTGAGGGCGCGGTTGCTGGCGGCCTGCTCCTGGGCGGCCGCGAGCGCCGATTGGGCAGCCGCCTGCGCACTGCGCGCGGCGGCCAGCGCCGCCTCGGCATGCCCGATCTCCTCGGTACCAATGGCGCCGCTTGCAACCAGCGGCTGGCGGCGACTCAGGTTGTCGGCCGAACGCATGACCTCGGTGTGAGCCCGCGCGAGTTCGGCGTCGCGCAGCCGCACCTGCGCGGCCAGGGCGCTGTTGTTGAGAAAGAGCGACTGCACTTCGCGCACCGTCTGGGCGAGACCCGCCTCGGCGCGCGCCAGCGCGATCCGCGCGTCGGCGGGGTCGAGCCTGACCAGGATCTGGCCCGCCCCGACCGCCTCCGTGTCTTCAGCGAGTACGGCGATGACCGTGCCCGCGACCTGCGGCGTGACCTGGACCAGCGGCGCATGCACATAAGCATTGTCGGTACGCTCGAAGCGCTTCTCGACCATCGCCCACCAGAGCCAGACGCCGATGGCAGCGCCGATCAGCGTCAGCGTCAGCGCGATCAAGGCGGGCTTGCGGCGCGAGCGCCCCCGTGGGCTCGCCGGGCCGGATGCTGCACTCACCGTCGGTTTTGCATCATTGCTTGCGCTCATGGCGTCGGGCCCCTCGAAACGGTACGGCGATCACTGGCGCCGGCTGCTGAAGCCGGCTCATGCCAGCCGCCGCCCAGCGCCCGGGTCAGGGCGAGATCGGCCTGCAGCAGTCGGGCGCGCAGGTCCAGTTCCGCACGTCGCTGCGCGAGTACATTTACCTCCACCGTGAGCACGGTCAGAAAATTACCTAGTCCCGCGCGGTAACGCTGCATGGCCAGCCCATAGGCTGCCTCGGCTGCCTCGCTGGCCTGCTGCTGGGCCTGGCGCTGTTGTGCGAGCGAACGCAGGCTCCCCAGTTCGTCGGCAACCTCGCGAAACACGCGCAGCAGGGCCGCGTTGTAGTCCTCGATGGCAAGATCGGTCTCGGCGCTGCGCGCCCCCAGGCTGGCTCTCAGGGTCGCTTCGGTGAAGAGGGGCAGGCTCAGCGCGGGCCCGACGCCGGCCGTGAGCGAACCCGCCTCGGCAAACCGCGACAGGCCCACGCTCGAGAGCCCCACGAAGCCCGCAAGGTTGAGGTTGGGATGGAACTGGGCCCGGGTGCGATCGACCTCGCTC
>CAIVPX010000145.1 GCA_903907905.1 uncultured bacterium | reverse complement strand
GAACGTGCCGGGCGGTGGGGGCTCGATCGCCGCCAACCGGGTCAAGCGTTCACCGGCCGATGGCTACACCTTGTTCTTTTCGGGCATGGCCTCGCTCACATTGGTGCCGGCCTCGCGCGCCGACCTCGGTTACAAGCTCGAGGACTTCACGCCCGTGGCTAATGTGTCCACGGTGACGGGTGTGTTTGTGGTCAATGCGAACAGCCCCTACAAGAGCCTGAAGGACTTCATCGATCAGGCGCGTCGCAATCCTGGCCGCATCAACTTTGGCACCCCAGGTGTGGCCAGTGCCGGTCACACCATGGCGGTGGGCCCACAGGTGTACGGCGACTTCCTGCTCACCCATGTGCCCTTCAAGGGCGGTGCCGATGTCGTCCAGGCGGTCATGGCCGACACCGTGGAAATGGGCTGTGCCCTGCCCAGCCTGGTTGTGCCGCAGATCAACGGCGGGCGCCTGCGTCCGCTCGCGATCACCGCGGGAAAGCGCTCCGAGTTTCTGCCCGATGTGCCCACCTATCGCGAACTGGGCATCGACTATGAAGACTATGAAAGTTATGGTTTGCTGGGGCCTTCGGGCTTGCCCGATGCGATCGTGCAGAAGCTGGCTGCAGCGGTGGCCGAGGCGGTCAAGGAGCCTAGCTTCCTGGAGACCATGCGCAAGACCTACACCAGCGTCGAGTATGTGGCGCCGGCCGAGTACCGGGCGCAGTTGCAGGCTCGCGACGCCGAATGGCGCCGCCATCTTGGTAACGCCCGCTTCGTCGAACTGCTCAAATGAGCCAGCACCGTGGGCACGCGGCGTCGCAGGTCTTGGCGGGGTTTCACTATCACCAGGAGCGCTTGAAGTGAGTGAGCTTGCGCGTTGCAATGCCGCTGTCGTCGGCATTGGCAGCACCCCCTTTGGCGTGATCCCGGGCTTTGATTCCAACGCGCTCGCGGTGCGGGCCCTTCACGAAGCACTGGCCGATGCGGGGCTCAGGCCCTCGGATGTCGACGGCCTGGTGATGCACCGCGTGGCCAACTATCAGAAGCTCTGCGAGATGACCGGCATCAACCCGGACTTCATCTCGGTGCAACCGGCCAACGGCCGCATGTGCGGGGTGTCGCTGCAGATCGCCTCGCAGGCGCTCATGACCGGCGCGGCCAAGACCATCGCGATCGTCTACGGCAATGACGGCCGCTCGGCCGGTGCCCGCTATGGCGGCAGCGCCGACCGCTACGACACCGCCGCCGAGCAGATGTGGTTTCCCTTCGGCATGACCTCGCCCGGTGCGGTGTCGGCGCTCATGTTCCAGCGTCATGCCAGGCGCTATGGCACGACCACCCGCCAGCTCGGCGCCATTTCGGTGGCGGTGCGCAAGCACGCCTCGATGAACCCGGCTGCGGTCATGCGCAAGCCCATCACGCTCGACGACCACGAGGCCTCGCGCTTCATCTGCGAGCCCTTGCGCCTGCTCGACTACTGCCTCATCAACGACGGCGGCGTGGCGATGATCCTCACCACCGACGAGCGTGCCCGGGATCGGCCCAAACCGCCGGTGTACATCCGGGGCTACGCGCAGGCCTCGAGCATCGCCGAGGGCCTGGTGTCAGATGACTTCAATGCCCGGCCGATGCGTGACGTGAAGACGCGGGTGCACGCCATGGCGGGTATCGCGCAGGATGAGCTGGATGCGCTCATGATCTACGACAACTTCACGCCCACGGTGCTGTTCGCGCTCGAGGGTTTCGGATTCTGCAAGGTGGGCGAGGGCGGTCCTTTCGTGGAAAACGGCCGGCTCGAGTTGGGGGGCGCATTGCCCATCAACACCAGCGGCGGCCATCTGTCCGAGAGCTACATGCAGGGCTGGAATCTCAACACCGAGGCCGTGCGTCAGTTGCGCGGCGAATGCGGCGAGCGCCAGGTGCGCGATGCCCGCAACATCCAGTACATCGGCGCCGGGCCGGTGTCCACGTCCATCATCTACAGCACCGAGCCCAATCCATGAGCACCCTGATGCAGGCCGTCCGTATGACCGATTTCGGTGGTCCCGAGGTCATGCAGCTGGCGCAGATTCCTGTGCCAGTGCCCGGTCCGGGCGACATCCTCATGCGGGTGGCGGCCTGTGGCATCGACCGCAAGGACCTGCTGGTGCGCAACGGGACCATCCGGAAAAAATCGGCGGGCTACCGCGCGGCGGCCAACGACGCTCGTACCGGCATCGATCTGCCGCTCACGCTGGGTGCCGAAATTGCCGGCACTATCGTGGCGCTGGGCAGTGCCGTGCGGGGATTCCGCGTGGGTGATCGGGTGGCCAGCCTGCCCCGACGCGGCCACTGCGGCGTCTGCCTCTACTGTCATACCGGCCGCTCCGAGTCCTGCGCGAGCGCCTGGTTCATCGGTCAGGATGCCGACGGCGGATATGCCGACTATGTGCTGGTGGGGCCCGATGGCTTGTGCCATGTCCCCGATGGCGTCGACCTGGTGGAGGCGAGCCTCGCGGCGGCCTGCATCGGCCCCATGATTCGGGCGGTGCGTGATGTCGCGCAGGTTCGCATTGGCGAGACCGTGCTCATCACCGGGGCCAGCGGCGGGCTCGGGGTGCACGGGGTCCAGCTGGCCAAGGGTGCGGGGGCCCGGGTGATCGCCGTGGCGAGCAGCGCGGCAAAGGCCGAGCGGCTGCGGGCGCTGGGCGCCGATGAGGTGATTGTGGTCGGGCGCGGCCACGATTTCAGCGAGCAGGTGCTGGCGCTCACCGGCGGGCGCGGGGTCGATGTCGGCATCGACATCGTGGGCGCAGCCGCCCTGCCTTTCGTCTTGCGCAGCATGGCGCTCTACGGTCGGGTGATCATCGTGGGAGAGACCGGCAGCGGCAAGATCGACCTGCGGCCTGCGATTGTGCTCTTGCGCCGCTTGCAGATTCTGGCTTCCTACGCGCCCGGGGTCACGCACATGGTGGCGGCGCTGGAACTGCTCGAGCGCGGCCAGATTCGCGCCGTCATCGATTCGAAGCGCCCCCTCGAAGAGGCCGTCCACGCCCACCAGTTGATGGAGTCGGGGGGCGACGTGTTCGGCCGCATCGTGCTGGTGCCGTCCCATGGTGTCTGAGGCCGACAGGGTTCGCGCCGCGCGCTTCAGTCAGGCCGAGTTGCGCGACCTGCAGCTCGAATCGCGGGTCTTCGGGCCATTGTTCCTGCAGCGCATCCAGGAGGACGCGCAGCGCGACTTCCTGAGCTTCGGCGAGCGCCGCTTCACCTACGGCGAGTTCGGCGCGCGCACGCTGGCGCTTGCGCGTGGTCTGGCCTCGCTTGGGGTGGGGGCGGGTAGCATCGTGCCCATCGCCCTGCCCAACTGCCCCGAGTACCTCATGGCCTGGTTCGCGCTGCATCTGCGGGGCGCGACCATGGCCTTGTTCAATCCGGCGCTTCGCAGCCGCATGCTGGCGCAGGCCCTGATCGACTGCCGGCCCCGCTGTCTGATCGCCAGCGCCGAGGGGATCGCCGCATTGAACGAGCTCGAGGCGCCGGCGCTCGAGGGCCTGCAGACGGTGATCGTCGTGGGTGAAAGCGAGGATCCGCCAATTGCTGCGGGCGCCCTGCAGCGTGCGGGCGTACGCGTGTTGAGGCTCGAAGATCTGTTCGTGGACGATGGCCCGGATCCGGTGGTGGCCACTCGTTTCGATGAGGTTCAGTCGATCTTTTTCACCTCGGGGTCGACCGGTCCGGCCAAGGGCGTGCTGATGCCCAACGGGCACTTCTTTGCCAACCCGTGCACGATGATGCGGCTGACCGGGCTCACCCGGGACGATGTGCTGCACACCTCTTTGCCGCTCTTTCACGGCGTGGGCTCGCGCCAGGGCGTATTGCCGGCCTTCATGATCGGCGCGCGGGTCGATCTCGGCGAAAAATTCAGCGCTTCGCGCTTCTGGCAGACGGTGGCCGAGGTGGGTGCGACCATCGCCATTCTCACCCCCACCATGCCCCCGGTGCTGGCCGCGCGCGAGCCGGGTCCGGCCGATCGGGCCCACCGCCTGCGCGCGCTCTACAACGTAGCGCCCGATCCGGCCTTCGAGTCGCGCTTCGGTGTGCGCATGCTGACCTCGTTTGCCATCACCGAGATCGGCGTCGTGATCTACACACCCTACCCGGAGCGTCGCCTGGGCACGATGGGACGGGCGCACGAAGACTGGGAACTCGCGGTGGTCGACGAGGCCGATCGCCCAGTGGCACCGGGCACACCGGGCGAACTGGTCTGCCGGCCCAAACGGCCGTTCATCATGATGCAGGGCTATCAGGACCGTCCCGAGGCGGCGGCCTCGGCATGGCGAAACCTCTGGTATCACACCGGTGACACCATGATCGCCGACGCGGACGGCTACTTCCGCTTTGCGGGGCGCGACAAGGACCGGATCCGCCGCCGCGGCGAGAACATTTCGCCCCTGCAGATCGAAGACGAATTGCGCCAGCATCCCGCGGTCTCGGACTGCGTGGCGCTTGCCCATCCGGCCGGTGATGGCGAAGACGATGTACGCGTGGTGCTCGTGCTGCGGCCCGCTGCAAAGGCCATCACCGCGCTGCCCGATCTTGCCGCGTGGTTGCGGCCGCGCCTGCCCGCATCGATGCTGCCACGCTACTGGGAGACGCTCGAGGTGCTGCCGGTTACGCCCTCCGAAAAGGTTGACCGGCGTGCGCTGCGCGAGCGCGGGCTGGGCCAGGGCAGTTGGGACCGCGAAGCAGCGCTCTGAGAGGGGGCCGCTGACCCGTCCCTACTGTGCCGACCAACCCGGCTGCTCGCGATCGAGCATGCGCTGAATGGCTGCCATGAACAGATCCGACTGCTGACGCTCCGAGGCGATCTGTGCCCCCACCTTGGCGCAAAGCGCCTCGGGAACCTGGCGAAGCGGCTGGCCTGCGGCCATCTGCACGGCGAGCAGTTGATGCATGCAGGCGCGCTCGAGGTAGTACAAGTCGTCGAAGGCCCAGGCGATGGACGGACCCACCACGGTGACGCCGTGGCTGGCCATGAACAGCACGTCATGGTCTCGAAGCTGCGAGGCGATGCGCTGGCCCTCGGCGTCGTCGAGCGCAAGGCCGTTGTAATGATCGTCGTAGCCCACGCGGCCCCAAAAGCGCAGGGTGTTCTGGTTGCACCACTGCAGGCGCCCGACGTCGATCAGCGTGAGTGCGGTGGCATGGGGCATGTGGGTATGCAGGACAGCCTTTGCACGCGGGCTGGTGCGGTGAATCCAGCTGTGAATGAAGAAGGCGGTGGGTTCGAGTGGATGCCGTCCCTCGATCACCTCGCCCCGGCCGTTGATCAGCAGCATGTCGCCCGCGGTCACCTCGGACCAGTGCAAGCCCTGAGGGTTGATGAGGTAGCGGTCGGGCGCGACCTCCAGGCTGAAGTGGTTGCAGACACCTTCGTTGAGGCCCAGCTTGGCCGCCCAGCGCAGGGCGGCGGCAAGTTCCAGACGGGCGCGGCGAAGGGCCGCGCGATCGAGCGCCGGCGCGGCAGGCGCGGCAGGGGCGGCACCTGTTCGGGCGGCAGATGGAGCGGGCGCTGAGTGGCCTGCGGACGGGCTTGGGTTCATGGGTCATCCTCCTCGGCAACGATTATTGCCGAAACCGGGTGTCGCGGGATTTGTCAGGCGCGAGGGGTGCAAGGTCGGATAATGACAGCTGCGTCACAGGAACCGACCATGCCTGCCCGAATCGACCAGCTGCGCGATCTCATTCTCAAGGCCAAGCACGCTTACTACTACAGCGCCGAGCCCATCATGTCCGACGCCGAGTACGACGCGCTCGAGGACGAACTGCGGGCGCTCACGCCCGATGACCCGGTGCTCGCGCTGGTGGGCGCGCCCGTGCCCGCCGACACCATCCTCACCAAGGCGCGCCATGCCATGCCCATGGGCAGCCAGAACAAGGTGAACGCCGAGGCCGAGTTCCGGACCTGGGTCGAGCGCAGCGGCGGTGGGCCGGTGCACGCGAGCCTCAAGGGCGATGGGGCGAGCGCGGCTGCCTACTATCGCGACGGGCGGCTCGTTCAGGTCATTTCACGTGGCGATGGCACCATCGGCGAGGACATCACGGCCAACGCGATCCGCTTCAAGGGGCTACCGGCCTGGGTGGGCGCCGGCGACTCGGGCGAGCCCTTCAACGGAGCGGTGCGCTTCGAGGTCATTCTCACGGTGGCCGACTGGGCGCGGATCGATCCTGCGCGCAGCAAGAATCCGCGCAATGCGGGCAGCGGCATCATGGGCCGCAAGAACGGTCATCAGGCTGACTGCCTGACCGCTTTCTCCTTCGATCTCGATGAGCAGCGTTCGGGGGGGGCGGTGCGATTCGCCACCGAGGCTGGCAAGGTGGCGCGGCTGGCGGCGCTCGGGTTTCAGGTGATCCCGCATCAGCACTGCGAGACGGTCGATGAGGCGGTGGCCTGGTACCGCGATGTGCAGGCCCGGCGCGACGAGCTGCCCTTCTGGATCGATGGCGTGGTGATGAAGATCGACGACATCGCCCGACAGGAGGCGCTCGGCGTCACGGCGGGCCGGCCCAAGGGGCAGGTGGCCTGGAAGTTCGATTCGGCCGGGGCCGAGACCGTCCTCGAGAATGTGATCGTGAGCGGCGGGCACACCGGGTCGCTGGTGCCGACGGCGCAACTGCGGCCGGTTGACATTGGCGGCACCACGGTCAGCAGTGCCTCGCTGGCCAACTTTGACGAGATTGCGCGACTCGATGTGGCGATCGGCGATTCGGTGTGGCTGATCAAGGCCAACGACATCATCCCCAAGGTCATTCGGGTGACTCAGCGCCCCGCCGACCGTCGCCCGATTCTCGCGCCCTCAATCTGTCCTTTTTGCGGCGGCGAGGTCGGGCGCCGGCGCATCACCAGCGGCGAGGCGGGCGTCATTCTCGAATGCCGAAACGCGGCCTGCCCCAAGAAAAGCAGCGGCAAGATCAACCGCTGGATCACGAGCCTAGACATTCAGGGGATTGGCGACTCGGTGCTCGAGGCCATGCTCGAGCGCTTTCAGATCGAGGACGCGGCCGATCTCTATGCGTTGCAGGGACGTGCGGCCGAACTCGCGGCACTCATCATCAATGCCGACAAGGAGATTCGTCTGGGCGACAAGCGTGCCCAGTCGATTCTGGACGCGATCGAGGCCACGCGCACGCTCGAGCTGCCGCGCTTTCTCGGCTCGCTCGGCATCGACCATGCAGGCATCCGACGCATCGAGCTGATGATCGAGGCCGCTGGCGGCGAACTCGATACGCTCGAGGCCTGGCGATCGGGACGTCTGCGCGACCCGGATCTCGCCGAGCGTGCCGGCGTGCCCAATCTTGGCGGGCCGATTCAGGATGGCATTGACGCCATGTCCACCGTGATCGACAAGATGCTCGCCAACGGCGTGGTGATCCTGCCGCCTCAGCGCGATATTCCTGGCGAGTCGCTCGCGCCGGTAAAAACCGTCTGCATCAGCGGAAAACTCCCCAGTGGCGCGAAGAAATCGGACTACGAGGCCCCCTTGCGGGCCGCAGGCTACAAGCTGGTCGACAGCGTCACTCGGGACACCGGTTTTCTGGTGCTGGCCGATCCCGACTCGGCCAGCGGCAAGGCCGAGAAGGCCCGTAAACTCGGCATCGCCGTGATTTCGGAAGAGGCCTTGCAGGCGATGGTGGCCGGGCAGTCGAGCGGGCCGGTGTGATGCGTCGACGGGTCGCGTCTGATCAACCCGCGCGCTTGCGATACTCGAACGACTTGTCGAAGCGCCCCAGGATGTAGTCGCCGCAACTGACCTCGGGGTAGCGGGCCTCGACGCCTGGCGCGGTTACCGGCACGATGGGGGTGTCGAAATCGGGGTCGACGAACACGGCGATTGAGAGGCGCTCGCGGCCTGAACTGTTGATGACCCGGTGCGGGTTCGAGCGAAATACGTCGTTGGACCAGCGACCCATCAGGTCGCCCGAGTTGATGACCAGAGTGCCCGGGATGGGCGTGGCCGTGACCCACTCGCCGCGCCGCGTGGCCACCTGCAGGCCGCCAACGGGATCTTGGTGCAGAAGCGTGATCACGCCATAGTCGGTGTGCGGGGCGACGCCGTATTGCCGGTCGCCCATGTCGGCCGGCTGGGGCGGATAGTGCACCAGAGAACCGCGTGAAATGGGCTTGTCGAAGCGGCGGATGAAGCGGTCTTCGGCCGCGCCCAGGCTGACCGCCAGCGCACGCAGCATACGGCGCGCGCAGGCGTGCGCCTCGTCGAGGTAGCGGTTGAGCAGGGGCTGCATCTCGGGCATCCAGTCGGGCCAGCGGTTGGGCCCGATCATCCGGTTACCGCCGCGGTAATCGGCATCGTTGTCATCGATGTCGATCCCCCAGATGAAGCTTTCCTTCAGGTCGGGCTGCGCCTTGTCGTACATCTTGGCCTCACCCATTTTCAGGTAGCCACGATGCCGGTCGACGGGCTCGATCGTGAGCTTGCGCTCGAGAGGCGATGCAAAGAAGCGTCGCGCGGTGGCGTCGACCTCGCCGATCAGTTCGAGCGGGACGCCGTGGCCGCTCACATAGAAAAAGCCGATGCGCTCGGCGGCTTCGCGCATCTGCGCGCCGATGAGTTCGAGCGATTCCCGACTGGGGTCAGCGAGCGCGCCGATGTCGATGACCGGGATGTCGTCGATCGCAATGCTGCGGGCGCTGTGCCGATTCATGTGCGGGCTCCTGAAGCGGGCGAGGTCGATCCGATCATGACTTCGCGCCTTCGTCGTCTTCTTCCTTGTAGTACCCGATCACGTCGCCCTCGGTGGTGACACCCAGACCATTGAGCAGTCGGTTGGAGTAGTTGAAATAGGCGCAGACCTGGTTCACCTCGAGGATTTCGCCGTCATCGCAGCCCGCCGCATGCAGCGCGTCGATATCGCTTCGCTGCATCTTCGCCACGGCAACGGTGAGCTTGCCGGCGTAGCGCAGCAATTCGAGTTCCTTGCCGCTGAACACCCGCTCGGGGGCCCGCGCTTCGAGGGCCTGACGAATGGCCTCCGAGCGCGCCTTGTCGCGAATCAGCCGTCGCGCATTGGAAAAGTGATGCGTGAGGCTGTAGGCGCAGTCGTTGAGCATGCTCACGTAGGAGGCCACCACCTCAAGAAACCAGAAGGGCAGCGTGTTGTCGGGGTTGTGCAGCACGCTGCGATAGAGCGCCACATGGCCCTCCATGGTGTGCGGCCGCAGGCTGTGCGCTTTCATGACGTTGTCGACCGTGCCATGGGGGGTGCGCACCTTCTGGTAGGCCCCCACGAGGCTGCCTTGGGCTTCCTCGAGGGGAATCATCCGGATCCATGCAGACATGACGGGGGCTCCTGGTCAGCGTTTGGGGTGGTGCGGGGCGTGATGCGTCGTCAATCGGGCATCGCCACCGGTCGGGGCGTGCGGGAAAAGATGCGGTGAACCATGGGCTCGAAGACCGAGAGCGGGGCACACTCGTAGTTGGGATCGATGGCCGCCTGGTCGTAGCGTTCAACAAAGGTGGCGGCCCATTCGAAATGCGGGTGGCCGCGCCAACGCTCGCGTGCATGGCGATCAATCGTGGGGTGATGCTGCGCGTGGACATCCTGAAAGATGGCATGCCGCCTGAGCATCCATTCATTGCGCTCGGACACGTAGGCTCCCAGCAAGGCTGCGGCGAATTCGCCATGCCGGCTCGGGCAGGCGATGAAGCCCACGTCATGCAGCAGGCAGACCACGATGTCTTCTTCGGACAGGCCGTCACGCAGGGCCAGGGTGGCTGACTGCAGGCTGTGGCGGTAGTTGTTCACGCGGTAGCCGAAGGTGGTGTCCTCGGCCGAGTCGGTGAGCAGGCGCAGCACCTGGCGTGCCTGCTCATGCCGGTAGTAGTCGGCGCGCTGCGCGTTGAGCAGGGCCCAGTCTTCGGCGGTGAAATCTTCGAGCGACAGCTTGTCGATATGCCGCCAGTGGTCGTGGAGCAGGGCGTCATCAAGATCGCGGCGATCGGGGGGGCTCATGAGGGCACTCCTGCACTCGACAGCCAGGCTTCGGTGGCGACCCGCCAGGGGGCCAGTCCCGCCGCAACGGCTGGGTGCTCAAGGGCGGCCTGCTGCCAGCGCAGCAGTCGGGGGGGAAGTTCGAGCGTTCGACCCAGGTGCTTGAGGATGAGGGCTGCGAGCGGCAGGCTTACCGCGAAGCCGCAGTCGGCCAGAGTGAGGGTGGGGCCGGCGAGGAAAGGGTGAGCCGGGCTTGTCATGCGTTCGAGCATGCCAACGCGTTCATCCAGCGCTGAAGCGAGGGCGGGCAGCGTGTTGCGCAGTGCAGGGTCTCGCACCAGGGGAAAGAGCGCCCGCACCCTGGGTTCGAGGTGCAGGTCGTGCAGGCGGGCGAGTTGTCGTGCGCGCGCACGGTCTTGCGCGCTGCCCGGCAGCAGGGAAGGCTCTGGAAAGCAGTCCTCGAGATACTCGAGAATGGCTTCCGACTCGGCCAGAAGGAAGCCGTCGTGATCAATGGCCGGAAGCGTGCCGGTGGGCACGATCGCACGCCAGGCGTCCGAGCGGTAGCCACCGGGCGGGTCGCGCTCGACGAAGTCGATGCCCTTTGCGCACAGTGCGATGCGCAGCTTGGCGGTGTAACTCGATAGGGCCAGACCGTAGAGCGTGATCATGGGCGGACGGAGGTGTTGCGGACTCAGTGGGGGCTGTCGTGCTCGCGCAGCAGTGCGATGAGCCCTGCAAAGACCTTGGGTGCGCCAGCCACGATCTGCTCGGAGAACAGGTAATCGCCGTCGGCTGTAAAGTTGCCGACCAACCCGCCCGCTTCGGTAATCAGCAGGCTGCCGGCGGCCGCGTCCCAGGGCGCGAGACCCAGTTCGAAGAAGCCATCGAGACGGCCTGCGGCCACGTAGGCCAGATCGAGCGCCGCAGCCCCCGGCCGCCGCAGCCCCGCCGCGCGCTGCATGACGGCGCGCATGATGGCCATGTAGCGATCGAGCATGTCGATCTTGCGAAAAGGAAAGCCCGTGCCGATGAGCGACTCGTCGACGCGAATGCGCTTGGACACGCGGATGCGCCGGTCGTTGAGAAAGGCACCTCGCCCCTTGGAAGCCGTGAAGAGCTCGTCGCGAGACGGGTCGTAGACCACCGCCTGAGTGACCACGCCCTTTTGCATGAGGGCGATCGAGATCGCGTACTGGGGAAATCCGTGAATGAAGTTGGTCGTGCCGTCGAGCGGATCGATGATCCAGACGTTGTCGGCCTGCTTCGGGTCGTCAGACTGACCGTTGGGGTTGTGGCCGGACTCCTCTGCTAAGATCGAATGGCCCGGGTAGGCCGAAAGCAGCGTTTCGATGATCGCCTGCTCCGAAGCCTGGTCGACTTCGGTGACGAAATCGTTGCGCTGCTTGCGTGCCACAGCGAGGGTGTCCAGATCGAGGCTGGCCCGGTTGATGATGCGACCTGCGCGGCGAGCCGCCCGGACCGCCACATTGAGCATCGGATGCATGAAGTCTGGTCCGTCCCGGTGTTCGGCGTTGATTAACCTGCCATTCTAAGGGATTGACGATGCGGGGGCTTTCCTTTCGCGCTCCGGATTGTTTTGAGCGCGTGCGGGTGGTGCTGCTCAGGCCAAGCCACCCGGGCAACGTTGGTGCCGTGGCGCGTGCCATGCGGGTCATGGGCCTGCGCCGGCTTGCGGTGGTCGCACCCCGCTATCCCGACGTCTTGAGTCACCCGGATGCCGTGGCCTTCGCCAGCGGCGCGGCCGCCGTGCTGACCGAGGCGCAGGTTTTTGCGCGGACGTCTGACGCGCTTGAATCGGTCACGCTGGCCGTGGCGGTCAGCGCCCAGGGCCGGGAGTTCGGACCGGTGCCGCATCCGCCCGAGGCACTCGCCCGTCAGGCACTCGACGAACTCGCCGCCGATCCGCAGGCGCAGGTGGCCTTCGTATTCGGTCCCGAGCGTACCGGCCTGTCGATTGAGGACACCCTTCTGTGTCAGGCCCTGCTGGCCATCCCGACCGACCTGGAGTACGGCTCGCTCAACCTCGCCCAGGCCGTTCAGGTGGTCTGCTATGGTCTTGCGACGGCCGCCCGGCAATCCGACGCGGCGAGCCCTGTGGCGGCCGACTCGCCCATGCCCTACGAGGGACGGGTGGCGACCCACGCCGCAGTCGAGGGCTTGTTCGCGCACCTCGAGCGCTCGCTGGTCGACATCGGGTTCATCGATCCGCGCCATCCCAAGAAACTGATGCCGCGACTGCGCCGCCTGCTGTCGCGCTCGCGGATGGAGGTCGAGGAGGTCGACATCCTGCGCGGCATTTGCACCCAGATCGACAAGCTCGTGCAAGCAGGGTCTCGGGAAAAGACCTAGACTTTCGATCCTTTCGACCGGCGGCAGGCCTCTCGGGTCACGCGCGCCGCAGACCAAGCCAGTGGGGGCCACCATGTTCGAGCGACTGCGGGAAGACATCGCCGCGGTGAGGGATCGCGATCCTGCGGCCCGCTCCGGGCTGGAGGTGTTCCTGTGTTATCCGGGTATCCACGCGCTCCTGTTGCATCGGGTCGCGCACCACCTCTGGCGGGCGGGCTTCAGCACCGCTGCGCGTTGGGTGTCGCACCTGGCGCGCTTTCTCACGGGGATCGAGATTCATCCGGGTGCGACGGTGGGCCGGCGCGTGTTCATCGACCACGGTATGGGGGTGGTGATCGGCGAGACCGCCGATATCGGCGACGACTGCACTATCTACCAGGGCGTCACGCTGGGCGGCACGTCGCTGGTACGGGGCGCCAAGCGCCATCCGACGCTCGCGCCCGGTGTGGTAGTGGGGGCCGGTGCCAAGGTGCTCGGCCCCTTCACGGTGGGGGCGGGCGCCAAGATCGGCTCGAACTCGGTGGTCGTGAAAGAGGTGCCTGCGGGCGCCACCGCCCTGGGTATTCCGGCGCGCATCATCGTCGCCGAGGAGGCCCTGCGCCGCGAGGAGCAGGCCGCGAAGATGGGGTTTTCGGCCTACGGCCTGAGCCCGAACGGCGATGATCCTCTCACGCTTGCGCTTCATCGGCTGATCGATCACGTGGCCGAGCAGGACCGTCAGATCGAGGCACTCAAGGCCGCGCTGGGGCGAGCCGGTGCCGAGGTGTCCACCGACGGGGTGCAGCCCCTGGATGCGCCAGCGCTCAACCGCCTGGTGGACTGAATCGGGTCACCGCCTACCGAGCCGCGCCCAGCGGCAGGGCGCGCGTTCCGCTCTGATCCACCCTCAATACCCCGCCCCGGCCAGCCGCCGCAAGCCAGTCAGGCAGCACCCGACGCTCCAGACCCCCTCCGAGCGGGTAACACCCGGGCCGGTGCGTATGGCCGTGAATCAACTGCCGGACGCCAGCGGCGCGCAATGCGGCTCGCACCGCCTCCTCGTTGACATCACCCATGTCCTGGCCCTGCTTGTTGCGCTCGCTCTGGGCGCGCATCGTCAAGGCGATCGCCAAGCGTTCGGCAAGCGGTCGTGCAAGGAAGCCGCGCTGCCAGGCCTCGGTTCGAACCTCGGCGCGAAAACGCTGGTAGTCATGGTCATCGGTGCACCAGATGTCGCCGTGCGCGAGCAGCACGCGCTCGCCGAAGAGGTCCACCACGATGAGGTCATCCAGCAGGGTGGCGCCGAAGCGTTCGGGCCAGGTCAGGCCCGGCGGGCCGCTGCCCAGGAGAAAGTCGCGATTACCGCGCATGAGCGCGACATGCACGCCGCGGCGCGCAAGCCCCCGCAGGGATTCGCCGAGTGCGGCTGCGACCTGGTCTGGCTGGTCATCGCCCACCCAGGCTTCAAAGATGTCGCCGAGCAGAAACAGGTGGGTGATGGATGCGGCCTGCGCTTGCAGCGTGCTGAGAAACAGCGCAGCCGTCTCGGGGTCGTGATCGCCCAGATGCATGTCCGATGCGAACAAGGCCGCATCGGATTGGGTCAGCCGGGCAATCGAGCTCACTTGCCCCCGACGACCGAAACCGATTCGATCACTACCGGCTCGACGGGGACGTCAGCCATGGGGCCCATGCTGCGCGTCTTGACCGCGCGGATGGCCTGCACCACCTCCATGCCCCTGATGACCTTGCCGAATACCGCGTAGCCATGGCCGTCGGGTTGCGGGTGGTTGAGCATGTCGTTATTCACCACATTGATGAAGAACTGTGAGGTCGCCGAGTTGGGCACCGAGGTGCGCGCCATGGCGATCCAGCCGGTATCGTTGCGCAGGCCGTTCTTCGATTCAAGCTCGATGGGTCCGCGAGTTTCCTTGGGGGCGATCTTGCCCTCGTACATCGACTTGGCGAAGCCGCCGCCCTGGATCATGAAGCCGTTGATGACGCGGTGAAACACCGTGCCGGCATAGTGGCCGTCGCGTACGTACTGCAGAAAGTTGTCGACGGTTTTCGGGGCTTTGTCGGGGTAGAGCTCGATCACGACCTCGCCCATCGAGGTTTTCATCAAGACCTGGGGCGCGCTGGCTGCGGCGGCATCATCGGCGACCGCCATGGCCATGACGAGGGCGCCGATCCAGGGAAGTTTCTTGAACAGCATGCTGAGGTTCTCCGATTGAAAATCAGGGTCGCTTGCCAGGCAGATTGACCGTCGCGGGTTGTGCGGCGGCCGGCGATACTTGGAGGATGAGTTCGCGCGCGAGCTGGAGCTTGGCGGGCGCGGCCGAGGCCTTGTCCAGCGAGGCCGCGCGCGCATAGGCTCGCTCGGCGATGCGCAGGTGCACGTCGCCCAGGTTTTCCCAGGCCAACGCGTAGGCGGGCAGGGCGCGGACGGCGTTGTCGAGTGCGGCCCGCGCTTCATCGAGTTCGCCGCGCGAGGCGTGCAGCGTAGCCAGGTTGTTGTGGGGCTCGGGCAGTTCGGGAAATTCCTGAGTGAGTTCAAGAAAGGCCTGCGTGGCCTCCGACTGTCGATTTGCGTCGGCCAGCATGACCGCGCGCGTAAAGCGCAGGGCCGCGTCACGGGGCGAGGCCTTGAGCGCCACCTCGACTGCCTTCATCGCGTCCTCGCGCCGTCCTTCTGCAAAGAGCCTGCGAGCCTGCTCGAGTGCGGTGGCCGCGGCCCTCGGGTCAGACCAGACCGGCGCCTCGCCGGCCGCGTTCTGGGCCAGTGCGGCGGCACTCGCGAAGGCGAACGCAAAGGCCGCGAACCACGCGGCCCCCGGGGCGGTTTGCGGCGGCAAGCGCCTGGGCCTCGGTTGGGGGGTGGATGATATACTCGACTTCATCACGCCATTCTAGCAACGACCGCGTTTCGCGCCTGTTTCGCCTGCCCCGACCGGGCGTTTGCCATGCTCCGCCTCTTCAATACGCTGACCCGCAGCAAGGAAGTTTTCGTGCCGCTCGAGCCGGGCCGGGTGCGCATGTACGTCTGCGGCATGACGGTCTACGATTACTGCCACGTCGGGCATGCGCGAGTCATGGTGGTGTTCGACGCTGTGCAGCGATGGCTACGTCAGAGCGGCTACGCGGTCACCTACGTGCGCAACATCACCGACATTGACGACAAGATCATCCGTCGTGCGGTTGAAAACGGTGAAACCCTCTCCGCTCTCACGGGTCGCTTCATTCAGGCCATGCACGAAGACGCCGACGCGCTCGGTGTGCAAAGGCCCGACCACGAGCCACGCGCCACCGACTATGTCCCGCAGATGCTGGGTCTCATCGACCTGCTCGAGTCCAAGGGGCTGGCCTATCGCGCCGATGACGGTGACGTGAATTTTTCCGTTCGCCGATTCCCGGGCTATGGCCAGCTGTCGGGCAAATCCCTGGATGACCTGCGAGCAGGTGAGCGGGTGGCGGTCGACAGCGCCAAGCACGATCCGCTTGATTTCGTGCTCTGGAAATCCACCAAGACCGATGAGCCCGGCGAGGCACGCTGGGGCTCGCACTTCGGCGAGGGACGGCCTGGCTGGCATATCGAGTGTTCGGCCATGTCCACCGCGTTGCTCGGCCACACGCTGGACATTCACGGCGGTGGGGCCGATCTGCAGTTTCCCCACCACGAAAACGAAATCGCGCAAAGCGAGGGCGCCACGGGCGAGTCCTTCGTGCG
>CAIVPX010000144.1 GCA_903907905.1 uncultured bacterium | reverse complement strand
TCCACGAGAAGACACGCCGAGTGTTCGGCCCTCGCGCCCGGTGCATCGAAATCATCGGCCAGACCGAGGTCGTGTGCTGCCATCGCTTCTGGCTGGACCAGCACGCCGAACTTCACCAGCGCACTGCCCCCCGCGAGAACTACGTCGGGCAGCCTCACGGCCTGTTGTCCTCGAAAATTGTCGATACCAACGAGCAACCCGTCGAAAAGGGCGACGACCGGGTCGGCGAAGGCGTCTACCGATCGCCGGCGCTGATGGCGGGCTACTACCGAAAGCCCGACGAAAGCGCGCAAGCCTTTCAGAACGGCTGGTTTCACGGTGGCGACGCCTTCCGCTGGGGCGAGGCGGGCCAACGTATTCTTGCCGACCGCTTCAAGGACATCATCAAGACAGGCGGCGAGAGCGTCACCACCATTCGCGTCGAAGCGGTGCTGCATCTGCATCCCGAGGTGATGAAGTCGGCCGTGGTCGGGCTGCCCCATGCACGCTGGGGCGAAGCCGTCACGGCCTTCGTGATCGCACGACCCGGCACCTCACCGACGCCCGAGTCACTGGTCGCCTTCGCGCGCGAGCGCCTGTCCAACTTCGAGGTGCCCAAGCAGGTGGTGATGGTGGATCAACTGCCCGAGACGGTGGGAGGCAAGGTGCAAAAGCACGTGCTGCGCGCGCGTTACGCGGCGCTCTACGAAACCGAACAGCCCACAGGCTGAGACCCCGCTCGGGGGAGCCGGTCGGCGATCGGCAAGCTGGGTTGCGCGGTCCGGACCTCAGCGCTGCTGGGTCGCAAGCACCTCGACGCGTACCGCTTCAGTGAGTTCGGCCTTGAGCGCTGCAAAGGCTGGGGACGTCTTGATCGAGTAGTGGCGCGGGTGCGGCAACGGCACCTCACGATCGAGCTTGATGCGCCCGGGGCGCGCACTCATCAGGACCACCCGCTGCCGATGAATACCGCTTCGTCGATGTCGTGGGTCACGAACAGCACGGTCTTGGCCTGAGCCTCCCAGATGCCCAGCAGCAACTCCTGCATGAGCTCGCGCGTCTGGTGATCAAGCGCACTGAAGGGCTCGTCCATCAGCAGGATGCGAGGGTCGTTGCCTGGGCCCCGCGCCCGAGGCGGACGTGGACAGGCGGGACGCGGCAGACAAATCGGTCATGGTCGAACTCCATCGGGTCGCCGGAACTCTACTTGTCTAGACACGTCTGGGCAAGTAGCATCGCACCCATGGCCCTCCGCACGCTCCCGGACCCGGATTTTGCTGCGCTCGCCCCCTTCTTGCGGGTCAAACAATTTCTCATGAGCGGCCTCGAGGCAGGGCGCTGGCCGGCAGGTGCCCTCATGCCTTCCGAGGCCGAGCTCGTCAGCCAGTTCGGCGTCAGCCGGATGACGGTCAATCGAGCGCTTCGTGAGTTGCAACTGGAAGGCCTGGTCCAGCGAATTCAGGGCGTCGGAACCTTCGCTGCCGCCCTGCACCGGGTGTCCAGCACCCTCACCCTCCGCGACCTGCAGGAGGAAATCGAATCAAGAGGCCACCGCCATCAGGCGAGCGTGCATCTGAGCCGGCCCGAGCGAGCAGCCAAGGGGCTGGCCGGGCAATTGGGGTTGGCGCCCGGCAGTCGCGTGTTCCATACCCTGATCGTTCACCGCGAAGACGGACTGCCCCTGCAATGCGAGGACCGGTTCGTCAACCCGGCCTGTGCGCCGGGCTACCTCGATGCCGATTTCGAGCACATCACGCCCACCCGGTATCTTTTCCAGCACACGGCGCTCTGGCAGGCCCAGTACACCATCGAATCGGCGCGCGCCACACCGCGCGAAGCCCGGCTCCTGGGCATCGACCCCGCCGAGCCCTGCCTGATCGTGGTCAGACGCACCTGCACGCGCGATGCGGTGATTACTCTGGCCCGGCTGGTTCATCCCGGCTCGCGCTACCACCTGTCCGGTGAATTCAAACCCTGACCCGGGCGCATGGCTTGTGCCCCTCCTGCGATGACGCCGAACATGGTTCGACTCGATGATTGCCCGCCCCAGCCCTGGAAGAACGGCGGGGGCCTGACCCGGGCGCTACTGACCTGGGCCGCCCGGCAGGACAGCGTCCCCGGTCAATCAGTGAGCGCAGGCAGCACGGCCGCATCGGACTGGGACCTGCGGGTCAGCGTGGCCGACATCACGCGTGACGGCCCCTTTTCCGAATTCCCCGGCATCGACCGCTGCTTCGCCGTGCTGCAGGGCGCGGGGGTCGAGCTTCAACTGAGCGGCCAATGCCACCGGCTCGAGCCGACCAGCCCGCCGCTGGCATTTCGCGGCGAAGAGCCCGCCCCCTGCCGCCTGCTCGCAGGTCCAACCGTCGATCTCAACCTGATGGGGCGACGATCGACCGGCCGCATCGGTATGCGCCGGGCGCTCGCGGGCGAAGCCTGCTCGGGGGGCGCGCGTTGGCGCGGGCTCTTCGCCGTGCAGGCCGCGTGGGTCGACTTTGGCGCGGGCCCCTGCGAGATTCCTGCAGGCACCCTGTGCTGGCTGCCCGCCCCGGGCACGGCCTGGACCCTTCTTCAGGGCGGGCAGGCGCTCTGGCTCACCCAGGAGCGCCCCGAATGACTCCGCCCCGCCAGGCCCCACTCGATAGCGATTCATCCGACGCGGCATGCGGCGGGCCTACGCGTCAGTTGTGGCGCCATGCCCGCCTTGCCACCTTCGATGCCCCCAACGGCTGGGGACTGATCGAAGATGGCGCGCTGATCACCGACGGCCCGATCATCCACTGGGTCGGTGCGCAGGCTGAACTGCCGGGCGGGCTCACGGTCGACGCCGAGCACGACCTGGATGGGGCGCTGCTCACCCCCGGGCTGATCGATGCGCACACGCACCTCGTCTATGGGGGCGACCGGGCCGCCGAATTCGAGTTGCGGCTTGAGGGCGCGAGCTACGAAGACATCGCCCGCGCGGGCGGCGGTATTCGGTCAACGGTCGCCGCCACGCGCGCCGCGTCTGACCAGGCCCTAGAGGCCTCGGCGCGCCAACGTGCGCGCCTGCTCATGGCCGAGGGCGTCACCACGCTCGAGATCAAGTCAGGCTAAGGTCTGTCCGAGGAGCATGAGGCCCGGTGCCTGGGCGCCGCGCGCCAACTCGGTCGCGATCTGCCCCTCACGGTTCGAACCACCTCGCTGGGCGCCCATGCGCTGCCCGACGAATTTTCCGGTCGACCCGACGCCTACATCGATGAGGTCTGCCGCTGGCTCGCCGCCCAACACGCAACCGGTCTGGTCGACGCCGTCGATGCGTTCTGCGAGTCGATCGCGTTCACGCCCGCGCAAACGCGTCGGGTCTTCGACGCCGCCCGCGCGCTCGGCCTCCCGGTCAAACTTCACGCCGAACAGCTGAGCGATCAGGGCGGCGCAGCCCTCGCCGCCGAGTACGGCGCACTCAGCTGCGATCACCTCGAGCACCTGTCAGCCGGCGGTGTTGCGGCCATGCAGCGTGCGGGCACCGTCGCCGTGCTGCTGCCGGGCGCCTACTATTTCTTGCGTGAGACCCGGTTGCCGCCGGTGCAGGCGCTGCGCGATGCGGGGGTCCCCATCGCCATCGCGTCCGATCACAACCCGGGCTCTTCGCCGGCGCTGTCGCTGGTGATCATGCTCAATATGGCCTGCACCCTGTTTCGCCTCACCCCGGAGGAGGCCTGGCGCGGCATCACCGTTCACGCGGCCGGCGCGCTGGGCCTGCAGGATCGAGGGGTGCTGCGCGCCGGCCTGCGGGCTGATCTGGCCATCTGGAACCTCGAGCACCCGCGAGACCTGGCCTACCGATTCGGTCACAATCCCTGCTGGGCCAGCGTGTTCGGCGGGCAGCTTCGCCCCTGATGCGCGAGCGCCTCCGCATGGCCTCCCGTGACTCGCCCTTGGCAGACCCCCACCCGTTCGAGATCCTTGCCCCATGACAAGCGCCCCGCTCTACACCCTGCACTGTGGCACTGCCCCGCTGTTGATCAGCATGCCTCACGTCGGCACGACCATTCCCGCCGAGCTCAAACCGCTCTATGTCGACCGCGCACTCGCCACCGAAGACACCGACTGGTTCCTTGACCGGCTCTACGCGTTCGCGATCGGGCTTGGCGCCAGCATGCTGGTGCCCCACACCAGCCGCTTCGTCGTCGACCTCAACCGCCCCAGCGATAACCAGCCCATGTACGCCGGGCAGAACAACACCGAGCTGTGCCCCACCCGGTTTTTTACGGGCGACCCCATTTATCGTGAAGGCTGTGCGCCCGATGACACCGAGATCCGGCGTCGCGTCGCGGTCTGGTGGCAGCCCTATCACGAAGCGCTGCGCCAGGAACTCGACCGGATCCGCGCGGTTCATGGTCATGTCGTCCTCTTCGATGCGCACAGCATCAAGGGCGAACTGCCCTGGCTCTTTCCCGGCCAGTTGCCGGACATGAACATCGGCACGGCCAGCGGCAACAGCTGTGCCGCCTCGCTGCGCGAGCAGGTTGCCGCGGTGTTCGCGTCGCAGAGCACCTACTCTCACGTCATCGATGGCCGCTTCAAGGGCGGGCACATCACCCGCCACTATGGGGCGCCGGCGCAGCAGGTGCATGCCGTGCAGCTCGAAATGAGCTGGCGAGCCTACATGCTCGAGAGCGCGCCCTACGTCTGGCACGAGCCGCGCGCCAGTGCAGTCACGCCCTTGCTGCGTCAACTCGTCGGCACCCTGCTCGACTGGAGACCCGCTTGAGTGCGAGTCGACTCTGGGCAGCGCGGGCCTGGATCGAGGGCCGGTGGCATGCTCACGTGCTCTTCGAGATCGGGCCGGATGGCTGCTTCAGTTCGGTTCGGGTCGGCGTCGCGCAGCCGCCTGCGGAGGCCGAGCGACTGCGTGGGCCAGTGCTGCCCGGGATGGTCAATGCGCACAGCCATGCGTTTCAGCGAGGCTTTGCCGGGCTCACCGAACACCGAGCAGGCGCGCACGACGATTTCTGGTCGTGGCGCGAGCAGATGTACGGGCTGGCCTTGCGGGTCTCACCCGGGCAGCTTCGCGCCATCGCCACGCAGCTCTATCTCGAGATGCTGGCGGGCGGCTACACCCAGGTCTGCGAGTTCCACTATCTTCATCATGCGCCCGATGGACAGGCCTACGCCGATCCGCTGGTCATGAGCGAGGCGCTTGCGCTGGCTGCCCGCGACGCCGGTATCGGTCTCACACTGCTGCCGGTGCTTTACGAGCGGGCGGGCTTCGGCCAGCCGACGCTCCACGCGCGCCAACGCCGATTCGCCACGTCCCCACAGTCGGTGCTTGCCATGCGAGATGCCGTGCGCGGCTGGGGCCGGCCTCTAGTTCAGGCGGGTGTGGCCATCCACTCGCTACGCGCCGCTTCCTCCAAGTCGATCGGACAACTGCTCACGGCTTTGGGCGATGACCCCGGGCCCATTCACATCCACGTCGCCGAGCAAATGGCCGAGGTCACCGACTGTGTCGCGGCCACGGGCCTGCGACCCATTGCCTGGCTGGCCGCCCACACCCGCCTGGATACGCGCTGGCATCTGGTGCATGCCACCCACGCCGACGACAACGAGATCGAGGCCGTTGCCCGGAGCGGGGCCGGCATCGTCGTCTGCCCCAGTACCGAGGCCAACCTCGGTGATGGGCGCTTTGATCTGACGGGCTGGTCGGCGCGCGAGGCTCGGCTGTCGATCGGCTCCGACAGCCACGTCTGCCGAAGCTGGGCGCAGGAGTTGAGACTCCTCGAATACGGTCAGCGGCTCGCGCTTGAGCGACGCAATGTCGCCGCGTCCCCCGAACGAGGCGCGCCCTCCACGGCCGCTGCCCTGTTCAATCCCGCCCTTGATGCAGGTGCCGCCGCTGCGGGTTTCAATACGTGGGGACTGCGCGCGGGCGCACGCGCCGATCTGCTCGTGATCGATCCCGATCAGGCAGGACTGCTGGGGGTGGAAGACACGCAGACCCTTGACGCGCTGGTCTTCGCCTGCGATGCGCCAACCTTCGATGAGGTGCGGGTCGCAGGCCAGGTGGTCATTCGATCGGGTCGGCACGCGCGCCAGTCGACAACGGCCCAGGCGATGATTGAAGCGCTGACCGAACTGCGTTCGTCTGCAGAGCCCTGAGCGAGCGCGGCTCAACCCAACTCGATTCGTACGCCCCGTCCGCCACAGCATCCTGAGGACCCGCGTCGCTCGGCGGGCTGTGCCCGTCCCGTGCGCCTCACCCCGCTACAGGCCGATCACCCCGCCGTCACGACGCCTCACGATGACCGTGGCACTGCGTGGCCTCGCCCCGTCTCGACCACTGGGCCAGGTGGAGTAGCGTGAGGGATTGTCGGGGTCGCTGATCTCTGATGGCGTTTCACCCGGGTGCTGAATGTTGACGAACATCGTGCGCAAATCAGACGTACACACCACCCCGGTAATCTCGCAATGCCGGGGGCCAACCAGAAAGCGCCGGATCTCGCCGGTTCTGACGTCAGCGGCCAACAGCATGTTGTTGCCCAAGCGCGCGTAATCGCCCTTGCCAAGGCTTGAGGCGGCTGCGTCGGTCTGAATCCAGAGCGTGCCGCGTGAATCGAAGTAGAGCCCATCCGGACTGCCGAAGGCGTCGCCGCGTACGCTTCCCTTGGCCTCGGCCCGCTCGTTGCCGGGATCGCCCGCCAGCACGAAATGGTTCCAGCGAAAGCTGAGGCTGTCGAAATCGTCTGCCTCCTTCCAGCGAATGATCTGACCCATGGTGTTGTTGGCACGGGGGTTGGCGGCATCGACCGCCGGTTGCCCCTTGGCGCCACGCCGGGTGTTGTTGGAGAGCGAGCAATACACCTCGCCCGTGCGCGGATCCACCGTGATCCACTCGGGTCGATCCATCTTCGTGCCACCCAGCGCGTCGCTGGCCTGTCGCGCCTTGATCAGCACCTCTCCCTGATCGGCAAAGCCGCGCTCGGTGGTGAGCGGGCCGCGCCCCCAGACGAGTGGCAGCCAGTCTCCGCTGCCATCGTCATTGAAGCGCGCCACGTACAAGGTACCGTGGTCGAGCAGATCGCGGTTGGCCGCCAGCCCACCGGGCCTGACGCGATCGCGGCTGACGAACTTGTACAGATACTCGAAGCGGGCGTCTTCGCCCATGTAGACCGCAACCCGGCCCTCGCGCGTCTGAACCGTTCGCGCACACTCGCGCGCGGCCCGACCTAAGGCTGTGCGCTTGATGGGCGTCATCGTCGGGTCGAAGGGGTCGATCTCGACCACCCAGCCAAAGCGGTTGAACTCGTTGGGGTGTCGCGCGGCATCGAAGCGTTCATCGTCGAGGTACCAACGAATATCGGGGCCGCCGCGTCGAAGGCCCCAACGCGCCTGATGCGGGTCGGACTTGGCGGGGGCTCGAAAATAAAGCGCCCAGTTCTCCTCGCAGGTGAGGTAGGTGCCCCAGGGTGTCACGCCATGAGCACAGTTGGCAAAGGTGCCGAGCACCTGCTGGCCGATAGGATCGGCCGCCGTGCGCATCAGGGCATGTCCCGCCGCCGGCCCCGCGAGCACGGTCGGGGTTCGCGCCGTCACCCGGCGCGCGTAGCGCGAAGGCCGCACCGCTTCCCACTGTCCGTCTCGCTGAACCACTTCGATCACGCTCACGCCCACGGCCGCCATCGACTTTGCGGTCTTCTCGGCCGACCAGGTCTTCATGCCGTCCGCGTGCAGCAAGCCTTCATCCGTGTATTCATGGTTGATCGCGAGCAAGCCATGGGTGTTGCTCGAATCGATCGGAAAGTAGTGCATGCCATCGTGATGCATGCCGAACTGCGTGGTCTGCTCGGCCGCCGTGTTGCTGGCGTCTTCCTTCCACGCTGGCATCGCGCCGGCGATGCCCACCGGATCGCCCCAGGGAAAGGCGATCTGCGCGACATAGCCCTCCGGCAGGGTGATGCCGTCGAAATCGGTGGCGGCGACCGGGCGAAAGCCCAACTGCGGGTCTGCACTGGCAGCGACTGCCGACGGTCGAACTCCGGACGCCGTGCCGGATACGGCCTCGCCTGCTGACACTGCACAACCGCTCATCGGCGCAAACAGCGCAGCGATCACTCCAGACAGTCCGCCGCGCAGTACGATGCGGCGCTGGGCACTCGGCCCGGTCCAACCGGATTCGGGTCTTATACTCCCTGCCGGGTGCGGGTCGGTTGGGGCAGATGGCATCGAGACTCCTCAAACGCTTTGGGAATGGGCCGACTTCGGAATGCGCCGGCGATCGCTCGCGACGCCCAAGCCATCATAACGGACCCGCTCTCCCTGTAGCCCCTATTTGGCCTGCTGAGTGGCCCTCTGTTCGGTCCCTCTGTTTGGTCCCGATGTTCCGTTCCCTGAGAGCCTCTCTTCACGGCAAAACAGGGTTCCAGTCGGCGTAGCCTGCCAGAGCAGCCTGCGCTCAGGTATCCAGCACGCCGGGGTTGAACAGCCCCCTTGGATCAAACATCTGCTTGACCGCACGCATGACCTGCGCCGTGCCCTCGGTGCGCGTGCTCAGGTAGGGGTACTGCCGCCCGATCTGAAGATGGGTCGCCCCCATCTCGGCCCATCGCCGCACAATCGCCGCGCGAATCCGGTGCACCGCATCGCGCGCGGCCTCGTCGGCGGCATGAACAGGCAGCCTGGCCAGGTGCGAGGGCTCGATGTACTCCTGATGGATGGGAAGCGCCGCATCCTTCCAGTACACGATGGGTTCGATGCCGAAGGTGCTCGGGCCATTCACGCTGATGAGGTAACCCCATCGCAGACCGAAGCGATCCACCTCGGCTCGATGCTGATCGAACACCGCTTCGGTTTCGTCGAACAGGCGCGTTGCCTGCGAATTGGGCAGCATCGCGTGAAACCAGACGATGCGCTCCCCCTCGGGGCCCAGCAAGCGATTGAGGCGTCGAAAGGGCGAGGCGCGCACCACCTTGGGCAGGCTGTCAGGCAGATCCCGGCCGCCCACGCCGTGCGCGATCTCGCGTACCCGTTGCATACGCCAGTCGGCCTCCTCGGGGGTAAAACCCTCGGTGACCGCACTCATCAGAAAGCCGACATCGCTCATGAAACGACGGCCCTGGAGGGCCAGGTTGGCCGCATCGCGCAGACCGGCCCAGACCGATCGCTGCGCCGAGAACACCGCCCGAAACGATTCGAGGTCCTCCTGCAGACCCTCGAAGCGCATGCGAAGGTCCACCAGAAAGGGATCCATCGCAAAGCACTCTGAGGCCAGCAGGTCGGCGCCAATATCGGTCATGGCCTTGAACATCGGCGCTGAGGCGGGAAACGCAAACGACGCCGTACGGACATGCGCAGGCCGGGGGACCAGTTGCAGCGTAATCCTCGTCTTGATGCCGTAGGCGCCACAATCACCCAGGAACAGCCCGGTGAGGTCGGGCCCGAAATAGCGATAAAAAGGCGTGGGGTGGTGGGGCGTGCCCGACGAACCCGTGCTCACCAGCGAGCCGTCGCCCACCACCACGTCAAGCGCCAGCACCGACTCGGCTGCGCTTCCCTGGTTGCCCGAGCCGAAGAACTTCGCACCCTGCGACAGGGCGCCACCCACCGTCGCATGCTTGCCGGAGAAGGTGCCCCAGAAGGGCGTCCGCAGCCCACTACCCTCGAGCGCCTCGTTCAGACGCTCCCAGGTCAGGCCAGGCTCCACCACGATGTAGCGATCCGGAGCATTGATCTCGAGCACGCGGTTCATCCGACGCATATCGACCATGACGGTGGTCTGATTGGCCGGCACATAGCCCTCGCTGTAAGAGAGCCCCGCCCCGCGCGGCGCGAGGCAAAAACCATGCTGAATGGCCGCACGCACGAGCGTCTGAACCTCGGCACAGTCACCCGGACTGACGATCGCGACGGGCGCATCACTGCCACGAAAAAAGACGTCGCTTCGGTTGGCCTCGAGCAGTTCAGGCGCGGTGTCGATCGATGGCGCAGGAAGGCTCTGACGCAGCGCGACAAGAATCTGCTCGGCATTAGCGGCGATGGTCGGATTCATGGAAAGCCTCATGATGATCTCGGCCGATGCTAGCACCGCGCTCATCGAGCCTGCCGACAAAACACGGCGTGATGAAACCCGCGCGCGCCGAATCGGCACGCCAGTCTCCAGACTGGTTGTGTCGACGGGACTCGGACGGCGGGGCGGACTCGAACTGCCGGAACGCCCACGCCGGAACATCCTCTGCGGAAAGCCGGCAGGGCCGCTATGCTGTGACTCCAGCCACCTCAGGACAAGGCCCGTTGCAATGAGCTCACTCCCTGACCCCCTGTCAGCCATGGCCGGCCTTCGCGGCCTCGGGCCTGCCGACGCGCTGGACAGCACTCGCCTGATGGGCGTCGTCATGGCGCTTGCCAGCGAGGTCTACGTGCTCAAGGCCGAGGTCACCCGACTTCGTCTGGCGCTACAACAGCGTGGTTCACTCGACCCCGTCGATCTCGACGCAGCAGGTACCAGCGACGCCATGAAACAGTGGATGGCGCGCGAAGAGGGCGACTTCGCGCGCGCGCTGCTTCGTCCCTTCACTCACCCCGACGAGTCGCCCGACGTGTCCGCTCGCATGCAGGAGCGCTGAGATGAATGCACCGCTGAAAGACGTCCGTCCCGCCTCTCGCGCCTGGCAGCCCAGTTTCGAGGCCGATGCTTACCAGAGCTTTCTAGCGGGTATCAAACGGCACTGGGGCACAGAGCTTTACCGCGAGGTGGTGGCGGGCGCCGAGGCGTCTCAAGCCCGCGACCCGGCCTCGCTCGAACAAGCGATGCGCGGCAACGCCGCGTATCGGCTTTACGCCTGGCTCGAGCGACGGGTGCAGCAACTCAAATGGTCGGGTCGCTGGGGATTTTCAACGCTGGTCGAGCAGCAGCGCGACCAACTCGCCCCGCTGCTGGAGGCCGCCACGCGCTCGGATCGGCTCGCCCTCGATCCCGATCTGACGATGCCCGCGTACATCACCGAGACCGAGACCCACCAGCAGCCCGGCGGACTGTGGCGCGACCCGGTCAATGCCTACGCGCTGGCCTGGTACACCACCGGGTTGTCATTCGCCGGCTCCAACCCCGACGATCTCGTTGACTTCTACGCCGCCCGAATTCGCGAGCGCTGTACCGAAATCGGACTCCAAGCCCGAGCCATCCTGGACGAGGGCTGCACCGCAGGGCGATCCACCCGCGCCATCAAGCGCGCCTTTCCCGAGGCGCAACTGTATGGCTGCGATATCTGTGAGGGGAGCCTGCGCCTTGGCGCCCTGCGCAATCTTGAGGAGGCCTGCGACATCACGTTGGTGCAATGCAGCGCCGAGTCCCTGAGCTTTCCCGATGCGAGCTTCGACGTGGTGGCCTCGCAGTGGCTCTGGCACGAGTTGCCCCCGGCGGCCATCCGACAATCCATCATCGAGGCCCGTCGCGTATTGCGGCCGGGCGGGCTATTCGTCGCCTACGACATGATGAGCGCCGTCGGTGGTCCCATTGGCGAATGGCTGCTGAGCGGCTACGCCGCCCGCAATAACGAACCCTACGGCCATGCCCTGCTGCACTTCGACTGGCAAGGCGCCCTTGAGCAGGCAGGCTTTACCGATATTCGCAGCCGCTACGGGCTACCGCAAGATCCTGGGCCCGGCCTGCCGGCTACACTACCGCCGCGACGCCTGCACCCGATGATTTTCGTCTCCGCCGTGCGTCCCGGCGCACCCTTTTGAAACGAGGTTCACGATGATGGTTTCTCTCACCACCCTTGGCCGCTTGGCCCTTGCCGCGGTTTGCAGCACCGCCGCCCTGCTGGCATCGCCCGCTGGCGCCCAAGCGCTGAGTTTCCCCTCCAAACCGATGCGCATCATCGTGCCCTTCCCACCGGGTGGGCCCACCGACCTGATCGCGCGGGCCGTCGGGGCCCGCCTCAGCGAGCGCTGGGGGCAACCGGTGGTGGTCGAGAACAAGCCCGGCGGCAGCACCATCATCGGGGTCGACCTGGTGGTCAAGTCGGCCCCCGACGGCCACACCCTGTTGCTGGGCTCCAACAGCCTCGCACTCAACCGCTTTCTCATCGCGAAAGTGCCCTACGACGTCGATCGCGATATTGCGCCGGTCATCCTGATCGCCAAGATCTCCAATGCGCTGGTGGTGCACCCCTCGGTGCCCGCCAACAACCTGCAGGAGTTCCTGGCCTACGCCAAAGCCAACCCCAACAAGCTCACCTACGGATCAACCGGCCAGGGCACTGCCACGCACCTGTTTGCCGAACTGTTCTCGATGATGACAGGCGTGCAGATGGTGCACGTGCCCTACAAGGGTACGGGCCCAGCGGTGATCGACCTGGTGGCTGGCCAGATCAACCTCATGTTCGACAGCCTCTCCACCGTCATTCCCAACGAAAAAGCCGGCAAGGTTCGCCTGATCGGGTTGACCAACTCTAAGCGTTCAGCGGCTGCGCCCGACATGCCCACGCTCAATGAACTGGGCGTCACGGGGTACGAGGCCACGGGCTGGTTCGGCATTGCAGCGCCGGCCGCGGTCCCGCGCGAAATCATTGCCAAGCTCAACACCGAGATCGACTCGATCATCCGCACACCCGAGATGCGCGAACGCCTCATCACCTATGGCAGCGATGTCGTGGGCGGCTCGCCCGAAGACTTCCGGGCTTTCATCGCCTCGGAAGCCGATAAGTGGGGGCGCGTGATCCGACAGGCCAACATCAAGGCGGAGTAAACCGAAGGGCTCTGGGGGCAAGGCGCCTGGGCTCAGAAGCACTCTGGGCCCGAGCCACCTGGGGCCCTGGGCGCCCTCAAGCGCTCAGGCGCTGGGCTATTGCGGCAGCCTCATCGGCCACTTCGGTCACCTCAAACCCGCTGGCCTGCAGCGCTTCGGCGCAAGGTGCCCAGGGGTCGTTCGCGCGCACCAGCAGTCTAATCGGGCCCTTCAGCGCAGACAGCCGCTCGGGCAGCGGCCAGCCCATGACGGCCCGCAGCACCGGGGCGAAACTGGCCGCTTGCTTCATCGACTCGCGGATCTCAAACGTGAGCCGGTCCGGCGAAATATTGGGTACGCCCGCACGTGCGCACTCACGCCGACGATCATGCCAGGGCCACCAAAGCGCCATGTCGCGCCGCATGTGCCAGGCCTGCACCAGATGCTGACCATCCCAGCGAGGCAGAAAATCGCCCAGCGGTTTGAACCACTCGTCGATCATGTGCGCGCGTTGCGCAGCGGGTAACGCAACGGGCGAATCGAGCGTGAGTTCAAGGACCCGACCTGGCGCAAGCGCGGCCACCGCCACCGCCACCGTCGCCCCCCCCTGCCGTCCCACCAGATGGCAAGCCACGATCCCGAGGGCATCCAGCGTGTCGAGCGCCGCCTGAGCCAGCGCCTCGACCGACTGATCATTGCCCGAGCGGGCCAACGATTCTCCGTGCCCGGGCAGATCGAAGGCGATCACCTCCCGGTCGGACTGGCGGGCCAGTTCGACCACCAGTTCGTCTAGCAGCAGGGACGATCCCGGCAGCGGATGAATCAGCACGAAGGGGGAACGCCCAGCCCCCGTCACACCGGATCGACGCACCAGCACCTGGGAGGCACCGACGGTCACATAGTCGAGCGTGGTGCGCCCAGGCAACTCGCTGCAAGAGAGTGCCGCCGGCGGCGTACCCCCCATGGGCGGATGCTTGAGCAGCAGTTGCAGTTCGGCATTCGCAGCCGCGTCGGCCTCGCGCGGAATTTCGACGCTCCAGGCTGAATCCGGCATGCGCAGCCGATTGGTGAACAGGCTGTCGCCAGGTCGCCATCCGAAACACACCGGCACCTTCAGGTCGGCCAGCGCAGCCAGGCCACGATGGCGATACGCCGTGGCATAGCCGATCCGATAGCCATCGCCCGCCTCGAGCAGTTCGATCACGCCGCGATGAATGAAATCGACGCCTGGCACATCGGTGTCGGCACGGTGCGCCTGGTCCTGCGCATTCCAGGGCCAGAACACATGCTGCTCCCGGTAGCGAAACCACATCCACAGCAGGTGGGCGCCTTCCCAGGACGCTTCAATCGGCTTCAGATAACTGCCAGGCCGAGACAGCCGTACGCTCTCCTCGAAGACCGGGAATCCATCGGTCAGGGCAAACGAGCAGCGCATGGGGTGTCGGGCCGCAAACTCGACCGCCACCTGCGCGCCCGTATGTCGCCCATGGACAGCCACCTGATCGATCCCCAGCGCATCGAGCGTTTCAGCCAACGCGTCGGCGAAGTCTTCGGTTTCGGGTTGGGCCATGGGCAGCAGGTCGGACAGGCCAAATCCGGGGGTATCGAAGGCCAGCGCCGTGAAGTACCTGGCGAACACCCGCTGCGGCTGCTCGAGTACCTTGAAGGAACAGGGCGAGGCGTGCAGCAGCACCACCACGGGACCCGAACCGATGCGCGAGTAATGCACCCGGCGATTGCCGACAGTGACGAAGTGACGGGTCAGATGCATGCCCGCCTGTCTATCGGACGACGGACTCGGTTCGTTGCTCATCGTGGACTCCACACAATCAGAGAGGATCAAGACCCAGCAGGCCGGGGTTGACGCGACCGTCCGGATCGAGACCCCTCTTGAGGGTCTGCAGCAGCGCCAACGAACCTGGATCCAGACGCTGCGCATGCCGATAGAAACGCCCCACCTGCGCATGCACGGCATCGTGGCGCTCGAAAAGAGCGCGTAATTCAGCACGCATCATCGCCACCACTTCGCGTGCAGCCGTGTTGGCGGGCTTGCCGCCGAAGCGCTCGCGATTGCGATCGGAAAGATGACGTAAGTGCAGGGGGTCAAGCGTATCGGACCAGAAGAACATCGGTTCGATGGTCATGAATGCGCCCGGGCAGGACATGAGGTACGAGTGCCGGACACCGGCGGCCTGCAACACGCCCCTTTGCGCCTCGAAGAGCGCGGCGATCTCGTCGAACGCTGCCCGGGCCTTGGAGCACGCGAGCATGCCGTGCACAGGCACCCAACGCTCACCCTGCACGCCGACAAAGCCTCGAATGGAATAAGGCCGCGCACGCAGCGCCCGCGGCACGGTGTCTTCGATCTCGCGGGCATGCCGCGCGCAGTGCGCGCGCGCAAGGTCCATGTGCAAGTCGGCAATCTGTTGCGTGGCCCCCTCGGAGGTGAGGTGCAACGACCAGGGCGCGAAGGCCAGGTCGATCTTCCCCTTGACCATGGACGCCACATCGCGAATCGCCGACAGCGCCGAGCCCGCCGCCGAGGCGACCGCACCGGCCACCTTGAGCGCCTCGCCCGCCTCGAGTTTGCCCGCGTCGACGCCGCGACTCTGGTCCATCGCCATCGCACGGCTCACCAGCCCGGCGCGTTGAAGGTGCAGCATGTCGTCCATCATCAAGCCGGGGTCGGTGTAGGCGAAGGACGCGAAAGCTGCGGGGCGCTGCTCGACCAACCGAAGCACGATCTCGGTCTTGACGCCGAAGGCGCCACAATCACCAATGAACAGCCCGGTGAGGTCCGGGCCCGCATGCCGGTGAAAGGGTTCGCTGCCCTCGCGGGCCCAGACGCCCGTTCGCGCCACCGTGCCATCGGCCAGCACCACCGTGAGACCCAGGATGCCGTCCATGCTGCCCGGGACGTATTGCGACACCGCGCCGCCCACCGTGGTGACCGCGCCAGAGATCGGGCCAGGTACCAGTGACCTCAGCCCGAGCGGTGCGAGAGCATCGGCCAGGCGCTGCCAGCTGACCCCGGCCCCGACGACCGCATAGAGGTCCTCTGCATTGATCCGGATCGAGTCGAGCCGGGCGGTGTCGACCACCACCACGGGCTGCTGTGCCGCGTTGCCCTTGGTGTAGGAGAGTCCCGCGCCGCGCGCGAGCAAGGCCCGGCCGGACCGGGCGATGGCCTGAACGGCCTCGGCGGCTTCGCGGGTCGAGGCCGGTCGCACGACAAGCTCTGCGGGGACCGCCGGCGGGAACGGAAAGAGGTCCGATGTGGCGTAGGCGAGCGACTCGGGATCGCGGCTGATGTTCGTGGCGCCGACCGCGGCCGCGAGCGTTTCGATGAGCGTATCAATGGCCTGCATGCGGCAGCCCTTCAGAGGGGAAACTGACATAGTATCGATCTTTCAACCCATCACTGTTCCAATCCATGCCAGACAGCATCCGCCGTGGCGGTTCCCGCTCCATCCTCATCGCCGACGGCATTCGCGCGGCGGCCTTTCGTACGCCCAACAAGATCGCCATCACCGAAAGTGGGCGGCAACTGAGCTACCGCAGCCTGGTCGATCGCATCGACCGGGTCAGCAATCTGGCGAAAGGGCTGGGCCTGGTCAAAGGCCAGTTCGCGGCCATTCAGTGCCGCAACCGCCTCGAGTACCTCGAACTGATGTGCGGCCTATCCTCGGCGGGCATCACCTGCGCCACCGTCGGGCCAGCCGCATCGGGCCCCGAACTGCGATTCATCTGCGACGATTCACGCGCGCGAGTGCTGTTCGTGGACGAGTCCCTCGCAGACCAGGCCCACGCCTCGGTGCCGGAAAGCGTTGAGCGCATCATCGTCATCGAGCGCGATTACGAGGCCTTGCTCGCCAAGGCCTCCAGCACACCCTGCGACCTTGGGGTCACCGAGCACGACATCTTCTCGGTGCCCTACACCTCCGGGGCCACGGGCCGTCCCAAGGGCGTCATGCTGTCCCATCGCTGCCGCGTCCTGGCCTGCTACGCCATGGCCTCCGAACACGGCTGCTACAGCGCCGACGACCGCGCGGTCGCCACCACGCCGATGTTTCACGGCGCGGGTTTCCTCATGGCGTTGGCGCCGGTATTTTTCGGGGGATCGGTCACCCTGCTGCCGCGCTTCGACATCGAGACCCTGCTGGCCACCATGGCCAGCACCCAGGCCACCAGTTCCTACATGGTGCCCACGCACTTCGCGGCACTCTTTGCGCTCGGCGACAAGGCTAGGCAGTACGACACGCGCTCGCTCAAGGCGGTCATTTCCGGCACGGCGCCGCTGGCCCAGGCCATGAAGGCCGACATCATCGCGCACTTCGGCGAAGGGCTTTTGTTCGAGCGCTACGGCACCACCGAGACCAACATCGCCTGCGTGCTTCGTCCGGCCGATCAGCTGCGCAAGATCGCCTGCGTGGGCCAGACGCTGCCGGCCACGCATGTACGGCTACTGGATGACGATGGCAACGAATGCGCGCCCGGCGAAGTGGGCGAACTGGCCGTGGCATCGCCCTATCTGTTCTCGGGCTATCTCAACATGCCCGAGGCCACGGATAAGTCGATGCGGGGCGACTGGTTCGTCACGGGCGACCTCGCCCGCATCGATGAGGAAGGCTACGTGTACATCGTCGATCGAAAGAACGACATGATCATCACGGGCGGCGAAAATGTCTACCCGCGCGAGGTCGAGGAAATTCTGCTGGCTCACCCGGCCGTGAAGGAATGCGCCGTGGCCGGACTGCCGCACGCCTACTGGGGTGAGCAGGTCACGGCCTGGGTGGCGCTGCGCGATGGCATGAATGCCGACGAAGCCGAGCTCATCGGCCTGTGCCGCGAGCGGCTCTCAACGTACAAGGCGCCGAAGACCATCAACTTCGTGAGCGCCCTGCCGCGCAACTCGATGGGCAAGATTCTCAGGCGGGCGCTGCGGGCCGGGCATTAAACGACTCAGCGCTCGTATTCCTGGGTACCGGGCCAAGGCGCATCGGCGACATCGAAAATCATGCCCTCGAAGCCGCGAAACTTATCCGGGCGCCGGTACTTGCCCTCATGCACAGGCGTGAGCTCCATCTCGTCGACATATTGCTCGCCGCCGCAGTCGAACACACGCTCGACCACGCCATCGGCATCTTCGGTATACACGCCGAAGTGATGAAGCCCGACGTAGTCCATGCCCTTGCCCAACTGGTCGGTCTTGAACTTGAGCAGCACGATGTTGATGGAACCATCGGTACACATGTAACCGCGCGCCCGCTCGTTATCCAGCGCCTTCAGTTTCTTGAAACCGAAGGTCTTTTCGTAAAAGGCCATTGCCTCGTCCGGATCCTGGGTGGCGATGGCGATGTGACGGATTTTGGCCATGAAGGCTCTCCTTGAATCGTGAATGCGCGCGGTCGTCTGACTGTTGAATGATGCCGACAATCAGTCGAGCTTGACGCCGGCCGACCGGATCATCTCGCCCATGCGTACCATTTCCTTGCGAATGAAGGCCTCGAACTCCTGAGCCGTCCCCGGACGCACTTCATTGCCCTGATCGATCAGCTGCTTGCGAAAGGCCGGGTCATCCAGAACCGTTCGCAGCGCAGCGTTGAGCCTGTCCACACGCTCACGCGGCGTCCCCGTGGGCGCGAACAGCCCCAGCCAGGTGCCGATTTCGAAGCCCGGGACCGTCTCGGCAATGGTGGGCACGCCCGGCAGGGCCGGCTGCGGCGTCTGGCTTGCGACGCCCACCGCCTTGAGCTTGCCCGCCTTCAGCAGTCCCATCGCGGTTCCGGGAACATCGAAATAGGCCACCAGCCGATCGCCGATCAGATCGGGCACGATTTGCGCCGTACCTTTGTAGGGGATGTGATTGATCTTGAGCCCGGTCATGTTGGCCAGCAACACCAGCGACAGGTGCGAGGCGGAACCATTGCCCGCCGAACCGAAGTTGAGTGGCACAGCACTGGCCTTGCCCGCCGCGAGCAGATCCGACACGGTGTTGATGGAACTGGCGCTCGACACCACCAACATCATGGGCGATGAGGCGATGAGCCCGACCGGCTGAAACGCCTTCTCAATGTTGAAACTCAGGTGCTTGTAGAGGTGGGCATTGACCACCTGGGTACTGGTATTACCCAGCAGCAGCGTATAGCCGTCGGCCTTGGCCTGGGTGACGAACTGCTGAGCAATGGTGCCGTTGGCGCCCGCCTTGTTTTCAACGGTGACGGGCTGCTTGAACAGTGCCTCGAAGCGGGTACCCACCAGTCGGGCCAGCACATCGGCGATGCCGCCTGCCGCGTACGGCACGATGATACGAATGGGCTCTGAAGGGTAGGCGTCGGACTGGGCCGCCGCTGATAAAGGCAAAAGCGCCGAAACGGCCAACGCAGCACACAGCTTATTCATGTCTCCTCCTGATACGGCTCGATTGACCGTCGCGTGTATCCGATCGTCCCCGCTGGGCCCCGGGCTTGTCAAGCCGCTGCCGCTGACACGACGGCATTCGATACCACGGGCGCGCGCGCGGCATACCCGGGATAGAATCCGCGCCTCACCCAGAGGAGACCGCACACCATGAGCCAGGTACGATTCCCGGTACTGACCCCCGAGCAGATGACCCCGCGCCAGAAGGAAGTGGCCGCCCTGATCGCTGACGGGCCCCGTGGGGGCATCCGCGGCCCGTTCGCCGCCCTGTTGCACAGCCCGGAGCTGGCCAACGTGGTTCAGCAGGTGGGCGAATACCTCCGGTTCAAATCGACCATTCCACCGGCGCTCATCGAACTGACCATCCTCGTGGTCGCCCGCCACTGGACCAGCCAGTACGAGTGGTTCGCGCACGAACGCGTGGCGCGCACCAAGACCGATCTGCCCGATCACATCATCGTGTCGATTCAGCGTGGCGAGATTCCGCACAACATGACCGATGAGCAGCGCATGGTGCACGACTTTGCGGTGGGCGCCTTCAAGTATGGCGCGCCCAGCGGTGCAGTGTTTGACGAAGTGGTGGCGCGGTTCGGCCGACCCGGTGCGCTCGATCTGCTGGCACTCTGCGGCTACTACACCATGGTCGCCATGATTCTCAACACCGCTCAGGTCCCCATCCCCGACGGCGGCACGCCGCCGCTGCGCGAGCGGCTCTGAGCGACGACCCCGCCGGCCGAAAAATACGCGGTTTGGCGTTGGCGTTGGCGCCTGTGCCCACCGGGGCAGCGCGGCGCGGCCCCAGGCGCCGGCACTTACCGCCGGCTGCCCGGGGTAGGGCCTGTGATCAGGCCTCGGCCACCACCTGATTGCGCAAGACGCCGATGCCGGTGATCTCGATTTCCACCACATCACCAGGCTTCATGTTTTCCTGAACGCCTTCGGTTCCGAACCACATCACGTCGCCCGGGCTGATCGTGCAATAGCGCGAGGTTTCGCTGATGAAGGTCTCGGGATTGAAGATCATCTTCGCGGTTTCGAAGCTGTCCACCTGGCGGCCGTTCAGCCGAATGATGGTGCGCATCTGGCGATAATCAAGGCCGGTCACGAACCACGGCCCCATGGGCTTGAAGGTATCGGAGTTTTTCGACCGGAAGAAGGTCCGGTCACTCTTTTGCCAGCTGCGCTCGCTCACATCATTACCGATGGTCCAGCCCAACACGCAATCAAGCGCCTGCTCGGGCGTGACATGGCGTGCCTTCTTGCCAAATACCGCCACCAGTTCGCCCTCGTACTGGAACAGCTCCGTTGCATCCGCGGGCTTGACGATGTTTTCGCCGTGCGCGATCAGCGCATTGTTGGCGCGATACCCGACCTCGGCACGGGTGGGCAGGCTGGGCGGCAGCCCCACCTTGTGCGCCACCTCGGTGACGTGCTGCGCGTAGTTGAGCCCCGCGCAAAAAAACGTGTTGGGCACAACCGGCACAAGCAGCTTCACGGCCGACAAGGCCAATCGCTCGGCCGATTTCTCGTAATCACCAAAGGGCGAGCCCTGAACGGGCACGACCGTTTCGCCCTCCACAATGCCGTATGCGGTCTTTCCAGCTGCTTCAAAGCGGCACCAGGTCATGCTCATGCGGGGGTCTCCCTTGGTTTGGTTGATGGCCGGCACGACGCGTCGCGCTCCGGCCGGATTGTAGGCGGCACCCGAGGGGCTGTCAGCGCGGCAGGCCAATCCCGACACGTGGGCGCACTTCAGCGCGGGTGCGAGCCCTCGATCCAGGCCGGGCGCACGGTTTCGTCGATTGGACACCCCAGCGCCTTGACCGTGATGCGAAGCAGCGAATCGCGAAAGGGCACCGCGTCCTCGTTGGACGCGGACAGGCTCGCGATCAGATCGGCATGGGCCTCGTGGGTCTCGCGCAGCAGCGCCTGCTCATTGACGGCAAGCACCTTACCCTCTGCCATCACCTGCCGGCCATCAACCACCACCAGATCGATCGCCGTGCCCTTTTCGCCGTAGACCAGTTGGCGAATCGGGTCATTCAGCGGCGTGAAGGCCAGTGTGTCCAGACGATAGCCCACCAGGTCTGCGGCACTTCCTTCTTCGAGCTTGCCGATGGGCAGGCCGAGCGCCTGTGCCCCCCCTTGCGTGGCCGCCCGCAACACCTCTTCGGCACTGAGCCATCGGGTGTGATCGGGCGAACGCAGCTTGGACAAGGTGGCCCCGAAACAAAGGGAATTGAGCATGTGATTGCCAAAGAGAATCCCCGAGCCGTCACTGCCCATCGACACGTTGATGCCGGCGTCGAGACACTCCCGAACCGGTGCGAGGCCCGATCCGATCACGGCGTTGCTGTACGGGTTGTGCTGCACCGACGCCCCGCGGTCGGCGATCCGTCGGATGTCGTCGGCGGACAGCCAGGTAGCATGAATCAGGGTGGTTCGCGGGCCCAGAAACCCAAGCTTGTCGAGTTGGGCCACCAGACTACGACCGTAGAACTGCTGGGCGGTGACCAGCTGCAGCCGGGTCTCCTGGCAGTGCGTGATCACCGGTAAATCCAGTTCGTCCGCCAGCCGGCGGCACCGACGCAGAAAGTCATCGGTGCAACGGTGGGGCGCAGACGGCGCGACCAGCACACCGACCCGATTCGAGGCGGGATGACGCGTGCGGGCCAGGTCGCGCACCAGATCGAGCAGAGCCTGGCCGTCCGGCCGCGGCAGCGCGCGCAACGCCGCAAGCAGCTGAGGGTCGAAGCATTCGTCCACAAAGGGGTAGCTGTCGACTACCGCCTTGTCGATCATCGAGAAACCCATCAACACCCGGAGGCCCGAATCTTCGTAGGCCTGCAGCGCTGCCTCGATCTGCCCTCGCGTCATGCCCTGGCCGAGGCTGAGATCGTCAACCAGGGTGGTTGTCCCCGAGCGCAAGGCCTCCAGCGCCACGACCATGGTGCGCAGGTAGACCTGCCGCTCGGTCAGCGGTACGGGCTTGCGGGGCCGCAGGTAAGCCATCGACATCTCGAGCGGCAGGTTTTCCATGCAGCCCTTCTGAAACACATCCCACGAGTGCAGGTGGCCGTTCACCAGGCCGGGCGCAATCAGGAGGCGGCTGGCGTCAACCCTCGCGTCTGCGGACACGTCACGCAGCGCGCCGGGCGCGGCGATTCGGGCGATCCGCGCCGCGTCGATCAGGAGGTCGGCACGCTCGGCAACCAGACGACCGCCACGCGGCAGAATGGCCAGGGCGTTGGAAATCAGGAGGGTGTTGTTCATGACGGGTGGGTGTGACCGAAAATTGAGGGGGAAAAGGTCGCTGCCCGACAAGCTTAATTCAGGCCTTGCCGCTTCGCACTGTTGGAATCGTGTGACGAATTCGCCGCCGGCAGCGATCGATAACTTGAGCAATCCCCACGGATTGGCGGGCCTCGGGTTAGAATTGCGGTTTCTACTAACCCCCCTTGATGCCGAGTCCCGACCATGACCTCCAAGCTTAGCCTCGCCCTCGCAGGCGCCCTTCTCACTTCTGCCATTGCCACCGTTCCCGTCATCGCCGAAGCCCAGGTGAGCGTCCGGGGCGTTCGCTCCTGCGGCGTGTGGGCGCGTGACCGAGACAATTCCGACAAGGCCTGGCTGGTGGGTTTCCTCAGCGGCATGGCGTTCCAGTCGAACATTGACGCGCTCCGCGGCACCGACAACGAAACCATGTACATGTGGATCGACAAGTTCTGCCGGGACAATCCGCTCAAGGATATCGCCGACGGTGCCGAGGAACTCTTCGGCCAACTCCGTCGCAAGCGCGGTCTGTAAGCCACAACTGGCCGGCCGGGGCGTTCGTCCACGCGGCGCCCCCCTGCCTCACCGGGCCAGTGCGGCGGACACATCGTCTGCCGTTCCTATTTCGTCCCGAAAATCCGATCGCCGGCGTCGCCCAGACCCGGCACGATGTAGCCGTGGTCGTTCAGTTCGCGATCGATCGCGGCGGTGTAGATCGGCACGTCGGCATGATGCGCATGGAAATGCCGCAAGCCCTCGGGCGCAGCCAACAGGCAGACAAAGCGCAGCGACCTGGGGCGTGTGGCCTTGATCCGATCAACGGCCGCCACCGCTGAGTTGCCCGTGGCCAGCATGGGATCGAGCACGATCACGTCGCGCTCGCTCATGTCCTGCGGTACCTTGAAGTAGTACTCCACGGCCTGAAGTGTCGTGGGGTCGCGGTACAGCCCGATGTGCCCGACCCGGGCACTGGGGACCACCTCGAGCATGCCGTCGAGAAACCCCTGCCCCGCGCGCATGATGGCGACCAGCACGGTCTTCTTGCCGTCGATCGCCGGCGACTGCATGGTCTCGAGGGGCGTCTCGATCTCGATCATGTGCACCGGGGCGTCCCGAAGCACTTCATACGCCATCAGCATGCTGATCTCATGGAGCAAGCGGCGAAAGCTCATGGTGCTGGTGTCTTTCTGCCGCATGAGTGTGAGCTTGTGCTGGATCAGCGGATGGGCCAGGTGAATCACCGTCGAGTCCGTCATGGGGGCGCCTCGCAGAGGTAGTGATGGATCGAATGAGGGACAGTTTCGTCGCGCGAGCGTACTTCAGCCGAAGCGAATCGACCGCAGACCCACAAGTCGGTCGATCAGCAGCACTACCGCCAGCGTCAGCACAATGCTCACACTGGACACGGTGGCCGCTGTCGGATCGAAGTCCCAGCGCAGATAGTCAAACAACTGCAGGGGCAAGGTGCTCATGCCCACGCCCTTGAGTAGCAGCGACATGTTGAAAAGATCGAAGGACACGATGAACGCGAACAGCGCGCCGGTGATGATGCCTGGCTTGATCAGCGGCAGCGTCACGCGCCGGAACGCCGTGAGTGGACTGGCGCCCAGACTGCGTGCGGCCTGCTCGATCGAGCGGTCAAAGTTGTAGAGCGAGGCCGACACGTTCATGAAGACATACGGCAGGGTGATCAGCGTATGACCGATCAGCAGCCCTGCGATCGTCCGGGTGCCGATGCCGGTCGCATAGAGAAAAAAGAGCAACGCGATGGCCGTGAGAATTTCCGGCAGCATCAGCGGCATCATCAGCAGCAGGCGCAGTCGATCCCGATACCGTCCGCCGTGCCTCACGAAATAAAGCGCGGCGGCGGTTCCGAGCACCGATGAGGCCAGGGTCGCCACCATTGCCACCAGCAGCGAGGTTCGAATGGCGCGCATGAAGCCCTCGTTCTCGAACAAGGCCGCATACCAGCGCAAGGAAATCCCCTTCGGCGGGAAAGCCAGGAACTCGCCGGCATTCAGCGACATCAGAACGATGAGTGCGATCGGCGCCAGCAAAAACGCGTACACGGCCAGCAGAAACGCCGACGGCACCCAGCGCAGCAGACGCCCCGGGCTCACTCCACCCCCCGCATCAGGGGACGGCTCGCCCGCGCGAACAGCCATACCGCCACCGCGCCCGTTGCCGCCAGGATCAGGGCCAGGGCTGCGCCGGCCGGCCAGCGAAAGTTGTCGATCAGGGCCTGAACGACCAGCACCGACAGCGTCTTCACCTGGGCGCCGCCGAGCATCACCGGTGTGACGTAGGCGCTGAGGGCAAGGACGAAAACCAGCGTGCAGCCCGCCTGGATGCCAGGCCAGCTGAGCGGCAGCCACACCCGCCTGAACACCTTCGCCCGCGAGGCGCCCAGCGACCGGGCTGCGAACTCGAGGTTGGGGTCGATCGACTGGATGGCCCCGATCAGCGGCAGGATCATGAAGGGTAGAAAGACATGCACAAGCGCCAGGGTGACCCCGAACTGGTTGTTCATGAGCGTGAGGGGCGCGTCAACAAGCCCCAGATTACGCAGCCCCTGGTTGATCACCCCATTGCCCGACAGCAGGATGAGCCAGCCGAAGCTTCGCACGACCACGCCCACCAGCAATGGCGACAGCACGAATACGTACAGCAGCCCCTTCCAGCGTGAGTGCGTGCGCGCCAGATGAAAGGCCACCGGATAGCCCAGCACGAGGCAAATCAGCGTGGTCTTCAGGGCGATCCAGACCGTATCGGCCAGCACGCCCAGAAAGTAGGCATCCCCCAGCACCCGGGTGAAGTTGCTCAGGGTAAAGCCCGGTCCGTAGGGCGCACCGACCGCTGGCGGCCGCAGACTCATCACGATGATGTTCAGATAGGGCAGCACCAGAAATACAGACAGGAGCACCAGGGCCGGGGCAATCAGCCAGAACGCGGCGGCACCGTGCCGGTTCGGTGGCGCGATCACGCGGCCGCCTGATCGCGCAGGGCCCAGACCTGCTGGGGATCGATGCGCAGGCAGGCATCATGCCCCGCCGCAATGCTGCGACCGGGCGGTGTCTGCGCCGTCAGCGCGATCCCGCCCTCGCACGAGAGCGCATGGTCCACCGTACCGCCCAGAAAGTAGGTGCGATCCACCCGGCAGCGGTAGACCGCAGGCGACTCCGCTGATCCAGCGACTCGAGCCGAAAGTAATTCGATTGCCTCGGGCCTGACAGCGAGCAGGGTCGCATCGCCTGCCGCCAGCGAGGGATCACCCGCCGAGACGATCGCCCCCATAGGCGTTGCGACCTGCAGCAGCGTACCGTCGATTCGATGATCGACTCTCCCCGCGATGAAACAGGTTCGCCCGATGAACTGGGCGACGCGACGCGAGCAGGGACGCGCGTAGATTTCTTCGGGCGCCCCGAATTGAGCGACCTCGCCATCGAACATCACCACCACCCGGTCGGACATCACCATGGCTTCGGACTGATCGTGGGTCACATAAAGCGTGGTGATGCCCACCCGCTTTTGCAGGTCTCGGATGAAGAAACGCATCTCTTCGCGAAGGCTGGCATCGAGATTGGCCAGGGGCTCATCGAGCAACAGCACCCTGGGCTCGATCACCAGTGCCCGGGCCAGCGCCACGCGCTGCTGCTGCCCGCCGGAGAGCTGCCTGGGGTAGCGATGCTGCATGGCGCCCAGTTGCACCATCTTCAAGGCCTGATCGATGCGCTGGCGGGCCGACTCTCGATCAACGCGGCGCATCTCGAGACCGAAGGCCAGGTTCTGCTCCACGGTCATGTGCGGAAACAGCGCGTAGTTCTGAAACACCATGCCGAGGTCACGCTTTTCTGGCGGCAGCTTCGTGATGTCCTGGCCGTCGAAACGAATGGTCCCCTCGTCGGGAAACTCGAAACCGGCCACGCAACGCAGCGTGGTGGTCTTGCCGCAGCCACTGGGTCCCAGCAGCGAAATCAGTTCGCCCTCGGTGATGTCCAGATCGAGCGACTTCAGGGCCTGCACGGCCCCGAAGCGCTTGCGGAGTCCCTCGATGACCAACCGGGTCATGCCACAACCCCGGGCAATGAGGCGGGCCGCCTCATTTCATCTCGCGATTCCAGCGATCCGTGATGTCGCCGACCATGGGGTTGATCTTGGCCCAGTCAAACTGCACGATCGAGCCCATCGACTTGCCATGCACGGGAATATCGGTGGCCAGACTGGCTGACACCTGCGATTGCGTATTGCTGGGTGAGGTGAAGAACTCGGCGGCCATCGCCTCCTGCACCCTCGGATCGAGAATGTAGTTGAGGTACTTGTAGGCGGCCTCCTTGGCGGGCGCGTTCTTCAGAATATTGAAGGACTGCTCGAAGGCCACCACGCCTTCGGTCGGCACCACCATCTCCACCGGCACGCCCTTCTTGCGCAGCGCCACGATCTCGGGAAAATCGATCACCGCCACGCTGACATCGCCGCGGGTGAGCTGCGTGGCCACGGTGCCACTCCAGTCAGCCTGCTGAAAGGGCAGCAGCTTCTTGATCTCGGCAAAGGCCCGGTCGATGGCCATTTCGGAGCCACCGAAGATGCGCGCCGTCATGAGCAGGAACAGCATGGCCGCGGTATTGCCGATCTGATAGAGGCCGATCTTGCCCTTGAACTCGGGGTTGGTCCAAAGATCGGTCCAGGACGTGGGAGGCTTCTTGACCATGTCCTTTCGGTAGCCAATCCCAATCGTGGAGATGATGCCGCGCACACCGTTGTCGCCCGCATTGCGCAGATTGGGGTACACGTTGGCCAGATTGGGTACCTTGTCGGCGGGAATGGCCTCGAAGAAGCCCTCGGAGCGCACCAGACTCGCGATGTTCTCGTTGATCATCACGATGCTGTAGGGCGCCGCGCCCGAACCCGCAGCGCGGATATTGGCGACAAAGTTCTTGCCGAGCCCCACGTCCAGGGTTGGATCAATACCGGTCGCCTTGGTAAAGGGCGGAATCAGCGCCCCGCGCCAAAACTTCTCCCAGCGACCGCCGTAGGTGTTGATGACCAGTTTCGCCTGCTGGGCGGACGCTAGCGTCGGCATGCCCAGCGATGAAGCGCCGGCCAGCGCGGCGCCGGACAGAATGAGTTGCCTGCGATCGAAAGATCGGTTCATGAGGTCTCCAGGTGAGAGGGCGAAGAAAACGCGGGGCTGACCGCAGTGGCGGCCAAAGCAGGACGGCCGCTCATGCAGCGGCAACCTTGCGGTAGTCGTAGTTGCGGTTGAGCCGATCGAGCAGATAGTCCCCGTAGCGAACTGGCTGATACCTCGCCGGGTTCGATGCACCGACGCAGGTGGGCAGACACTCGATCACCGCTTCCATGTCGGTATCGAAGAAATAGGGGATGGAGTAGCGCTCGCTGCCCGAGCGGTTGATGACGCGATGCGGGGTGGAGACAAAGCGGTCATTGGTCCAGCGCGCGAGCATGTCCGCCACATTGAGCACGAAGCTGCCTGCAATCGGCGGTGCATCGATCCAATCGGCTGCTCCGCGCGGGCGCACCTGAAGGCCGCCGGTGGCGTCCTGAGCCAGCACCGTGATGATGCCGTAGTCGGTATGCGGTGCGGAACCGAACTGATCATCCGGTGCCGCCGGGGGCTGAGGCGGATAGTGCAGCAGGCGCAAGAACGTGGTGGGTCGGGCGAAATGGGCCTCCAGCGCATGCTCGGGCAGGTCGAGCGACAGCGCAATGGTGTGCACGATGCGACGTGCCACGCGATCGACCTCGGCGATGTAGGACTCGATCTCGCCGCGGAATCCGGCGATCCAGTCGGGCCACTGGTTGGGGCCCTGCATAGGCTTGCCCGCCAGCAGATCGGGATCGTCCGGGGCCAGCTCATGCATCAGCATGAGCGACTCGCTCAGGTTGGGCTTGCGCACCGTGGCCACGCTGGAGGTGACGATGGTGGAGCTTGCCATACCCATGTAGCCGCGGTGAAACGCGTTGATAGCGATCGACTGCTTGCGCTCGAGGGGCGAGGCATGAAACTGCCGGGACGCCTCGAAGGCTGCATCGATCCGATCTTGATGGATACCGTGGCCGACGATGTAGGCAAAGCCCGTGGTCGTCAGCGCCTGATACAGCTCGTTCGCCACCCGCTGCTTCACCGACGGGCCGGGGGCCTCGGCGCTGACGTGCAGGTCGACGATGGGAATGGTTTGCATGAGGACTCGGGTCAGGGGCAGCTCAGGCGATCAAGGTCTCGAGGATACCAATCTGGGCCACCTCGGCCTCGACGCGGTCCCCCGGCTGCAGGTAAAACGCCATTGGGTCCGGGCGCCCGATGGCTACACCCTCGGGCGAACCCGTTGTAATGAGATCGCCCCGCGCCAGACCCATGCGCGACCAGTGCGCAATCATGGCGGGAAACGGGAAGATCAGATCACGGCAGTCGGCCTTCTGCCGCACCTGGCCGTTGACGCGCAACTCGAACTCAAGCACCGACGGATCGGGAATCTCATCGGCGGTGGTAATCCACGGCCCCAAGGGCCCGAGGCCCGGAAAATTCTTGCCCAGCAGAATGGACTGATTGGCCATCTCCTTGCGCTGCAGTTCGCGTGCGGAGAGGTCATTGAGTATGGTATAGCCGAAGACAACCGACAGCGCCTTGTCCTCGGAAATGCGCTCGGCGCTACGCCCGATGACCGCCGTGGGCTCGATCTCGTAGTCAAACCATTGAGTCTCTGGTGGACGCCGCACCGTGCTGCGCGTGGGCACCATCACGCTGGCGAGCTTGATGAAGCCCATGGGAATTTCGCTGTGCAGCTTGGCACCCTGCTTGGTCCAGTACTCCAGCGTCTCGGCGCGGTGAGCTCCGAAATTTCGCCCGCCCGCAATGCAGTTGCGAACCTGAATGGGCACAAGCCAGGGCACGCGCGCCTCAGCCATGAACCACGCGGCCTCGCCCGCGCGCTCGGCGCGCTCGCATACTTGGCGTAACACATCCAGTCCGCGCTCACCCGCGTCAACCAATGCGTCCATGGTGTTCGGAAAGGGCAAGGGCCCCATTGCGGCCAGCGCCGCGCCCACATCGAGCACGCGCAAAGCCTGCGATGACCCCAGCACCAGCCCCAGGCGCTCGGCGCCATCCACGCCGCGATATCGGCCAATTTTCATCGATCGCTCACTCGGGCTGAATCGCCGCGTCCTTGACAAAGCGCGCCCAGACGGCCGTTTCGGCCTTGATCGTCTCGATGATCTGCGCGCCGTTGAGGGTCATCACCTCACCGCCGTAAGCGGCAATTTTTTCCCTGATCTGCGGACGGGCAAGAATACCGGTGACCACCTCGTGAACCCGCTTGAGCGCAGGCTCGGGCGCCCCAGCCGGCGCCGCGAGACCCAGCCATGACACCATCTCGTAGCCGGGCAAGGCCTCGGCGATGGCAGGCTTGTCAGGCGCCACGGGCGAGCGCTTGGGCGAGGTGACCGCCAGGCCGCGCAGTGCGCCGCCCTTGTCCTGACTCATCGCAGAGCCCATGTCCAGGAAGTTGAATTGAAGCTGCCCGCCGCGCAAGTCGGTGATGGTCTGCCCCAATCCCTTGTAAGCAACCTCGACCACCTCGATGCCGCCATGCGTCTTGAGCAGATGAATGGCGAGCCGCGAACTGGAGGAGCCGTAGCCCACCGTGAGCTTGCCCGGGTTGGCCCGCGCGTGGGTGAGGAATTCGGCCAGGGTTTTGGCCGGAAAGTCGGGCCGAACCATCAGCATCCAGGGCAGGCTCATCAGACCGCCAATGTGAGCAAAACTGCCAATGGGGTCATAGCCCAGCTTGCTGAACAGGCTCGGACCGGCCGAATGCGTGCCGTTGGATGTGATGACCAAGGTGTAGCCGTCGGCAGGCTGGGTCACCGCGTAGGCCGAGCCAATGGTGCCATTGGCCCCCGCCCGGTTCTCGACGACCACGGCCTGCCCCAGGTCGGCGCTCATCTGCTCGGCGAGCATGCGGCCCAGCCAATCGGTGACCTGCCCGGGCGCAAAAGGCACGATCAGCCGCAGCGGCTTGTTGGGGTAAGCGCCTTGCGCGACAGCAGTCGAGCAGGCGACAGCCGTAGCCAGCACAGCCAGCATGTTCTTGATCATCATCATGGTCTCCTCGGACTCAGACTGCTTCAATTTCGCGCACCGCGCACCAGCGCAGGTAGCGGGGCTGCGAGCCGGTGTAGGGGGTGGCGCGGTGCATGGTCCAGGAATCGTCCCACATCACCAGTTGGTGCAAGGCCCAATCATGCGAGTACACGAACTGCGGCAGGGTGGCATGCGCAATGAGTTCATCGATGAGCGCCCGCCCCTTCTCGAGCGGCCATCCGATGATGTGAGAGGCATGCGAGGCGAGGTAGAGCGACTTTCTGCCGGTACGTTTATTCACGCGGATCAGCGGATGCTGAACCGGCTTTCTCGCATTGAGCGTCTCCTGGCTGAAGTCGCTGAGCTTCATCCCCATCTGCTCGCGTGAACGAAAAATGCTGTGCTCGACCATCAAGCCCTCCAGCGAGGCCTGCATGGCAGGCGACAGCGCGGCCCAGGCCGCGTGCATGTCGGCGTATTCGGTGGGCGGTGGCTCGGCCGGCAGCGTGCGGGCGTGCAAGGCGGTGAGGCGAATGGGGGGCTGATTCTGGGCCCCATCGGTGTGCCAGAGCAAATTGGCCATCATGTACTGATAGGCCACGCTCTCGCGCGAGATTTCGGTGCCGGCGAAATCAACCGTCCCGATGTCGTAAAAGTGCGGATGATTGGAGGCGATTTCCTTGAGCACCGCCTGGTGCGGCGGCCCGAACTGCTGGATGAAGGCCTGCTGCTGATCATCGTTGATGCGCTGCGCCTCAAACACCAGCACGCCCTGCCGGGCCAGCGCGTCTTCGATGATCTCCACCTCTGCAGGGCCGATCCCGCGCTGCAAGTCAATGCCGGTCACCCTCGCGGCAAAGGTCTTGCCAATCTGTTCGAAGCCGATACTCATCGCCTGCCCCCGCTCTGTTGTTCTGGTCAGCCGGATGATGGTAGCGAGCGGCTTGGAGCGGTGTCAACGCGCGGGGCGGGCCGCCGTCTCGAAGCAAGACATGATGAGTGCGCCCCGCCAAGAATCCAGCAACTCATCGGCCTGGCGAGATATGGGCCAAGCCGTCTGGATGCTTAGTCGATCGCCTTGCCAAACACGGGATCTGGTAATCCCCACTGAGCGTAACTCATCAGGCCTGGATATGAGCCCACTAGATCGTAGTAATACGAGTCGCTCACCCGGGTCGCGCCAGCCGGCGGCGCCCAACTCGCATCGACGTCTCCTTTGAGAACAGCTACGAGATTGACCGTCGAATCAGCGGGCAGTGCCACCTCGAAGGATTCGGGGCCCCACTGAACATGACTACGGGTCGTCGTCACGCGCTGGTTCACCTGGTCCCAAAAATCCTGATCCTCGCGCACGAACAACCACTCCTGCACCGGCGCATCCGCTCGTCCGACCGCCATCTTGAGGATCGCCATGGCGTCGGCGCTTGTGACCCGACCATCGCCTGTGACATCCGCAGCGATAAACTGGTACGGGGACACGCCCATGCCATCCGCATTGGGGTTGCGACCGACCGCCAGCTTGAGCGCGGCCAGGGCGTCAGCCGAATTGACCGCCGACGAACCGGCCGCGGCAACCGCCACCACTTTGTCGAGGTCGAGCGCATAGCGACCACTGTCCAGGCCTGCTAGGCCAAACACCCCGTCGGCCCCTGTCGTGTCATTCGCGGCAAAGACCGAGACGGCATAGGGCTGAAGTCGGCGCGAATCGGCCTCTCCGCTGGTGAAGGCGACTTGCACCGAGGACTGCCCTTGCGGCACGTCCAGACTCAGCGTACCAATACGGACCGATCCGCTGAGACTCGCGGACTGTGCCATCGCCGCGAAACTCAAAGACCCGCTGAAGGCTGAAAATCCGCCCAAGCTTTCCGAGTCAGGCGTAAACGAGCCGTTCACTCCGGTTCCACAAGCAAGCTTGAAACCGAAATTGTGGACCTGAGCCGAACCAAAATTGGCCCAGACCTCGGCGGTCACTCCGCCGTCCGGCCCGGGCGACACCTGGCGTAACTCGAACAGGTTGGAGACGCCATCGGAAACCGGTTGCGGACCGGCAATCTTCAGCGCGACCTCCGACAGCAATGAATGCTGTTTCCAGTGATAGACCTTGCCCGACATGCCTGCGCCGCTGTCGGTATCTCGTACCGTCACGACCGGCAGGCCCGCCATATCGGGTAGCAGCAGCCCCGAACTGCCTTGGGACACCTGCAGGCGAAATTGCTCATCGGGCTCCACCACCGCGTCATCGCCCAGCGTCAGCGCCACCAGCGCACGCGTCTGGCCCGCCGCAAAAGATGCCGTTCCGGTGATCGAACCGACAAAATCTGGCTGCGACGAGTCGGCGCTTCCCACCCGCACCAGCGCCCAATGAACGCTCTCGCTGCTGAGCAAGGCCCGGTCCAGCACCAGCTCAAATTTCATTTGGGTGGTTTCACCGGGCCCCGGCTCGAGCAGGAGCGACGACTCTGCTTTGACACTCAGCTTCGCCGCCTCGAGGGGAAAGGAGAATGGCACTGATCCGGCGCTTGGATCAGATTCGCCAAAAAAGACTTGGGACACCGACACATCCAGGCTCGTCGCCGCGCCCAGACGGTCGACCCGAATCGACCCGAAGCGGATGAGATCAGCCGGGTCAGCGATCGCCGCCGAAACCGTCCCCGAGCCGTTCAGCACAGTACCCGCCATGTACGCGGCCACCAGCGCCGCTGGCGAGGCGGATTCGACATTGAGTTCGCCGCTCCAACCAGCTGGAGCGCTGACCGACTGCGCTGCATCAAAGCCGAAGCGTTGTGCATCGCTCAGGGTCAGCGTGAAATCTAGGCTGTCGAAATCGCGGTCGGGGTCGACCCACACCTCGAGCGTGATCGCGCTCGGGCTGACACTGGCTACCCGCAATTCAAACATGTCGGCAAGCCCGATGGCCGCGCTGGAAGCCGCCGCCAGCGCGTCAAGATTGGCGCCCGTGTAGCTGCTGCCCAGCGCACTCAACTTGGCGGTGTTGGTCGGCTCCTGAGCGACCACGGAAAGCTGATCGCTGAGCGTCGCTTGCCCCAGGCGCGCCAGCGCAGCAACCTTGCCCGCGAGGATATCTGCCTCGGAGAGCGTCATGAGTGCAGCGCTTACACTGGCGATCGACTGCGCACTCGTCTCGATCAGCGAAGCCGACACCGATGCGCCCGCTTGCAGCACGTCGGACAGTAAGCGACCGATCGCCTGCCGGCTTTGAACCGCATCGGTCGATAGAAGCCCGGACAGGTTCGCACCCGCTGCGACCTGCTCGAAAACGCCGCTGATAAAGGGCCGCGCAGCAGCGGTACTGATCGACACGCCAAGATCAATCCCGCTGTTGACCCGGGCCGACACTGCCGCGACACCGTTGACGATCGTGAGCAGCGCCGCGCCCGCCTGCACGATCGTCGCCGCCCGGTCAGACTCAAGACCGCCCTGAGCGAGCGTCGCGACCGGGTCGTAGTCGAGGTCTGCGCGGGTCAGACCCAGCGCGCCCAACATACCGTCACCCAGACCTGGCTGCACCTGCTCAGCGATCGCAACGAGTGTCGAGACCGGGGTCAGGTTGACCACGCCAGCTGGCGCCGTCAGCAGCGCGACCGGCGCACGGGTCGTGATGTCGATACCGCCCTGGGAGACAATCCGGACGCCGGTAAGATCCGATGCGGTGTAAAGCCGATAGGTACCCTGCGTGTCGGTCAGTGCCCAGGCCTCGCCCTCCCCCTCGTCGAACGTTCCATCGCCATCGCGATCGAACCAGTCCCGTTGGCCATTACCATCGAGGTCGGCATGCACCAGCGCCCCAGCGACATACCCATCGATGACCCGGCCGATGATCTCCTTGTAGTCAAATCCGGGCTCGATCGAGGCGACGCCGTCATCGAAGCTGAGCAACTCGATGGACATCAGACGATCAGTCCCCAAATTGATCTGTCCCTGCGCATTGACCAGTCCGGTGCCGTTGAATTGATGAATCACCGTGGTGACGCCACTGCTGCTGCGTGTCCACACGAACTGATCCCGCGTGCCCTGAAACACGGCAGTGTCGAGCCCCGGCCCGCCATCGAGAAGATCGTTGCCGGGGCCGCCCGACAGCGTGTCGTCCCCCCCATTGCCGTACAAACTGTCGTCACCAAGAAAGGCCCGGCCCTTGTCGTTCTGCGCTGACCCGAGGAACTCGTTGTCGTCCCATTCGAACCCAAAGCTTGATCTGATTACCTCGGCCGCTTGAAGGGGGACCTGCGTGGTCCACTCGACGACATCAAACTGGCGGGCATAACCCGTTGCGGTCGGGTCCTGGCTCACCTGCGGCTGAAAGGTCCAACTCGTCATGCGGAAGGACGAATCCACCTTGAAGACGTCCTTGAGGGCCACCACGGCCCCCGCCTGCAGGGCCGGCATCGCCGGGTCAACCGAGATCGCCTGGAGCACAAAGTGCTCGCGTGCATATCGATAGGACGCATAACCGGCGGATGCGCTGTTGTCGAAGGCCGGATTGGCACTCCAAGGCGCAGCAAACTCCAGCGCGTAGGCCCCCGGCCCGAGCACCGCCTTCACCAGCAGGCTCGCGTGGGCAGGGTCCCAGTTGCTGTCGCCCACGTAGCGGCCGGTATCCGCCTCGGCGTCCCAACCGAGCTCCGCACCGGACAACACTTGCGAGGCGAGCCCGTAGCCCGGCAAGGACGTCGCGGTCAACGAAAAGCTCGGACTGTCCATGCCCCGACCATCCTGCACGACGTGCCGAATCTGGTCCCCGGGTGCGTCCGAATAACTGACGTTCACGTTTGCGCCAGGCGGAATGGGAGTCGGCAGGAGCAAGTAAATCGCGCCCTCCGACAGCGCTAGCCCCACGTCGGCGGCGGCGCCGTTGACCTTGACCGAAAACAGGCGGGGATGGGGATGACCCGCCCACTCATCCCAGTGGTCGGAAACAACCTGGGCAACGCTTGAGGGCCAGTTCACGTTGTACGCGCCGGTTCCTCGCCCGCCCGAGAACAAGATCTCGATCATCGACCCGTTGTAGCGCGCCGCGTAGGCTACCGGCGGCAGGTTGGAGGGCTCAAAGCGCAACGCACTGGCCTGCCCCGCCCCGGCACCTGTCCAGACCGCCGAGACCCCGCCGGCCGCATCGGTGATGCTGACGGTCGCGTCGAAGTAAAAGTCGAAGGGCGTGGCGGGCAGCGGCACCCCCTGAGACGTTACGACTTGAGCGGACGCCAAGCCCGAGGTGACGAGATCGGCCACATCGGCATTGGGAGTCGAACTGGTGAAATAAAGCTTGCCATTTGACGGGCTGGAGCCGCTGCTCCAGCCCTCGAGGGTGCCGCCGAGGTTACCGCCCTGTACGGCGCCCGTGCCGACAAAGCCGTCGATGCGGTTCGTAAAAGCAGAACGTACCTCCGATTCGGCTGCCCCATTCACACCTGCCGTGAAGCCGAGCCCACCAATGATCACCGTTTGGCCTGCGCTCAGCGCCGCGAAACTGATCGCGGCCGACTCGGACCTCGAGGCGAAGGCGACACCAATGCTGCGCAGAACGCCTGTCATCTCATCGTTGCTGATGACGCCCCCCGACTTGGGCGAAACCTCGAGGTCATAGAAGGTTTTTCCACCCTCGGACCGCGGCGTGTAAGTGGCTACATAGGCCCGCTCTGAATACGTTTGCGTCAGGGTGTCCCAATAGCCACGCGTGTAGTCGACCGATTGCCCCATGGCATCGGACCCGATCGGCACCTGCAGCCGATTGGGCGCCATCAATTCACCCGTCACAACGTTAGTCGGCAGACCCCCTGTGAGGTACCAGACGAGCGGCACGGGCAGTGATGCCGTCTGCGCGCTGTCCACACTGATACGCAGACGGCTGATACCGTCGGGAAGACCGATTTCCGCATCCCAGAAACTGCGTCCCGAGTCGCGGCCATAGCCTGACTGAGTCCAGGTGCTCGGATAGTAGTCGTAGGGCCCGAGCCCGTCATTGCCAAAGGTGCCGCCCTCATCCGATCCGTTGACGTCCACCCCCTGTTTGGGCGGTGGCGGCACGGACAGCGTCTCGTCGCTGAACCGAACAGCCTCGATGTTTCTGAGAATGTCGTTGCCCGTCTGATCGGGCGCCGACACGGTTCCATTCTGCGAGTGAACGATGAAGCCCTTCCATGTGTTCTCGACCCAGTAATCGCCGCGCCTGCCCGGGTAGACCACGGTGTCAGTACCATCGCCACCGTCGATCGTGTCATCGCCCCCCAACCCGATGAACTGATTCGGCCCGCCGTCACCCACCAGCAGATCCCGAAAATCGGACCCCACCACATTTTCAAAATGGACGATCACATCACCCGATGTCCAGGGCACGGTCTCGCGCTCGATGACATAGGCATTGCGCATACCCTGAGAGCCGGCAATCGGGCTCGAGGCGCCGGTGGTGGCGCTCGCGTCCGACCAGGCGGAGAACCAGTTGCCGCCTCCTGTCATGTAGGCAAAATCCGCACCCGACGCAGTAGGATTGGTCCAGGAACCCGACACCCCACTGCCACCCGAGTTGTCGTTGCTGGGGCTTGCGCCATTGAAAATGGCATAGGCGCCCGAGACGGTACCGCCAGTGTCGGTCCAGAATACTTGCTCACTCTCAGGCCCAGCCATCCAGCGCCAGGCGCCCTCGGCCTGGCTGTCGCTTGCGGCAATCCAGATGGCATTGTTATCCCAGCCAGTCTCGACCTTGCTGGCGATCAGCCCCGACAAGAAAGAATTTTCGTTGCCGTCCTGAATGGTGACGAGGTGTGTCTCCGCTGAGGCGGCACGCTCGAGCGCCTCGCGCCAGGTGACCGCGTCGTTGACGACTTTGTAGTAGTGCCCGTTTGAAGGATTGAGAATCCAGCCGGGATCGACCTGCCGGGCCACCCCTCGTGCCAGATCGACCTGAACGCCATAGCCCCGCACCGCCTCGAAACTGTCGATGGCGGCGGCGTAGCCGCTGCTGTCGTCATTGAACTCAAGCCAGTCCTCGCCGCCCGCGCCGTCCAGCGTATCGATGCCACCGCGCCCATCAATCCGGTTGGGGCCGTCGTCTCCGATGATCCGGTCGGCAAAGGCTGTGCCCTCAACGCCCTCGATGCGCCGGTAGCGATCGATATTGCCCCATCCATCGCTAACGCTGCGGTAGCCCTGCGCATCGGCCGGGGAAGTCAGAGTGAGCGTAATCGACGCAGGGTCGAAGGCAAATGACAGTTCGTCATACCCGCCGCCGCCATCGATCAGGTCGGCGCCCGCGCCACCATAAAAGCTTTCCTGATCGGGTCGGTCGCTGCCTGCCAGCGTATCGCTGAAATCCGAGCCCCAGACGTCTTCGATGTTTCGCAGCGTGTCGGTCTGACCCCAGCCATCGGTGGCTACACGCAGGCCCAGATCGACCCGAACACCCGCAGGGTCCTGCCGATAGACCACCGTGTCCCAGCCCGAGCCACCGTCGATCGTGTCGTTGCCAGCCCGGCCCTCGAAGCTCTCGCGTGCAACGCCCGCACCGGCCCAGCCCGCGCCGCCCCCCACCAAGCTGTCACCAAAATCGCTACCGCGCACGCCGTACACGCCGTATAGGGCATCGCGACCCAGCGAACTCGCGTAATCGCCACGCAGCCGATCGCTGGCGAGCAGTGCATCGGCATAGCCCTGGGACAAATCGACCACCACCGCCATGCGCGCGCTGTCGTAATCGGCCCGGGTCTGGCCATTGCCCGCGATGGTGTCGTTGCCACCGCCCCCCTCCAACGCGTTCCAGCCGCCGGCGCTGCCGCGGTTACGCGTCCAGAAGGCCCCAAACCCCGACGCGCTGAGCCGGTCGGCGTAGTCGGAGCCACGGACCATCTCGATGCTGTGCAGGGAGTCGGTTACGGGCGAAAACCGATCAAAGGAAGAACCGGTGGCTCCCTGTGCGTTAGCCCCCCAATTCAACTCCACCGACACCGAATAGCCGGAGGTTTGGTAAGACGCCCGATCCAGCCCGCCCGCGCCATAGATCCAGTCGTAACCGCTGTTGCCGACGAAAGTTTCATCGGCAGCCGACCCCATCATCGTGTCGCTGAAGTCGGTACCAATGACGCCCTCGATCTTCGACACGGTATCCACACCGAAAGACACAAGTCGGGTGCCCTCAGCAGGGTCGATCCAGTTCACATGAGTCGCATCGATCAGATTGACCGCAATACCGTCAACCGTTGTTCGGCTGCGCTCGCGCAGATCAAACACCACGCCGGACTGCGAATGCATCCCCCGATCCGCCAGCCAGCCATGCCCCGAGTAGTCGAGCAGCGTGGCCCCATTGCCGAACACGGTGTCATGGCCCCCGGTCAACACGACCTGGGTAGTTTTCTCACCGAATACGTTGAGCGCCTGGTCGCGAAAATCGAAGCGGTCGGCGTAGAGGCTGTCGGCCAGCTCGGCCACTTTCACGAGCGTATCGGTCCCGGCAGCATAAGCGGCCCCGCTCGCGGTCGACCCCGCATAGCTCACCTTGGCGGTGTCACCCGCCGCACTGCCCCCGGCGTAGCTGAGGCTCACCCCTGCGGCAGCCCAGAGGTAGGACACGCGCATCACGTCGGCGGCCTGCAGGGCTGGATTCACCGTCCCCATGTCGACGGTGTCACTGCCCCCCATCGACAGGTAACGCAGGCTCCAGTTACCACTCAGCCCGGGACGGCCGGAGACCACATCGCTGCCGCGCGTGCCGCGCAACTCCTCGATATCGACGAACACGTCGCGCCCGGACACGTTGCCTGACACGATCCCCGCACTCAACTCGACCAACGCCCCGTCCGAGAACATCGAGTAGTCCAGCACGTCATACGCCGCCAGCGACGATCGGAGCGCGTTCGGATCGCCGGCTGAAAACTCTCCCCGCGCATCCCCGTATACAAGGTCGACCCCGGAACCAGGACGGAGCAGGTCAGAACCCGCCAGCCCGAGCAGAACCTCGCGCGCTGCACCGCTCTGCCCCGACAGGGTGTCTGCGGCGGCCCCCCCCTCGAGAATCGAGTAGCCGCTCAGGCTACTCATAGCCACCCAGCCAGCGGACTGACGCAGCTCAGCCGACAGCCCAACGGGTTGCCCGGCCGCATCGAGAAGAACAAAGAAAGTGGAGAGATCAATACTCACGGGGAGCTCCGGAAGTCGGGACTACCTAGTCAACCGACCAATGTAGCCCAGAGCCAATCGCCCGATCAATCTGCTGGGGTTTGAGCCAGGGCACCCCAAACGCAAAGGGCCCAGATCCTTGTGAGATCTGAGCCCTTGCTTGATGCATGGTCGGGGTGGCGGGATTCGAACTCGCGACCCCTTGCACCCCATGCAAGTGCGCTACCAGGCTGCGCTACACCCCGAAGCCAAACATTATATCAGCGTAATAGATCGAGTGCCTGTTCGAGGGCTTCACGGACCGCGGCCAGCCCCTGGGCGGAATTGAACGCGAACGGCAAGGCCCCCTGCGAGGCCGCACCGCTCACCGGGGGGGCCCCTTCGGCCGTCGGGGAGAACCCGAGCGCCCCGGCCCCGGGCAACTCACCGGCCTCGGAACCAGCCGCAAGCACGCTCTGCGCATCGGACGAGGCCAGGCCCGCAGCCCGACGCTCCGCCTCGATCGCCTCGAGCGCTGCGGCCCCGACCGGCGCACGCAAGCGCCCGTTGCCACCCATCTCGCCCAGCCGGTTGCGGGCGCCATTGATGGTGAAGCCCTCCTCGTAGAGCAGTTCGCGGATACGCCTTACCAACAGGACCTCATGGTGCTGGTAGTAACGCCGATTGCCTCGCCGCTTCATGGGGCGGAGCTGCGTGAATTCCTGCTCCCAGTAGCGCAACACATGGGGCTTGACGCCGCAGAGTTCGCTCACCTCGCCGATGGTGAAGTAGCGCTTGGCCGGAATCGGCGGCAATACGGTCTTGGCTTCCTGCTTGCCGTTCATGCTTGAGCGCCAGATAAGGATTGAAATCGCAGTAAGCGGTCGCGGGGGCTAGGCCGGATCAGCGTGAAGCCTGGGCCGGCGTTTCGATTTGCAGCTTGAGCTTCTGGCTGGCGTGAAAGGTGACCACGCGCCGGGCAGAGATGGGAATCGCCTCGCCGGTCTTGGGATTACGCCCCGGCCGCTGAGGCTTGTCACGCAGTTGAAAATTGCCAAAACCCGAGAGCTTGACCGAGGCGCCTCGTACCAGCGCATCGCGGATCTCTTCAAAAAACGTTTCGACCATGTCTTTGGCCTCGCGCTTGTTGAGCCCCACCTGCTCGAACAGCATCTCGGCCAGTTCAGCCTTGGTGAGCGTGAAGCTCTCGGCGGACGGGGCGGCCGTACCCGCCTCTCCCAAGGGAGCGACGGGCGCTACAGCATCACCCCCTTCAGGGGACCGCTCGATCGCAGGGCTCGAATGCATCATCGACTCGACAGTAGGTCTGTGCGGATGTCGGGAGTGACCCGACTAGCCGCCGGCTCGGAGCCGAGCACCGAGCTCACGCCCCAACCAGGCCACGATCACCTGGACCGCCTCGTGTGCATCCGCATCGCTCAAGGTGCGTTCAGTATCTTGCATGCGTAATCTGAACGCAAGGCTTTTTTCCTTATTTTCCAATCCCTTACCGCGATATTCGTCGAACAGCGACACCTGTTGTACGACCGCTGCGGCGGGCGCTTCGCGAATCACCCGCGCAATCTCGGCCTCAACGCGGGCAGCCGGCAGATCGATCGGCACCAGCAAGGCGATATCGCGCAGAACAGGCGGGAACTTCGACAATTCGCGGTAGACGGGCAGCTCACGCCCACGCAGCGCCTCCAGATCGATCTCGAGCAGGATCGGCGCTTGCGGCAATTCGAGCTGCTGCTGCAAAGCCGGATGCAACTCGCCCAGCCAACCGATCTCTCGGCCCTCATGAACCAGTCGGGCACTGCGCCCCGGGTGCAGTGCAGGGTTGGTCGCCGCCTCAAAAGCAAGTGGCAAGGACGCGCACAGTGCAAGCAGATCGGCCTTGACATCGTGAAAGTCGACCGGCCTTGCCGCCACACCCCACTGCTCGTCGGCGAGGGGGCCAAAGGCGAGCGCCGCCAGTCGCCAGGGCTGGGCAATCCCCTTGACCTGCACGGGACCGCTTTCCATCTCGGGAGCAGGCCGGAACACCCGGCCGACCTCAAAGAGGCGCACGCGACTGGCCTTGCGGTTGAGATTGGCGCGCAGGGTTTCGATCAACCCACCCCAGAGCGTGGTCCGCATGACATCCATCTGCGCGGCAATCGGATTGAGCAGTCGCACCGGCGGCTGCCCGGACAGACGCGCGTCCAAACCGGATTCGACAAAGCTGTAGCCGATGATTTCCTGATAATCGCGCGCCGCCATTGCAAGCTTGATCGCCATCACCGGTCGCCGCGCCTCGGGAACCGGACGCATGGCAGACGGTGCACGGGGCGGCCGCAGGGGCAGCCGCTCATAGCCCCACAGCCGCACGACCTCCTCGATCAGATCTTCCTCGATCTGCATGTCGAACCGATACGCGGGCGGCGTCACAACGAAGCACTCGCCCTCCCTGGAGAAGGCCAGGCCCAAACGATTGAAGGCCTGCGTGACCTCGGCTTCGCTGATGTCGGCGCCAATCACCTTGCGGGCGCGGGACAGGCGCAGCGCCACGGGGGGCCGCGCGGGCAATTCGCTCAGGATGTCGTCGACCGGACCGGCCTGGCCGCCGCAAATATCGAGGATCAGTCGGCTGATGTATTCGATGTGCTCCACCGTGGTACTGGCGTCGACCCCCCGCTCGAAGCGCGATCCCGCTTCGGTGCTGAAGTTGTAGCGTCGGGCACGCCCCGCGATGGCCTGCGGCCACCAGAACGCCGCCTCGAGGTAGATGTCGCGGGTGTCATCGGACACCGCGGTGGCGTTCCCCCCCATGATGCCGGCAAGGCTCTCGACCTGATGGGCATCGGCAATGACGCCGACATCGTTCGACAGCGCGATGGTCTGGCCGTTGAGCAGTTCAAGCGACTCGCCCTCGCGGGCCCAGCGCACCACCAGTTCGCCCTGAATCTTGGCCAGGTCGAACACGTGCGAGGGGCGACCCAGTTCGAGCATCACATAATTCGAGATATCGACCAGTGCGGAGATGCTGCGCTGGCCCGCGCGCTCGAGCCTGCGCTTCATCCACTCGGGCGTGGCCGCACGGGCGTTGACGCCGCGGATGACGCGCCCAGAGAAACGGCCGCACAGATCGGGCGCGTCGATGCGCGCAGGCAACTTGTCGTTGACGCTGACCGGCACGGCCGCGAAGGCGGGCTGTTGCAGCGGTACGCCACTCAGCGCCGCCAGCTCACGGGCCACACCGAACACGCTCATGCAGTGCGCCAGATTGGGCGTGAGCTTGAGCATCCAAACGGTTTCATCGAGATCGAGCCAGTCGCGAATACTCTTACCGACTGGCGCATCAGGACTCAGGATGAGCAGGCCACCGTGATCCTCGGAGAGCCCGAGCTCACGTGCCGAGCAGAGCATGCCGCAGCTCTCGACGCCCCGCATCTTGGCGACCTTGATCTGCATGCCGCCCGGCATCGTCGCACCCGGCAAGGCACAGGGCACCCGCGCGCCCGCCACCACGTTGGGCGCACCGCAGACGATCTGGGCAATGCCCTCGCCGGTATCCACCTCGCAGACCTTGAGCTTGTCCGCATTGGGGTGCGGCGCCACCGAACGAACCTCGGCAACCACGACCCGGTCGAAGGGCGGTGCGGCCGTGTGGGACTCCTCGACTTCGAGTCCGGCCATGGTGAGCCGCTCGCCGATCAGGCTTGCGGACCAGTCGGGCGATGCGAAGCTGCGCAGCCAGCTTTCAGGAACACGCATGCTCGATCCTCATCGGTTGAACTGCTGCAGAAAGCGCAGATCGTTTTCATAGAAGAGGCGTAGATCGCCTACGCCATAGCGCAGCATGGCCAGCCGCTCGATCCCCGAGCCGAAGGCAAAGCCGATGTAGCGCTCGGGATCAAGCCCGAAATTGCGCACGACATTGGGATGCACCTGGCCTGACCCGCTCACCTCGAGCCAACGCCCCGCAAGCGGCCCATCGGGAAAGCGAATATCGATCTCGGCCGACGGTTCGGTAAACGGAAAATAGGAGGGGCGAAAGCGCACGTCGAGCTCGTCGGTCTCGAAGAAGCGACGCAGAAAATCGGCGTAGACGCTCTTGAGGTCGGCAAAGCTGATGTCCTCGTCGATCCACAGCCCCTCGAACTGGTGAAACATGGGCGAGTGAGTCGCGTCGGAATCAACCCGGTAGGTCTTGCCGGGTGCGATCACACGAATGGGCGGCTCGTGCATGCGCGCATAGCGCACCTGCACCGGGCTGGTGTGCGTGCGCAGCAGCAGCCCGCCCTCGACATAGAAGGTGTCGTGCATCGAGCGCGCCGGATGGTTTTCGGGAGTATTGAGCGCCGTAAAGTTATAGAAGTCTTCTTCGATCTCGGGGCCGTCAGCCACGTCGAAACCGATCGAATGAAAGAGGGCTTCGATGCGTGCAATGGTGAGGGTCAGCGGATGCAGGCCACCCCGCCCCAGCCCGCGCCCCGGCAGCGTGACGTCGATCGACTCCTGGGCAAGTCGCGCCTCGAGCAAGGTCCTCGCGATATCGGCTTCACGCCCAGAGACGAGTGTTTCGATGGCCTGCTTGGCCTCGTTGAGTTCGCGGCCCGCCGCGGCCCGCGCTTCGCCGCTGAGGGCGCCGAGCAACTTCATGCGCGCCGTGAGGCTGCCCTCTTTCCCCAAAAAACGCGCCTTGGCATTGGCAAGCGCCGCACCGTCAGCAGCCTCGGCCAGAGCGTTGCGCGCCTCTTCAACGATGTCGCTCAGCGATTGATCCATGCGATGCACTCCTGCGGTGTGCGAGCCCTGGCGACGATTGAGCGGCGTAAAACCGGTCTCAGGGCTGACGCGGACATCAAAGCGGGGCCTGTCGGCCCCGCTGGCGGGAAGTCAGGCGATCGGCTCGAACCGTTAGCGGTCGCACCAAGCAGGCACCCACCGGGGCACGCAGCCCCGACGAGCACCGTCCCTCCCGCGACATCAGGCGGCGGCGAGCGTCGCCTTCACCTGGTTGACGATAGCGGCAAAAGCCTGCTTGTCATTCACTGCCAATTCGGCCAGGACCTTGCGGTCAAGGCCGATGGAGGCACGCTGCAGACCGTTGATGAAACGGCTGTAGCTCAGGCCGTGCTCACGGGTCGCCGCGTTGATCCGGGCGATCCAGAGGGCGCGGAACACGCGCTTCTTGGTGCGACGATCACGATAGGCGTACTGACCCGCACGCATGACTGCCTGTTTGGCGATCCGGAATACATTGCCACGACGGCCGCGGTAACCCTTGGCCAGGGCGATGATCTTCTTGTGACGCGCGCGCGCCGTAACTCCACGTTTGACTCTGGGCATCGCGCTCTCCTTATGCGTAAGGCAGCATGGCTTTTACGGACGCCATGTTCGTGCTGTGCACGCTCTCGGTCCCGCGCAGCTGCCGCTTGTTTTTGGTGGTTTTCTTGGTGAGGATGTGGCGCTTGAACGCCTGGCCGCGCTTGACGCTGCCGGAGCCGCGCACGCGAAAGCGCTTGGCAGCGCTTTTCTTGGTCTTCATCTTGGGCATGATTTGCCTTTCTCTTGCCTTCTAATGCCTTGCCAGGTGTCCAGCTACTGCGCCGGAACTTGATGACCCGCTCGGCTTGTACACCCGCCAGACTTTCGCCTGGCAGCATGTTCTTTTGATTCGTTCGGTCGCGTCGACCGCTGCTACTTCTTTCGCTTGGGCGCGATCACCATGATCATCTGCCGCCCTTCGAGCTTGGGCATCTGCTCGACCACCGCCACCTCATCGAGCTCGGTGCGGATACGCTCGAGCAGCCTGATGCCGAACTCCTGGTGCGCCATTTCGCGCCCCCTGAACCGGAGCGTGATCTTCGCCTTGTCGCCGTCATCGAGAAAGCGCTTCACATTGCGCATCTTGATGAGATAGTCGCCCTCGTCAGTACCCGGTCGAAACTTGACTTCCTTGACCTGGATGATCTTCTGCTTCAGTCGCGCGTCGTGCGCCCGCTTCTGCTCCTGGTACTTGAACTTGCCGTAGTCCATGAGCCTACAGACCGGCGGCATCGCGGTGGGCGCGATTTCGACCAGATCGACGTCAGCCTCCTCGGCCATTCTGAGCGCTTCACGCGTGTTGACGATTCCGAGGGGTTCACTGTCGGGGCCAATCAGACGGATTTCGGGGACAGTGATCTCGCCGTTGATGCGATGAGCGCGTTGTTCGGCGACGGGGGGCGCTTTTGTAACGATGCTTGGATCCTCCGGGGAAAAAACAAACGACCGCGCGGGACGCGAACCTCAGCCCAGACCTGGGTCGGACGCCCCGATCCGGATATCTGAAAGCCTGAAGGTTACTGCGGGGCCGCCCGCCTGGAACTGACGTCTTGAGACAGGCGATCGATGAACGCCTGTACCGTCATTGCTCCAAGATCGAGGCCTCCGCGCGCACGCACGGCCACCATGCCAGACTGCCGCTCCTTGTCGCCCACCACGAGCAGATAAGGGATCTTCTGCAGACTGTTCTCGCGGATTTTATAGTTGATCTTCTCGTTGCGCAAATCGCACTCAACCCTAAACCCTTGTTTTTTCAGCGCTTGTGCAACATCCCGGGCGTAATCAGCCTGCCCGTCGGTGATATTCATCAAGACCACCTGCACCGGTGCCAGCCACATGGGCATCGCCCCCGCGTGGTTTTCGATCAGGATGCCGATGAAGCGCTCGAGTGACCCGACGATGGCCCGGTGCAGCATGACGGGGTGCCTCCGGGTGTTGTCTTCGGCGACATACTCGGCGCCCAGGCGTTGCGGCATGTTGAAGTCGACCTGCATGGTGCCGCACTGCCACTGCCGCCCCAGCGCATCTTTCAAGGTGTACTCGATCTTGGGGCCGTAGAAAGCGCCGTCACCCGGCGCGATCTCGAACTCGACCCCGGAGCGCCGCAGGCTCTCCATCAGGGCGTGCTCGGCCTTGTCCCACAGGGCATCGTCGCCCACGCGCTTGGCGGGGCGGGTGGCCACCTTGTACAGAATCTTGTCGAAGCCGAAGTCGCGATAGACACGGTGCAGCAGCTCGGTATAGGCCACGCACTCGGCCAGAATCTGGTCTTCGGTGCAGAAGATGTGACCGTCGTCCTGCACGAAGCCTCGCACGCGCATGATGCCGTGCAGCGCTCCCGAAGGCTCGTTGCGGTGACAGGCGCCGAATTCGCCGTAGCGAAGCGGCAGATCACGGTAGCTGCGCAGCCCCGAGTTGTAGACCTGCACATGCCCGGGACAGTTCATCGGCTTGACCGCGTAATCGCGGTTCTCGGAGGCCGTGGTGAACATGTGGTCCTTGTAATTCTCCCAGTGCCCGGAGCGCTCCCAGAGCGAGCGGTCGAGAATCTGCGGACAACGTACCTCCTGGTAGCCGTTGTCCTCGTACACCCGGCGCATGTACTGCTCCACCTGCTGCCAGAGCGTCCAGCCCCTGGGATGCCAGAACACCATGCCCGGCGCGTTGTCCTGCATGTGGAAGAGGTCGAGTTCGCGACCCAGCTTGCGGTGGTCCCGCCGCTCGGCCTCCTCGAGCATGTGCAGGTAGGCCTCCTGATCGTCCTTTTTCGCCCACGCCGTGCCGTAGATCCGCTGCAGCATTTCGTTGCGCGAGTCGCCCCGCCAGTAGGCACCGGCAAGCTTCATCAGCTTGAAAACCTTGAGCCGCCCGGTCGAGGGTACGTGAGGCCCCCGACACAGGTCGATGAAGCTGCCCTCGCGATAAAGCCCGATGGGCTCGCCCTGCGGGATCGAGGCGATGATCTCGGCCTTGTAGCGCTCGCCAATCGATTCGAAATAGTTCACCGCGTCATCGCGCTGCCAGACCTCGCGCGTGACGGGCTCGTCCTTACGCGCCAGTTCGGTCATCCGGGCTTCGATGGCCGCCAGGTCTTCGGGCGTGAAGGGCCGCTTGTAGGAAAAGTCGTAATAGAAGCCGTTCTCGATCACCGGCCCGATCGTGACCTGCGCATCGGGAAAGAGATCTTTCACTGCGTAAGCCAGCAGGTGCGCGGTGGAGTGGCGGATGACGTCAACCCCATCGGCATCGCGATCCGTAATGATCGACAGCGTGGCATCGGCCTCGATCCGGTAGGACGTGTCGACCAGTGCGCCGTTGACGCGTCCGGCGAGCGCAGCCTTGGCGAGGCCCGCGCCAATGGAGGCGGCCACGTCGGCCACCGTGACGGGTGCAGGAAATTCGCGACGGGAACCGTCCGGCAGGGTAATCGTGATCATTGCGAAGGTATAGCCTCAGTTGCGCCAGGAAGAATCCATCCGGTCGAGCTTGCGCAGCAGCGCTGGCCACTCAAGCAGACCGAATCGGCGTGCGTTGCGGTAGTGCGCGCGCGAGCTTTCGACCGACTCGCTCGACGGCATTTGCAGTTCGGTATTGCAGGACATCGCGGTCACCTGCAACTGGCAGGCGCGCTCGAGCCGGTACATGTGATTGAAGCACTCGGGAATGGACGATGCAACGGTCAGAAGCCCGTGGTTGCGCAGGATCATCGCCTCAAGCGACCCGAGCGAGGCGACCAACCGTTGCTGCTCGTCTTCGCGGACCGCCACGCCCTCGTAATCGTGATAGGCGATTTCTGGAAATCGCATGGAAGACTGCGCAATGGGCAGCAGTCCGCAGGCCATGGCCGACACCGCCATGCCGGCCAGCGTGTGCGTGTGAATGATGGCGTCCACGTCGGGTCGGGCCCGGTGAATGGCGCTGTGGATGACCCAACCGGCCCGGTTGACGCCGTAGTCGGTGGCACTGAAGAGCACCTTGCCATCGAGGTCGATGCGGACCATGGACGAGGCGGTCATCTCCTCATAGAGCATGCCGTAGGGGTTGATCAGGAACTGATCATGGCGCCCCGGCACACGCGCCGAGATGTGGTTGGCCACCATCTCGGTCATGTCGTAGGCCGCCATCAGCCGGTAGCAGGCCGCGAGGTCGAGCCGGACCTGCCACTCGGCCTCGCCGACTTCGTCGCGCACCGATTGCGCCAACTTCCCGGCCGAAGTCAAATCGTTCATACGGGTTCATTCTCCATGCGCAAGCGCCCAAGCCCCGGATTCTCCGACATAAGCCCGCCGACGCCAAACGGCGCGTGCCTTGCCCCTCGGCCGCGCCGGCGCGGCATTGGCCAAGCAAGCCCCCGTTCACCGCAGCCGCTTCGCGCGCTTGACCCGTCCCGGGCCGATGCCTAGGATGGAGCGCACCCGGGGCGGCCTGAGGCCGACACCCATCACGGAGACCGATCACCATGAAACTCAGCGCCGCCCAACTGGACCAGTTCGAACGCGATGGTTATCTTTTCTTCCCTGGCCTCTTTACGCCCGCCGAGATGAAGGTGCTGCGCGATGAAGTACCTCGCCTCTACGCCGAAGTGCGGCCCGAGGTCGTGCGCGAGAAAGACGGCGTCACGCCCCGCACCAGCTTCGCGGCCCACACCTACAGCGAGGTTTTTGCCCGGCTCGGGCGTCATCCACGAATGGTGGATCCGGTGCAGCAGTATTTTGGCGAGCCCGTCTACATGCATCAGTTCAAGATCAACGGCAAGCAGGCCTTTGATGGTGATGTCTGGCAATGGCATCAGGATTTCGGCACCTGGCACCGCGATGACGGCATGCCCGATTCCCGGGCGATGAACGTGTCGATTTTTCTGGATGAGGTCAACGAGTTCAACGGCCCGCTCTGGTTCATCCCCGGCTCACACCGCGAGGGCGTCGTCGAGGCCGGCCACGACACCCGCACCACCAGCTACCCCCTCTGGACGCTCGACAACGCCAAGGTGCGCGAACTGGTTGCCAAGGGTGGCATCGTCGCGCCCAAAGGCCCCCCCGGCTCGATGCTCATGTTTCACGGCTGCCTGGTTCATGGCTCGCCCCCCAACATGAGTCCCTGGGATCGGGTGATCGTGTACCTGAGCCTCTGCGCGGTCAGCAATCACATCACCCGGTTCAAGCGGCCCGACTGGATCGCCCACCGCGACTTCACGCCCATCCAGTTGCTGGGGGACGATTGCCTGCTGCGCGATGATGTCCATGGCCTGCCGTGGCCGAAGTCGGTACAAGCCACCGCCTGAGCAAGGCCCAAAGGCAGTGCGCTCCGCCGCCCCCGGTCTGGGGGCGGACGGATCAGCGAAGACCGAGGCGCGCCGTGAGGTCGCCGAGTGCCCGCTCGAGCAGCCACTCGATCGGGAAATAGAGAAACGTTGCGCCCTGCGCCTGGAACCGTTCGAGCTGATCCCAATTCGCCGGCATGCCGAAGCGCCGGCCCGCGCCCTTGAGTCGGCTGCAGACCTCATCGACGACGGTCAGCACCTCGGGCGTTCGGGCTCCGCGTTTTCCGATCAGGCTGTAGGCCAGGTCGTTGGGCCCGATCAAGAATGCGTCGACACCGGGCACCGCGATGATCGCATCGAGATTCTTGACCGCCTGGGCGGTCTCGATCTGAACGATCACGGTCTTGTCACCGGCCTTGTCACCACACGCATAACGCACCACTTCCACGGCGTCGGCGGCATCCTGGGCTGTATCGATGTGAGGAACGATCAATCCGTCGGCCTGTCGGTCGAGATACTGGACCAGCACCGCCGGATCGCGGGACCAGCTCCGCACCATGGGCGATAAACCCGCCACCCGCGCGGCCCGGATCAGATCGGTGGCCGCATCAAGCCCAATGCCGCTGCGCTCGCAGTCGACAAAGGCCACGTGCGCGCCGGCACTGGCCAATACGCCCATGACATCGGGGTTACGACCGCCCAGATTGACCGCGATGACCGTCTGACCATCGCGCAGACGCTGTTGGTGAACATTGAGGGCCATGGCGATCAGAATCCGTAGACGTGGGCGGGGTTTCGGACCAGGACCGTGTCCAGCAGATCCCGGTCGCCGATCCAGTCCAGAAACAGGTTGAACAGATCCCCGTCGTTGGGCATGGCGCTTCGAATGAAGACATGAGGCCAGTCGCTGCCCCACATCAGGCGCTGCGGCACCTCATCGAGCAGTCGCTGGGCTGCCGCAAGCGTCGAGGGATAGGGCATGGCTTCGCCTGTCAGCCGGTAAGGCGCCGTGAGCTTGATCCAGGCCTTGTGCGCCTTCGCCAGTCGCAGCAAGGCCTCGAAACCATCGGTTCGACCCAGGTGGGTGGGTACGTAGCCCAGATGCCCGAAGACCAGAGGCACTGGCAGGGCGCCCAGCTGCGCGTCCAGGTCGGGGAACTCGTTGACATGCATCAGGAACTCGATGTGCCAACCAAGCGGTGCAATGGTGCCGGCCAACATTCGCAATCCAGCGAGCGGCAACTGACCCTTGCCGTCCTTGAGGTCGACGATGTTGCAACGGACACCCCGCACGCCCAGCGCGTGCAGTCGCTGAACCTCATCGGCCGACACGTCGAAGGGCAGCACCGCCACCGCACGAAGCCGCTCCGGATCGAGCGCGAGAGCCTCCAGCATGGCACGGTTGTCCGTGCCGTACACGCTTGGCTGCACCAGCACGCCACGCTCGATCCCCAAGGTGTCGAGCATATGCCGGTACTCGGCCAGCGGCGCCTGAGGCGGGTTGTACAGCCGGTTCGATACGAGGGGGAACCGGTCACGCGGCCCGCAGACATGAGCGTGCACATCGCAGGCATACGCCGGCACCTTCAGGCGCGAGGCGCGCGGATGCGGGTCGTGCGGGGCGCATTCGGGCAAGGCATCAACCCCAATCGGGCTTGCACTTTCAGAGGCATTCGTCGACATGATTCTGGTCTTTCAGGAGCGGAACGAGCGAACAGCAGGGCTCAGGGCTGGGCGGGGAGCGCGTGACTTCAGAGGCCTTGCGCGCCCGGCGGGAGGGAAGGCCGGGGCCTCAGTCGAGCCGGATACCCTTGTCGCGAACGACCTTCATCCAGCGACTCAGGTCTTCCCGGATCAGTTGAGCGAAGGCCTCGGGCGTGCTGCCAACCGCTTCGACGCCCAGCGTGGCAAAGCTCTTTTTCACTGCCTCGTCCTGAAGGGCCAGAACCGCAGCACGCTGTAAAACGCCGATCACCTCAGCGGGGGTGCCAGCGGGCGCCACCAGACCCGTGAAATTCGTAATGACGAACTCGCCAAGGCCCGCCGACGAAAAGGTGGGTACGGCGGGCAGCGATTTCCAGCGCTCGGCCGACGACACCGCCAGCGCCTGCACCCTGCCCTGCTCGATGAAGGCCGATGATGAGCTCACCTGATCGAACAGCACATCGACCCGCCCCGGCACAACGTCCTGCAGCGCGGGTCCCGCGCCCTTGAAGGGCACGTGCAGCAACTGCGTGGCGGTGAGCGCCTGGAAAAGTTCACCCACCAGATGATTGGAGGTGCCGTTACCTGCCGAGGCCATAGTGAGCGAGCCCGGTTTACGCCGCGCCAGATCGATGAATGCGGCAAGCGAATTCACGCCCAGGCCAGGATGCGTGATCAACACAAAGGGTACGGCTGCCAGAAAGCTCACTGGCGCAATACCTGCCATCGGGTCGTACGGCCAGTCACGGTACAGGCTGGGCGCAACGCTCAGCGAGCTGTTCGAGCCCATCATCAGGGTGTATCCGTCAGCGGGCGATTTCATGGCAATCTCGGCACCGATCTTGCCGCCCGCGCCGGTTCGGTTCTCGACGATGACGCTCTGGTTGAGCACCTTGCTCATGGCCGAACTCATGACCCGGGCTGTCACATCGACATTGCCGCCGGGCGCGAACGGAACGATGACCCGGATCGGTTTGGCCGGAAACGACTGGGCCTGAACCAGCGGGGCAGCGACCACCACGCACAGCAGCAGACCCTGCGTGACACGCCGGGAGATCGACTTGCGAAAAAAACGCGATACGGTGAGGAACATTTCGGCCTCCATTCTGGCACGCTGCGTCGGGCCCAGGACGCCCGCGACCCGATCCGCACAGACGCCCGCGAATCTACAACGATTTCGCATTCGGCGTACGATGCGAACAAGTCCCTGGAGACCCTCATGTACCAGCCAGAAGGCGTGATTCCGGCAGTGCTGCTGCCTTTTCATGAAGACTTCTCGATCGATGAGGCCAGCTACCGCTCGCATTTGCGGGACGTAGTGGCGGTCGAAGGCGTCACGGCGGTCACCACCAATGCCCATGCCTCAGAGGTCGCGTCCTGCACCTTCGATGAGCAGCGTCAGGTGCTGGACATCACGCTCGACGAGGTGGGCAGCCGCGTAAAAGTCATCCAGGGCGTTTATGCCGACGGCAGCTTCGAGGCGCAGCGAATCGCACGCATGGCCACGGCCGCAGGTGCTTCGGGTCTGCTGGTCTTCCCGCCTAATGTCTATACCCACGGCCAGCGGCCCGAAATGGCAATCGAACATTTTCGGCGCATCGCCGAGGTCACCGATCTGCCCCTCATCGCGTTTCAATACCCCCTTTCGGGTGGGCAAGGCTATCCGCTGTCGACGCTGCTTCAAATCGTCGAGCAGGTGCCCTCGGTGCGGGCGATCAAGGACTGGTGCGCGAACCCCCAGACGCATGAGCGACAGGTGCGCGTGCTTCAGTCGCTGCCTCGACCGGTCAACGTGCTGAGCACGCACAGCGCCTGGCTCTTCAGTTCGCTCGTCCTCGGCTGCAAGGGCTTACTGTCTGGCAGCGGTTCGGTCATCCCCGATCTGCAGGCCCAGCTACTCGCAGCCGTACGGGAAGGCCGTCTGGATGACGCGCGCCGTGTCAGCGACCGCATCTTTCCGACGGCCGAAGTGTTCTACAGCGAGCCTTGGGTGGACATGCACAACCGCATGAAGGAGGCGTTGGTGCTGCTGGGTCGCCTGCCGCGCGCGGTGGTTCGGCCGCCCCTCATGAAACTGCCACCCACCGAGATCGAGCGCGTGCGTCGGGCGCTCCAGCAGGCGGGCCTGCTCGCCGGGTGACCCGCGCCGGCGCCGCCCGGCTCGAGGCCCGCGGCGCCTAGCGAGGCTCAGGCCTTCCGGCGTCGGCCCCCCGCCGGCCGTGCACCGGCCGAACGCGCAGCAGGCTTGCGCCGCGACGCACTTGCCATCCGGGCGCGCAAACGCGCCGTGGCGGTTTCATCAACCGCCTGTCCCTGGGTGGTCAACACCACGCCGTATCGATCGCGTGCTGCCTCTTTCGACACATAGCCCAGCATCACGTCTCGCGCCACGCTCGCGGCCTCGCGCTCGATCGCCGGTCCATAGCCGCCCCCGCCGCCCGTACGAAAGATCAGCCGGTCGCCTTTCACGAGCTTGAGCCCCGTGACCTTGTGAAAGGTCTGGCTTTGCCCACCCTTGGCGCGCTCGACACTGATCTCGCCGCTGGCACCGGCCTCGCCGCCCGCGAGTCCCCAGGGCGGACAGACCGAGCGCTCGCTCAATCCGTTGAAGACGCCGTTGTCGAGCACCTGGTAAACCCGCTCAAGGCCCAAACCACCCCGATAACGTCCCGCCCCCCCTGAATCACGGCGCATCGCGTAGCGATCGATCAACAGCGGATAGCGGGTTTCCAGCACTTCAATAGGGATGTTGAAGGTATCGCCATGACCGATGGTGTAGATGGCGGTGGGGCCATCGCCGTGGGGCCTCGCGCCCCAGCCGCCGGCCACCGGCTCGATGTTGGTAAAGGGTCGCCCCCCCCGGAAGGGGTCGCGGCCAGTCATCAACATGGCAGAGATATCGCTGTAATGGCCGGCCGGAATACGGTCAGGAATCGCCTTGGCCATCGCCAGCAAAATGGTGTCGATCACCGTGAGCATGGGCGTCTGCCACCAGGACATCGGCGCCGGTTCCCGCGCGCTGATCAGGGTACCCTCGGGAAGCACCACGGTCACAGGCCGAAAGCACCCCTCACTCGCCATCACGTCGGGGGCTACGAGATACTTCAGCGCGAGCCGGCCGGCGCTGCGTCCCGCCGCAATGCCCGAGTTGATGGGCCCGCGAACCTGCGGGCTCATCTTGCTGAAATCGATGGTGAGTGAATCGCCCTTGACGATGACGCTGACACGAATCGGGACGGGCTTGCCAAGATCGACGCCGTCGTCATCCAGAAACGATTCGGCCGAATAGATACCGTCGGGAATCTCGGCGATTCTGGAGCGTACGATTCGCTCGGCCTGATCCCAGCCCTGCTGAATAGACGCCTCGACCGTGGCGGCACCGTAGGTCTCGTAGAGTTCCTGCATGCGGCGTTCGGCCATGCGACAGGCCCCGATCTGAGCATGAAGGTCGCCAAACGAGGCATCGGGATGGCGAATGTTGTGCCGGAGCATGCGAAACAGGTCGTCATCGGGCTTGCCCGCGCGATAGAGCTTGATCGAGCGAATCTGAATGCCTTCCTCAAAGGAGCTGACCGCATCGGTCAGAAAGCCGCCTGCCAGCCGCCCGCCCACATCGGTCCAGTGGGCCCGCGTCGCCGCAAATCCAATGAGCTTCCTGCCGAAAAACATTGGCGTGTAAACCACCACATTGTTCAAGTGCTGACCGCAGGTGCCGGTGTGGTTGGTGACTATGACGTCACCGGGCTTGAATCCCTCGGCGCCGTGAATGGCGATCCCGTCTCCCACGGCTGCATCGAGATCGCCCACGAAAAGGGGTAGCCCCCCCGGCGCCTGCGCCACCAGTCGCCCCTGCGCATCGAGCAGGCCAGTGCAGAAATCCTGCACCTCGTACACGATGGTGCTGTGCGCGGTGCGCGCCAGGTTGATGGTGATTTCTTCGGCGATCGCACCGAGCGCGTTGTTCACCACCTCGACCGTGATCGGATCGACCGCGCGACGGCTGCTTTGTCTGGCACTCATCGATAGGCTCCCGCGCTCAGGCCTTGAGGCCGGTTTCAACAATCAGACAGCCCATCGCGTTGAGGCTGGCCCGATCGCCTGGATGCAGAACCGTGGTGGAGGCGTACTCCTCGATCACGGCAGGCCCTTCGATGAGTTCGCCTTCACGAAGCTGTGCCCGCTGAAGCACCGGGCAGACCACCATGCCCACCCCTGGAAAAAAAACCTCGCGCTCGCGGCTACTCGCCACCGCCGGAATGCGCTTGTCTCGCAAACTGGCGAAATCGGGCTTGCGAACGTCGCCAATCGCCGTGATGCGTAAATTGACGATCTGGGCGCTCTGATCCGGCGCTGCATGCCCGTAGCGCACCGCGTAGCTCTCGTCGAACTGGCGGCGCAATTGCTCGAGGTCGCCCTCGGACCGAAGCGCCGACGCAACCGGCACCCGTACGGTGTACTCCTGCCCCAGGTAACGCATGTCGGCTGAGCGCAGCAGCCTCACGGTATCCGTCGCCAGCCCCTCGCGCGCCAGGCTCTTTCGACCCTCACTTTCCAAGGCAGCGAACCAGCGCTCGAGGCTGGTCGCCTTGAGGTCGGCCAGATCTGCGATACGGGTCTGCACGTAGTCCTGCCGCAGGTCGGTGAGCAACATTCCAAGCGCCGAGAAATGGCCGGGCTGGGGAGGGATGACGACCCGAGGAATATGCAGTTCGCGCGCAATTGACATGGCATGCAGCGGACCCGCACCGCCGAAGGCCACCATGCTGAACTTGCGAGGGTCGTAGCCCCGTTGCAGGGTAATGGCACGCACCGCAAAGGCCATGCGGGCATCGGCGATCCGCAGGATGCCCGCAGCCGCGTCGAGCAGATCAAGTTTGAGCGGCCGCGCCACCCTGGATCGGATCGCCTCGGTCGCCGCCGCAGCATCCAGATCGAACTCACCGCCGAGAAAGCGTTGTGCGTTCAGGCGCCCCGTCACCAGGTTGGCATCGGTGACCGTGGGCTCGACCCCGCCACGGCCGTAACAGGCGGGCCCGGGGGACGATCCGGCACTGCGCGGCCCCACCTTGAGCGCACCGCCAGCATCGATCCAGGCGATGCTGCCGCCGCCTGCGCCCACCTCGATGATGTCCACGACCGGCAGACGCATTGGGTGGCCGTTCTGATACCCGCCGATGAAATACTGATCGGTCATCTTGGGAAGACCGCCCTCGACCAGGCAGGTCTTGGCGGTGGTCCCCCCCATGTCGAAGGCAATCACATCGGGCGTACCGATGAGCTTGCCGAGCTCGGCGGCACCAATGATGCCGCCCGCCGGCCCCGACTCCATCATGCCCACTGGCACCTGGCGCGCACGGCGGGAGGTCATCACGCCGCCGTTGGACTGCATGATCAGAAAGTTGCCGGCAAAGCCGCGTTTGGAAAGAGGGCGCTCCAGATCGCGCAGATAGTGGCTGACTTCGGTGCCGACATAGGCGTTGAGCACCGCTGTCGATGTCCGCTCAAACTCGCGGTACTCGCGCAGAATTTCGTGCGACAACGTGATGAACAGACCAGGGAATTCGCTTTTCAGCCGGCGACCGACCTGTTTCTCGTGCGCGGGGTTGGCATAGGCATGCAACAGGCAGACCGCAACCGCCTCGGGCTTGGCCTTCTTCAAGTTTTTGACCAGTGCGTCGAGCGACTTCTCGCCCAGCGGCCGCAGAACCTCGCCCTGCGCACTCATACGCTCGCTGACGCCAAAACTAAGGTTGGCCGGCACGAGGGGCGGCGTCTTCTCGAAAAAAAGGTTGTAGGTGTCCGGTCGATTGGTGCGCGCGATTTCATAGACATCGACGAAGCCTTCGGTCGCGACCAGCGCGGTGCGCGCGCCAGTTTTCTGGATGACTGCGTTGATCGCGACCGTGGAGCCGTGGATGAAGTGCTCCAGTTGATCCACCGGCACATCGCCCTTGCCAAAGCACTCCATGACCGCATCGCCCAGCGATGCGGGCGTGCTCAGCGCTTTTTCAAAGCGAACGCTGCGACTGGCGGCATCGTAGAACGCGAGGTCGGTAAAGGTGCCACCAATATCAATGGCCGCGCGCATCGTGAGCTTGCTCAAGGTATCGCTCCCATCGCGCTCAGAGCACTTCGTGGCGCACGCGGTTCTCGATGACGCCCACCCCTTCAATCTCACAACGGACGACGTCGCCGTCCTGCAGGAAGGCTTGGGGAGACATGAAGAATGCAACCCCAGCGGGCGAACCGGTCTGAATGACGTCTCCAGGCAACAGGGTCATGTAGCAGCTGATGTACGCGACCAGCGCTTCAATGCCATAGATGAGATCGGAGGTATCGCTCGACTGGCGCACAGCGCCATTGACCTTGGTGACCAGGCTGAAGGGGCGCCCCCAGACGAACTCGTCGGGTGTGACCATGGCCGGACCGCAGGGCGCAAAGGTATCGAAGCTCTTGCCCAGATAGTGAACGCGGTAAAAGCTGTTGGCCTCGTGTTCGGCCAGTTGGACATCCCGGGCAGACACATCGTTGGTGGTCATGAAGCCCGCGATGTGGTCGCGTACCTGCGACTCACTGATGCGGTGAGCCCGCTTGCCGATGACCACGCCCAGTTCCACCTCGTAGTCGAGCTTACGGGTTTGCGGTGGAAGAATGATGTCGTCCCTCGGCCCGCAGACCGAACTCGATGCCTTGGCCAGCACCATGGGCTGGCGCGGAGGCTCCACCTTGCCCAGCAGCGGCTCGGCTTCCTTGAGATGGCTGAAGGTGTTCGCGCCCGCGATCATCAGCTTGCGCGGCACCGGCACCGGCGCACCGAGCCGGATCGTGGCCGGGTCGATGACGGGCAGGTTCTTCGACGAGGACTCGGCACGATCGAGCACGGCACGCCACTGGGGGCGCTCGAGCAACCGAATCAATTCTGTGGTCGGGGGCTCCCCGGCCGCCTGCAGCGCGGCAGACAAGTCAACGATGCCGCGATCGGTATGAATGCCGGCGCGCTCGGCGTCGTGAGGTCCGTAACTGACGATTCGCATGATGGAGATTTCGCTTGAAAATGAAGCGTGGAGGGAAGAGACGGCCCGCCGCTAGAGGCCGAAGGCTCTGGGCAGCACCAGCACCACCGCGGGCACCGCGATGATGAACAGCAGGCAAAAACCAAGAATACCCAGATACGGGAGCATGGCCCGGGAGGCGACGGCCAGCGGCGTGCGCGTGATTGAGCACACCACCAGCAAGAGAATGCCGATGGGGGGAATGACCAACCCGATACCCAGAGACGCCACACTCACGAGCGTAAAGTGCAAGGGATCAATGCCCAGCGCGTTTGAGACTGGCATGAGAATGGGCAGGAACAGCAGCAGCGCCGGGATGCCGTCCAGCAAGGCCCCAAACAGCAAGAACGTGAGGTTGGCGGCGATCAGAAACACCACCGGGCTGGTCGACATGCCGGTAATGAAGCCGGCCACTTCTTCCGGGATACCACCAAACGACAAAATAGCACTGAAGGCTGCGGCCGCACCCAGAATGAGGCCAATGGCGCCGGTGATGGCGGCCGTATCGGCGAGCAGCCTGAACAGCAAACCGAAGGACATCTCCCGGTACACGAAGGTGGCAATCAGAAAGGCGTAGAGCACCGCCACGGCCGCCGCCTCGGTGGGCGAAAACACCCCGCCCAAAATACCGCCGAAGATGATGACCGGCAGCATGAGCGGAAGCGCCGCACGCCGCAGCGCTCGCCAGCGCTCGGCCGATGCCACCCGGGGTTCGCCTGCAGGCAGCAGGCCCTGCCGCGACTGCAGGTAGACCAGTCCCATGAGCGCAGCCGCCATCAAAAAGCCCGGAATGAAACCGGCTACGAACAGCGCCGACACGGATACGCCCGCCAATGCACCCAGCACCACCATGGTGAGACAGGGTGGAATCAGGATACCCATGGCGCAGGCCCCTGCGATCAGCGCAACCGCCCGCCCGCTGTCGTAGCCCGAGTTTCGAAGCGCTGGAAACATGATCGAGCCGATGGCGGAGGCATCCGACAGCGAGGCGCCCGAAATGCCCGAAAAGAACACCTCGGAGACAATCACCACCTGCCCCATGCCACCTCGAAAATGGCCCACCAGGGCACGCGCAAGATCAACCAGACGCTCGGAGATGACCGAACGCTCCATGATCGCACCCGCCAAAATGAACAACGGAATGGCGAGGTAGGTAAAGTTGTCCACGCCCGACCCCAGGCGCTGAGCGAGCAGCGGCATTGGCAGCGTGTCACTCGCCAATACCGCGGCCGCCGACGCCAGCAGCATGCCGAAGGCAATCGGCACCCCGATCAGGATGCAGGCCACGAAACACACGCACAGCGCGGTGATCATTCACCCACCCCTTCGTTGGCGGGTTCGGCACCCGTTAAGAGCGACTCCAGGCCAAAGAGCGCGAGGAGTCCCGCGCTGACAGCCATGAACACATACACGGTGGCTTGCGTCATCGGCAACGTGACGTACATGGCGTTCCAGGATTGAATCGCCATGCGGATGGCCAGCCAGACGATGAGCAGGCTGGTGCCGACCACGATCAGCGTCACGACGGGGCGCAGCACCCGACTAAAGGAGGGAAACAGGTCATGCATCAGTTGGCCGAGACCGAAATGCATACCCCGCCTGAGCGCGACCGTTGAGCCCACCAGACAGGTCACCTGAAAAAGAAAAACGGTCGCTTCGGCTGCCCAGGCGAGCGGAAGCTTCAGCCAATAGCGACAGACGACGTCCGCCAGCATGATCAGCGTAAAGCCGGCGACGAACAGCGCACCCAGCGCTGTCGCCACCCCATCAAGGAAACGGAAGAACGCTTTCAAGCGCGGACCGCCTGATCGCGCGCTCAGTAACCCACCGCCTTCATCACCTGAGCGAGGTAGTCGGCACCGATGCGCCCACGGAACTGCTCGATCACCGAGGCACTCGCCTGCCTGAGCGCTGCCGTGTCGGCCTTGACCATGGTGACCCCGCGGTCGGTCAAAATCTTGGCGGTGGCTGCCTGCTCGGCTGCGGGCGCATTCGGATCAACCGATACGAACCACTCGTCATTGGCCTTGCGGAAACTGCTCTGCAGCACCTCTTCAAACAGGTCGGTGACATGCTTGGGCTGCTTTTTCCACCAACCGAGGTTGGCCATGGCCATGCCGGGCGTGTAAGCGTGCTGACTCTCGGTGTAGAACTTGGCCACCTCGGTGAACTTGAAGGCGGTGACCAATTCGATCGACAGCTCTGCCCCGTCGAGCACGCCCTGCTGCAGGCCGGTATAGACCTCCTGAATGTTCATCACCACCGGTTGACCACCAAAGGACTTGATCATCTCGACCACAATCGGGTCGGGAATCGCGCGAATTTTCTGGCCCTTGAAGTCGGCTGGACCCGCCAGCGGCTTCTTCGATACAAAACCGCGCCCGCCCGCGCTGCACCAGGTCAGAAATTTGAGCCCGTGGGCTTCAACCCGGTCACCGAGTTCCTTGCCGGCCGGGCCGTACGCGAATTGGCGCCAGGTGGCCCGGTCGCGGATGAGGTAGGGCAATGCCCAGATCATGTGCTCTTTCACCGTGCCCTGCGTGTAGGCAGGCGTGTTCATCGCCAGTTGCACTGCGCCCAGTTGCAGGGCCTCAAGCGCATCTTTCGGCGTGCCCATCTTGTTGTCGGTAATGATGTCGATCTTGATCCGCCCACCAGTGCGCTGCTCGACCTCGTTCTTGAAGGCAAGGATGCCCTGATAGTAGCCAAAATTGCGGTTGAGCAGATCACCGAACTTGATGGTCATGGTGGGATAGTCCTGCGCCCGCACCGCGCTCGGGATCGCGGCGGACAGCCCCAATGAGGCTCCGAAAATCGACAACTGACGGCGAGTGGCTTGCATGCTGGAGTCTCCCTTGTACTGGTTCTGATTGAGCCGACCTTACCTTCACCATTCTGTCCCAGCTTGGCCTGGGCTGCAACGCAAAAAAGCGAAACTGGATCAACCCGAAGACCACGCGGCGAAGGCACCCTGCCCCGCCCCCCCGACGCGGTCAACCTGGCCGTTAGCACGCCCATCCTGCACAATCGCGCGCTCGGGCGCCAAACCAGCGACCGAACCTTCGGGAGACTGTCGAGCGTGTCAACGCTGCTTCGATTCAATTGCGGGCCCCATCGCCTTGGGGCCCGTCCCAACACGATGACACCCCAGCATCCGTCTGGCGCAAGGTGTGGGCCGTTTGTGCGCGCACTCGCCCTGTCAGGCGCCTTCCTGGCCTGGCTGTGCGCGGCAGCGCCGGTCCCGGCAGCGCAAGCTGACCACCATGCCCTCCTGATCGGCATCAGCCGTTATGACGCGAAATCGGGCGCCACCCCGCTGCCCGGGGTACCCCACGACCTGAAAAGCGCGGCGCAAATCGCTCAGGCGCTGGGTATTCCCTCGGGCAATGTGCGCGTGCTCAGCGACGGCGCGGCCACCAAACCCGCCATCGTTGGCGAACTCCAGGCCCTGGCGCAGCGAGTCGCCGAGGGCGGGCGCGCCCTCATCTACTTCTCCGGCCACGGCACACGATGGTTTGACCCGCAAGCGGGCGGCTGCGTCGAAGGTCTGTACACGTACGAAGGCGCGACTCTGGTCAACCGCGAACTCGCCGACTTGGCCAAACCCCTGGGAGACAAGGCTGACAAGCTGATCGTGATGTTCGACGCCTGCCATTCCGAGGGCGTCACCGCCCCGGCACGCACCCGGTCCCTGCCCGGGGCTCTCACGCCAAAATTCTTCGTTCGAGCCAGCGACTCCCAGGAGGCCTGCGCCCGCCCCAGCAACCTGCGCACACGCAGCCTCTTCGGCGAGGTCAGAAGGCTGGGCTCGGTGTCCGAGAACATCATCCATATCAGCTCGTCGAGACCGGATGAGGTCAGCTTCGATGACCCCGCTCGGGGCGGACTCGCCACCCAGGCCGTGCGAGATTGCATGTTCGGCGCCGCGCGCGACCTCGACCAGAGCGGCGGCATCACGCTTGCCGAAATCGAGCACTGCGCGCGCGCGAAGGTGAGGGAGCGCCTGCAGGGACATTCCGATTTGCTGCCGCATCACCCTACGATCACAGGGCAACGCAACCTGCTCGCGTTCAATCAGCAGCGCCGGGAAGAGGAGCGATTGGCGCAGCAAAGAGAGCAAGCCGCCCGGCTCGCGCAGGCGGAGCGCGCCGAGGCCCTGCGCTTGGAGCAGGCCCGGCTGGCGCAGGAGGCCGAAGACGAGCGCCGACGCGCGGAGGCGGCCGAGCAGGCCCGTCAGCGGGAGCGAGCCGAACTCGCCCGGCGTGAGCAGGCGCGGCTCGCAGCCGAGCGCAGAGACCTGGAACATCAGGCGCAACAGCGGGCAGAAGCGGAGCGGCAGGCCCGCGAAGGCGCGGAGCGCGCCCGCCTCGCCGCCGAGCGACGACGACTCGAGGACGAAGCGCGCCAACTGGCCGCAATCGCCCGCGAACACGCCGAGCGGCTGAGAATTGAAGCGGAGCTGGCGACCGAGCGCGCGCGCGCCGAGGCGTCCCCTCCGGCTGCTGCTGCGCCCCCCTCGACTGCTGCTGCGTTACCTCCGTTTGCTGCTGCGCCACCTCCGCCTGCTGCTGCGCCCGCCACTGTCGCCTCCCCGGCCCTGGGTCCGGCGGCCACCCTGCAAGACATCCTTGCCCAGCAAGACCCGCGACGACGCCTCACTGTCTCGCTCAAACAGGCGCGCCTGCGCATCGGCCAGGACGAGCTCGCGCTCGCCATCACCTCTGCGCGTGATGGTTACCTCTACGTGATCCATATCGAACCAGATCTGCAGCACTTCACGGTGCTCTTCCCCAACCGCCTGCAACCCGACAACCGCATTCAGGCAGGACAAACGATGCGCCTACCCAGACTGGACTGGCGCCTCACCTCGGCTGGCCCGCCCGGTACCAGTCGCGTGCTGAGCGTGGTCACCGATTCGCCACGCGATCTACGGAAGGTGCCGACTGCGGGTACCGAAGGGCCGTTCACCCAGTTGTCCACCGATCCGTCTGAGCGCCACCGCCTGATCGACTTCGTCGTCGGTACGAGCGCAGGGGGGAACTCAGGCCCATTCGCTGCGGTGATCGTGAACGTGGAGGAATACCGATGAAACTTGCCTATCGCGGCGCGCTCTTACTGCTTATGGGTGCCCTCGGCCTCGTCGGCGTCCTTGCCCCCCTGGAAGCCAGCGCCCAGCCCTCCAACGCGCTGAAGGCTGAGGAAATCATCGAGCGTCTGGCCGCGCCCCCCGCATCGCGTACTCGCAGCCTGGGCACCCGGGCCTTCAAGCTCGAACCGCGAATGATCGACTTCCAAATCGGGTTCGATTTCGACTCGGCTCGAATCCGCCCGGACGGCATCGCCCAGCTCGAAGAAATCGCCCGAGCGCTGCAGGCCGAGCGCCTGGCAGAACTGCGCTTCAGGGTCGAGGGGCATACCGATGCCGCCGGCACCGCCACCTACAACGACAGCCTGTCGGAGCGCCGCGCCCGCGCCGTCGTTGAGTTTCTTGCGGCACGGCGCATCGACGTCGAGCGCCTCAAGCCCGAGGGCCGGGGCATGCGAGACCTCGCCGAACCTGGCAACCCGCTGTCTGCTGCGAACCGGCGGGTTCGAATCGTCACGATCGATTGAGGGCGAGCCCCGCGGCACATGGGTTGCCACCTCAAACGACCGGGTTATCTGGACGGCTCGCTGAGGGGTCGCTGAGGGGTCGCGCGCGCCCTCAGCCTGCGGCGCGCAGCCCAGTGCTCGATGCTCGATCCTCGTGGCCTTTAGTTTCTCAGTTTCCATGGAAATCTAACGCGCTTTGATTTCCACTGAAACGCGATCACTGAGGGGATACGCCCCTCGCGTTGAGCAGCATGCATCGCTATGGTGAGACACCCAACACCCAACAGGTCTCGACCCAAGCGCGAAAACTGGCACCGGCCTGCTGATTACCACCCGGTGACGCGTGGGGCCGAAGCGTTCGGCGGACCTGACTCCAGTAGACTCTCTAAACTTTCACTAAACACCAGAGCGCCATTGAAACCCTTGCGTCCCAGGGTGCAAACACCGCCGATCTGGGGCGCGCTCACCGCTTGCACTGAACCATGAATTTCATCAGCCGGCTCATTTCGTTTGGACTTTTCGTGAGTATCGGGCTCTCCACTGCGGTGGCGAGCGGTATCCATCAGAACGATATCGCCCGCTATCTCGCGGGACTCGAGGCCGCCCCACACACGGGCGTCCAGCAACTGACCCAGGAGACCGGCTGGACGATTCATGCCGAGATGTTGAACGCGGCCTGGGCACAGTTGGAGAGTTCGCAACTCGGCCCGGTGCGGGCGTGGTCAGCGGCGCACCTGGGCCCGCCGAGCCAAACCTTGCTCTACATGTTCAGCGGCCCAGACTACCTCTATGCCCGCAACTTTTTTCCGGACGCGCGCACCTACGTGCTGGCAGGTCTGGAGCCGCCCGGGCGCCTGATCAATCTCAGAACCCTCTCCGCTGAAGATCGGCAACGGGGCCTTGAGAGCTTGCGCGAAGCGCTGAGGACGATCTTTGACGCAAGCTTTTTTGTGACGGCCGACATGCAGAAAGATCTGCAGGGACATGCCTTTTCGGGTGTGCTGCCGCTGCTGTATGTGTTTCTCGCGAGGTCGGGCATGGAGATCACCGAGGTACGCCATATCGGCCTGCGCGAAGACGGCGACACGGTCACTCTGGCAGTCCCGGCGCGCGTTCGGCCCAACGGCATCGAAATCAGCTTTTTCGATCGCGATCGTGCGACCGAGCGCAAGCTGTATTACTTCAGCATCGACCTGTCCAATGCTGGACTCATCGACGGCGCGTTTTTCAAGTTCATCGAACGGCAGGGAACCTCGGACGCATTTTTCAAGAGCGCGTCTTACCTGCCACACGCGGAAAACTTCTTGCGGATCCGAAGCGCCGTGATGGAACGCAGCGTCCGAATCCTCCAGGACGACACTGGCGTCCCGGTGATTGCCTACGACGCCAGCGCCTGGCAGGTCCGACCGTTTGGCCGCTACACACGGCCGATCCCGATGTTCGATTACATGTACCAGCCCGCGCTCGCGCGGCTGTTTGAAAAGGCCACCCCGGCACCGCTCAATTTTCGCCTGGGCTACGGCTACGGCATCAGTACCACCGGCATTATTCTGGCCACTCGACGTTAGAACTCGACCGGTCACGCGACTGACGTCACGCGGGCCGCCTCACTCGATCGAGCGAAAGCCACAGAGCGCCGTGGAGATCGACAGCACCCAGTCTCAGCGATAGAGCAGGCCAGCGCCACGAGCGGCCTCATGGTAAATCGCCGGCAGACTCACCCCGCGCTGCTCGAGGGCGGGCACGCGCAGCGAAACGTCATACGAGCCCAGCGTCATGCTGCCGCCCTCAAGAGCGAAGCGCCGATCGGTCAAGCGTTTCAGCGCCAGTTCCACGGCAACCCGCCCATACTCAAGCGGTGGCGCGGACACCGCAAGCGCGCCCCCCGAGCGCACATAAGACTCCCGTACGCCGATTGTGAGCGGCACGGCGTAGCGCTCGGTCCACGTCGCGACCTGATCTTCGGGCATCGATCGCAAGTCGCTTGCATCACGCGCAAGATTGTCCATCGTGAGCGCGATCAGTACATCGGCGGACCGGGCGGGCCCCTCAACGAAGCGCTTCCAGGCTTCGAAGTGAGGCACGGACTCGCTCGCGACAATTTCGAGCGACCCCCAATCGTGATCGCGCACCTGCTGCATCTCGGCGAGCCCCGTCAGGGTGGCGGCACCGACAACGGCGATCCGGGCAGGACGAGCCCCATGCGTGTGCCCGATCACCGTGGCAATCGCCTCCAGCGGCAAGGTCTCGCGGATACCGATCGCGACCGCAGGGTCGACGTACCCGTAAGACCTCGGGTCCGCCAGCACACCCGTGTAGACCACCGCAGTTGCCGATCTGCCCCGCGCGTAGTGGCGACCGATGAGGTCGCTCGACTCGTCATCGACGACAATCAGCACGTCGGGACGAATCGACTCGATGCGTCCTCGCACGCTGGCGGCCAGCGCGCCACGATCGGCCTCCTGAGACAGCCGATCAAGGTCCAGATAATCGAGCGAAACCGAAATGGGCATACGGTTGCCGCTCAATGCGGCGCGAATCCCACGGTTGACTGCCGCAGTCCACGACGACGCATCGCTCAGCGAGTGAACGATCACGATTCGTGGCTTGGTCGAATTGAAGACGGTGAGAAGCACTAATCCGACCGCCAGAAACAAGCCGATCATGGCCAGCATCAACCGGGTGCGGCCTGATGCACTCATCACAGCCCCATCCAGCGCCACATCGGGATCGATGCGAACACCACGGTGATTCGAGCGAGATTCATGACCATGTTGTGGCGCATGAAGGCTGCCTCGTTGAGTCGGAACGGTCCGGTTTCGGCGATCCCCATGAGATAGACCTCGTTTTGGTGCCGGAAGAACCAGATATCGCTGAACACCACGATCGCAAAAATACAGATGAATGGGTGAACGCCCTCGGCCTGAGCGATCGGCAGGAGGACCACGGCAGCAATCAGCATCCCTGCGGGGATGGGCAGCAGCAGGCGCACCGATAAAACGACCGTAAGCGCCAGCAACAGGAAGTTGATCACCCGGCCCTGGACGAGCATCGAAGCCCCCCCCAACGCCGACCCGAGCGGGGTCGCAAGGCCCAGGTAGTCCATCACGCGAATGAGGCAGTCGACGCTGACCAGGAAAACGATGAGCGACCAGTCGATACTTTTTTGAAAATTGATCCGGCTCATCACACCGGTCACGAGCAGCATGACCAGCACGGCGCCCGCGACCGCCGAAGGCGGCACCTGATGAAGCGAGGTGGTGAGCGAACCCGCCAGAAAGATGACGAAGCCGAGCGCGGTGAGCTTCTCGGGCAGGCCCATCGGCCCGAGCAAGGCCAGTCGATCAGCGAGCAGCCGACGATCGACCGGCGCTGATTCGTCCGAGCGGAACTGCCGTTGCACGCTCAAGAAGTGGGTCAGGGCGAGCAGGAGGGTCGACAAGGACGCCGCCCCGATCCAGAGGAGGCCCGAAATATGGGTCTGCTGGTGGGCCGGCAGCAAGCCGATGACCGAGATTGTCGCCGACTTACCGGAGGCGAATGTCGATGTGAACAGCATCGCGCCGCCATACGCGCCAGCAAAGAGCGCCGTGGTGGCAAGACTGCCCGGCGCCAGTCGCAGCCCCTGATTCAGGTCACGAAAGGCCGGCATCAGCAGCAACACGCGGCTCACCGGGTTGCCGCCGACAGAGAGCACCAACCCGAAAAGAAGCAGCGCCGCCTGACGCCATGGGCTGCCATCTGGCAGTCGAAGCAGGAGCCAAAGCAGCACCCGGGTGCTCAGTCCCGATTCAACCAGCATCGCAGCCAGCCCGAACACACCGAGCAAGGTGACAAAACTGGGCGACGAGAAACCGGCCAGGACAACCGAAGGCGGTGCCAGTCCGATGAACAGCACACAGATCAACGCAAGCAGGGGCGGCAAGAAGAGGTCCACCACCGCGAAGACCCACATGGTGATGACGACGCCGATAATTGAAAGGTAGATGCAGGCCTGTACCGACAGGTCGGCCATCGACCCAAGCGCGAACAGGATCGGCGGCAGGATCAGCGTGAAGCCCCAGCCCGCCAGCACCTTGTTGCTTGGCCCTTGAACTGAAGCGGGTCGAGTCTGCGGGCCCTGGGCAAGCGCTGCAGCAGCATGGGGTCGCAAGAGTGAATGCGTGAGCAAGGCCCCCAGGCCTGGAGCCTGCACACACAGACGCGACAGCGCCTGCGCAGGAATCAGCCACCCGTCCACTGAGGACAAGGCCCGAACGTTCGCCTGATAGATGGCCAGCCCGGCCGCCTCCTGCCCGACCAGGTCGAGCGGGCCGAGAACGCACGGCGCCGGCACACCGTCGTCCTCACGCGCAACACGCCCCCCGGTAATCAGCAACATCTCGCGCGCAGGCTCGCCCCGCTGCATCACCCAGTCGCCTGCCTCGAAGCTGACCGGTCGCATGTCCGGCAGCAGTCCCGAAATCAAGGGCCCCGGGAGTTTGCCCAGGACTGGATGGGCCCGAAGCGCGGCAAGCGGCGGTGATGGATCGATGGAGCGCTCGGCTTTCAAGACAATATCCGGCTGGTCGGTTCCCGGCGATGACGCAAGACGGAAACCAACGAGATGTTACCGGATGCAGACCGGCTCTTGGCGGCAACCGGCTACGGCGTATCGCGCTCTACGCTATGACCATTCACTGGTATTAGTATGTTCTCAAGGGTGGCCTGCCCGGCCCCCGCGGGCTCGCGTTCAGGCGGCCCAGCGCGACGACTGAATTTCCCCAACCCCCGAGGGTGCCATGCAAAAAGAATGTTTACTGATCCGGAACGCGCTGATCGTCGATCCAGACACCCCGGCTTTGCGGGGTGACATTCTGGTAAGCGGCTCGGAAATCACCCGGGTAGGCCCAGATGCCGCGTGTGGCGCCTCACCCACCCGGATCATCGATGCCCGAGGCGGAATCGCGATCCCGGGCTTTGTTTCAGCCCATTACCACTCCCACGACGTTCTGCTTCGAGGAAGCTTCGAGCCGCTGCCCTTGGAGGGCTGGTACATGGTTGCCGTGCCGCCCAATTACCCGAAGCGTACACGTGAGGAAATCAAGGCGCGGGCCATGTTGGGTGCGCTGGAGTGCCTACGGGGCGGGATCACCACGATCCAAGACATGGCGACGGTCTACCCGTTCGATGAAGACCATGTCGCGGCAATGCTCGAGGCCTATGAGGAGGTGGGGATCCGGGTTGTCCTCGCACTTCAAGTTGCCGATGTACCGGGGCAAAAAGGCGTCCCCTTCTGGGAAGAAGTCATCCCCAAAGCGTTGCACGAGTCGCTGACCGCCTCGGTCAAACCGCTGGGCACGGCCTCGGCCATCATTGAATTGGTGCGAGGCCAACTCGCGCGCTGGCGAGGCAAACATGAGCGCGTGACCTGGGGCTTGGGTCCAGCGACACCCGAGAACTGCTCGACGGACTTTCTCGAACGTATCGTCGATCTGGCCGTCGAAGCCGACTGCCGGGTGTTTACCCATGTCTACGAATCGAAATCGATGGCACTCAACGCAAGGCGCCACTACAAGCACTTCGACGGATCCTTGATTCGCTACATGGAATCAATCGGACTGCTTAACAACCGACTCACCATGGCGCATTGTGTTTGGCTGACGCAAGATGAAATCGAGCGGATTGCGGCAGCCGGTACGTCAATCTCGGTGAATCCAGTCAGCAATCTCAAAACAAAGAGCGGCGTTGCGCCAATTCGCGAAATGATCGAAGCGGGGGTACAGGTCGCACTCGGAACCGACAACTGCAGCTGCAGTGATGCCCAGAACATGTTTCAATCGATGAAGCTTTTCTGTCTGCTCACTGCAGCGAGCCACGGCAATGAAGGCCGCCCGGCGGCGGCCGATGCCCTGAGAGCCGCCACCCAGGGCAGCGCCACCGCAGTCGGCCTCTCGGGCCAGGTAGGAAAAATCGCACCGGGCTTCAAGGCCGATTTTTCAATCCTGGACCCGAACGACCCGGCGCTCCTCCCCTTGAATGACCCCGTGCGCCAAATCGTTTACAGTGAAAGCGGCCGGGCGGTTCGACATGTTATTGTTGATGGCGAAGTGGTGATTCGTGATGGCGCGTCCACGCGGATCGACGAAGCCGCCTTCGCCGAGGAAGTCGAACGCCTGATGCCCGCATTACGTCACGATCTTGCCGCCGTGCTCAATCGCAACCGGGCGGTCGCTCCGTATCTCAGGAAAGCGCATGAACTCACGCTGCAAGAGGACATCGGCCTTAACCGCTTCATTGCGACGCCGCTTGGCTGAGCGCCCGCTGCCTGAAAGCCAGGAATCCAACACGCTGTGAACGTACCTTCCCCCAAGAAACTGGTCGGCGCACCACTGAGGCGCCCCAAGGCGAGGCAACTCGTGACCGGCCGCGGCCGATACACCGATGATGTGCGACCAAACGGCTTGCTGCACGCGTCGTTTGTTCGCAGCCAGTACGCTCACGCCGACATCTTGCGTATCGATTCCACCCAGGCTCTTTCCCTGCCTGGGGTAATCAAGGTCTTCACTGCGAACGATCTGCTCACGATTTGCAAACCCTGGACGACCCAATTTACGCAAGTCCCCGAACACCGCTCCGCGCCGCAATCGCCGCTGGCAAACGGGCGGGCACTCTGGCAGGGTCAGCCGGTCGCGATCGTGATTGCGAACTCCCGTGCCATCGCAGAGGACGCTGCCGCGCTCATAGAAATTGAATGGGAGCCATTGCCCGTGGTGGCAACCGGAGCGGCGGCGCTTGCCGAGGGCGCCCCCCTCATTCACGCTGAACTCGGCTCCAACATCTTGTTCGAAAAAAAACTGCGTGGCGGCAATCCGGGCGCGGTGTTCAGCGAAGCCGACATCGTCATCAGGCGTTCAATGCGGTTCCCAAGGCTTACCGGCGTTCCTCTCGAATCGCGGGCACTGATCGCTGACTTCGACCCCACCCAAGGTACGCTCACACTGCATGCATCGACTCAGGTCCCGCACCAGATGCGAAGCGTCTACGCGGCGCAGCTTGGCTTGGACGAAAGCAGGGTCCGCGTGATCGTTCCCGATGTCGGGGGAGGCTTCGGGATCAAGCTGCACACCTATGACGACGAAATGGCTGTGGCCGCGTCATCAATGCTGATCGGGCGGCCAGTAAAGTTTGTCAGCGATCGATTCGAGGCGTTCGTGAGCGACAACCACGCCCGCGCGCACGCGGCCAACGCAGCGCTGGCACTCGATCAGTCAGGACGTTTCCTTGCCTTCTCAACCGATGACGTGATGGAAGCCGGCGCATTTTCTGCGTATCCGCGTTCCAGCGTCCTGGAGGGCATGCAAGCCGTCAATCAGGTGGGCGCCCCCTATGACGCGCTGGCGTTTGATGCTCACCTTCGCATCGTTTTTCAGAACAAGCCGCACACGGGGTCTTATCGGGGGGTTGGGCAGCCCATCGGGTGCGCGGTCACCGAACTGCTTGTCGAGTCGGCTGCGAGAGCGGTACATATCGACCCCGCTGAGTTGAGACGACGCAATTACCGTAGCGCTGCGCGCTCGGGAAACATCACGCTTTCCGGCGTCGATCTGGGCGGCGAACTGAGCCAAGAGGCCTGCCTGGATAAACTGCTCGATCTCATGAACTATTCCGAGCTTCGCAAGGAGCAGGGGCAAGCCAGGTTGCAGGGGCGTCATTGGGGCATTGGCTTTGCGAGCTTCATCGAGGCAACGGCAACCGGCCCCATGTTTTACGGCTCGTCACGCGTACCCATTTCAGCAAGCGACGGCTGCAGTGTTCGCCTTGAGCCCGGAGGAACGGTCTCCTGCATCACCAGCGCGCAGTTTCAAGGCCAAGGCCTGGAAGTTGCCCTCGCCCAAATCGTCGGCGATGCACTCAGGCTTCCTTTCGAAGCCATCACAATCATCCACGGTGATACCGCTGTCACGCCGATGGGGGGCGGAAGCTACGCATCGCGTGGGCTCACGATCGCCGGCGAGGCCGCCATGCTCGCTGCGGTGGCCCTTCGACAAAACATCCTCAATGCTGCGGGTGAACTCCTCGAGACCTCGTCAGCGGATCTGGAACTGTCTGAAGGCCAAGTGACCGTTGCGGGAACCGATCGCTCGGTCACGCTGTCCGAGATTGCCTTTGCAATGCATTACTGCCAGCACCTCATGCCTGCGGACGCCTCCACCGATCCGATGGTCACGCGGCACCATGCCTCGCGTCGGCCTTTTCTGGTTGCCAACGGCATTCAAGCGAGTCTGGTCGAAGTCGACCCTGACACCGGCTTTGTTCGATTGCTCAGGCACTGGGTGGTTGACGACTGTGGGCGTATCGTCAATCCCATGCTCGCCGACGAGCAAATCCGCGGCGCTGTGGTGCAGGGAATCGGTGCAGCTCTTTTTGAGGAGTGCGCCTACGATGAAAACGGCCAGATGCTTGCCGCAACCATGGCCGACTACCTGGTTCCCATGGCCGCCGACATGCCCGACATCGAAATTGGCCATGTGGAGACGCCCGTCGGCGATACCCTTCTGGGCACCAAAGGGGTTGGAGAAGCGGGAATCGTTGGCGCCTCAGCCTGCGTTGCCAACGCCATCAACGATGCCTTGGCCCCCTTCGGAGCCGAAATTTTCCAGTTACCCGTCACCCCCGAGCGCATTTTGCGGGCTCTCGGGCGCATTGCATGACCGTCTTCTAGCTTGAGCCGATGAAGCCAGCCCCATTTGCCTACACCAGGCCGCGCACGCTCGACGCGGCCTTGGCTCTTCTCAAGGAGCACGGCTCGGACGCGCGCCTGATCGCGGGGGGGCAAAGCCTTCTGGCGACGCTCAATTTGCGCCTGTCCTCGCCTGGCCTGCTGATCGATATTGGCAGCCTCGCGGAATTGCGCGGCATTGACATCGCAGGCGATCAGGTCCGCATCGGCGCCTTGACCCGGCATGTCGAGGTCGAACGCAGCCCAATCATTGCGTCGAATGTGCCTCTCCTGTCGGCCGCCATGCCCCACGTCGCCCACGCGGCAATCCGGAACCGGGGCACGATTGGCGGTAGCCTCGCGCTTGCGGACCCGGCTGCTGAACTGCCAGCCTGCATGCTGGCACTCGAAGCAAGCTTGGTCATCGTCTCCACACAAGGGGAGCGACGGGTCCCCGCCAAAGACTTTTTCAAGGGCTTGTACGCAACGGCCTTGGAACCGGATGAAATTCTCATCCGCGTCGATGTGCCCACCCGCGCGACCGACTGGCGCTACCACTTCAATGAGTTCGCCCGCAGGCACGGCGACTATGCACTCGCCGGAATCGCCGCCGCGTGCGGCCCCGTGCAACAAGGCTCGGCGGATCTCCGGCTGGTTTATTTTGGCTTCGGCGAACGCCCCCTGCGTGCCAATCATGTTGAATCAGCGGTCCTCAAGTCGGGCTTTAGCTCGCCCACGCTCGAAAAAGAGGTCGCTGCCGCGGTCGGACTCGATCTGGACCCTCAATCGGATCTTCATGCGTCCGCGGCTACCCGCCTCCATCTTGCGACGGTGCTTGCGTGCCGAGCCGCCCGCTATTTTTCGTATGCCTAATCCAGGATCTCCCTCACCATGACTACCGTAATCAGCCCGACCGTGACGGTGCGCCTCCAAGTCAACGGGCAGGAGGTTGAACAGCGGGTGGACGCCAGAACGCATCTCGTCGATTTCCTGCGTGACTCGCTCGGATTGACCGGTAGTCATGTGGGTTGCGAGCATGGGGTGTGCGGGGCCTGCACGGTGAAGGTGGATGGCGTAATTGTTCGAGGCTGCCTGGTTCTGGCGGCCCAACTCGACGGTGCATCAGTACAAACGATCGAGGGACTCACCCACACCGGAGAGATTTCAGACCTCCAGGAAGCGTTTGTCGAGTTCAACGCGCTGCAATGCGGCTTTTGCACCGCGGGCATGCTCATGTGCGCGTCCGAAATGCTTCAGGTTGCGCCAACCACCGATCGAGCAAAAATTCGCGAATATCTGTCAGGCAACTACTGCCGATGCACGGGTTATCAAGCGATCGTGAATGCTGTAGCCGCCGTAGCAACCAAGCGACTTGAATCCACCCGCAACCCATCGCCGTCTGCAGGGCCTGCGCAATGACCCCTCTCTCGCTCGATGCCCTCGCCCGTCAAGTCGCCAGTGCACCGCTTCACGCTTGGCTCAGGGTGAAGGTGCTCGAGCTTGACCCGGTCAGTGGATCGGTGAAGATCGAGCTTCCCTTTCGCGATGAATTCAGGCGCGACCCGAACAGACCCGAAGTGCACGGCGGCATTCTCTCGGCACTGGCCGACTTGGCTGGGCATGCTGTGGTTGCCGCCCATTTGGGGCACGGCGTTCCGACCATCGACCTGCGGATTGATTACCTCCGAATGGCCGCCGGCGCATTCCTGACCGCCTTGGCAACGCCAGTCAAAATCGGGCGAACCATTGCAGTGGTCGATGTTCAGATCTTCGACCCGGAAAGTCGCGTGGTTGCCGTTGGCCGGGGCGCATTTTCCACCCGCCAGGGCTGAGCATCAGGTCATTGACCAACGTAAGCCTGGCGGCCCTATGATCAACCGTGGAGAGATGAGTGTTTGACCTGATTATTGATGGCGCAAGTATCGTCGGCAGCACGGGTCTGCGCCGAACGACGATTGCAATCAAGGATGGCAAGATCGCCGCACTCTTGGAACCTTCAGAAACCGCGCTGGCCGCTGAGCGAATTTCAGCCAACGGCTGCGTCGTGCTACCCGGACTGATCGACGTGCATGTTCATTTCCGGGAACCAGGTCTCACTCACAAGGAAGACTTTGCCAGCGGCAGCGCCGGAGCCGCTGTCGGGGGGGTCACGTCGGTCATGGTGATGCCAACCGACAAGCCCATGACCACCACGCCTGAGCTGTTCCTGGAAAAACGAACCCTCGCCGAGGGCAAGTGCTATGTCGACTTTGCCCTGCAGGCTGGGCTCGGCCCCGATATTTCCCACGTCCGGGCCCTCAAAGATCTCGGGGCGATTTCTTTCGAGATCTTCCTCGCCGATCTGGTTACTCCCATGCTGGTCGCAACAGGCGAGGAGCTGCGCCAATGCCTGCGCGCGGTTTCCGACTGTGACGCAATAGCGGGCATCACGCCGGGTGATGACTCCATCGTTACGGCCCACACCGATACATCGGCCACCGGCCAGGTGGAAAGTCGAAAAGCCTTCCTCGCCTCGCGCCCGCCCCTCGCGGAGGCCTTGGGCTTGGCCAAGGCACTGGTCGCAGCCAACAGCTCGGATACCCGCGTCCACATCAGGCAAGTGAGCACCGCCCCGACGCTCGATGTCCTGAGACGCTTCAAACGCCCGGGCATCACGGCAGAAGTCACGCCACACAACTTGCTGCTCGAGGACCTTGACGTACTCAGGCAAGGAGCCAAAGCCAAGGTGACGCCCCCACTCAGAGATCGTTACCACCTCCTCGCCCTGCAACAGGGGGTGCGAGACGGGGCGATCGACATGGTGGCAACGGATCACGCGCCGCACCGACTCGACGAAAAAGCCCTTGGCGAAATCGATCTATGGAAGGCGCCAGGCGGGTTCCCTGGCGTCCAGACTTTATTGCCTCTCCTGCTGCATATGGTCGAGAAGCGTTTGATCGACTATCCCACGCTGCTACGCATTGGTTGCGAAATTCCGGCTCGAACCTTTGGGCTGTTCCCTAAAAAGGGCTGGATCGGGCCCGGCGCCGATGCCGATCTCGTTGTCATTGATCCAAGCAAACCCATGACGATCCGCGACGAAGACCAGCTGAGCCGCGCGCAGGCCACGCCCTTCCACGGCTGGGAAATCGGTTCAAGCATCGCACTGACCTTTCTGAGAGGCAAAATCATTGCCCGAGAAGGCAAGCTGACGGGAAGCCCCGGCGGCCGTTTCCTGAGAGCCGGCTGATTGGGTCCGGCAATCATTCCAGGCATTTTGCTCTTACCATCGACGGAGTTTTCCATGAAGCTTTTTGATCGGATCAGATTGACCGGAGCCGCCTCGGCTACGGTGCTCGCGCTGGCGTCTGGCAGCGCAGTCGCCCAGCAGAAAAATGTTCGATTCGTACTCGACTGGGTATTCCAGGGTCAACAGTCGGTCTTCACCCTGCCCGCCGACGACGGCACCTATGCAAAGTACAACCTGAACGTCACGGTAGACCGGGGAGCGGGCTCCGGGGATGCGGTCACCAAGGTTGCGTCCGGAACCTACGACATCGGCCTGGCCGACGTCTACACCATGATGAATCACAACGCGACCAATCCCGATCGGAAACTGATTGCGGTCGCGCTGGTTCACGACAAGTCGGCTCTGTCCATTGCCTCGCTGAAACCCGCCAAAATTAACTCGCCTGCCGACTTGAACGGCAAGAAGCTCGCCGCGCCCCTTGGTGATGCCAGCCGCCAGGTATTTCCGCTGTTCGCATCGATCAACAAGCTCAACCAGGGTTCGATGGAATGGATCACCGTGACTCCGCAACTGCGGGAAACCATGTTGGTCCGGGGTCAAGCTGACGCGATCAGTGGCCATGTCACCACGATCACAATGAACCTTCGGAACATGGGCGTGCCCCTGGACAGCGTCAACCTGATGCTCTACGCCGATCATGGCGTCGAACTTTACGGCCACGCGCTTGTCACAACGCCTGCGTTCGCACAGGCAAACCCGCAACTCATCACCGATTTCATCCGTTCGACCGTACACGGTTTGAATGTGATGATCCGCGACAGAGACGCTGCCATGGCTTCCATCAAGAAGCGCGATCCCTTGGTCAACGACGAGATCGAGAGAGCGCGGATCGAGATGTCGCTGAGCGCCATGTTCCTGTCGCCCAATGTTCTACAGAACGGCATGAGCAATGTGGATGCGGGAAGGCTTGCCCGCACGCTTGATCAGGCGGCCGATGCGTTCCAGGCGAAAATCAGGCAGACGGTGGCCGACACCTACACGGATCGCTACCTGCCGCCACGGTCCGAACTCAGGGTGATTGGCAAGTAATTTCGCCCGGTCGCGCCGGACACCCCCGGAGTGGAAGGCTTAAAAGCCCGCGCTCCGGGGCTTGTCTCAGGCAGTTTCGAGGCGCTCGACCACCGAAGCCATCACCTCGCAACCGAGAACGATATCTTCCTCAGAGGTGTCTTCGACAATATCGTGGCTTCGGCCGCCGATACTCGGTATGAACACCATCCCGGCCGGGAGGTGATGCCCCACCACCATGGCATCGTGACCCGCGCCGCTCGGCATTCGCATGAGAGACGCCCCCTCGGCACGTGCGCTCGCCTCAATCGAGGCCTGTAATGCTTCAGCCATGAGCGTCGGCTTGATTCGCGCAATCGGTGCGCTGGCCAGCGCCACGCCCGGCCTCTGATTGAGTTCGCCGATCCATTTCATAAGCGCCTGCTCGATCTCGTCAAGCTTTTCGATCGAGGTATCGCGCCACTCCACGATCATTTCCGCGCCACTTGGAACAACATTGGCCGCGCCCGGTTGAATGCTCAGACTGCCGATATTCCAGACCGTGTCCAGGCTTGCCAACTTCGGGAACTCGGCGTGCACCCGATGGGCCAGTTCAAAGAGCGGCCGCGCAGCGTCTTTTCGCATGGCCATCGGGGTGGTACCGGCGTGATCTGCCTGACCATCGGAGGAAATTTTGAGGCGTCGGATTCCAACAATGCCAGTCACCACGCCAATCCTGCACCGCTGCGCCTCGAGCCTGGGGCCCTGCTCGATATGAGCTTCCAGAAAAGCCACATGTCGCGACCGATCCAGGCGCCAGGGTGCGCCGCCGTACCCCGCTCTGGCGATCGCGTGGCGGATCGACTCGCCCGTTGCAGCACGCGTCCGTTCAAGGTCGGGGTCGCCCAACTCATCACAGAATGAACGGCTACCCAGACAAGGGAAATAGCTCCCTTCCTCATCCTGAAAAGAGACGACATCGACGCCCAGTTCTACCGACCGCCCCGACTCCATTCGCGAACGAGCCACCTCGAGCCCGTAGATGACACCCATTGCGCCATCAAGCCATCCGCCTTTGGGTACCGAATCGGTGTGCGAACCGATCACCACGGAGCGCCTGGCTCCGGGAGTGAGCCCGCGTACGTTACCCACACAGTCGATCGTTGCATCAAGGCCCGCCTCTTGCATGCGCCCCAACAGCCACGCGCGGGCCTCGAGATCGGCAGGCGAAAAGGAAATTCGATCGACTCCGGTGCCGAACTTGCCGAACTCGGCGAGACTACGGAGGTCGGACATCAGTCGTTGAGCGTTGATTCTCGGCATGTCGTACAGATCCCGGTTAAGAAGGTTGCGGCGCGCGAAGTAGTCAAGCCCTGAATAGCCGGCCCAAGCCAGGCAAGGCATCCGAAACCCCCATCGCCCTGAGCGCCGACCACAAAATCACCTGGTTCGACGACAGCACGGGGCAGCCACAGTCGGACTCCAAGGTTTCCAGGCAGGAGAAGGTCGGTAGATCGGTGGCCAGCAACACCACCGCTTCCGCCCCCGCTGTCGGCAGGCTTTTCACGAATTGCCTGAGCAAATCGAGATCGACCTTGGGCACGTCACGCATCGCGAGAATATCAAGCGTCGCATGCCCGGTGAGCTCGAACCCTCGCGCTTCAAAAAATGGCGGCGCGAGCGCATGAATCGCTGCAGGATAGGGGGTCCCCAGGGCGAAGCGACGCACGCCAAGCTGCTCGAGGGCATCACGCAGAGACGTCCAGGCCGATACGCACGAAACGCCCGTGCGCCCTGCAATGCTCTGAACGGCATGCTCATTCCAACCCGGCTCCATGATGAACGTGGTGACCATATCGGCATAGGCGATGACATCGACACCGGTGGCCGCGAGCTCGTCGACGGCCCGATCGACTTGGGTCTCCATGAGGCGCACTGCCTCGGGGGTGAGATCGCCCCGAGCCATGATGCGAGTCCCATAGACCGCAACGCCCTCGGGCAACACCGACCAAAACTCCGGTTCGATCACTGAGTTGTTCGCAGGCACCACGATGCCGAGCTTGCCGCGTGGCCCGAAAACTGGGGCGCGCCCGGTCAAGTTGATTGCCAAAGTCATGGGATTCTCCGCTTGCCGCAGCGAGCTCAGGGCTCGTCGCCACCAATGTCAAGTTCGACGCCGCGGCCCAGTTCGATCGCGCGCCGCTCGATATGCTGGGCTGTGACGAGGTCCTGGATGGGGACGCCGATCGACTTGTAGTAAGTGATCTCGTCGTCATTCTGGCGACCCTTGACGGCACCGCTTGCAAGCTCCGAGGCCTCAGCCACCGATTCCAGATTGATCGCGCCCTCGTTTGCTGGAATGACGAAGTCACCGGCATGGCTCAGGCAGTCCTTGCGACTATCAATGACACGGCGCGTGGCTCGAACGACCGTTTCGGTATCGACCTCACGCGAGGTGGGCTCATAGGCGCCAGCAGAGGCGACAAACGTACCGGACCGCAGCCACCGTCCTTCGATCACCGGCTCCGAGGCGGTGGTTGCGGCAATCACGATGTCCGATTGGCGGATCGCTTCTTCACGGGACGCCGTCAAGCGAATATCGGTCGGAATGCGCCCCCCCTGCTCCCGCATCCGACGGATGAAATCGAGACCCCGCGATTCGGTGCGGGTGGATACGAAGACCGTCTGAATATCGAACAACGTGGCAATGGCTTCGAGCTGGTTGCGAGCCACCCTGCCTGCACCAATGATCGTCACCGTACGACTATCTTTGCGCGCCAGATACCGAGCGGCGAGTGCAGTGCCTGCCCCGGTTCTCAGATCGGTGAGGTAGCCCCCTTCCATGACGGTTCGAGGGTGTCCGGTGGTGCCGTCGAAAAGCGCGACCAGGGCGCTCATTCTCGGAATCCGCCGCTTGTCGTTATCGTAGAAATCGGAGACCACCTTGATGCCATAGCCTGCTCCCCCGCGCAGAAAGCAGGGATTGAAGATCGCCACACCGGGAGGCGTCTCCGATACCGCAAAGCTACGCAGCCCCTCGACCGAACGATTCGCGGCAAGTAGCCCAAAGGCTTCCGCCTGAACGTCAATCGCCGCGTTCATGTCGATTGAGGCACGGCAATCAGCTTCCGAAAGCACGCGAAGTTTCATCTGTCCTGTTCTCCAGAGCGTTCAAGCACCAAGTAAGAGACCGCCTCGGGCGAGGGTTGAAATCAGCCTTCGCCACGCCCGATATAGCGCTCTAGCCCGATATCGGCATCCCAGGTCATACGGTGGGCCTGGAGCAGGTAAGGCATCAAACCGTCGATACGGCTGACCACCGATTGCAGATCGTGACGCAAACCGACCATCAGTTCTGCCACCTCTTCTCGCAGGGATCGCTCGTCGACAGTGGTGATCGATCGGTTTCGCACCACGAAGCGCCCGTCTACCATCACGTGCTCGACGCCTCGGCCGCTCTCGGTAAAAACCAGTTGTCTCACCGCGCTGTTGAGCGGTATGAAAGAAGGGTCATTCAGATCGATGATCGACAGATCGGCCTTCATCCCGACCTTGAGCTCCCCGATTTCTCGCTCAAGACCTGCCGTGCGCGCACCTTCGACGGTGGCAGACTCGAAGGCGTCGCTGGCCGTGGGCGGACCCGGCTCCGGGTGGGTGATTGCGGCCAAGGACGAAAACAGCTTCATTGACTGAAACATGTTTTGCGAGTCGCTGCAGCTGCAGTTGTCACAGCCCAGCGCGATGCCGACGCCCGCCTTCATGTAGGGCCGAATGGGCGCGACGCCGCTCTTGGTCTTGAGGTTGCCAACCGGGCACAACACGACCCGGGCACCATGTTCGCCGATGGTCTCGACCTCGGAGGGAAGCATCCAGACGCTGTGCGCCATGGTGAGATGAGGCGTGAGCGCGCCGCAGCGTTTGAGGTAATTGATCAATGATCCATCGTCTTTTGCATGACCTTGCCGGGCCATGAGTGTCATTGCCTTCGACTCATAGATATGCGTGTAGATCGGAAGATTTTCCCGGGCCGAGAAATCGGCCAGGCCTTCCAAGAACGCCTCGCTGCAGCGCTCGGGGCTGGTGGGTCCCAGCGCCCAGGTGATTCTTGGATGAAAGTTCCGCCGGTTCAGCAAGCTCTCCCGGACCAAACTCAAAGCATCGACGCCCCGGAAAGGCTCCACCGCGCCAGACAGATTGGTCCTGAGGTTTTCAGGGACAACATCGTCCCAGAATGGAATTGACTTCACGCCCGGAACGTCGGTGACCTGCAACGCAAATACACAGCGGATTCCGACGTCTGCGTAGGCCTGCAAGATGGCGTCGACATGCTCGTCGTCGTACGGATAGACGGTCGCCAGATCCATCACCGTGGT
>CAIVPX010000143.1 GCA_903907905.1 uncultured bacterium | reverse complement strand
GGCCTGACCCTCACGCCCCCCTCCGCGGCCCTCGCGAGCCGCCTGCGCGAGCTTCTGCCGGTCTTTGCCTCCCCCAACAACCCGCTCGACATCACGGCCCAGATCGCAACCGACCCCGATCTGCTGGGACGGGTGCTCAAGGTGCTGGTGGCCTCCGGCGAATTCGATCGAATGATCATCTTCTGCGGCGGTCTGGGTAATCTTCAACAAGAACTGGCCGATACCATGATCGAGGGCGTTCGGGGCGGGTCGCAGCCCTGTGTCGTCATCTGGCAGGCCAGTCGTGACCTGGCCGTGCGCATGCTGACCGAGGCGGGTTTGCCGGTCTTCTCGGAAATCACGCCAGCGGTCAGGGCGCTCGCGCAGTCCTGTCGGATCGCGCAGCATTGGGAGCGCCCCCTGACAACTCTCCACACGCCATTCCTGCCGGACGCGGAAGGTGTGGCATCAACCGTCGCGCTATCCGAATATGCCAGCAAAGCGCTTCTGAAAAAGGATGGCGTCCTGCCCGTGCCACCCGGTGTACTGGTTCATTCGCCTGAAGAGGTTGCTGCGGCGATCGCGGGCCAATCAGGGCCCTTCGCGATCAAGCTGCAAAGCCCCGATCTGCTGCATAAGAGCGGTGCTGGCGGCATCGTATTGAATGTCAGTGGCGAGGCCGACATTCGTCGCACCGTCACCGACATGCTCACGCTCGCCCGGGCCCAGGCCTGGCGTTGCGAGGGTGTGCTGATCGAGACCATGATGCCGATTGCCTTTGAATTTCTGGTTGGCCTGCGCCGTGACCCCGTACTCGGCGCCGTGCTGGTGCTGGGTCGGGGAGGCGTCTCGGTCGAGGTCGACCCTGACGTAACACGGGCCTTTCTGCCGCTCTCCGAGGCGCACATTCTGAGCATGCTCGAGCGACTCCGCTGTCATCGTCTTTTAAGCGGCTTCAGGGGGCAGCCCCCGCTGCCACTGGACGCCCTGGCAGCCACCGTATGCGGCCTGACCCGACGCTTCGAATCTGACCCGATGCTGCACGAAATCGAGATCAACCCCCTGGTGGTCACGAAAGCAGGCTCGGTCGTGGCGCTCGATGCAGCAGTCTGGATCACCACGCCCGCCTGATCTTCATGCACGAACGAGACACTCGATGAATTTCGCCGGCCAGCATGTCGTGGTCACAGGCGGCGCCAGCGGTATCGGCGAGGCCTGCGCCCGGCGCTTTGCGGCGCTCGGCGCACGCGTCACCCTCCTAGACCACGCGATCGATGCGGCAACACGAATCGCCACCGAACTCGGCGGCAGTGCCGAGCACTGCGACGTGAGCGACGAAGCCGCTGTGCGGCAGACTGCCGCCCGCATCGAGGCCCGCGCAGCAGTCAGCGTGCTGGCCCACTGCGCCGGCGTCCTGCAACGCACCCTGCCCCCCGAAACGCTGAAAATGTCGGAGTGGGATCGTGTGCTGCAGGTTGACCTGCGGGGCACCTACCTTTGCTGCGCGGCCTTTGGCCAGGCCATGGCCGCGCGCGGCCGTGGCGCCATCGTCAACATCGCGTCCATTGCCGGCATGCGCTCAGGCCCGCTGCACGCGTATGGCCCGGCCAAGGCCGGCGTCATCAGTCTCACCGAGACGCTGGCTGCGGAATGGGGGTCTCGCGGTGTCCGTGTCAATGCGGTTTCGCCCGGTTTCACCCTCACGCCCGCTCTGCAGACCGGCATCGACAAGGGTGTGCTCGATCCCCGCGCGATGACCCAGTACTGCGCGCTCGGGCGCTTGGTCACCGCCGACGAAATCGCCAGCGCCGTATGCTTTCTCGCCTCCGATCTCGCCAGCGGCATCACTGGCGTCAACCTGCCGGTGGATGTCGGGTATCTTGTAGGGACCCCCTGGAGCAGCTACGGTGGCCTGAGGCCCTGAGCCCGCCATGCGCTGCCTTCAGGGCGACCGCCACGCCACCAGGAAAGTCTCCACATGACGGATCGCGCAGCACCCCACCCCGAACTGAAGCTGCGACGCGAAGGCCGCGTCGCCATCGTCAGCATCAGCAACCCCGATGCCCGCAACGCACTCGTGCGCGTCATGTTCGAGCGCGGCCAGGAGATCTTTCGCAGCCTGCGACAAGACCCCGACATTGGCGCCATCGTGCTGCACGGCGAGGGCGAGCACTTCTGCGGTGGGGGCAATATCAAGCGCATGATCGAACAGCGCGGCAAGCCCCGTCATACCCAGGCGGAGCATGTCGATGCCCTGCATGCGTGGATCATCGCCATGCGTGAATGCACAAAACCTGTGATCGCGGCTGTCGAGGGCGCCGCGGCCGGCGGCGGTTTTGCCCTTGCGCTGAGCTGCGACCTGATCGTGGCCTCGGAGCGGGCCACCCTGCTGATGTCACACGCAAAAATCGGGCTCTCGCCCGACTGTGGCGCGTCGTACTGGCTCGCACGCGCCCTGCCCCATCAGGCGGCACTCGAGATCATGCTCGATGCACAGCCCATCCCGGTCTCGCGGTTGCATCAGCTTGGCGTGGTCAACCGTGTGGTCGCGCCGGGACAGGCGCTCGCCGGCGCGCTCGACTGGGCTGCGAAGTTGGCCCTAGGGCCAGCCGTTGCCCAAGGCAGGATCAAGAGGCTGATCTACGAAGCCGAGCGACGGAGTCTGCGCGAACAACTCGACATCGAGCGCGACTGGCTGGTCGAGAGCATGTACGCGGACGAATGCGGCGAGGGGATTCAGGCATTCGTGGAAAAGCGTCCAGCGCGATTCGCGCCCTGAGCCAGCGGGTAGCGCTCGACCATCCTACGCGACCGGATCGACTCGGTCTCCACACGCCTGTACTGCAGCCCAAGTCTCCCGCCCCGCCCTCGCACCGGCCTGCGCGTCACCCACCGCAGCATGCCGGTGGGCTTCGCAGGGACACAAAGCGCTCAGCGCTTGATCGGCACCCAGTTGCCGTTTTCGAACTTCACGAACCGAAGCGGCAGCAGCACCACGTTGTCGGGGCCGAAGTTCATGACGCCGTTGATCCCGGGGAAGTCCTTAAGGCCTTTGAGCGCCTGCCGAATACCATCCGGCGAATCGCCCGCCTTGGCGATCGCCGCCGCGTACATCTTCACCGCATCATAAAAATAGGGGCCGTAGAGATCGGGCTCCTTGTTCCAACGCTTGCGATAACGCTCGATGAAAGCCTGCACGTTCGGCGCCGCATCGTCCCAGCGGGGCGATCCGCTGATGAAGCCGTTAGCCGCCGGCCCGGCGATCTCGCCAAAGGCCTTGTTCTGAACCGAGCCATGACTCATGAACTGGGCCTTGATACCGAGCTCCGAAGCCTGACGCACGATGAGTCCCGCCTCGGCATAGTAGGCATAGGCCACCACCAGCGGCGCCTTGGTTGCGCCAATGCGCGTGATCTGCGAACGGAAGTCGCGCCCGCCCTTTTCGATCACCTCTTCGGCCACGATGGTGCCGCCAGCCTTCTTGAACTCTTCAATGAAGATTGAGCTGAGCGTCTTGCCGTATGAACTGTTTTCATAGATCACCGCTGCGGTTTTCAGCCCCAGGGTCTTGATGGCGTACTCGGCGATTTCGCGCTCTTCGTCGTCGGCCAGCGGAAAATTCGAAAACACGGTGGGCCCGCCTTTGCGGATTTCGGGGGTGATCGCCCCCACGGCAATCATCGGCACCTTCGCCTCGCGCGACAGCGCGAACTGCGGGAGGATGACACCGGTCATCGTCGAGATGATCGCCGGGACCTTGTCGATCTCGACCAGCTTTCTGAACTCGGCCACACCGTCCTTGGGCTGGTTCTTGCTGTCGCCCAACACCAGCTTGATTGGCCGGCCGTTGATCCCGCCCGATGCGTTGATTTCTTCTTCGGCCAGCACCGCGCCGCGATTGAAGTCGGCACCATAGTCGGCCGTGGGGCCCGTCATCGGCAAAATGATGCCGATCTTGTAGGGCTCACCCCGTGCGGCCTGCGCATGCGCCGCCGTCGGCGCGGCTGCAGCGAAGGCCAGCGCCAGCATGGCACCGAGCGTTGACAGAGTCTTGCGCTTCATGGTCTCTCCTCCTGTGTTGTGACTGTCTGGGCGGGTTCGCTCAGATAGACTTTTCTCAGTACTTCGGGGTCCCGGTAACGATCAACCGGCCCCTGGCTGATCAGCCGGCCGGCACGAATGACGAATACCGAGTCGACGATGCGCAGCACCTGCTGCGCCTGCTGCTCGACGATCAGCACGGCCGTACCGAGCTTGTCGCGAATGGAAACGATGGTGTCGAAGACTTGCGCCACCATCATGGGCGCCAGTCCGATCGAAGGCTCGTCGATCAGCAGCAATTTGGGCCGAAGCATCAGGGCCATGCCGAAGGCGAGCATCTGCCGCTCTCCCCCCGACAGCGCACCCGCGCGCTGCGTCGTGCGTCGGGCGAGAATGGGAAATGCCTCGATGACCGCTTCGCGCCGCGCAGCAAGTTCGCTGTTGGGCAGGGTGAAGCCCCCCATGCGCAGGTTTTCACCGACGGTGAGATCGCGGAACACCCGCGCGCCCTGGGGCACGAAGGCAATCCCCGCAGCGATACTGTCGAGCGGCGATGCCTGCGTGAGATCGCGGCCGTTGAATTCGATGCGGCCACGCCGCTCGGGCACCATGCCGAACACGGCCCGGAGCACGGTGGACTTGCCGGCGCCATTGGGGCCGATGACCGCCCCGAGCGAGCGATCTTCGAGCCTGAGGTCGACATCGAACAGTACCTGCTTCTTGCCGTAGAACGCGTTGAGTTTGTCAGCGATGAGCATCGCGGCCTCAGGCGCCCAAACCCAGATAAGTGTGCATGACCGACTCGTTTCGCTTGACCTCGTCAGGCACGCCCTCGGCAATCTTGCCCCCTTGATGCAGCACAATCACCCAGTCGGACAGTCGCATCACGATTTCAACATTGTGTTCGATGAGCAAAATGGTTCGCCCCGAAGCGACAAGTGCCTTCATCCGGTCGCAGAAGTCGTCGACCATGGCCGGACTGAGTCCCGAAGTGGGCTCATCAAGCAGCAGAAAATCACCTTGTGCCGCCACCAGACGCCCGAGCGCGAGCAGCTTTTGCTGGCCGTACGATAGCCGTTCAGCCAGCGTATCCACCTGATGCGAGAGGGTAAGGTCACCAATGATCTCGCGTGAACGCGCCTCGGTAGCCTGCGCTTCATCCTGGAGCGGCTTGCCGCCCCAGATCGCACGCCAGATGCTCTCACCTTTCTGCGCGGGTATTGCAGCCTGCACATTGTCAAGCGTGCTTAACCGGTTGAACAGGCGCAGCTCCTGAAACCCGCGGGAGATGCCGGTGCGGGCAATTTTGTGGGGCGCTAACCCGTCTATCCGCTCGCCTTGGAAGCGGATTTCACCCGCGTCCGGGGCGAGATAGCCGGTGATGAGGTTGAACACAGTGGTCTTACCCGCGCCGTTGCCGCCGATCAGGGTGGTGATGCGACCTGGTTGCACTGCAAAGCTGAGATCCTGAACCGCAGCCAGGCCGCCAAATCGTTTCGAGATCTGAGTGAGTTCGAGGATCGCACTCATTTGAGAACGTCCTGATACTCACCAATGAGACCCTCACGCCGAAAGCGCGTAAAGAGAACCAGCAAGAGACCGTAAAACACCTGCCGAAGTTGAGGCGCGATGGCATCGGGAATCGGCAGGAACTTGAAGCACTCGGGCAGCAATACGAGCAACACCGCAGCCAGCACCGACCCGTTGAGACTGCCGGTGCCACCGACAATCACCAGAGTGATGATGAAGATCGACTCGTCCAGCGTGAAGCCCACCGGATCAATCGCGGTCAGGCAATACACATAGATCGTGCCTGCAGCTGCAGCAAACACCGCCGAGAACACGAACACCGACACCTTGATTCGGAACACGCTCTTACCCATTGAGGCCACTGCGGTCTGATCCTCCCGAACCGCCCTGAGCAATCGGCCAAAGGGTGAGCGCGTCACCCGTAAGGCAAGCAGGTAGCACACGACCGCCAGCGCGACGGCCAGCATGAGCTTGCCGCCCGTGCCCTTTACGGTGTAGCCGAACAGCGTGGGGTGGGGGATGTTGTAGAGCCCGTTCGGTCCGCCCGTGATCTCCAGATTCATGAAGAGCGCAAAAATGATGCTCTGAAAGCCGATGGTGGCGATGAGGAAATATTCGTTCTTCAGCCGCAGGGACGGCAGCGCTACCAGCAGGGAGATAGCCACCCCGGCCGACGCCGACAGCAGCATCGTAAGCAGCAGATCATGCGTGACATTGAGTGCGAGTAGCGCCGTGACATAGGCGCCAATCCCGTAGACCCCCGCCTGCGCGACCGAAATCAGCCCCGTGTAGCCCACCAGCAAATTGAGCGAGAGCGCAAGCGTCGTGTAGATTGCTATCAGCGTGCAAAGGTAGATGGCGTATTCCATCTCAGAGCCCCACCGCCGACTGCTTTTCGCCGAAGAAGCCGCTGGGACGAAACAGAAGCACCAGAATAAGGATGGCGAACGACAGCGCCATCTGCCACTTGGAATCGATCTTCCAGAGCGCGACGTTCTGAATGACGCCCAGGATGAAACCGCCCCCGGCCGCCGCGCTGACATTGCCGAGGCCACCGATGATCATGGCCACCGTAGCCATGAGGATCACATCAAACCCCATATTGAAATCGATAATGCCGACGTTGAAGCCGATGAGCAGCGCACTCACGCCCACCAGGGCCGAGCCCACCGCAAAGCTGATGTGACGCAACTTCCTGGCAGGCATGCCATTGATCAGGGCCAGCTCGCTGTCATTGCCCAGAGCGCGGATGGCAATGCCCAGCCTGAAGTGCTTGAAGAAGGTCCAGAGGGCCAAGCCCAGCAGGGCTGCAAGCCCCACGATGCCAAGTTGACGACCGGTGATCCGCACGGTGCCCAGTTCGTACACCGTCTCCTGCCCGCCGCGCCAGAGCACCACCGGATTGGTGCCCCACACGATGGCGGTGAGATGCGTGATGATGATGAGCAGACCAAAGGAGCAGATCATCATCACGAAGGACGATACGCCCAGCGCACGCATGGGCTCGTAGAGCGTTGCGTTGATGAGGGTGCCCAAGGCCACCGCAGTGATGATCGCCGCTGCAAACGCCGCCACCGTGCCCAGGTTGAAACTGACCAACGCGGTATAGCCTGCGAAGGCAGCCAGGGTGTATACCGCGCCGTGAGCGAAGTGAAACACCCGGCTGGCCGTGAAGATCAGGGCAAAGCCCAGCGCGATCAGCGCATAGACGCTGCCCGCGACAATGCCATTGACCAGAAACTGGGCGAATACGCTCATGCGGGGCGAACCACCGTATGCCGCAGCGTGCCGATGCCCTGAATGATGACCTCGACCTGATCGCCAGGCTCCATGCCGCCGATTCCGGGGGGCGCACCGGTGAGGATGAGATCTCCTGGCAGCAGGGTCATCACGTGGCTGAAGTAGCTCACCATCTTTTCGACCGGGAAGATCATGTCGCTGGTGTTGGTCTTCTTCTGGCGCACCTGACCGTTGATATGCAGTTCGATGTCCAGGTTGTGCGCATCCAGGTCGGTCTCGACCCAGGGGCCCGTGGGGCAGAAGGTATCGAAGGATTTCGAATGGCAGAGATGCAGCAGATTGCCGCCGGTCACCTGAATATCGCGCGCCGTGACGTCGTTCACACACGTGTAGCCCAGCAGGTTTCCGAGCACCTCCTCGGGCGGCGTGCAGTGCATGGGCTTGGCCACCACCACCGCGAGTTCGCCCTCATATTCGAGCTTCTTGGTCTGCGGCGGATAAACCACGGCGTCATCCGGTCCGATGAGCGAGGTGGTGGGCTTGAGAAAAAAGACCGGCACGTCCGGCACCGCGAGCCCCACCTCCTTGAGATGCCCGTAGTAATTGGCGCCACCGGCCACGACCTTGGTGGGCTCGCAGGGCGGCAGAAGCCGGACCGCAGCGGGGGAGTGCGTGTTCTGGGTGGTCTTGACACCGTTGTAGGGGTTGCCCTCGATCTCGCGGATGCGGTCTCCTTCGTGCACGCCCCAGCGCGCCGCAGCCGCAGCCGAATCCCAGTATCTGACGAGTCTCACAGTGCCCCTCCATTGACGATGTTCTGCGGCGTGCCGCTGAAAAATCCCACCACGTTGTCGATGCTGATGTCGATCATGCGCTGCGAAGACTCGCGGGTGTTCCAGCCCGAGACCGGCGTCATGACCACATTGTTCAGGGCCTTGAGCGGACTGTCGGCAGGCAAGGGCTCGATCGCGAACACATCGAGACCCGCGCCGCCCAATTGGCCCGCGCTCAGGGCTTGCGCCATCGCCGCCTCATCGACCAAGCCACCGCGCGCAGTGTTGATCAGCAGCGCCCCGGGCTTCATCTGTGCGATGCGGGCGGCGCTCAAAAAGCCCCGCGTTTCGGGATTGAGCCGCAGGTGCAGCGACACGATGTCGGCTCGCGCCAGCAATTCGTCGAGCGTCACCGCCTCGGCACCCGCCGCCTGCGCACGTTGCGCATCGTTATTGCGTGACCACGACACGACCTTCATGCCCAGCCCACGTGCCATGCGGATGAGTTCGCCCGCAATGCCGCTCAAGCCAATGATCCCAAGCGTCTTGCCACCCAGTTCGAACCCCGTCACCCCCTGCCACACCCCGCTTCGCACGGACGCATCCTGCTCGGACAGCCGCCGCGCCAGCGAAAACATGAAGGCCACACACAACTCGGCCACCGACTGATTGGCCGACCCGACCACGTTGGCTACGGCAATCCGCTTTGCACTGGCCACGGCCACATCGACGTCTTCGACGCCCGTGCCCGAGATGCAGATGAGTTTGAGCGTCGGGCAGGCCTCGATCAGCGCCGCCGGAAAGCGCGTGAACGCCGGCCTGAAGGACAGGATGGCGTTGGCATCGCGGACCCGCTCGGTAAGTTCGGCTTCATCGGCAGCACGGGTCGGATGGATCAGGACATCGGCCACCGCCTTCAGTCGCGCCAGCGACTGGGCCTGCGCGTACGCGCCGTTGATGTCATCGGGGATGACGACGACCGGACGCGTCGAGCTCATACCGACCCCTCGACCACGACCTCGATCAGTTTGGTGCCGGGACGCGCGAACGCCGACTGGAGCGTCTCGCGCAGCAGTTTGCCGTCGGTAACGCGTACCGACTCCACGCCCATGGACGCAGCCAGCGCGCTGAAATCGATGGCGGGGTCGGTGAAGTCCATTCCGACGAAGTGACGGCTCTTGTGAAACGAAAGCAGTCGCTGCTTGATGATGCGATAGCCGCCGTTGTTGATGAGCACCACATTGAGCGGCAGTTTGTGATGGGCTGCGGTCCAGAGCGCCTGAATCGAGTACATCGCGCTGCCGTCGCCGGTGAAACAGACCACCGGTCGGTCACGATTGGCCAGGCTCGCGCCCACGGCACCGGGCAGACCCCAGCCGATTCCGCCCGAGGCGAGGCCATAAAAGCCGTAACGATCGCGGTAGGGCAGCAGCGACGGAATGTGGCGCGCAGCCGTCAGGGACTCTTCCACAAAAATGCCGTTCTTCGGCATGGCCTCGATGGTTTGCAGCAGCAGCCAGTCGGGATCGATGGGTGCGCGCGACGATGCCGCCTCGATGGTCTTGACCAGCGCACTGCGTCGCGTGCTCCAGTTGTCACGCGACAAGGCCTCGATCCGGCCGGGCGCCTGCGAGGCCAGCGATGCACCGCCCTGCGCGCGAAGTACCGGCATGAGCGCGAGAAAGGTCTCGCGGACATCAGCCTTAACGGCAATTTCTACCGCAAAATTCTTGCCGATGTCCCAGTCGACCAGCCCCACCTGCACCATCGGCATGCCCGCCGGCAGAGGATCAACCGGGTGATAGACGGACATCCGCAGCGGATCAGCGCCGAACACGATCACGAGGTCGTAAGCGGAGAGCACCTGCTGAACATTGGGCTGATTGCGGGAAAGCGCGCCCATGAAGCAGGGATGCTCGGACAAAAAGTGTGCGCCGTAGGGAACCGTCTGCTGGTAGACGGGGCAACCCAGCGCCTCGGCAAACTGGGCTGCTTCGGCGAGCGCATTGCTCTTGACCAGTTCGTCGCCGACGATCATCACGGGTCGCTCGGCAGCAAGCATGCGTCGGGCAAGTGCCTGCAGCGCGTCGTCGCTGGGGCGAACCCGCGTATCGACGACCGTACGCGCCCCCAGATCGATATCAGCCTCGGCGTTGAGGATGTCGCCCGGCAGGGAAATGAAGACCGGCCCGGTGGGCGGCGTGCGCGCCACCTTGGCCGCACGCCTCACGATGCGCGGCAGGTCTTCGAGACGCGTGACCTCAACCGCCCACTTGACCAGGGGTTCGGCAATACGCACCAGCGGGTCGTACAGCATGGGCTCCATCAGACCGTGCCCCTGCTCCTGCTGCCCCGCCGTGAGAATCATCGGGGTGCCCGTGAACTTGGCGTTGTACAACGACCCCATGGCGTTGCCCAAGCCGGGCGCCACATGAACATTGGCCGCCACCAACTGCCCCGACGCACGACTGAATCCGTCGGCAATGGCCACCACGACGCTTTCCTGCATCGCCATGACGTAGTTCAGGTCGGGGTGGTCTTCGAGGGCATACATGATCGGCAACTCGGTCGTACCGGGATTGCCGAAAAGATGCGTGATGCCTTCGTCCTTGAGCAGCCCGAGAAAGGCCGAGCGCCCGGATAGTCGCGCCATGGATCTCCCCTGATTTGTCGTAACGCCTGCGTCAGTCGCGTTGCATGACTGACCGGCACTATTTGGCGGCAATCATGCGCCGCGACCGCGATGGGTGCAAGCCGAGTCGCGCCGGAGTCAGTCCGATTTCGGTATCGACCGATGGGCCGCCCTCGTCGCCCGGCGCCAGATCGTCTAAAGTCCTTGGCTGTCGTTTCAATTGGATTCGAATGCGACGCGCAGGCGGCAGCGCGACGCGCATGCGCCGCGGCGCACCACACCCTGTCGAATGGTTCGATTAGGCGGAGCCCCCAACACTTGCGGACGGAGACATGAACATGAGCGTCAACACCCTCCGACGGCCATGGCAAGCCGGCCAGAGCGCTATCGGCACCTTCGTCTTTTCGCGCGACCCCGACACCACCGAACTGATCGGCCAGGCCGGGCTTGATTTCGCGATCATCGACATGGAGCATGCACCGCTCGGCATCACCGAGGTGAGTGCGCATCTGCGTGCGGCCAAGGCCGCCGGTATCAGCGCGCTGGTGCGACTGCCGGGGCCCGACCCGGCCCTGATGGGCAAACTGCTCGACGCGGGCGCGCACGGACTGCTGCTGCCCCACTTCGGCAAGGACGAGGCGGCAAGTGAGGCCTTTGGCTCGGTGCTGCGCTATGCGCCCGAGGGCGAACGGCCCAGTTGCACCGGCGTGCGCGCGGCAGGCTTTGGCATCGGGTCATACGCCGACTATGTGGCGCAAGCCAACCAGGATCTGGTCGCGATCGGGCTGGTCGAAGACGTGGAAGTGGTGCCACGCCTTGGCAGCATCCTGGCGCGCTCGCGCATCGACGCCGTCATGCCCGGCCCCGGCGATCTGTCAACCTCGATGGGCCTCTATGGCCAGCCCACTCACCCTCGCGTGCGCGAAGCGGTCCGTCAGATCATCGATACCGCCCGCCACGCCCAACTGCGCGTCGGCATGTACCTCAACTCGCCGCAGGAAGTGGCCGACTGGGCCGCACTCAATCTCGATTTCTACGTGTACCTGCTCGACATGAAGCTGCTTGCGCAGAGCTATCAGCGTGCCGCAAGCGACATTCGCGCGGGCCTGCGCAAGTCAGGCTGAGACACACGCGGTGCCCGCGCGTTGCGGACATCCGTCTTTGCCGGTCAGAACGGCGCCAGCCCCAAGGCAGCGCGAAAGCGGTTTTTCAGAAACACACCATCGCGGGGCGGCATCGCCCGCGCAGGGCTATCGGCGCCGATCAGCACCTGCGCCAGCGCAGGCCCGGCCCGCGACACGACACGCTGGGCGATCTCGGCCGCACCGCTGAGGGCATCGACTCTGAACGCGTCGCCAATACCAAAGCCCCTGGCCACCGCAGCCAGATCGGCGCCATGGCCGGTGTGGCTGCGCTGCATGCCCGTCTCGCCAAAATAGCCGTTATCGAGTACGGCAATGGTGAGGTTGCGCGGTTGCTTGACCGCAATGGTGGCGAGCGCCCCCACCCCCATCATCTGCTCGCCATCGCCCGTGATCACCAGCACGCTGCGCTCGGGTTGGGCCAGCGCGAGCCCCAGGCCCATGGCCGCAGCGCCGCCCATCGCCCCCCAGAGATAAAAATTAGCGGGCCGGTCGCCTGCGGCGAACGCGTCGTAGGACGGCGAGCCCAGGCCGGTGATCACCAGAGCCTCGGGCACCTGCTGCATGAGGGCCGCGACAAAGGTACGTCGGTCGACCCGAGTTTCGTTGGCTACACTCATTTGCTCACCCATTTCTTGCGACCAATGAGGCGCTGCGAGATCAGCACCGCCACCTGCTCACCGGCCTCGAAAACCGCATCGAAGGCCGCGCTCACAACCTCTTCCACCTCGGCGGGGTCGGTCACGCGCATGACGGTTACGCCCATCAATTCGAGCGAGCCCTGCGTGGCACGGCTCATGGGCCCTTGCCAGGGATTGAACTCGGCGTACTCGCCCCGCATGGTCACCAGCGTAAGAAAGGGTAGTCGGCAACTCTGAAGCAGAGATAGCATGTTGATGCAGTTGCCTACGCCGCTACTTTGCATCAGCAGCACCGCGCGCTGCCCGCCGAGCCAGGCGCCGGCTGCGAGCGCTACACCCTCTTCCTCGGTGGTGAGCACGATGTCCTGAATGTCCGGGTCGGCGACCGCCTGCCTGATGAGGTACGAATGCCCGGCATCTGGGACATAGGCAACCTGCCGGATACCGCCCTCCTTGAACACCTTAAAGATGGCCTGCTGCCAGGGCAGCGGCGGTGCGTCACTTGCACTCATCGAATCGTCCCCTTCAAGCGGTGATATGGGCCCCGCCGTTAACCGAGAGATGCTGCCCCGTGATGAAGGCACTGGCCGGTGACAACAGGAAGGCCACCGAACGCACGGCTTCTTCAACGCCCAGAAACCGCCCCAGCGGGACACTGGCCAATGACTTCTCGCGAAATTTGGGCCCGCGCAGCACCTCGGTCATGTCGGTCTCGACAATGCCGTAGGCCACGCTGTTGACGCGAATGCCGTAGCGCGCCCATTCCTTGGCTGCACTCATGGTGATGCCCAGCACGCCCGATTTGGCCGCCCCGTAGTTGATCTGCCCGATCGTGCCGCGGCGCCCGGCATCGGACGAGACATTGAGAATCACGCCGGCATCTTGCTCGCCCGCCTCGGCGCGGCGCTTCATCTCGATGCCCACGGCTTGCAGGCAGTTGAAGACGCCGGTAAGGTTGACATCGATGACCTGCTGCCACTGCTCGAAGCTCATCTTGTCGATCATCGCGGTGCGCGTGATGCCAGCGTTGTTGAAGAGTCCGTGCACGCCCCCGAATCGGGCGGCCGACTGATTGACGGCGCGTGCAATAAACTCGCGATCGGTCACGCTACCCGCGAGCGTCAGCACGCGCGAGGCATCGAACTGGCCCGCCACCCCCTCCAGCGTGTCGGCGCGCGCATCGACCAGCGTGAGATGTGCCCCGAGCTGATACAAGAGCTCGGCCGCCGCCTTGCCGATTCCCTGGCCGGCACCAGTGATCATCACATTGCGGCCGGTCATGTCCATCAGATTGATCATCGAAACGCTCCTGTCAGGCTGCGAGATACATCTCGCGCAGCTTGGTTTTCCATTCGGGGCGCACCAGCGACGAGCCACGCTGCGGTACGCCGAGCGCAGCAAGTGCCACCGCCTGCTCCGCCGCCTTGATGACGGCCGCGAGAATGTCGATGACGGGCACACCGTCGACCTCGCGCAGGCCATGGTCGACAAAGAACATGTTGAGCGGCCCGCCCGCGGGCACAATCACGCGGGCGCCGCGCGCGATCATCTTGCGCGCCTCGTGGCGAAACGATTCAAGTCCGGCCTCGGGGTTGGCAAACAGGTTGGCGAAGTCGTGATAGGTCATGTCGAGCGAGGCGCCCTCCACCAGCGAACTGCCCAGGCCGTACTGCGCAGTCATCAACTCCATTTTCTTGCGACTACCCACGTTGTGCGTGAGCCAGCCAAATTTGCCACCCGTCTGCACCGCAAGGTGGGCAGCAGCCTCAGTGATGAAAGCCAGCGGCATGTCGGTGATTTCGCGAGCCTCGCGCGCACCGGCGTCATTGGTACTGACCTGAACAAAAGCCGCATAGCCTTTTTGTTCCGCGATGACGACATTGCGCACCACTTCGCGCGACACCAGCAACAGCGCGCTGTCCAGGTGATCGACGCCCGGGTAGGTGGTGCTGACGCCGTGAAACTCCACCTTGAATTGGGAGCTGACGATTCGCTGGGCGTGGGCTTTGACCGACTTCTGATAGACGCTCCAGATGGCAGCGTCGGAATCCGCCGAACTGCTCTGCAGCCAGAGCGTGCCGTTATGCGACATGAAAACGATCCTTGAACGAGACTCGAACGAAAACGGGCAGTCAGCCCATCCGCTCGGGCAGATAGAGAATGATCTGGGGGAACACCACCAGCAGCGCGACGAGCATCAGGTGAGAGATCACATGCGGCGTGACGCCGGCAAAAATTTCCTCGGATGGCTGGTTGGTGTAGCGCGCGACGACGAACACATTGAGCCCCACGGGTGGCGTCACCATGCCGAGTTCGGCCATCACGACCACGATCACGCCAAACCAGACCGGGTCGTAGCCAAGCGAGGTGACCAGGGGCAGCACCACCGGCACCGTGAGGATGATGATGGTCACCTGATCGAGAAACCAGCCTAGCACGAGATACATGCTCAGCAGCAGCGTGAGAATGACCCAAGCCGGCACATCGAGCCCGCCGATCAGCTTGACCAGGGCGTGAGGCGCCTGGGTAAGCGTGATGAAATAACCGAACACGTGCGCGCCCAGGACGATCGCCATGATCATGCAACTGGTTCGCGCCGAGCGACTGAGGGCATCGAGCATGAGCTTGAGATTCAGGCGACCCTCCTTGGCAGTGAGGAGCATGGCACCGAACGCGCCGAGGGCAGAGGCTTCGGTGGGTGTGGCCACCCCCAGATAAATGACCCCGGTGACCGCGATGAAGAGAATGGCGACGGGCCCTGCCACTCTCAGGCTGTCGAACTTCTCCCGCCAGGTGAAACGTTCGCGAACGGGCGCACGGGAGGGGTCCATGAGCACCAGAAAGAGCACGGTAAGGGCAATGGTCGCCGTCACCAGAAGCCCCGGGATGACGCCCGCAATGAGCAATTTGCCGATGCTGACATTGGCAACCAAGCCATAGAGCACCAGCGCGATGCTGGGTGGAATGAGCATGGCCAGCGTGCCCGAAATAGCCACGACTCCCGCCGCCATGCGGGGCTCATACTGGTTCTTGACCATGGCAGGCAGGCTGGTGGAAGCCAGCGTAGCGGCGCCTGCCGTGCTGGACCCCGACAGCGCGCCAAAGCCCGCACCGGCCAGCGCCGTGGCAATCCCCAGTCCGCCCGGCACGCGCCCTACCCAGACTGCCGCAGCCCGGAAGATGCCATCGGCCACGCCACTGGCGATGACGAATTCGGCCATGAGCAAAAACATGGGAACGGTGATGAGTTCGTACGAGGACACCGCTGACAGCGGTGCCGTCTTGAGCACGCCCAGAACGAAGTCAGCGCCCCCCATGGCCATGAGGCCGACCGCGCCTGCAATCAGCAGGGAAAACGCCACTGGAATGCCTGCTGCGAGCAGGACAATCATCAGCACGCTGATGACAACCGGCATCATGATGCGATCTCAGAACAGTTGATCATCTTCAGCCCCCGGCAAGACCTCGCCGCCCATTGCCGCCAGCGTATTGACAGCGGCCAGCATGGCAAAGCGCAGCATCATGATGCCCACGCCGATGGGCACGAGCATGGAGCCGATCCAGTTGGGCCAGAGCGCCGCACCGACAAAGACGTCACCCGAGACCCAATCGCCCCAGAAGCGCGTGATGCCGGCTTCTAGCACCATGGCGAATACGGCCGCTGCCAGCAGCGCGGCGGTAGCGTCCAGCACGCGGCGCGCACGCGCCGAGATGAACTGACGAAAGTAGAGCACCCGAACATGCTCGCCGTGCTTGAGGGTCCAGGACAGTGAAAAAAAGAACATCAGAGCCATCAGATAGCGCGAGATGAGGTCATAGACCCACTCGATGGGCATATTGAGCGCGTAGCGACCCACGACATCAGCCACCACGATGGCCATGATGACGAACTGCGCCACGCAGGCGATGATCCCGCCTGTGCGCTCGATGTGCGACAAGCGGTCGTGGGCCCTGGCCAGTACGCTCAAGGACGCACCGCAGCCAGTGCCGCGTGAAAGGCTTTCAGGACGGACTGTCCCGGCTTGCCGCGTTTTTCAAGGTCGGCCGCCCACTGTTCGCCCACCGACTCACGCATTTCGCGGATTTTCTGCTGATCGGCCGCGCTCCACTCGCTAGGCTTGAGGCCTTTGGCGCGCAGTGCCTCGGTATCCTTGGCTGCATCCTGATCAAGCCGCATGCACACGTTGCGTGTGGCGGCGTCTCCCGCCTCCTCCATGGCCTTGCGCACGCCCTCGGGCAGCGCATTCCACTTCTTGATGCTGATGACATGAAAGTTGAGGACGTTGCCGAAGTTCTGCCCGACCGACATGTGCTTGAGGAGTCCCCCCAGGTCATAGCCCAACACGCCCGGCACTGGAAACAGCAGGCCGTCCACCGTGCCGCGTGACAGTGACTCGTACATCTCGGAGCCGGGAATATTGACAGGCACCGCGCCAAGCCGACGCATGATGATGGCCTGGCCACCCGATGGCGCGCGAATTTTGAGTCCCTTGAAGTCGTCCAGTGTATTGAGTGGCTTGGTCCGGGTGAACACCTGATACGGGGGGTTGCCCGCCACATAAAGCACCCTGACCCCCAGCGGCTGTATCTCTTCCTTGTCGAGCAGACCGCCCGGGCGAATGAGGCTCCAGAACGCCAGCACGCTCTGGCAGGTGGACCCGGCTGCCCCCGGCAGGTCGGCAATCGCCGACAGCGGCAGTTTGTCGGACACGAAAGCGGGCACCACGTAGCCAATGTCGACCACGCCCGATTGCGCCAGCGACAAAAGATCGCGCGCCTTGCCGAGTTGCTCGGCCGGGAAGTGTTCAAACTTCACCGCCTGGTTGGTCATCTTCCCGACCTGCTCGACGAAAAAGCCCGTCGAGTACTGGATCATGGGAAACCCGGCGGGCAGTGAATCGGCGATACGCAGCGTGGGCACGTTCTGCGCCTGAAGTGGCCCGAAAGCGCCAAGGCTCATCGCCAGCGCTGCGGCGCGATAGAAACGAATCATGGAGTCTCCTCTGCTGCCCTGCCGACTCGGTGGTCGGGGGCCATATTGTCTTGTGGCAATCGCGCGTTCGAGGCCAGCGCCTGAACCGAGCGGCCATTAGAAGCTGCGACCGCAGGAGCGTCAAGCGAGGCAGCGCAAAGCCGAGACGCCGCGATCTCGGCCCCGGGGGATGGCCGAACGATTCCCACGTAAACCGGCGCGCCCAAGCCCCCGGCAGGGCCCGCCCTCAGCCCCTCGGTTGAGCAGAACTGTGCTCGGCCGCGCGAAGCCCCAGCACCGTAGCCTTGATCAGACCGCCCACATAACCGGCCACATCTCCACCCTCCAGGCCACCGGTGGTCGTGCCGGCCGCGTAGAGCCCCGCAATGGGGCTGCCGTCCGGCCGCAGCGCCTGGGCGTCGCCATTGACCGAAATACCCCCCATGGTGTGCGTGATGCCCGTGCAGATCGGAATCGCGTAGAAGGGCGCCTGCACGATGGGCCAGGCCTTGGCCTTGAGGGTGCTGCGCGGGGGGACAAGGCCCGCAAGCGAATCGGACTGAAGGGCAGCGTTGTAGTCGGCAACCGTTGTCTCGAGCGCCGCGCGGTCGATGCCCGCCAGGCGTGCCAGCTCGGCGATCGAGTCGGCACGGTACAGCGTGCCCCCCACGCGCTCGAGCAACGGGTTGGGCGGAATCTGTGCCTGCTTGCCCGGACCGTCCCAGATCCGAGCATCGGCAATGACCGTGCATGAGGCAGGATCATCCAGCGTTGCCAGATGGTTGGCGACGTACACCCCGCCCAGGCCCTCGTCCATGACACGACGCCCGTCCGGATTCAGCACCAGACCCGCCGCCGCCAGCGCATCAATTTGCGGATAAGGCCAGAGCCTGTCATTCGTCAGCGCGTCACGGCTCAGCACATGACCATAGAATCGGTCCATGCGGGTGGCCGCGGCGCCCGCTGCGAGGGCCATGCGCAGGCCATCGCCCGTGCCGGTCCCGGCGCCACGTTGCACGACCCGCTCGGGGCAGGGGCCGATGTGCTGGCGAAACAATTCGGCGTCGCCCTGAAAGCCGCCATCGGCCAGCACGACGGCCCGCGCGTGATAGTCGAGGATCTGGCCTTCCTGCTGCGCGCGCACGCCGACCACACGGCCTTCGTGCAAATGAAGCGATTGAACGCGTACGCCCGTCAGGCGCAGCACCTTGTGCTCGATCGCGAGGCGGGTCAGGGCCCGCAGCAAGGCATCGGCGCCGCGCCCCTTCCAGTCAAGTCCGGTGGTGGGCGGCCGGGGCGGCGCGAGCACCCAGGCATGCCAGTCGATGGCGCCGCGAATGAATCGCGCACCGTGTGTTCGCAACCAGTCCATCGAGGCACCCGCCTGCTGCGAAAACACCTTCAGCAGATCGTCTCGGGCGTAGCCCGCTGTCGCCTCGGTCATCGCATCGAGCAGACGCTGGGGGTCATTCTTGGGATCGTTGTAGGAGACATGGAAGATGCCGCCCGAATAGCGCGAGTTGCAGGGATACTCATCGCCCGCGCCTTTTTCGAGCAGCGCCACACGGCAGCCAAGTTCTGCCGCACGAACCGCTGCGACCAGACCGGCCAGCCCCGCCCCCACTACGACGAGATCGACTTCGGATGCGCCTGTGCCTGGCGCGACCGCTGCCTGCGCCCCCTGGGTCGTGGTGCTCATGCGGCACTCGCAGCGGGACGCACGATCTGCACCGGCGTGCCTGCGTTCAGCAGACTGGGACTGCCCTCGGGCGCGCGTTGCCCGGGGTGAGCATCAAGCCAGGCGGCGAGCTTGCCGCTCGCCCCGCCGTGCGCAATGATTTCCTGCAGTACCTGCGGCATGGCGGGAAAGCTTCGCCGAAGACCAGTGCTGTGATTGACGGCCGCACCGCTGGCGAAATCAATCTCGATCTCGTCGCCATTGACGGCAAACCCGGGTGCGTCGATGCAACCGGTGAGGACCGGCAAGCCGCGTGAAATGGCGCCTCGCATGGCCTTGTAGGGCATGGACCCGCAGAGCACGCCCATGTCGAGGGCGGCCATGGCGATGAAGCCCTGGATGTGAGGCTTGCCGCAACCGAAGTCGCGGCCCGCCAGCACGAGATCGCCCGGCTTGACCCGCGCCACGAAGCCCGGATCGATGTACTCGAAGAGATGCGGAATGAGTTCTTTGGGATCGGTGATGCGGCCGATCGCGTATTTGAAGGCCATCACGCCCTCGTCGAGCGGAATGCCATCGCCGAACACGTGGCAGCGTCCGCGCTTAATCAGTGAACGGGTCATGGTGGCGCTCTCAGGCATTCATCAAGGGACGGGGATCGGCCAGGCAACCGGCCAGCGCGGAGGCCGCGACGGTGATGGGGCTGCCCAGATAGACCTCCCCGTCATGCGCGCCAAACCGACCCGCGTGGTTGGTCGCCGCCGTGGCAATCGACACCTCACCGGGGCCCAGCGGCGCCATCATGCCGCCCGCGCAGGGACCACACCCAGGCGGCAGCAGCATGGCGCCGGCGTCGATAAAGATTTGGGTCAGGCCCTCGTCGGCCATACGACGCGCGGTCGCTGCGGTGCCGGGCACCACAAACATCCGGACCCCATCGGCGATGCGACGGCCTCGCATGAGGCGGGCAGCGTCGGCAAAGTCTTCGTACATCCCCGACCCGCAGGCGCCGATCGTGGCGTGGTCGACGCGTCGGCCCAGCACCCGGCCCAAGGCTTCAGCACGATCGGGTCCGCCCGGCAAGGCCACCTGGGGCTCTACCGATGACAGATCGAAGCTCATGCGGGCTTCGTAAGGCGCGTCGGCATCGCTGATGAAATCGGGCGCGGATCGCGTGTCGATCCCTGGGGGCGGCGACGCAAAAAGCACATTGGCCACCCCCATCTCGGTGATGGAATTGCACAGCGCCACGCGCGCGGCGAGATCGAGCGCATCGGTCCCAGGGCCCCCGAACTCCACGACGCGATAGTCGTGCTGCACGCCCCAACGGCCATCGCCAAAGCCCTGCGCCAGCAGAAAGCCGACGTCGCGCGGATGCGCGCCCGGGCGCAGTTGGCCCGTCAGATCGATTCGCAGCGTGTGCGGCACACTGGTCCAGAGGCTGCCCGTAGCCAGCACCGAGGTCACCTCGGTACCGGCAGCCATTGCCAAGGCGCCCACCGCACCAAAATTAGTGCAGTGCATGTCGTAGCAGAAGAGGAACATGCCGGGCCGGACCAGCCCCGCCTCCATAGGAAAGAGGTGGCCATGACCACCGCGTCCGGCGTCAAACAACTGCCCGATCTGCCAGGCCTTGGCGATGGCGCGGATGTTGCGGCCGCGCTCGACCGCGCGCTGCGAGCCGTAGGCCACCTCGTGGTCGGTGACGAACACGACTTTTTCGGGCGCGATGATCTGACCATAGCCCAGCGCATGCAGATCCTTGTAGGCCGTTTCGACAAAGCCATCGTGAATGATGACCAATTCGGGCTTGGGATAGATGACCTCGCCGGGCGCCACGTGCTCACGACCACAGGCACGCGCCAGGATCTTCTGGGTGGCCGTCATCGGCACTCGTCGGCCGGCCGGCGACGCTAGGCTGGACATGGGCTGTCTCCATTGTTGGGAAGGGCGGCCGCGTCTCACTCGCTTGCGAACGCTCCGAGTACATCCGATCGATTATGGCAAACTCGATCGCTCGAGGTCGAGCACAGACCGACCCGAAGCGGTGACGCGCGATCCGTTTCATGACGAACGATTGCTCGCGCCTCCGACGACAAAGGGATCAGACCATGACAAACCGACGCGCCATTCACGCCTGGGTGTGCAGCCTCGCCCTGCTGGCCGGTAGTGCCTTCACCGCGCTCGAGGCTGCAGCGCAGCCCTTCCCGAGTCGCCCCATCACGATCATCGTCCCCTACCCGCCGGGCAACGCCTCGGACGTCGCCGCGCGCGCGCTGGGCGAAGAACTGGGTAAGAAACTCGCGCAGCCGGTGGTCGTCGAGAACAAACCGGGCGCCACTGGCGCGATCGGTGCGGTATTCGTGGCAAAGTCTGCCCCGGACGGTCACACCCTGCTCATGACCTCCACCTCGTTTGCGATCAGCACCGCGCTGGTGGCCAACCTGCCCTACAACGTCAGCAACGACTTCGAGCCGGTGGTGCACGTGGGTGGCAGCGGCGGCATGCTGCTCATCGTCAACCCGTCCTTCCCGGCCAATGACCTCAGGCACTTCGTCGAACTGGCGCGCCAAAACCCAGGCAAGTACAACTACGCCCACGTGGGTCGCGGCACCATCCAGCACCTCACCATGGAGGTCTTCATGGCGATGGCCGGCGTGCAGATCCAGCCGGTCGCCTACAAGGGCAGTGTGCAGGCGATCACGGACATCATCAGTGGCCAGATTCAGGTGATGTTCGATTCACCCAGTTCCGCCGCCGCCTTCGTCGACAGCGGCAAGGTCAAGGCGCTCACCAGCGCCGCCGACGGCCGCAGCACCCGCCTGCCCAACGTGTCGGCGGTACCCGAATCAGGCGTTACCGAGCTGAAAGACTTTCGGGTCGGCGGATGGGTAGGCCTGCTCGCGCCTGCGAAGACCCCCAAGGCAATTGTCAGCAAGCTCAACGAGGAACTGGTCGCCATCATGAACGCCCCGGCCATGAAGCAGAAACTGCTCCAGGGCGGGCTGGAAGTCATGCCGCCGCACCCGCCCGAAAAGTTCGGCGAGTTTCTCAAGGCCGACATGGCGCGTTGGCAAGCTGCCGCCACTGCCGCCAAAATTCCGAAGGAGTAAGCGGGCGCCGCGCCCGCCGAGTCAGCTGGCCGGTGCCGCGCCCACTGCATGGTGGGGGCCCGGGGCAAGTCGCCTAACTTCGAGTCGATCCGTTCGAGTCGATCCGTTCGAGTCGATCCGTTCGAGTCGATCCGTTCGAGTCGATCAGGTCCAAGCGCTCAGGTACGCGGCAGGGTGACGCCCTGCTGCCCCTGGTACTTGCCCCCCCGGTCGCGGTAGGAGGTTTCACACACCTCATCAGACTCCAGAAAGATCACCTGTGCGCAGCCTTCGCCGGCGTAAATCTTCGCCGGCAGCGGCGTGGTGTTGGAGAACTCCAGCGTGACGTGCCCCTCCCACTCGGGCTCGAGTGGCGTGACGTTCACGATGATGCCGCAGCGGGCATAGGTGGACTTGCCCAGGCAGATCGTGAGCACCGAACGGGGTATGCGGAAGTACTCGACGGTACGCGCCAGCGCGAACGAATTGGGCGGAATGATGCAGACATCGCCCTTGAAATCGACGAACGATTTCTCATCGAAGTCTTTGGGGTCGACGATGGTCGAGTTGATGTTGGTGAAGATCTTGAACTCGTCCGCGCAGCGCAGGTCGTAGCCGTAGCTCGACGTGCCGTAGGACACGATGCGCCGGCCGTTGACCTCCCGCACCTGTCCGGGCTCGTAGGGTTCGATCATGCCCTGGGCAGCCATCCTGCGAATCCAGCGGTCGGACTTGATCGTCATGCTCGAAGCTCCGGAAAATTGAACGGCGACCGGCCCTGCCAGACGCTCGAAACAGCGCCCGCCGCGCCGGGACACAGGCGCCACAGCGCCCGCCAGGCGCGCGGTGAAAGCCGGCATTGTATTCGCGTGGGAGCAGCCCCTCCGGATTGCCCGTTTTGCGTGCTCGGCCTCGCATGCCGATGCGCGCCAGATGTTAGCCACCACCCCGTTGCGTGTGGCGGTCAAACCGGGCGATCCAGTCGCGGGCCGCACGCGCGTGGCCGGCCGGATAGTCGAACGACAACTCGAGTTGCTCAATGCGCAGCAGAGCAATCTGCCGGGGCGGCAACACTTGCCAGCGCAAGACGATGAGCAATCCAGCGGCATCAACTTGAGCGCCACGCTCGCCGACCGACAGGCCGTCACCCCCCGTCAACTCGACCAGCCAACGCCTGAGGTCAACGGGCGAGCAGGCCATCACGCGGGTATCACCGTAACTGGGCATGATTCGGACCGATCGCGTCTCGCTGTTCGAAATGGTTTGGCCGGCGCAGCTTACGGCTCGGCCGACGGGCGTGGCACTTCGTCCGTCTCGGTGAGGGCGCCGAATCGGCCTGGTACAAGCCCCACAGCGCGATCAAGCGTCCACTCAGTACTCTGCTCAGTATTTCACTCAGTTGCCGGCGCTCAGCCGCCCGCAATCGGCGGCCAGATCGCCAGCACCTCGCCCTCTGCCAGCGCCCGAGTTGCCCGGGCCTCCTTGTCGAGGTAACGGCCGTCGATCAGCACCAGGTGCACCAGCTTGGCGGGCAGGCTGAAGCGGTCGATCACCTGTTGCACCGTGGTGCCCTCGGCGATATCGAGCTTGAGCGCATTGCCCTCACGGGTATGGCCATCGAGTTGGGCGGGCAGATGATCGGCCAGCATCGCAAAAAGCTTGAAGGTGATTCTCACGATCTCGCCGTGCCCCGAGCACGCCCCTGCCACTGGCTTTGCGCCTGAGCGGTGGCCAGATACGCCTCCATGAGCCGCGTTGGGTCCTTCAGCAACTGGTCTTTCCAGGGGCCGAGCCGCACCTGCCCCTCGACCAGGTTGCGCAAGACGCCCACGTGCTCAGTCATGCCGAGGCTGTTCGAGCCCACCAGCACATCGTCCTTGAACTCGAGCCGCAGATAGCGAAAGTGCTGTGTATCGACCAGCTCGGCATGCTCGCCGTCCGGCACGCCCTGCCACTGACCGAAAGACGTCGACACCAGCCCCAGCGTGTCGAGTACATTGATCTGCGTGACGCCGCGCGAGGCCACCCGCCGCCCCGCCATGTTCATGGCCGCCACGTAGGCCTGGTCGACAGCGTTAGGCTGAATCGCCGACACGATGGTGGTGCCGCTCGCCACATCGAAGGCCTCGGCGCAATCACCCGCCGCATAGACGCCGTCCACCGAGGTCTTCTGCCTTTCGTCGGTGAGCACGCCCTGCAGGCAACGGATGGGGCTGTTGGAGAGAAAACCGATATTGGGCCGAACGCCCGTGGCCTGGATGACGAGGTCGAACTCTTCGGTCGTGCCGTTGGACAGCCGCGCCCGCACCGGGCTGGCTGGCTCGATGGCCTCGACCCGCGTGCCGGTGAAGACGCGAACGCCCTGCTTCTCGCACCAGGCCTTGATCATGCCGCCCGCGCCGGGCCCCATCATGCGCGGCACCATGCGATCGCCCATCTCGACGACGGTGAGCTTGACGCCACGCTGAGCCAGCGCCTCGAGGATGATGCAACCGATGAAGCCCGCGCCCATCTGCAGCACCCGCGCACCCGGCTTGGCCAGCTGCATGATGTTGCGGGCATCGTGAAGCGTCCAGCACGGATGCACGAAAGGCGAGTCGAGCCCCGGGATGGGTGGCTTGACCGGCACCGAGCCCGTGGCAATGAGACAGCGGTCGTACTCGAGCGACTGGCCTTCGGAGAGCGCAATGCGCCGGGCCACCGTGTCGATGGCCGTGACCCGGCCCACAACCTGTCGAATGTTGAGCGAATCAAAATGCCCGGGGTCTTTGCGAAGGTAGGTCCCGGCCTCGTCGATATTGCCAATGAGCAGATAGGGAATGGCCATGCGCGAATAGGGGCGCACCGGCTCGTCGCCGATCAGTGCGATCTCGTCGCGGGGTCGGTGTTTGCGCAGGGTCTCGGCGGCCACCACGCCGGCTGGGCCGTTCCCGATGATCACATGCTTCATGGCGATGAACTCCGTTTCGCTGAACTGCTGACCCTACCCTGCCGCGCACGGCACAGGCACCGGGCCGGAGGGCCCAAACAAAAAGGGCGACCCGAGGGTCGCCCTGATCACCGCGACCCTCATCGGGCCGACGGACTGCCACCGGACCGGAACACCAATCGGTGGCAGGCAGCGCGGCCCCTGGTGAAGAGGCCTTCGCCCTCAGAGACCGAGACGCTTGCGAGTATCGGCCGTGAGCCTGCCCTCGGTGTCCCAGCCCCGAACCTGGTAGTACTCGGGCAGCATCTTGTCGATGCCGCTGACCAGCCCCTTGGCAGGGCCGGTCTTGGCGGGCTCGGTCTTGAGCCGCTTGGGCAGATCGTCGTCCTTGCGGGTGAAGCCGGCCCGGTTGTTGAAATCGCGCTCGAGATTCCAGATGCGCTCGCCGATGACATTGAGGTTGTCGAGCGAGAAGCCCTCGTCGCAGGCGGCCTGCAACTGCGGCGCCAGATCGGCCAGCGTCCAGGCAAAGGTGGTGAACACGCAGGTGCCCGAGGAATCGAATACGGCGGTTGCGTCCTGGAAGGCCTTGACGAGTTCGGGTTTGCCGTCGGTGGTGAGCGGATCAGTCTTGACCGGAATGCCCAGGATCTCGGAGGCCACCGTGTACGAACGCAGATGACAGGCACCCCGGTTCGACGTGGCATAGGTGAGACCCATACCCTGAATGCCGCGCGAATCGTAGGCGGGGAATTCCTGACCCTTGACCGACATGGAGAGCTCGGGGTGGCCATACTTGGCCGTGAGGCGCTTGGAGCCCTGGCCCAGTTCCTTGCCAAACCCTTCGCCACGAGCCGTCATTTCGGCGGCCCGGCACAAGGCCTCGGCCGAACCGAACTTGAGTTCGACGCCGGTCTGCGCCTGGGTGAGCACGCCCATGCTGTAGAGCTCCATCGCCGCGCCCAGCGTAGCGCCAAACGAGATCGGGTCCATGCCGTCTTCGTTGCAGAGCAGGTTGGCGTACTGCAGCGCTTCGAGATCATCCACGCCGGGCGCAGCCCCCAGCGCCCAGGCCGCCTCGTACTCCAGACCGCCGGACGCACCCCAGTACTCGGGCTTGTTGACCACGGAGAAGTGCTTTTCGTCGATCTTGGAGATGCGACCGCAGGCGATGGTGCAGCCAAAGCAGGCCTGATTGGTGACCAGATGCGACTTGCCGTCACCCGGGCGCTTGGCCAGCATGGCCTCGGCGGAAATCTTGCTGGCCCCCTCGAACTGCGAATCGATGTGGTTGCGCGTGGGCAGCGAACCGGTCTCGTTGATGACGTTCATCAGCACCTGGGTGCCATAGGTGGGCAGCCCCTGGCCCGTGACCGGATGATCGTGCAGGATCTTTTTCTTTTCGGCCGTGACTTTCATGAAGGCCTTGGGGTCGCGAATATTGCCCACACCCCGCGTGCCTCGCACCGCGATCGCCTTCAGGTTCTTCGAGCCTGCCACCGCGCCCACGCCCGAGCGGCCCGCCGCCCGATGCAGGTCATTGACGATGGCGGCATACAGCACCTGATTTTCACCAGCGCGCCCGATCGAGGACACACGCGTGAGCGGATCCTGCAGTTCTTTCTTGAGGGTTTCCTCGGTGTGCCAGACGGTTTTGCCCCAGAGATGCGCGGCGTCGCGAATCTCGACCTTGTCGTCGACGATGGACAGGTACACCGGCTTGGCGGAGCGCCCCTCGATGATGACCATGTCCCAGCCGGCCATCTTGAGCTCGGCCCCCCAGTAGCCGCCCGAATTGGAGCAGGCAATTGCCCCGGTGAGCGGCCCCTTGGTGATGACCGAGTAGCGCCCCCCCGTGGAGGCCATGGTGCCGGTGAGCGGGCCGGTTGCCCAGATGAGCTTGTTGTCAGGCGCGAGGGGGTCGACCTTGGCGTCGACCTCCTCAACGAAATACTTGGTGGCCAGACCGCGCTGACCGAGGTAGTCCTTCGCCCAGTCCATGCGCAGCGGCTCGCTGGTGCAACTGCCCTGGGTGAGATTGACCCGCAGGATTTTTCCAGACCATGACATATTCGGTTCCTCCTCAGGCTGCCGGCTGATTGCCGAGCTTGTCTGCCCACTGCTTCATGCGGTCGAGACCGGTCCAGTCGGCGTCCACATACGTGATGGCGCCGGTGGGGCAGGCTTCGGCACAGGCGGGCTCGCCGCCGCACAGGTCGCACTTCTGGACCTTGCCGGTGTCCTGCACGTAGTTGACAGTGCCGAAGGGGCAGGCAATGGTGCACACCTTGCAGCCGACGCACACATCCTCGAGCACCACCTTGGCGCCCGTGGCGGCATCCACCTTGATGGCCTCGACCGGGCAGGCGTGCAGGCACCAGGCCTCATCGCACTGCGTGCAGGTGTAAGGCACCTTGCGGCCGGTGTGGTGAAAATCGAAGACCTTGATGCGCGACTTGGCGGTGTTGAAAACGCCGTAGTTCTCGAAGCTGCAGGCCATTTCGCACTGCAGACAGCCGGTGCACTTGTCCGGATTGATGTGCAGGGATTTTTGCATCAGCCCCTCCATGTTCTTGTTTGTTGCCGGGCGGTCCCGGTCCATCGGAAATCATACCGGCTATGTTCGAATTTGCATACCTGGCCGCCCGGCAAGAGGTCGCCTTGCCGGTCGACCACCCTGCACTGACCGGGGACCCCTGACCCAAACGATCTTCGGCGTCTTGCTGCGACGAGGCCGCGGGCAGGGCTGGATGCGACAGTCGGCTTTGGCATCGCGACCGCCGGCGAGATCGTGTCGCTGCGCCGGGTGCGGCCCCGGTATCGACAGACCGCCACCAGACTGGACTCCCCCCACTCCGGCGCCTGATGGACGCAGCCCACGGCGCGCCGGTGCCGGGCGCGGCGGTTAGACTTGTCGGCTTTCCACCCGAGTCCCTCCTCCAGGGGCCCGGCGCGAGCGCCCCGCGCCCCTCATTCGATGCGGTCAACGTGAACACGACACCCCTCCAAGACCCTTCAGACCGGCAAGCTGACGACATCGGCAGTATCGATGCGCTGATGACCGGCTTTGCCCGCCACGACTACGTCTGCGACCGGCGCTTGGCCACCGTCGCCTTTCTGTCGCTCCGCATGCACCGGCCGCTGCTGCTCGAGGGCGAAGCGGGCGTCGGCAAGACCGAGCTGGCCAAGACCCTGTCAGCCCTGCTGGGCGCGCCGCTCATCCGCCTGCAGTGCTACGAGGGGCTGGACATCTCACAGGCAGCCTACGAATGGAATGTGTCGCGACAGCTTCTCGAAATTCGCCTGGCCGAGGCCGCGGGGCCGGTGGATGCGCCCCGGATTGCCCGCGACCTTTACCGCCGCGACATGCTGATCGAGCGGCCCCTGCTACAGGCCCTTTCGGCTGAGCGCGCGCCGGTGCTGCTGATCGACGAGCTCGATCGCGCCGACGAGCCCTTCGAGGCGTTCCTGCTCGAGATGCTGGGTGAAAACCAGATCACCGTGCCCGAGCTCGGCACGCTACGAGCAGTGCATCCGCCTCATGTCATCATCACCTCGAACCGTACGCGTGAACTGCGCGACGCGTTGAAGCGACGTTGTCTGTACCACTGGCTCGATTACCCCGATGCCGAGCGTGAATTCGAGATCGTGCGCCGCCGCGTCCCGGGCGCAGCCGCCGAGCTCAGCCGGCAGGCGGTCGCCTTCGTGCAGGCGGTTCGCGCGATGGGACTTTTCAAGCCGCCCGGCGTGGCCGAGACCATCGACTGGATGCGCGCGCTGCAAGCCCTCGACACCGTTGCACTCGACCGAAAACGGGTCGGCGAAACGCTGGGCGTCCTGCTCAAGCATCAGGAAGACATCGAACGGGTCAGTGGCGAGGAGATGCCCGGCGCCGGTCTGGCCTCGTGAGGCGCCTGGCCCACACGAGCAGACCGTGACGCGACCAGCCGCCTCGGGGCAACTGGCCCGCAATCTCATGATTTTCGTCCGGCTGTTGCGGGCGGCGGGACTGAGGGCGGGGTCCGACAAGGCCTTGATCGCGATCGAGGCGCTGACGCTCATCGGACTGAGTCGACGCGACGACGTGCACGCGGCACTCGCAGCCGTGCTGGTCGATGCCCCGGAGCACCGGCAACTGTTCGATGCACTGTTCGATGCGATCTGGCAGGCGGGTCTGCTCGAGGACGCCCTGATGGATCAGGCCATGCCCGCCACCGGCCGCACGCAGCAAGACGGTAGCCAACCCGCCACCCGGTCGGGCGCGATGGGTACTGCCGATGAGGGCCTCGAACTCGAGCTTGCGCTCAATCAACGACTTGCCCGGGCGCTTGCGACACTCGAATCGCCCTCGTCGATCTCGACGGCCCTGGCAAGCGCACGAACGGTTCAGCGCGAGGGCGGATGGTCGCGCGAGGCGCAATTTCGGCAGGCCGACTTCCGCGCAATGTCCGTGGCTGAATTCGAGCAGGCCAGCCGTCTGGCCGCGCAACTGGCGCAAAACCTGCCCGAACGGCTGACCCGCCGCTCACGGCCGGCCGCCCGAGGCAAGCCCGATCTGCGCGCGAGCCTTCGTCAATCCGCCCGACGGCCCCTTGGTATCGAGATCGCCCGACGCCGACCCCGCACACGGCCCCAGCCCTTGGTCATCCTGTGCGATGTCTCGGGCTCGATGCAGCGCTACACACGCCTGATGCTGTTCTGGGCCCACGCGATCACGGCCCGCGATCCCCGCACGGAGACCCTGGCCCTCGGCACACAACTGACCCGCATCAGCCGCATGCTGCGCCATCGTGACCCGGACGAGGCCTTGCGCGCGACCCTTGCCCAGATCGCCGACTGGGGGGGCGGCACGCGCCTGGGTACCTGCCTGGCCGACTTCAACCGCATCTGGGCGCGCAGGCTGCTGGGAGCTCGCGCAACCGTGCTGCTGCTCACCGATGGCCTCGACCGCGAGGCTGTGCAAACCCTGGCACTCGAGGCGCAGCGCCTGCGCCGCTTTGCGCGACGTGTGATCTGGCTCAATCCCCTGTTGCGCTTTGATGGCTTCGAGCCACGCGCGGCGGGCGTGCGCGCCCTGCTGCCTGCGGTCGATGCCATGCTGCCCGTTCACAATCTCGACAGCCTGGCACGACTGGCCAGCGCCTTGCGCTGAGACACCGCCCCTCAGCCGAACACCAGGGTGCGCGTCTGGCCATCCTCGGCATGAAGGGCGCGCACCCGCACGCCGTAGGCCTGTTCAAGCAGGGCGGGCTCAAGCAGCTCGCGGGCACCTCCCCAGCGTAATTCGCCCCCCGGCAACCACAGCAGCACCTCATCGGCCAGGCGCAGGGCATGATTCGGATCGTGGGTGCTGAGAATGATTGACAGCCCCTGCGCGGCGAGCTGCGCAATGGCATCGATGAGCGCGACCTGCCTGCCTGGATCGAGACTTGCCGCCGGCTCATCGAGCAGCAACACAGCGCTTTGCTGCACGAGCGCACGCGCAATCGAGGCCAGTTGCCGCTCGCCGTCCGACAGGCTGCCCAGCACCCGCCCTCGCAGGGGATCAAGACCCAGCTGAAGGATCACGGCATCGACGGCCTGCCGATCGGCCGCAGCGGGCGGGGCGAACGCACCAAGCACCCCCAGACGCCCCAGCATCACGTAATGCTCGAGCGCAAAGTCGAGCCCATCGGCGGGGCGACTGGCGGCAAAGGCGCGCACGCGTGCCAGCTGCACGGGCGAGCATGCATCGAGCGCACGCCCTGCCCACTCGATAGCCCCCGCCAGCCGCGTCAATGACCCGTTGAGCGTACGCAACAGGCTGGTCTTGCCCGCGCCGTTGGGACCCAGCAGCACCAGACAGTGGCCGCGATGCACCTCAAAAGACACGGCGTTCGCGAGCGGCTTTCGAGCGGGTCCGAAAAGCAGACCCCGCACACTCAGCATCACATCGGATGCAGCCCCGCCTGCGACCGGCTCGCACGGGCCTTGCGCTGCGTGGTCAATCGGCACGGCGGCTCCAGAGCAGCACGAACAGCACCGGCGCCCCCAGCAGCGCCGCCAGGACCCCTGGCGGCAACTCGGTGTCGCCCAGGCTGCGCGAAGCGGTGTCGATCAACACCACGAGCACGGCGCCGAGCAGCGCCGACGCCGGCAACACGCTGGGGAAGGCGGCCCCCACCAGCATTCTGGCCAGATGCGGCACCACCAGGCCCACCCAGCCGATGATCCCGGCTGCCGCGACCGCACCCGCGGTGGCCAGCGCGGCGAGTGCAATCAGCACCAGACGCAGTTGCGGGCTGCGGACCCCCGAGGCCAGCGCCTCATCGTCCGACAGGGCCAGCGCATCGGCCCGCCAGCGCAAGAGGCCCATCGGCAGCAGGGCCAGCACGACCAGCCCCGCCAAGTACGCGAGCCCGGCGGGACTGATTGCGCTGAAACTGCCCAGCATCCAGTACGTGATGGCCGGCAAGGCCGAACGCGGATCAGCGAGCGAGATCAACGCAGCCAGTACGGCCCCCAGCAGGCTCGAGACAGCCACCCCCGTGAGCACCAGGCCCAGCAGTCGGTCACGACCGGGCAGCAGCGGCCCGATGGCGAGCACCAGCGAGATTGCCGCCAGCCCACCCCCGAAAGCCGCCAGTTGCAAGCCACCCTCGCCGAGACCCGCGACAATGGCCAGCGCCGCACCCAGCGCCGCCCCTGACGACACGCCCAGCAACTCGGGGGCAGCGAGCGGATTGCGAAACACGCGCTGCAGGCAGGCGCCCGAAGCGGCCAGCGCCGCACCGATCAGCAAGGCCCCCAGCGCGCGCGGCACACGCAGGCTCCAGAAGACCGTCTCGGCCGTGCGGTCGGCAGTGCCGTCGCCCACCCCGAGCGCCGCTGCAAGCAGGCGGGCGATATCGGACAGCGCGAGCGGATACGCCCCCACCGACAGCGAGAGCAGCAGGCCCAGGACGCAGGCGCCGGCGAGGCCGGAGAGGAGGAGACGGGCGGACATGGGTGGGGAGGGGGTCCGTAGCATGCGTTGCTCGGCGATAGCAGCACGTTATCATCCCTCCATGAGAACGAAGGATCACTCTCCCCTTTCAATCCGGCTGCGCTTTGGTGAAGACGCGCGGCTCGGGCCGGGCAAGATCGCGCTGCTCGAGGCGTTGGCGCGCACCGGATCCATCGAAGCCGCCGGGCAGGCGCTGGGCATGTCGGCCCGACGCGCGAGACTGCTCATCACCTCGCTGGAAGGCTTCTTCGGTGAACCGCTGGTGCACAGCGTCGCGGGCGCGCTGCCTGAGCAGACGGGGAGCGAACCCAGCACCCCTGACGTCGAACACGCGCTGTCCGCGCCGGTGCGGGTCAGCGAACTGGGGCTGGAACTGGTGCGCGCCTATCGCGCGCTGGAAGCCGACGCCCAGGACTCCTTGCATCGGCATTTCGCGGCGTTGGGATCGCGTATTCGGCAGGCGGCGTCGTAACCCGGCGCAGGCCTCACCGCGCCAGCGATCGCTCATCCAGCGCGGTGGCCTTCACCATGGCGAAAATCTCGTCGCCAGTGTCGATCGCCAGTTCGTCGATGGCCTTGCGCGTGACCAGCGCCACGATGCGCTCATCGCCCGGCAAGCGAATATCGACCCGGGCGATCGGCCCCTCGTCGCGACCGATGGCCTCGATCACGCCGAACAGCACCGTGCGAAAGCTGACATCGCGCGGCCGCTGCACGGCCAGCGCGACATCGGTCGCGCGAACCACGAAGCGGTGCGGGTCGCCTGGCTGGCCGATGCGCCCGGGCAGCGAGATGGGCCCGGCCGGATGATCGAACACCGTAAGCCCGTAAGCCTCGTCGAAGGACTTCACCCGGGCCTCGAGTACCGACACGGCGGAAAACCCGCTGGCCGCCCCGCGCGCCCAGGCTGGCGCCAGGACCTCGCCAGGCGCCCCCTGAATCTGCACCCGCCCCTGCTCCAGCACCACCACCTGCTCGGCGATACGGGCCACCTCATCGGCCGCGTGGGACACGTAGACGATGGGCAGGGCGAGTTGCTCGCGCAGCCTCAGGATGTAGGGCAGGATCTCGAGCTTGCGCTCGGCATCGAGCGAGGCCAACGGTTCATCGAAGAGCAGCAGTCTGGGATCGCTCAGCAGTGCGCGGCCGATCGCCACCCGCTGGCGCTCCCCGCCTGACAGGGTGAGGGTTCGGCGGCCCAGCAGGGGGGCGATGCCGAGCAGGTCCACCACCTGATCGAGCGGCAGCGAGACACCCCCAGCGCGCGCCGCGCGGCCTGTGGCAAAGCGGCGCGCATAAAGCAGGTTGCCGCGCACATCGAGATGCGGAAACAGCAGCGACTCCTGGAACACCAGGCCGATGCGCCGGCGATGGGGCGGCACGTGGATGCCGCGCGCGGTGTCCACCAGCACCTCGTCGCCAACGCGGATGGCGCCGCGATCGGGGCGAAGCAGCCCCGCCAGCAGGCTGAGCAGCGTCGACTTGCCCGATCCCGACCGACCGAAGAGGGCGAGCGCGCCCGAGTCGCTGCGGAACTGGACGGCGAGATGAAAGTCGCCGCGCCGCAGTTCGACATCGATGTCGATCGATTGCGAGGAGCGGTCACGCACGCGCAGCCTCCCGCGCGCGCGCGCCCTGCCGCGTTCCCTGCCGCGTTCCCTGCTGGGTGCCTGAGGGACGCCGTCTCACGACCGCCCCCGCAGCGAGGTCGATACCCGCTTGGCCAGCCATTCGGAGGCGACGAGCGCCAGCACGGAGACGGCGATGGCCACCAGCGTGAGTCGCCAGGCACCCGCGTCGCCCCCGGGGGTCTGCGTGAACGCATAGAGAGCCGAGGCCAGCGTCTGCGTCTCGCCCGGGATGGCGGACACGAAGGTAATGGTGGCGCCAAATTCGCCCAGCGCCTTGGCAAAACACAATACCGCCCCGGCCACGACACCGGGGGCCGCCAGGGGCAGCACCACGGTGAAAAATACCGTGACCGGTGAGGCCCCCAGCGTACCGGCCGCCTGCTCGAATCGCAGGTCGATCGACTCGATGGCCAGCCGGATGGACCGAACCATGAGAGGCAGACCCATGACTGCGCAGGCGAGCGCGGCGCCGGTCCATCGAAACGACAACACGATCCCGATGTCGGCCAGCCAGGCCCCGATCCAGCCCTGTCGCCCAAATGCCAAGAGGAGCAGGTAGCCGGTGACGACCGGCGGCAGCACCAGCGGCAGGTGAATGGCACTGTCCAGCAAGGTCTTGCCGGGGAAGCGGCAGCGGGCCAGCACCCACGCCAGCGCAATGCCCACCGGCAGGCAGCCGAGCGTCGCCACCGTGGCCACCTTGAGGGTCAGCGCAAGCGCCTGAACTTCCTCCACGGTGAACCCCGCGATCATCGGAGGCACCCTGCCTGGGCCGGGACCGCAACGGCAACCGACGCCGGCGATTCGTGACCGGCAATCGGCAACAATCCCGCCTGGGTGAAGCGCGTCAATGCGGATGGGCCCGACAGGTAGTCGAGCGCCTGCCCGGCCAGGGGGTGCTTCGCGCCGGCCAGCACGGCCGCCGGATAAACGATGGGTGGGTGACAGGCCGGGTTGATCCGGGCCAGCACCCGGACGCCAGGCTCGAGCAATGCGTCAGACGCATACACGATGCCCAGGGGCGCCTCACCACGAGCCACCAGCGCCAGCGCCGCCCGCACGTTTTCGGTCATGGCGAGCCGACCCGACCACGCCGACCACAGCCCGAGCGACTCGAGCGCCGCCCTGGCATAGCGGCCCGCTGGCACACTGCGCACCTCGCCGATCGCCAGGCGGCCACCACCCAGCGCGGCCAGGGCCTCGACGGCAGGCATGGCCCGCCCCGCGCCCATGTCGCCCCCCAGCAGCGGCGGCACGGGCACGCCCGCCGATGAACCATCCTTGGCGCCTGAGGCGCCGGCAGACTCAGCGCCGCGTGATGAGGCGCGCGCCGGCACCGGTGCCACCAGCACCAGCGCGTTGCCCACGAGATTGCGCCGCGTGGCGACCCGCAAACCACCCCGGGCCTGAAGGTGGTCCATCCAATCGACATCGGCCGACACGAAGATGTCGGCCGGCGCCCCCTGCTCGATCTGGCGCACCAGTGCGGGCGTGGCGACGTAGGACACCACCGAGGCTGCGCCGCCCGCGGCGCGCCAGTCAGCGAGCGCCTGATCGAGCGGTCCCTTCAGGCTCGCCGCTGCCAGGACGCGCAAGGGCCAAGCATGAGCGGTTTGCGCCCAAATGGGCTGCAGCGGCCAGGTGAGCAGGCCCGCCAGCATCAGCAGCCCCCCCAATCGCTTCAGACCCGACATTCGCCACCCGCTCGACGCAGACCGCCGCCCCCCGCAGGTCTGATGCGACCGCTCATCGGCCCGCTCGGCGACCGACGCCGACCCTCAGCTCTTTTGCACCACGATCGAGGGGAACTTGAGGCTCATGTCCTTGGCCTGCTCGGCGATGCGCACGGCCACGCGGCGGGCGATGCGGCGATAGCTGGCTGCCAACTCGCCATCGGGGTCGGCGACGACCGTGGGCCGCCCGGAGTCCGCCTGCTCACGGATGCGAATATCGAGCGGCAAACCACCGAGGTACTCGACGCCGTAATCGGTCGCCATGCGTTCGCCCCCGCCCTGGCCGAAGATATGCTCGGTATGGCCGCAATTCGTGCAGGTATGCATGGCCATGTTCTCGACGATGCCCAGGATGGGGATGCCCACCTTCTCGAACATCTTCAGGCCCTTGCGGGCGTCAAGCAGCGCGATGTCTTGCGGCGTGGTCACGATCACCGCGCCGGTGACCGGAATTTTCTGCGACAGGGTGAGGTGAATATCGCCCGTGCCCGGTGGCATGTCGATGATCAGGTAGTCGAGGTCCTGCCAGTTGGTGTCGCGCAGCAACTGCTCCAGCGCCTGGGTGACCATGGGGCCGCGCCACACCATGGGCGTGTCCATTTCGATCATGAAACCGATCGACGAGGCCTGAATGCCGTGCCCCACCAGCGGCTCGATGCTCTTGCCGTCACGCGACTCGGGCTTGCCGCTGATGCCGAGCATCATGGGCTGCGAGGGCCCGTAAATGTCGGCGTCCAGCATGCCGACGCTCGCGCCCTCGGCGGCCAGCGCGAGCGCGAGATTGGCCGCGGTGGTGCTCTTGCCGACCCCGCCCTTGCCAGAGGCCACCGCAATGATGTTCTTGACGTTGGGCAAGGTCTTGACGCCGCGCTGCACGGCGTGGGCAGTGATCTTCTGGTACACGTTGGCCGAGACGTTCCCGACCCCGGGCAGGGCACGGATGGCCGCGATGACCCGCTTGCGGATGAGGTCCACCTGACTCAGCGCCGGATAGCCCAGTTCGACATCGACGCTCACCGAGTCGCCATCGACGCGCACGTTGCGAGCGGACTTTGACGAG
>CAIVPX010000142.1 GCA_903907905.1 uncultured bacterium | reverse complement strand
GTGGCGGTCTGGCGCTGGTCTCAAGTGTGGCCGGCTACTGCGGGCTGCCGCGCTCGCTCGCCTATGGCCCCGGCAAGGCCGCACTGATCAACCTGGCCGAGTCGCTGCACATCGATCTCAGCCCGCAGGGTCTGGGCGTCTGGCTGATCGACCCCGGGTTTGTCGAAACGCCGCTCACCGCACAGAACGAATTCCGCATGCCAGGCCTGATCCGCCCGGGCGAGGCGGCCGAGGCCATCGTACGGGGCTTTGCCTCGGGCGGCTTCGAGATGCACTTTCCCAAGGGCTTCACGCTGTGGATGAAACTGCTGCGACTGCTGCCGTACCGGCTGTTCTTTCGGGCGGTTCGCGCCGCGACCGGAGGCTGATCCATGACGACCTCGACCGACTCGATCGCGGGCGGTACCACTGGCGCGGACGCGCGACTGCCTGGCGAGGCTTGGCCACCGGAAAGCGGGGCCGGCCGTGCCGACCTCGATCCGGTCATTATCGGCGTGATCGAGTTCTTCGAGTCGATCTCGCCCGAGTCGGTCTTGCAGATTGCGGATCTTTATTCGGCCGATGCCTGGTTCAAGGATCCCTTCAACGAGGTACGTGGCACGCCGGCCATCGAGGCAATTTTTGCTGCGATGTTTACCCAGGTCGACCAGCCGCGCTTTCGGGTGCGCCAGGCGATCGGCGATTCGGAGCGGGCCTGCCTGCTCTGGGATTTCGAATTCCACCTGCGGCGCTTCGATCGCAGCCGGCTACAGTGCATTCGCGGGGCAAGCTGGCTCGAGTTTGACGCCCAGGGGCGCATCGCCTGTCACCGCGATTACTGGGATGCGGCCGAGGAGCTTTACGAGAAGTTGCCGCTCGTCGGCTCGCTGATGCGCTGGCTCAAGCGTCAGGCCGCGCACTGACCGGGGCTGCGACTGTCACGCGAGGTTGATACACTTCGCGTGTTTACCCTCTGACAACGGTTGCCTGATGCTGTATCCCGAGCTTTTTGCGTCGCTTGAGGCCGTGCGCTGGAACATGGAGCGCGACATTCCGTGGGCGCAGTTCGACGGCAGCCGCCTGTCGGACGAGCAGGCCCGCACCATCAAAATGAACGCGATCACCGAGTGGGCGGCGCTGCCCGCCACCGAGATGTTCCTGCGTGACAATCGTGGGGACAGCGATTTTTCCGCCTTCATGTCGGTGTGGTTTTACGAAGAGCAAAAGCATTCGCTGGTGCTGATCGAGTACCTGCGACGCTTTCGTCCCGAATTGATGCCGACCGAGGCAGAGCTGCACGCCGTGCGCTTTGACTTCGATCCTGCGCCTCCGCTCGAGACCCTGATGCTGCATTTTTGTGGCGAGGTTCGGCTTAACCACTGGTACCGGCGGGCGGCCGAATGGCATACCGAGCCGGTCATTCGCGCCATCTATGACACGATTTCGCGCGATGAGGCCCGGCATGGCGGTGCCTACCTGCGCTACATGAAAAAGGCCATCGCCGAGGCGGGCGACAGTGCGCGCGCGGCCTTCTCCAAGATCGGTGTGCTCATGACCAGCGCGCGTCGAACCAGCCAGGCGCTTCACCCCACGAATCTGCACGTCAATCAGGGCCTGTTTCCCAACGACACGGTGCAGAGCCGTCTGCCCGAGCCGGGTTGGCTCGAGCGCTGGCTCGATGAACAAATCCGCTTCGACAGCGTCTGGGAGGGCAAGGTCATCGAGCGCATCCTGCACAATCTGTCGCTGTTGTTCGAGCGAAGCTTTTCCACCGCGCAGGAGCTGAACCGCTATCGCAAGGAAATCACCGCTCAGCTCGAGGCGGCAGGCCGGCGGATCGGGCCTCATCCGGCCTGAGCGCGGCCGCAGTGCCTGGTACCGGCGGCTGGCGATGGCTGGCGTGGTGCTGGTAAAAACCGGCGGCGCTCTCCCGCGCGAATCGCTCGACGTCCCAGGCTGAGCCGTTCAGCTGGTGCGGGTCGGCGAGCACATAGGCCTGGGCCTCGAGCGTTGCCCGCAGCCCCGATTCGCAGCGAAGCTCAAGGGTCACCGTCTGCCTGCGGTACTCATTACCCTCGAAGGCGTCGAGGCTGGCCAGATCGGTCGGCCCGACATCGAGATAGAGCCGACCGCGCACCTCCTTGCCAGGCGCCGCCACGATACCGGGATAGGTTGCGCCTCGTACGCCCTGCCTGGCGAAGCCCGCCAGCCAGGCGGCCATGCTGGCGTAGCGCCCGCTGACCAGCGGGCGCCAGACCTCGGCGAACATGAGTGATCCATAGGTGAAGACATGCATGGTGTCGGTCCTGGGATTATTGCAGTCGGAGCGAGACGTCACCGGCCACGATGCTGCGGGGGCCCGCTGCGGTGTGAAGCCGCAGGGCGCCGCTCTCGTCGATGCCCTGCGCGATCCCCTGTGCGACCAGTTGCCCGGCATCGCTCACGCTCACGGCCCGCCCGTGCCAAGCATCCAGGCGCGACCAGTCGGCGAGGAAGGGCGCCAGGCCCTGGTGGCCGTGTAGGGCTGCGGCCTCGATGAGCGCCTGTGCCACTCGAGCGATCACCGACTCGATGCGCGGTGCGGCAAGCAGATCGTCAAAAAGTCCACCCGCCGGTTGACCGATCAGTCCGGATTCGTCGCGAGGCGCGGCCAGATTGAGGCCGACGCCAATCACGCATCGCTCGATGCCGAGTGCCGGGGCGCCGCCGCGCTTGGACTCGATCAGGATGCCTGCGCACTTTCGCCCGTGCCGAAGCAGGTCATTGGGCCACTTCAGGGCCAGTCCGTTGCTGACCGGCTCAAGGGCGCAGGCCAGGGCGCAACCGATGGCCAGGGGCAGTCCGGGCCGAAGGGGAGTGCCCACTTCGCGCTCGATCGCCAGCGACAGGCAGACGCTGCGGCCAGGCTCGGCGACCCAACTGCGACCACGCCGGCCCCGCCCTGCCGTTTGGCGCTCGGCGACCAGGAGTCGGGGCGCGGCCGCCTCGCCGTCGAAGGTCCGATCGAGCAACTGGCGATTGGTGGAGTCCGTCTCCAGGACGGATTCGAATGAGGGCCCGTGCGGGCCCAGCAGTGACGCGACAAGCGTGGTATCGATCGGTGGCATGGGAACGCGATGATAGCGGTGCGCGCACGCCACGAGGGGCGCGCTCCGCTCGCGCGCTGGCGACTATAATTGTCGGATGACAAAACCATTTTTTGCCCGCCATATCTTTTTCTGCACTAACCGGCGCGATGACGGCCGGGCCAGTTGCGCGGCCACCGATGCCGAGCGGCTCCAGGCCTATGCCAAGTCCCGGGTCAAGGCACTCGGCCTGGCTGGCGAGGGCAAGGTGCGGGTCAACAAGGCCGGGTGCCTCGATCGCTGCGATCTGGGTCCCGTTGCAGTGGTCTATCCCGAGGCAGTCTGGTATTCGTTCGTCGACGAGCAGGACATCGATGAGATCGTCGAATCCCACCTGCGCGACGGCCGTCCCGTCGAGCGACTCAAGCTCGAATGAATGCGGCCACCCGCTCGCTACTCATCGACGGGCCGGTGGGGCCCATCGACGTGGCGGTCGATTTTCCAGTCGGGCCGGTCCTGGGCGTGGCGGTGGTGGCGCACCCGCACCCGCTTTATGGTGGCACCCGCGACAACAAGGTCGTCCAGACCATGGCGCGTGCCATGCTTGCGGTGGGTCTTGCAGTTTGGCGGCCCAACTTCAGAGGCGTGGGCCAGACAACGGGTGAGCACGATGCCGGCCAGGGTGAAACCGACGACTTGCTCGCCGTGATCGCCCATGCTCAGTCCGACCCGCAGGTGCCACCCGAGGCCCGTTCGCGTCTGGTGCTGGCGGGGTTTTCCTTCGGCAGCTTCGTTCAGTCCCGCGTGCTGGCCCGATTGCCCGAGACCGTTCGCGCAAGCCTGCCGCTGGTGCTGGTGGGGGTGGCGGCGCAGCGTTTTTCGGTCGAGCCCGTTGGCGCCGATGCGCTGGTGATCCACGGCGAAGTCGACGACGTGGTGCCCCTGTCGGCCGTGCTCGACTGGGCCCGTCCGTTCGATCTGCCCGTGGTGGTCCTGCCCGGCGCCGATCACTTCTTTCATCGCCGCCTGACGCTTCTCAAGCGGCTCATCATCGATTACCTGCTGGCCTGGCGCGCCCGGTCAGGTCTGCCTGCGGCCGACCTGAATGACGCCTCGGTCGAATGAGCGCCTGTCCCCGGAGAACACCGATGCGCCGTCTGTTTGCCTGCCTGCTTCTGTTTGTTGCGAGTGCACCGGTGCTGGCACAGGTCGCGCCGCCCACCCTTACGGCACGGTCCTGGCTGCTACTCGATGTCACCAGCGGCCAGGTGATCGCCTCGCACGAACCCGATCGCAAGGCCGACCCGGCGTCGCTCACCAAGCTGATGACCGCCTATCTGGCCTTCAATGCGCTCAAGGAAAAGCGTATCGCGCCCGATGCCCGGCCCATGGTGTCGCCGCGCGCCTACAAGGCGATCGGCTCACGGATGTTTGTCGAGCCGGCCAATCCGGCCACGGTCGAGGAACTGTTGCGCGGCATGATCGTCCAGTCGGGCAATGATGCGTCCATCGTGCTGGCCGAGGCGCTGGCCGGCGGCGAGGAGCCTTTTGCCCAGCAGATGAACCGGGAGGCCGAGCGACTGGGCATGCGCAACTCGCAGTTTCGCAATGCCACGGGGCTGCCCAACCCCGAACACTTTTCCACCGCACGGGACCTGGCATTGCTCGCCGCGCGCATCATCAGCGAGCATCCGGAGCCCTACAAGCTCTACTCCGAACGCGAATTCACCTACAACAAGATCCGCCAGCCCAACCGCAATCGGTTGCTGTTCATCGACCCCAGTGTCGATGGCATGAAGACCGGCTACACCGAATCGGCAGGGTATTGTCTGATCGCCTCGGCGCGGCGTGAGCAACCCGGTTCGGGCTTCACCCGCAGGCTGGTCTCGGTGGTCATGGGGGCCACCTCCGACTCGGTTCGTGCGACCGAGTCGCAACGCCTGCTCAACTACGGCTTTCAGAACTTCGACACCGTGCGGGCTTACGCCAAGGGGCAGGTGTTGGGCAGCTACCAGGTGTGGAAGGGTCAGGGGGAGGCGGTGGCCGCCACCCTCGATCAGGACATCTTCGTGACCGTGCCCCGTGGCCAGGGCGAAAAGGTGCGCGGCGAGGTCGAGCGGATCGAACCGCTGGTGGCCCCAGTCAAGGAAGGCCAGCGCATCGGCACCCTGCGCGTGCGCCTGGGCGAGCAGCTCCTTGCCGAGCGGGCGGTACTGGCCCAGGCGGGGGTCGACGAGGCGGGTTGGGTGGGCCGCTTGTGGGACGGCCTGCGCCTGAAGTTTTCGAAGTAAGCGATACGACCGGCTCCCACAACCGGGTCTGATAACCGGCCCCCCAAAACAGCGCAACGCAAGTGAGCGACATGAGCGAACAGATCGTTTATCTCAATGGCGAGTTCCTTCCCCTGAGCGAGGCTCGCATCCCCGTCCTCGACCGCGGTTTCATCTTCGGAGATGGCATCTATGAGGTCGTCCCCGTCTATGCCGGGCGTCCGTTTCGCTTCACGCAGCACCTGCAACGACTCGCGCGCAGCCTCCAGGCCATCGGCATCGACAATCCCTTCGATGAATCAGGCTGGCGAGGTCTGGTGGCCGATCTGATCAGCCGCCATCCCTGGTCCGACCAGTTCGTCTACATGCAGGTCACGCGCGGTGTGGCCAAGCGCGACCACGCCTTCCCCAAGGGCATTCGGCCCACGGTCTTTGCCATGTCCAGCGAATTCATTGCCCCCTCCCGCGAACAGCGCGAGCAGGGGGTGGCCGCCATCACGCTGCCCGATGAGCGCTGGCTGCACTGCGACATCAAATCGGTATCGCTGCTGGGCAATGTGCTCGCCAAGCAGGCCGCGGTCGAAGCAGGCGCTGCCGAGTGCCTCATGTTTCGCGACGGCATTCTCACCGAGGGCTCGTCGAGCAACATCTGGATGGCCAGGCACGGCAAGGTGGTGGGGTCGCCGGTCAATCATCTCGTGCTCGAGGGCATCCGGGTGGGCCTGCTCGCCGACTTGTGCGCGGCCAGTGGCATCGACTACACGTTACGGCGGATCGCGCGCGAGGAGGTGTTTGCAGCCGACGAGCTGATGCTCACCTCGGCCACACGCGAGGTGCTGCCCATCACGCGCCTCGATGGCAAGCCGGTGGGTGATGGCCGCCCGGGCCCGGTCTATCAGCGGCTCTTCAATGCCTATCAGGACGCCAAGCGTGCCGCGTGAACGTCGGATGCCGGCGCCCGGAGGTCTGCTTGCTATCGATATGCTCGATACCGACCAGCACGGGGCCGCGGCGCTCGGGGCGGCGCCTTGAGTGAAGGCGATGTCTGGGACCGGCTCGGGCAACTGCTCGAGTTTCCGGTCGATTTTCCGATCAAGGTCATGGGTCGGCGCCAGGACGGGTTTGCCCAGTCCATCGCCGAACTGGTGGCCCAGCGGCTGCCCGGCTTTGATCCGTCCACCATCGAATTGCGCACGTCATCTCGGGGCGGCTGGCTGAGCCTCACCCTGCTGGTTCGCGCCGAGTCTCGCGAACAGCTTCAATCGCTCTACGAAGCGCTGTCGGCGCACCCGATGGTGCGCGTGGTGCTCTGAGCGGCGACTGCGCGGCCGGGGCCAGTCACCATGTCGTCCGTCACGAGTCCCATACCGCTGCCTGCCGTGCTGCGTGAGCTTGCCCGGGCCGATTACCTGCCCACCCTCGAGGCGATGCGCGCCTTCACGCGCGAACGCCATGAGGCGACCCCGGATGAGATCTGGCTCTGCGAGCATCCCCCCGTGTTCACCTTGGGTCTGTCGGGACGCACCGAGCATGTGCTGGCGCCCGGCGATATTCCGGTGGTTCAGACCGAGCGCGGCGGTCAGGTCACTTATCATGGCCCGGGTCAGCTCGTCGCCTATCCGCTGCTCGATCTGCGGCGCCTGGGCATCGGCGTGAAGGAACTCGTCTTCCGAATTGAACAGGCGCTGATCCAGACCCTGGCCGTCTACGGCCTGGACGGTCGGCGCCTTGCGGGCGCGCCGGGGGTGTATCTGGCGCTCGAGGGCGGCAGCGGACCCTTCGCCGGCTGGGCCAAGGTCGCCGCACTGGGCATCCGCGTGTCCAGGGGCTGTAGCCTGCACGGGCTGGCCCTGAACGTGGCGATGGATCTGTCGCCCTTTGATCGGATCAACCCCTGCGGCTACGCCGGCTTGCGGACCGTTGATCTCGCCAGACTCGGCGTGACCGTGCCGCTCGAGGAACTGGCCCTCCAACTGGCCGAACGCCTGCTCGCGCATCTGTCGCCGGTCCAACTCGGCTAGACTGATAGGCTTGTCAAAGACCGCCCGCACGCTTTCTCAGGGCCCGCACTCCGATGTCCGAATTGCCTTCCGATCTGCAGACGTCCGCCCCGTACGATCCTTCGGCCAAGCAAAAAGCCGGGGCCAAAACCGCGCGCATTCCGATCAAGGTGGTGCCGGCGGGGGAGGTACTGCGCAAGCCCGACTGGATCCGCGTGCGCGCGGGCAGCCACGGCAGCCGCTTTCACGAGATCAAGAAAATTCTTCGCGAGCACCGGCTGCATACCGTCTGCGAAGAAGCCAGCTGCCCCAATATCGGCGAGTGCTTTGGCAAGGGCACCGCCACCTTCATGATCATGGGCGACAAGTGCACGCGGCGCTGCCCGTTCTGCGATGTCGGCCATGGACGCCCCGACCCGCTCGATGCGGCCGAGCCCGACAATCTGGCGCGCACCATTGCCGCGCTCAAGCTCGACTACGTCGTCATCACCAGCGTCGATCGCGACGATCTGCGTGACGGCGGGGCCGACCATTTCGTTCAATGCATCCAGCGGGTGCGCGAACTGTCGCCGGTCACCCGCATCGAGGTGCTGGTCCCCGATTTTCGCGGTCGTCTCGATCGTGCGCTCGACATTCTCGAGGCCGCTCCGCCGGACGTGATGAATCACAATCTCGAGACCGTTCCCCGCCTGTATCGGCAAGCACGACCCGGCTCCGATTACGCGCACTCGTTGCGCCTGCTCCAGGAGTTCAAGAAGCGGGTGCCCGGGGTGCCCACCAAGTCGGGGCTCATGCTGGGCCTGGGCGAAACCGACGACGAAATCCTCCAGGCCATGCGCGACATGCGGGCGCATCAGGTCGACATGCTCACCCTGGGTCAATACCTCGCGCCCTCCACGGCCCACCTGCCGGTGCGCCGCTATGTGCATCCCGACGCATTCACGATGTTCGGTGTCCAGGCCCAGGAGATGGGCTTCGTACATGCGGCGGTGGGTGCGCTCGTGCGTTCGTCCTACCATGCCGACCGGCAGGCTCACGCCGCCGGACTCTGAGCCCTGACGCCCCCCTGATGGAGTCTGCCATGATCGAGTTCTACTTCTCCCCCGGTGCCTGTTCCTTCGTCCCGCATGTCGCCCTCGAAGTGATTCAGTCCGTCAGTGGTCGAGGCTTTGAACCGCGATTGGTCAAGCTGCACCGCGCCGAGCACCGGGCGCCCGAGTATCTGGCGCTCAACCCCGAGGGCCAGGTTCCGATGCTGGTGGTGGACGGCAAGGTGCTCACCCAGATCGTGGCGATCTGTGAGTATCTCGATCTGAGTTGCCCCGAGGCGGGGCTGCTGCCTGCTGAGCCTTGGGCGCGTGCTCAGGCCCTCTCAACCCTGGCCTACTTCAACAACACGGCGCATCCGACCTTTTCGCACGTGTTCATGCCGCACAAGTTTGCCGATGATGAAGCAGCCCAGGCCGAGGTCAAGCGCGCGGGCCGGGTGCGCTATCAGGAGATCCTCAAACGGATCGATGCCCTGGTCGCCGCGGCCCCGGGGCCCTTCCTGCTCGGCGAGCGTCTGTCGGTGCTCGACCCCTATGCGCTCACTTTGCTGCGCTGGGGCGGGCTGGCCGGAATCGATCCTGATTCGCTGCCGCGCTATAAGGCGTATGTCGAGCACCTGGCCCAGCAGGCGCCGGTTGCGGCGGCCATCGAGCGCGAGCGGCTCCAGCTCAACGTCTTCAAAAAGTAGCGCCCGCGTCAGCGCTCAGACAAAGAGCGTGAGCACGCCGGTATAGCCGTGGAGCTGGCCATCGGCAATTTCGCCGTTGGCGAAAAAACCCACCAGGGGTAGATCGCCCAGGTTGTGTTGAATCAGGCTCAGTTCGACGCCGCTTGAGCCGAAGAGGTGCCGACCGCGCGCCAGGCAGCTCACGTAGTGCGCGCCGCGTGCCTCAAGCGCGTTGGTTTCGAGCTCCTCGCGAAGTTCGGTGCAGATACGGATCAGGTCGGTGCGGGCGGCGCCCGGATCGCGCCGGCACAGTACCGCCCGGTCGCCGACGTTCAGCGCGGCGCCCACCGCGAGCAGACGATTGACAGGGTCGATGCCAAGAATGTCGCGCACGCGGTGCTCGCCAAAGCCGAGCCGTGCCCGGCCCGAGTCCGGGGCGATACCCAGCAGCAGGCCGCGCTGCAGGCCGGCGTCGCTCAGGGCGGCCAGTAGCTCACTGGCGTTTCGGGAGGCGCGCAGCGATGCGTCCACGCCCAGATCTTCCAGTATCACATCGAGCGCAGGCCGGCCGTCGAGCGAGCGGAGGTACTGTCCGCTGCATCCGGTGATGCGGTGCTCACGGCCGACGGGTGCGCAGCCGTGGGTGACGCGAGAGAGCAGGCGAACCTCGGGGCCGAAGGCAAGCCCCGACAAGCCGGCGACCGAGCCAGGCCGGTGCACCGACGGGTCGCGGCTGATGCCCTCGGTGGGCGCGACCACGCCGCCGAAAACCTGGCCCGGCCTGGAGGTCTCGGTGAGGGTTCTTACCTGCTCGGCGAGGTCGTCCGCGTAGGGGTCGGCGTGCAGCAACATGCTGTGGCCGCTTCGGGCCAAGCGATCGGCGGCGGCCTCCGACCCGTCCCAGGCGGCACCGAAGGTATGGACGCTGCCCGCCGGCAGTTCGCCCAGCAGGATGGCGACCGCCGGCTCGTCGAGATACTCGGCGCCGGCCGCACAGACGCCGGGCGCGCAGGCGCCGCTCCAGCGAACCTGAGGAAGGCGTCGCTCGAGGAGTTCGAGAATATCGGCAAAGTGTTCGGCCATGGGGCTGCTCGCGTACACCAGGCCGAGCAAAGGATGAAGCCGGGCCTCATTGACCCGGGAGAGCTGCGCCAGGGCGAGCTCGGTCGCCATCCGCCAGTCGGGATGCATGGCGTGACCGCTGATGAACTTTCCCACCCGTGCTGCCCCGGGGCTCAGCGTCGACCGGAGCGCGTGGCGGTGCCTCGACCCGCCGCCTGCGCACTACGGCGCTTGGCCGCGGGCCGGGGCGTGGCGCCACGCGCGCGGGGTTTGTCTGCCGCGCGGTCCGGCGCAGGCGTGTCCTCTGGTCGCACCGGCATCTGCCCCGGCTGCAGGCCCGCCATGGCCGACTCGGTCACCTGACGGAACTGAGACTGCAGCATCTGCCACCACGCGTTGGCGTCGGTCGCCGGCCACGCCGCCGCGCCCGCCTGACCGGGTGCATCGTCGCGCGCGCCGGCTGGGGGCGGCGCGTCGCCCGCTGACCGACCGGTTGTGGGCTTCGGTTTGGAATAGGGTTCCGACGGGGCAGCGTGGGCGTTTGTGCGAGAGGCGCTCTGTGCGGCAGCCTCGGACGCGGCCTGCGTCGCGGCCTGAGCTGCGGCGCCGAACTCGTGCAGCGAACTGAGCGCGGCCCGCTGGATCTCGAGCGCCTGGACCGAGCCCCGCACCAGATTGAGGTTGAGCGACAGCCATTGCTCCACCGTCTTCAGATCGGCGATCCGCTTGTCGACTTCGGCGGGGTCGAGCGTGGGGGCAAGCGAGCTGGGCAGGGAAAACGAGGTCCAGCTGCGGCGAGCGACCTCCATCGCCTCAAGCATTGCCCCGAAATCGAAGAGTTTGCCGATCTCCGGGCCGTTGGCTCCGCCAGAGCTGTCTGAACCTTCGCTGGCCATGCCGGGCTCCTTGATGGGGACGGGCCTGCATCGCTGCATCCGTCAATGTCCCGATTATCGCTGCCCGGGGGTTTGCTGCAAACCCGAACTGCTACATTTTCGGCTGACCGCAAACACTTGGCGGAAAACTTCGTGGGCTTGGCGCCAAAGCGATCGAGCCTGAGGACAGCGTGATGCCCGATTCCAACGACATCGAAAGTCTGCGAAAGATCCTGGGCGGCGCGCGCACCATCGCGGTGGTGGGCCTGTCGGCCGACTGGTGGCGGCCGAGCCACTTTGCGGCCAAGTACATGCTCGAGCACGGCTATCGGGTGATTCCTGTCAACCCGCGCTATGCCGACATTCTCGGACAGACCTGTTACCGGTCGCTTGAAGACATCGACGTGCCGGTCGATATCGTCGACGTGTTCCGACGGACCGACGATGTGCCGCCGATTGCCGAGCAGGCGGTGCGGATCGGCGCCAGGGTGCTCTGGCAACAACTGGGTGTCACCAGTGACGCGGCCGAGCGCGTGGCGCGCGCGGCGGGCCTGCAATCGGTGATGGACCGATGCGTCAAGATCGAGCACGCGCGCCTCTTTGGCGGCCTCAACTGGATCGGCGTCAACACCCGAGTCATCAGCGCGAAGCGGCCACGCTTCATCGCCAACTGAGCGAAAGGCCCCTTGTCATGGCTGATCGAGAATTCGGCATCGAGACCCTCTGCCTGCATGCCGGGCAGATTCCCGACCCGGCAACCGGTGCGCGGGCAGTGCCGATCTACCAGACCACGTCCTTCGTCTTTGATTCGGCCGAGCACGCGGCAAGCCTTTTCAACCTTCAGACTTTCGGCAACGTGTACTCCCGATTGTCTAACCCCACGGTGGCGGTCCTCGAGGAGCGCCTGGCGGCGCTCGAGGGCGGTCGGGCCGGGCTGGCCTGCGCAAGCGGCATGGCCGCCGAGATGCTGGCACTGCTCACCTTGCTGAGGGCGGGTGACCATCTGCTCGCCTCGAGCACCCTCTACGGGGGCACTTATTCGCAGTTCGCGGTTACCTTCGAGCAATTCGGTATCGAGTGCAGCTTTGTCGAGCCCGATGACCCGGCCAACTTCGCCAGAGGGCTGCGGCCCAACACCAAGGCCGTGTTTGCCGAGACTCTCGCCAACCCCCGGCTCAATGTGCTCGACATCGCTGCCGTGGCGGCGATCGCCCACGAGCACGGTGTGCCACTGGTGATCGACAACACGCTGGCGTCTCCTTATCTGTGCCGTCCCATCGAGCATGGCGCCGATATCGTGGTGCACTCGGTGACCAAATATCTCGGCGGGCATGGCACCACGCTGGGGGGCGCCTTGGTCGAGTCAGGTCGC
>CAIVPX010000141.1 GCA_903907905.1 uncultured bacterium | reverse complement strand
TGGAACCGGGTGCTTGCCGTCAACCTGAGCGGACCATTCCTGTGCTGCCGCGCCGCGCAGACCTGGCTGGTCGATGGCGGGCGCATCGTCCTCATCGGATCGCTCGCAGGCCGAACCGGTGGCGTGCTCACCGGAACCGCCTACGCGGTGTCGAAGGGCGGGGTCGAAAGCCTGACCAAGTCGCTGGCGCAGGAACTGGCGCCGCGCCGGATCACCGTCAACTGTGTCGCGCCGGGGGGCGTCGACACGCCCATGCTGGCGCAAAACCCGGCGAGTTCGGTCGAATCGATGAAGGCGGCCACCCCCCTCAAGCGACTTGCCCGGGCTGACGAAATCGCCGCCGCCGTGGCTTACCTGGCAAGCGATGATGCGGCCTTCGTGACGGGCGCCACGCTGGCAGTGAACGGCGGTATCCGGATGGATTGAGGGGCCCGCCCGGTGCGTGCGGGCTCGGTTCGGCGCAGTCAGTCCGGATGTCGCGTTACAATCGCCGGATGAAATCGGATTCGTTCCCGCTCATGTCCAAAGGGTCGGTGCCGCCCGCGGTCCGCGCCCTGCGCCCGATGCCTGCCATCGGTCTGTGGCACTGGCGAAAGCCTGCCGCCTAGATCCCCCAAGGCGTCCGCGCCCGCCTTCCCCTGACGCCCCGAATCGCACCACCGGTGCCTGAGTTTCAAGGTCCGGTCGGCCGCAGTCCAGACAGCAGAGCCCCGCTCAGGCCATCGAGCCCCGGAGAGCCGCCCATCATGTTGCTGATGATCGACAACTACGATTCCTTCACCTACAACATCGTCCAATATCTGGGCGAATTGGGAGAGCAGGTACTTACTCACCGAAACGATCAGGTCAGCCTTGCTGAGATCGAGCGCCTCGCGCCCCAGCGAATCCTGGTCTCCCCCGGCCCCTGCGCGCCGGACCAGGCCGGCATCTCGCTCGAGGCCATCCGGACCTTCGCGGGCCGCATTCCCATTCTCGGGGTGTGTCTCGGGCATCAGGCGATCGGCCAGGTCTTCGGTGGCCGGATCGTACGCGCGCGCCGGGTCATGCACGGCAAGATTGACCGCATTCGCCATGATGGTCGGGGCGTCTTTGCGGGCTTGCCGGCCGAGTTCGACATCGTGCGCTATCACTCGCTTGCCATCGAGGCCGACACCCTGCCCGGTGTGCTGCAGGCGACGGCCTGGAGCAGCGACGGTGAAATCATGGCGGTCCGGCACCGCGAACTCGATGTCGAGGGGGTGCAGTTTCACCCCGAGTCGATCGCGGGCGAGCATGGGCATGCGATGTTTGCGAACTTTCTGGGCCGGGCCGCCGGCGTGGCCGCCTGAGTCAACCCCCCTTTTTTGACAGGACCCCATCATGCCGATCACCCCACAGGAAGCGCTTCAGCGCACCATCGAGCACCGCGAGATCTTTCACGATGAAATGCTGTCGCTCATGCGCACCATCATGAGCGGTGAATTGTCGCCCGTCATGTCGGCGGCGCTGCTGATGGGGCTGCGAGTCAAGAAAGAGACGATCGGCGAGATCACGGCCGCAGCGCAGGTGATGCGCGAGTTCGCCAACAAGGTGGTGGTCGATGGCGGCCCGCACTTCATCGACATTGTGGGGACGGGCGGCGACTCATCGCACACCTTCAACATTTCCACAGCCTCGTCTTTCGTCGCAGTGGCCGCCGGCGCAACGGTGGCCAAGCATGGCAATCGGGGCGTCTCGTCCAAGTCGGGCAGTGCGGATGTCCTCGAGGCCTTGGGTGCCAATATCATGCTCAACCCGGCCCAGGTCGCTGAATGTATCGAGGCAACCGGGCTGGGCTTCATGTTTGCCCCCAACCATCACCCGGCCATGAAAAATGTGGCGCCGGTGCGGCGAGAGCTCGGCGTGCGCACCATCTTCAATATTCTGGGGCCGCTTACCAACCCCGCCGAGGCGCCCAATATCCTCATGGGCGTGTTTCACCCCGACCTGGTGGGTATTCAGGTCAGGGTGATGGAGAAGCTGGGCGCGCGGCATGCGCTGGTCGTCTACGGCCGCGATGGCATGGACGAAATCTCACTGGGTGCGGCCACGATGGTGGGCGAACTCAAGAACGGCAAGATCACCGAATACGACATTCATCCGGAGGATTTCGGCCTGTCGATGATCAGTAACCGGGGGCTCAAGGTCAAGGATGCGATCGAGTCCAGGGAGATGGTGCTCGAGGCCTTGAGCAATGTGGCGGGCACGCCGCGCGAGATCGTCATTCTCAATGCGGGAACGGCCTTGTACGCGGCCGACCGTGCCGACAGCATCGGCCAGGGCATCGCGCTGGCCCGCGAGGCCATCGCGTCGGGTGCGGCACGCGCCAAGCTCGATCAATGGGTGCAGTACACGCAGCGTTTCGCTGCCTGAACCCTCTCTTCAGGCGACACTCATGAGCGATATTCTTCAGCGGATTCTTTCGGTCAAGGCGCAAGAGGTCGAACGGGCGCGCTCACACCTGGCGCAGTCGGCGCTTGAAGGTCAGGCGCGCGCCACGCTGGCCGCTGGCTCACCGCTTGCGCCTCGAGGCTTTGAGCAATCCCTGCGCACGGCCATCGCGGCGGGTCGGTCGGCGGTCATCGCAGAGATCAAGCGAGCGAGTCCCAGCAAGGGGCTGCTGCGCGATCCCTTCCTTCCGCCCGAGATTGCCCGCAGCTACGAGCAAGGCGGGGCGGCCTGTCTGTCGGTGCTCACCGATGTCGAGTTTTTTCAGGGATCGCCCGACTATCTTCGGCAGGCGCGGGCGGCCTGCTCGCTGCCCGTGCTGCGAAAAGATTTCATGATCGACCCTTGGCAGGTCCTCGAGGCGCGCGCCTGGGGGGCTGACTGCATTCTGCTGATCGTGTCCGCGCTGGCCGATTCGCAGATGGCCGAGCTCGAAGCCTGCGCGCTCGCACTGCATATGGATGTTCTGGTCGAGGTGCACGATGCCGATGAACTCGATCGCGCGCTTCGACTCAAGACGCCGCTCATCGGCATCAACAATCGCAACCTTCGAAGCTTCGAGGTGTCGCTCGACACCACCCTTGGTCTGCTCGGTCGAATTCCGCCGGATCGCCTGGTGGTCACCGAGAGCGGCATTGTGTCGTCTGCCGATGTGGGGCGGATGCGTGAGGCCGGGGTGGGCGCCTTCCTGGTGGGCGAGGCCTTCATGCGAGCGCCCGACCCCGGGCAGGCGCTTGCCAAACTGTTTGCTTGAGCGACGGGGGCGACCCTAGTGGGCGCCCAGCCAGTTCTTGCGAAGGCTTGCCGCCGCAGCACTCGGTTTTTCCTGCAGACGCAGCCGCGCCTCGGTGGCGGCCGCCCGGCCGACTTGCACCTCGAACTGTCTCAGCTCATCGCGACGAAACACGAGGATGGACAGGCGCGTGTCCGGACCGCGCCGCGCGATCAGGTTCTTGAGCACGCGAGCATCCGCGCGGAGGCCGTCGACGGCCACCAGTTCGTCGCCGGCCGATAGCCCCGCCGCCTGGGCCGTGCTCCGGCTGTATACGGTCGCAATGCGTGTCCGGCCGGCCGTCTCGCTCAGCTTGATCCCGAGCCGCGCGGCTCCGTCGTCGGCAGGCTCCAGGGCCAGCGAGACGCCCGCGCTGCCCAGCAGTCTCGCAAGCGGCAACTCGCTCGTACCCTCGGTCCACGCACGGATCTGCGCGGCCAGGTCAAGCCCGCAGGCTTGCCGAACCAAGGATGGGAACTGCTGTTCATCCAGGCCGTCTGCGTCGCTTGCGATCCGGCCATCGGGCCCAAAGAAGCCGCGGCCGAAGCGCTGCCAGAGCAGTCGCATCACGTCATCGAGGGAATACTCGCCTTTTGTGCGGACCCGGATGCTCAGATCGAGCGCCAGCGCGACCAGCGCCCCCTTGGCGTAATAGCTCACCACCGCGTTGGCAGAATTCTCGTCCTGACGGTAGTACTTGATCCAGGCGTCGAAGCTGGATTCAGCGAGACTTTGCTCCAGCCGGCCGGGTCCACGCATGACGCTGCTCACGGTACTGCCGAGCGCCTCAAGGTAGGCGCGCGTGTCGATGACGCCCGAGCGCAACAGCATCAGGTCGTCATAGTACGAGGTGAATCCCTCGAAGAGCCAGAGCAGTCGCGAATAGCTTTCGCGCTGAAGTTCGTGATGAACGAAGCCCTTGGGCTTGATCCGTTTGACATGCCAGGCGTGGAAGTACTCGTGGCTGCACAGGCCGAGAAACCGGCGATAGCCTTCGGAGACGCCTTTCATGCCGGGCCACGGCAGATCGTTTCGTTGCGTGATCAGCGCGGTACTCGATCGATGCTCCAGCCCGCCATAGCCCTCGCCGACGGCCATCACCTGAAAGAGGTAGCGCTCGAAGGGTGGACGACTCCCGCGGGGCTCGAAGAGTCGCGCCTGCAGTGTGCAGACGCGTTGCAGGTCTTTCGCCAGCCGCTCTGTGTCGGTGTCGTGTTGCCCCGTGATCGCGATGTCATGCGGGACCCCCGCGACCTCAAACGTTTCGAGGGTAAAGCACCCCATTTCGACGGGATGGTCGATCAGTTCGTCGTAGTCTGCCGCCCGGTAAAGACCGAAGGCGTGCGCGCGGGCGCCAGCTCTGGGCAGGGTGGTGGCCACCCGCCATTGGGCCGCGTCGGGCAGTGGGGGGGGCTCCAGCAGCACCTCGCAGGCACGATGCTCCTGCCCATCCACGCGCAGGAATACGCTGGTGCCATTGAAGAAGCCGTGCGTCGCGTCCAGGTGGGCGCCTCGAACGGATAGATCCCAGGCATACACCCGATACCGGAGCGTCAGCGCCCCGTCACAAGGCGCCGCCCGCCAGCTGTGTTTGTCGAACTTCTGGAGGCGCACCCGGCCGGTGCGACCTGACGCCTCGATACGAATAATGTTGCGGGCGAATTCGCGAATCATGTAGCTGCCTGGAATCCACGCCGGCAGCGAGAAGGTCTGTCCCTGGGGATCGGGTTCGTCGACGATGACCTCAAGCTCGAAAACGTGTGCGTGAGGGTCAGCGGGTCTGATCCGGTAACGGATGGACGCGCTGCGCGCGCGGGTCAGGCGAGTGGTCTGGTTCATGACTGAATCCTGATTGCCTACGGGCGGTGTTGCGCGGGGGTGTCGCGACGGCGGTCCATGCCTTCGTCGACGGTTCCCTGCGCGAGATCGCCGGGGGTATCGATGTCGAGAAAGATACCTGGGTCATCGACCTCCACCAGTGTGGGCGTATGCGTGCTCAGCAGCGACGCTGCGCCGCGGTCACCGCGCAAGGCCTTGAGCGCCTCGAAGTGCGCCGGCGAAAACACAACCGGGTGTCCCCGTCTGCCCGCCATCACTGGCGCAGCGATGGTCGCCGGGTGCCCGCGCAGCGCATCGATCACGCGCCTGATGGTGTGCGTACGGACGCGAGGCATGTCGCCCAGCATGACCACGACACAGGCTGGCTGGCATCGTTCAAGAATGCGGGCCAGGCCGAACGCGATGGAGTGCCCCATGCCCAGCCGGGTGGCCTCGGTAACGAGCGTCTCGCAGCCGGCCGCGTGCAACTCGCGCTCGAGTTCGGGCTTGCCCGGGGGCAGGACGGCGAAGGAGCGGTCGCAGGCGCGGACCAGGCTTTGCGCCGCGAGCGCAGCGACGGCCTGGCCCTCGATGCGCGCGAGCAATTTATCGTGGTGCCCGGCCGAATCGAACCGGCTGCCGCGCCCGCCTGCCAATAGCAGCCCCACCACCGGGCCGGCGGCATCGTTGGCGGGCGGGAAGAGGTCAGCCCCCGACATTGACCACCAGTCGGCCGCGTACCTTTCCGGCTACCACCTGGGGTGCAGCCTCGAGCGCCTCATCCAGACCGATTTCCCGGGTCAGTCGGTCGAGCTTGGCCATGTCGAGATCGCTCGCCAGGCGTGCCCAGGCTTGCTGTCTCACCGCGGTCGGGCACATCACCGAGTCGATGCCCGCCAGCGTCACGCCGCGCAGAATGAAGGGCATCACGGTAGCGGGGAAATCCATGCCCTGAGCGAGCCCGCAGGCCGCGACCACGCCCCGATATCGCGTCTGGGCGCAGGCGTTGGCCAGTGTATGCGAGCCCACTGCATCGACCACCGCTGCCCAGCGCTCCTTTTGCAGCGGTTTGCCGGGATTGGACAGCAAGGACCGGTCGATGACTTCCGCCGCGCCCAGCGCCCGCAGATAGTCGGCTTCCTCCTGTCGGCCGGTCGAGGCCACCACGGTGTGTCCCCAGCCGGAGAGAATCGCCACCGCGACGCTGCCGACTCCGCCGGCTGCACCGGTGACGAGCACCTCGCCATCACCGGGCTTGAGACCGTGCCGCTCGAGCGCAAGCGCGCAGAGCATCGCCGTGTAACCTGCCGTGCCGATCGACATCGCCTGGCGTGCGCTGAGCGCGGCCGGCAGGTGAATCAGCCAGTCGGCCTTGAGCCGGGCCTTGCCTGCCAGACAACCCCAGTGGGTTTCACCCGCACCCCAGCCATTGAGCACGACCCGGTCACCCGGTGAAAAGCGCGGATCGTCACTGGCCTCGACCACGCCGGCTCCATCGATACCCGGCACCATGGGCCATTTGCGAACGACCGGTGAGCGGTTGCCGATGGCCAGTCCGTCCTTGTAGTTGAGCGTCGACCATTCGACGCGCACCTGCACATTGCCTTCCTGGGCGTGCGAGTGCAGGTCCTTGTCGTCAAGCTCGCGAACGCCCGCTCTGAAGCCGGCATCGTCCTTCTCGAGAAACAGGGCTTTGAACATGCTTGAACTCCTTATCGAGGTCTTTTGTCGATGACCCGCTTGGCCTTGCCGAGCGATCGCTCGATCGAGCCCACCGGTTCGATGACGATATGGGCGGTGACACCAATGAAAGTCTTGATCGATCGCTGCAGGCTCGCTGCGGCGTGGGTCGTGATCGTGCCGTCATGGCCCTGCCCGGGCTTGGGCTCGACCCGAACTGTGAGGGTATCGAGCGGGCCCTCCTTGCCGAGTTCGCAGACATAGTGGGGTGCGAGCGCGCTGATCTGCAGAATCAGTTCCTCGATCTGCGACGGGAACACGTTCACGCCCCGGATGATCATCATGTCGTCGGAGCGGCCCGTGATCTTCTGCATCCGGCGCATGGTGCGGGCAGAGCCCGGCAGCAGGCGCGTGAGGTCGCGGGTGCGGTAACGAATGATCGGAAGCGCCTCTTTCGTGAGCGAAGTAAATACCAGTTCACCGAACTCGCCGTCGGGCAGCACTTCGCCCGTCTCCGGATTGATCACCTCGGGGTAGAAGTGGTCCTCCCAGATCGTGGGTCCATCCTTGGTCTCCAGGCACTCGTTGGCCACGCCCGGACCCATGACCTCGGACAGACCATAGATGTCGACGGCGTCGATACCCATACGGCGCTCGATCTCGGCGCGCATCTCGTTGGTCCAGGGCTCTGCCCCGAAGATGCCGATGCGCAGGCTTGACGTCGCGGGGTTGACGCCCTGTCTTTCGAACTCGTCGGCGATCGCCAGCATGTAGCTGGGCGTCACCATGATGATCGCGGGTTCGAAATCGCGCATCAGTTGTACCTGACGTTCGGTCTGACCACCCCCGAAGGGCACAACGGTCAGCCCCAGCTTCTCGGCGCCGTAGTGGGCACCGAGCCCACCTGTGAACAAGCCGTAGCCGTAGCTGACGTGGACCATGTCCCCGGAACGGGCCCCACTGGCGCGGATCGATCGGGCCACCAGATGTGCCCAGGTGTCGATATCTCGGGCGGTGTAGCCGACCACGGTCGGTTTGCCCGTCGTGCCGCTTGAGGCGTGAATGCGGACAAGCTCCGCACGCGGCACGGCGAACAGGCCGAAGGGGTAGTTGTCCCGCAGGTCAGCCTTGGTGGTGAGCGGAAAGTTTCTCAGGTCCTCAAGCTGGACAAGGTCTTCGGGGCGAACGCCCGCAGCCTCGAACTTCTTGCGGGTGTGAGGCACCCTGTCATAGGCATGGTGCAGTTGCGCGCGCAGTCGTTGCAGTTGCAGTGCGCGCAGTTCGTCGACACTGGCCCGTTCGATCGGCTCCAGGGGCAGCCCGCCGGCAGAGAGCTCAGCCTTGGCGCTCGTACTCATGTCTGTTCCTCGACATACTGGCCACGAATGGTTGCCGATCGCCCGCGAAACAAGGCGATCAGCGTGTGCGACTGATCCGTTACTTTCACGTCATACAGGCCGCTTCGTCCGCCCCGATGGCGCTCGCTGCACTCGGCGGTCAGGGTGTCGCCCAATCTGGCAGGCGCGATGAATTCGATGGCGGCGCTGGCTGCAACAGCCTTCTGGTTGTGGCTGTTGCAGGCGACTGCAAACGCGGAATCCGCCAGCATGAAGATATACCCGCCGTGGCACATACCGTGGCCGTTGGCGAACTCGGGCCGCACCGTCATGCTGAGTCTCGACAGACCCGGCCGCACCTCCAGCAGTTGCATCCCGACGTGGCGCGTGGCGATGTCGTCGGCCCACATGATTCGCGCCGATTCCTCTGCGAGTTGCTGCGCGCGCTGCAGGTCCATGTCATCGTCCCTCAAATTTGGCGGGTCGCTTCTGCAGGAATGCGTTGACGCCCTCGATGTAGTCATGGCTCGCCCCCAGTTGTGACTGCAGGTCGCGTTCGAGGTCAAGGGCATCGTCGAGCGTGCTGGTCAGTGCAGCACCGATCGCGTGCTTGACCGCAGCCAGTGCGCGTGTCGGCATCATGGCGAGCCGCGTCGCCAGCTTGTCAACCTCGGCATCGAGCTGGTCGTCGTCGACGCATCGCCAGATGAGCCCCCACGACTCGGCCTTTTCCGCGGGCAATTTCTCCCCCAGCATGGCAAGCCCCATCGCGCGGGCAACGCCAACCTTGTGCGGCAGAAAGTGTGTGCCACCCGAATCGGGCAAGAGCCCGATATTCACAAAGGCCTGCAGAAAGCTGGCCGAACGAGCCGCGAGCACGATGTCGCAGGCAAGTGCCAGGTTGGCCCCTGCGCCCGCGGCAATTCCCTGCACCCTGGCGATGACAGGCTTGCGAAGTGCCTGAATCCGCCTGACGAGCGGGTTGAACTGCTCGCCGACCAGCGCGCCCAGGTCGGTCATCTTGCCGGGCTCGAATGAAAGGTCCGCCAGGTCCTGACCCGCGCAGAAGCCGCGGCCATTTCCCGAGAGGATCACGGCTCGGACCGCGTCGTCGGACTCGATACGGGTCAGTGCGTCGCGCAGCTCTGCGTGCATGACACGGGTGAAACTGTTCAGCTTGTCCGGGCGGTTCAAAGTCAGGCGTGCGATGCCCTCAGAAACATCCAGCAGCACGGTCGGTTCGGTCATCCTGGTCTCCTCGGTCAGATGTCGATGCAGGGGCGTGGCTCGAGTCGGGAATACTAACGCCAGGTCGACTCCAATGCGCCCGCCTGCTGGCACAATCACCCGACCCATTCAAGGAGGCTGAACATGCCGTATGAACTGATTCTGGTCGAGACCCGTGACCGCGTGGGGCTCATCACGCTCAATCGCCCGAAGGCACTCAATGCGCTGAACGACGCTCTGATGGATGAGCTGGGCCAGGCCCTGCTCGCGTTCGACGCCGACGAGGCCATTGGCGCCGTGGTCATCACCGGAAGCGAGAAGGCTTTTGCGGCGGGTGCCGATATCGGTGCGATGGCCTCCATGACCTACGCTCAAGCATTCGGTACCGACTTCATCACGCGAAACTGGGAAGCGATCCGCCGGGTTCGCAAGCCCGTCATCGCGGCGGTGGCGGGCTTTGCACTGGGCGGCGGTTGTGAGCTGGCGATGATGTGCGACATCGTGATTGCGGCTGACACCGCCCGCTTTGGACAGCCCGAAATCAAGCTCGGCATCATCCCCGGCGCGGGCGGCACGCAGCGACTGCCGCGCGCGGTGTCCAAGGCGAAGGCGATGGACCTCTGCCTGACCGCGCGGATGATGGACGCCCAAGAGGCCGAGCGCGCCGGCCTGGTGTCGCGCGTGGTGCCGGCAGACAGGCTCCTTGCCGAAGCCCTGGAGGCGGCAGCACAGATCGCCAGTTTCTCCTTGCCGTCAGTGCTGATGGCTAAAGAGGCGATCAACCGAGCCTACGAGGCGCCTCTCTCGGACGGCCTGCTCTTTGAGCGGCGCCTCTTTCATTCGCTCTTTGCAACCGAAGACCAAAAGGAAGGCATGGCGGCATTTGTGCAGAAGCGAAAGCCGGCCTTCAAGAACCGCTAGCGATCGCGTATCGCCAGTAGGGCCCGGGCTCCCGCAGCCGGGCCCGAGTGCCATGCATTGATGGTCGTCAAAGGCACCCTATTTGCATCCCGAAAAAAGGCCTGTTATAGTCGCTGGCTCTGCACAAAACGTTTAAGCCTTCTGGCAACCCGTCTGGCAGAGAGCTCGAAAGAAAAACGCAAAGGCGATATCTGACGAGTTGACAAGGGAAAAAACCCGTGTCATAGTTCCGCTTCTGTGCTGATCGAAATGCGACTGAGAAATCAAACGCAACGCAAAAGCGGTTCGATCTTGATCTTTAAAAACCAACAGCCGATAAGTGTGGGCGTTTGTGCGAAAGCGCCGAAGCACAAAGCAGAGTCAAACCTGCAGCGTGCCTCAGAAAATCAAACGCTCACACGGAAATCATCCATTGGGTAACACCAGTGGAAGTCAATTCCGTTTGAGCAGTTCCGCAAGGAACAAACAAGATCGAACCATAGAGTTTGATCGTGGCTCAGATTGAACGCTGGCGGCATGCCTTACACATGCAAGTCGAACGGTAACGCGGGGGCAACCCTGGCGACGAGTGGCGAACGGGTGAGTAATACATCGGAACGTACCTGGT
>CAIVPX010000140.1 GCA_903907905.1 uncultured bacterium | reverse complement strand
GATGACATGCAGGACATCTTCAGTGTCGAGACCGACTGGCGTGGCGATGAGTTGCACTTCTCGAGCACCGGGGTGTCGGGCGTGCTCAGGGTGCTCGAGGACCGCATTCGGCTCGAGGCGAGTCTGGGGTTTCTGTTCTCGGCCTACAAACCAAGAATCGAGGCGCAGCTGGCTGCGAACTTCGATCGTTATTTTTCCTGATCAACTTTCCTGAACGCACACACCGGAGCGCGTCTTGAATCCCACCACTGTTCAGCTGATCGGCGCGGTCATTTTCGCCGTCGCCGTGCTGCATACCTTTTCGGTCAAATTTTTTGAAAAACTCGCGCATCGGCACCCCGCCCACGCCGGCATTTTTCACTTGTTGGGCGAGGTGGAAGCGGTCTTCGGATTCTGGGCGCTGGTGCTCGTATGCTTCATGCTGGTGGCGACCGGCCCGAAAAGTGCGCTCGATTATCTGAATGGCCGGGACTTCACCGAGCCGCTTTTCGTGTTTGCCATCATGGTGATCGCGGCCAGCAAGCCCATCCTACGGCTGTCGCTGGCCTGCGTTGAATTTGTGGCACGACTGCTTCCCTTGCAGCGTCAGGTGGCCACCTTTTTCGTGGCCCTCTCGCTGCTGCCCATGCTGGGTTCCTTCATCACCGAGCCAGCCGCGATGACCTTGGCCGCGCTGCTCTTGCGCGAACGTTTCTACGACCCCGGTTTGTCCAATCGGCTCAAATACCTGACGCTGGGCGTGCTCTTTGTCAACGTGTCCATCGGCGGCACGCTCACCCCTTACGCTGCGCCGCCCGTACTGATGGTGGCGGGCAAGTGGGGCTGGGATGTTTCCTTCATGATCATGAACCTGGGGTGGCGCTCGGCGCTGGCGGTCGCGGTCAATGCGCTGGTACTCACAATGATGTTCCGCTCGGAACTGGCGCGTATTCCCCTCATTGAAAAAAATGACGAGGCTGACCGCATTCCGCTGGCCCTCACGATCGTCCATGTCCTGTTTCTGGCCGGCGTGGTCATCACCGCGCATCACTCGGTCGTGTTTATGGGCCTCTTCCTGTTTTTTCTGGGCGTGGCGACCGCCTACAAACACTACCAGGACCGCCTCATTCTTCGCGAAGGCATGATGGTGGCCTTCTTTCTCGGAGGGCTGGTGGTGCTGGGGGGCCAGCAGCAATGGTGGCTGGAGCCTGCGCTGTCGGCGATGAGCCCGACTGCGGTGTATTACGGCGCCACTGCGCTCACGGCCATCACCGACAACGCCGCGCTCACTTACTTGGGCTCGCTGGTGCCAGGGCTTACCGATGAGTTCAAGCTCTCGCTCGTGGCGGGCAGCGTCACGGGCGGGGGCCTCACCGTGATCGCCAACGCGCCCAACCCCGCGGGCTACTCCATTCTCAAGGGCCGCTTCGATAACGAAGAGATCGGTGCAGGCGGGCTCTTCGCGGCCGCGTTCGTACCCACCCTGGTTGCGATCGCGATGTTCCGCTTCATCTGATCGCGCGCGGGTGCCGTGCCGCTGACGATCGTCTTCGATCACCGGCCCGAGGCGCTCGCACGGGCCCTGGTCGATCGGCTGGCCTGGCCGCACCCCGATCCGCTGGCGGTGTTTCCGGTGATTGCGCCCAGCGTCGGCGTGGGGCGCTGGCTGCAGCATTGCCTGGCGCGCGAGCAGGGCATCTGTGCGGGCGTGTCCATCGACCTGCCGGGAAGCTATCTGTGGAAGCTTCTTGGGCGTGTTTTCGATGATGTTCCGGAAACTTCACCCTTCGATCCCGACCGCCTGCGCTGGTCGCTGCTGCGCCTGTTCTCTGAACTGGCCCCGCCTGATGGCAGCGATGGCTCAGTTGATCTGAGCGAAGCCGAGCGCGCCGATCTTCAGCCCCTTGTTGCGAGGCTTACGCTGTCGGGCGATGTCGAGCGACTGGTGCTGGCGAGCACGGTCGCCCGCCAGTTTGACCGCTACGGCAGTTGGCGACGCGACTGGCTCGCCCGCTGGGAGCAGGGCGCCTGGGCCGAGCGCACCGAACCCCTGTCGGCGCATGAACCCTGGCAGCGATGGCTCTGGAATGCGCTCAGGCGTGAGGGACCTGCGGCAGCGGTGGGCGGCGATCACCCCTACGATCGCCTGCGAGGCGAAATCGAGCATCGACCCGAACGGCTCAGGACGCTGCTGGCAAACGATCGCATCACGCTCTTCGGTGCTGTATCGATGTCGCTGGAACAGTACGATCTTTACGGTCTGCTGGGTCGCGTCGCCGATGTCGCCATCCTGTCGCATAACCCCTGCCGCGAATACTGGGAAGACCTCAGTGATTCGCGCACGCTCGCGCGCATTCGTGCTCAAAGCCCCGACGAAGCCTGGCTCTTTGAAGGCGAGCCGTCCATTCTGGGCGATTGGGGGCGCGCGCAGCGCGATCAGATCGCCCTGATCAGCGCCTTGCAGGAGCAGGCCGGGGTGCAGGCGATTCACGAGTCGCCCGGCTTTGAGCAGCCCTGGCGACCGGACGAGCCTCTACCCGCGCGTCTCACGGTCTTGCAGGCGTTGCAGGCCTCGGTGTTTTTACGCAGCAACGACCCCTGGTTGCGGGTGGCCAGGCCGGTCGAAGGGACTGGTCTCGCAGGCCTGGCTGACTCATCCATCGAGCTGCACGCCACGCACGGGCTGATGCGTGAGGCCGAGGTGCTGCACGAACGCCTGCTGACCGCCTTCGACCAACTCGCCGATCTCAAGCCGCAGGAGGTGCTGGTCCTCTGCACCAATCTCGACGCGGCAGCCGAGGCGATCGATGCGGTCTTCGGACGGGCGGTACCCGAGCAGCGCATTCCAATCTCGGTGAGCGGTCGCACGCCGCGACGCGATCCGGCCGTGGCGGCGGTGCTGGACTGGCTGATGCTTACGCAATCGGGCCTGCAGATCCGCACCCTGGCCGACTGGCTCGCTCAGCCCCTGGTGATGGACGCGCTCGATCTGGACAGCGACACGCTCACCAGCCTGATGGCCTTGCTGGGGGCTGCCGGCGCAAGCTCCGGTCTGGATGCCGAGCAGGGCCCTGCGTCCCACAACTGGCAGATTGCGATCGATCGTCTGCTGCTCGGTGCGGCGATGGGCGCGGGAGCGCCGCAGCTCGATTCAATCGGCACGGTGGCGGGCTTTCGGTCGAGCCAGCATGACGAGGCCTGCGGTCGCTTGTTCGGCCTGATGGATTTCGCTCGCCGCTTCTCGCAGGCGCCGGTGCGACGCTCGCTGAGCGACTGGTCGGCCTTGCTGCAGCAATGGCTGCTCGAGTTGCTTTCGCGACCCGGTCGTCAGCCCGAGGGCGTTCGCAAGGTGCGTGAGGCCCTGGGGGCGCTGCAGGAGAGCGCGTCAGCCGAGGCCGCCATGGCCTTTGATCTGGGAGCGTTCTCGCGGCTGCTGGCCGATGAGCTGGAGTCGCGTGCCTCGGCCGGTTTGCCGGGCAGCGCCGTGAGCGTCTGCCCGATGGGGAGTCTGCGCGCGGTACCTTACCGTGTGATCTGCCTCTTTGGTTTTGATGAGCACGCCTTTCCGCGCCCCACCTCGCGAATCGAGTATGACCTGATCGCGCAGCGTCCTCGGTTCGGCGACCGCGTGACACGGTTTGACGAGCGGGCAGCCTTTCTTGATGCGCTGCTTGCCGCTGGCGAGCGGGTCATCATTCTCTACCGGGGGCGTGACCTTCGCGACGATGCGGCCCTCAACCCCTCACAGCTGGTGCTCGAGCTGCAGCGCTACGTGCGGCACGCCGGCGCAGCGAGTGGTGTGAACCTGGCGGTCACGCAGCATCCCCTGCACGGTTTTGCGGCACGCAACTTCGACGCCCGGCTCGATAGCGGGCGAGCGCGACACTGGTATCCGACAGCCTGCGCCCTGGCGCAGCCGCTGGCGGTGCGCGCGCAGGCGCGGCTTGCGCCGCTCGAGGCGCCCGGTGCACCCGGTGCGCCGCCGGTTCCCAGCGCGACGCTCGCGCCGGCCGGGCGATTGGCGCCGCGCTTGAGCGAGCTCCTCACCAGTTTCAATCAGCCCGCGCGGCGCTTCCTCGAGGCTTCGCTCGGACTGCGGCTGCCGCGTGAATCCGAGGTACTGGCCGAGCGCGAGCCGCTCGATGCGAAAGAGGGCGACGCCAGACGTCTGCTCGATGAGACGCTGCGCGCATTGCTGCGGGGCGAGTCGGATGCGCGGGCGCGCAGGGCCCTCGAGGTGAACCCGCATATGCCGACCGGGGCGGCCGGGCGGCGTCGCGTCGCGCTGGCGCTTGATGAGGCCTGGTCGCTCGTCAACGCCGCGTGGGAACGCGAATCCGATTGCCGGGAGGCCCTGGCGGCACCGGTGTTCGAAGACGAGCAATTGATCGAGATTCCGGGCCCCGCTGACCCGGGTCAAATCCTGGGCGCGATCAGCGTGTCTCTGCCCGCGCTCGCGCGCGATGAGCCGCTTCGAATCGTGGGCGGGTTTCCGGCCAGCCTGTATCTGCTTGCCGACGCATGGCTGCAGCACTGTGCACGCGGGGCGGTGGTCTATGCCCGGGCGATCGCTTCAGGCGAGGCGCCCGAGGCGGCGCGGCGCGCAGCGGCTGCCATTCCCGCGACCCGGGTGCTGGTGCCTGACTCGCAGTTGCAGGTCAGCAGCCAAGACCCGCTCAAAGACCTGGCGCACGCACTCAGCTGGCATGAGCGCATCCAGCGTGAGCCCCTATCGCTTTTCCCCAAGACAATTTTTTCGGCCTGGGCTGCCAAACTCGACCTGTCCGGCGGTATCGAGCCGGCCCTGAATTCGACCAAGATCGAGGACATCTTTGTCGGCGCTGACGGTGGGTCGGGCGAATACGCAAAGCCCCTCATGCGCGCGCTGTATCGCGACTGTCCGCCCCGGTTTGAAGACGTCCTGTTGCAGGGCGCCGAGGTCTATGGCCCCATCCTGGCGGCCTGCAGGCGGGCGGGCCAGAGGGCCGAGAGCGAGTCATGAGCGAGTTACGCGCCCATCCGGTCTTTGCGCCGAATCTCTTCGGCGGACTGAGTCTGCTCGAGGCCGACGCGGGCACCGGTAAAACCTGGACGATCGCCGGCCTGGTGGTGCGTGCAATTATCGAGCAGGGGTTGGGAATCGAGCAGATTCTGGTGGTCACCTTTACCCGCGCCGCCAGTGCCGAACTCGCCCTGCGCGTGCGCGAGCGGATCGAGCAACTGGCACGTTTGCTCGATGATCGGCTCGCGGGACGAGAGTCGGATGTGAAAGAGGTGTTCTGTCTCGAATGGGTCGCGCGCCATGAGGATGAGGCCAGCTGGCGCCAGGCACGTGACCGTCTGCGACTTGCGCAATCGCGGTTTGACGATGCCGCCATTCGAACGATTCACGGCTATTGCCAGCGCATCATCGACGAGCACCCCATGACCACGGGCGTGGCCGTCGGGGCGCGCGTGAGCGATAGCGCGCGCGCCTGGGTGCAGACCGTGGTGGCGAATTGGTGGCGCAGCGAGCTCGCGGGCGCGTCCGATGATATTCATGCCCTCCTGGCGCTGGCTGACATCAATCTCGAATCGTTGGGGCAGCTGGTGGCGGCAGTGGCTACGCGGCCCGGCTACGCACTGAGCCCGCCCGCTTTTGAAAGTCCCGAGCAATGGCGTGAGGAGATGGCCCGGCTGGTGTGTGTGCGACGTGAGTTGGGCGAGGCAGTACGGACCGAGCGCGAGGGTCTGGTTGCGTGGCTGGCCAAGGCCAAGCATATCAACCGGACCTCCTACAACAAGCGAAACCGCGAGAACTGGCTGAACCAGTTGCAGGACCTTTCGCAAGGCATCCTGACCGACAAGCAGATCAAGGCTGGGCTGAATGCGTGTCAAAGATTTTCCACTGCCACGCTCTCTGAGGAGGCCGACGAGCCTGTTCCCTCCTGGCGCGTGGCGCAGGCCTGTGACCAGCTGAAGGAACTCGAGTCGCTCGAGGCCCGATGGGCGGCCATGCTCGTCGAGCAGTTCGTTGAGACAGCGCGACGCGAGCGCTTTTCGCGCGGCGACATCGGCTCGGACGATTTGCTGATCGCGGTGCACCGGGCGCTCGCTTCGCCGCAAGGTGAGGCGCTGGCGGCGTCCTTGCGTCGTCGCTACCGGCTGGCGTTGGTGGATGAGTGCCAGGACACCGATCCGCTGCAGGCCGATATCTTTCATCGCGTATACCTGTCCGGGTCTTCGCTCGCAGACGGTCCTGCGTCGGACAGTGCGCTGGTCCTGGTGGGCGACCCCAAGCAGGCGATTTACGGATTTCGCGGAGCCGACATCCAGGCGTATCTGCGCTTGAGCCAACAGGCCTCGCGGCGTTTGCGTCTGGATGAGAACCAGCGTTCGGATGCGCCCATGATCGAAGCGGTCAATGCCTTGTTTGACCGGCCCCGGCCCTTCCGGATCGAGGGTGTCGACTTTCGCCGCACGCGCATGGGGGCTCGAGCCCGCGCCCGCTTGCGCTGCGTGGCGCCCGAGCCCGCTCAGCCCTGGGGCGCACTCACGGTGTTCAGGCTGGCGTGCGAGTCCGGGCAGCGGTCCATCCACAGGCGTGAGGCGAGTCGCCGCTCGCTGGGCGCCATGGTTGGCGAGACCCTCGAGCTCCTCAGTGGACGTTGGTTGCTCGATGACGAGCGGTTACGACCGTCCGACATCGCGTTCCTCGTGCGCACCCACGAGGAGGGCAGTCAGGTCAAACGTGCGCTGGCCGCGGTCGGCATTTCGGCCGCAGAGATCAGCCGTGAGAGCGTGTTCCGATCGGAGGAGTGCGACGAACTGATCAAGTGGCTGACCGCTTTGGCTGAGCCCTCGCGCAACGCTGCGGTGATGGCCGCGCTCGCCGGGTCGCTGTTTGCACTCGACGCGCGCGCCGTGTGTGCCTTGCGTGAGGATGGTTCGGCCTGGGATGAGGCCACTGCGCGTCTGACTGCGGCGCGCGATGAATGGACGCGGCGTGGTGCGGCGCGCGCGCTGCGCGGGCTGGTGATTGACGCAGGCGTCGCCCCGCGTCTGGCTGCGCTGGAGGGCGGTGAGCGCCGGCTGACCAATCTTCTGCACCTTGTCGAACTCATTGCCTCGGACCCTGATGCATCGAGGGGGCCGGCACAGGCCCTGCAGTGCCTAGCCCGTCTGCGCAACGAGGCCGAGCTCGATCCCGATGCGGTCGAACTGCGACTCGAGAGTGACGACGATCTGGTACGTATCGTCACCCTGCACAAGAGCAAGGGGCTGGAGTACCCGGTGGTATTTCTGCCCTTCAGCTGGCTGGGGGCGGCGATCAAGCGGGAGAGCCCGGTGCGAGCCGTGTACGCGCCGCAGACTCAGGCTGAGCCGCCACCCGCGACGCTCGACCTGCACCCCGACGAGGCGGCCCAGGACCGTGCCGCCGAGGCCGACATGTCGGAGCGGCTCCGATTGTTTTACGTGGCGCTCACCCGCGCGCGCCACCGCTGCTACCTGAGCTGGGGGCCGGCGGACGGTGCGGCGTATACGCCGCTTGCCTGGTTACTGCATGGGGTGGACGCGGTGCCGCTCAAAAAGGGTGCGCCGCCGGGTTTTGATGAGGCGCAGGCGATCGAGGCCCTGGAGCGCTGGGCCGAGCAGGCCAACGCGGCGAGTGCCGGCGCGGTGGCGCTGAGGACGCTGGGCGAAGCCGAGGCGCTCGATCATGAGCGTTCGGGCGTCCGGTTTTCTGCGTCTGCGCCGACGCTCAGCCTGCGCGCGCCATCGAGGCCCATTCCGCCTGCCGCGCGCCAGACGAGCTTCAGTGGTCTTGCGCTGGCGCTCGGGCCCGGCATCGGCGGCGCGCAGGCCATGGGAGAGCCGGGTGCCGAATCGGCCGAACAACTGGGCGAGCGCCCCGAGCACGATGAGGCCTTTGACCCGCCAGCGCCGCCCTCCATCGTTCGGCCCGCGGCGGCGGCATCGGTGCTGCCGGTGCGCTTCGAATTTCCGGCGGGCAACCAGGCGGGTGTTTGTCTGCACGGCATGCTCGAGGATCATCGATTGGGCGAGCGCATTCAGCTTGAAGCGGTGGCGCGTCGTCTGGCCGATAACGCCTACCCGGTGACGCTCGCCGGCCCGGTCTGCCAGTGGCTCGAAGAGGTGCTCGCAACGCCGCTGCCCGCGCCAGCCGGGCTTGACTGCCCGCCGGTGAGGCTGGATCAGCCCCTGCGTTTCGTGAGCGAGATGGACTTTCTCATCACGGCCCGCTCGGTCGATACCGCCGAGGTGATCGCCGCGATCCGTCAGGCCGGCCATGCCATCGAGGGCGAGGCGGCGACGCAGGACTGGAGCGGCCTGCTGCGCGGCTTCATCGACCTCGTCTACGAGTCTCACGGTCGCTGGTGGCTGCTTGACTGGAAGAGCAATCTGCTCGGCACCTCGCCGGCCGACTACGGGCAGGCGGCCCTCGAGCGTTCGATCGCTGGCAGCGCCTATGCCCTGCAATTCTGCCTCTACACGCTCGCGCTGCACCGACACTTACGCCTGCGCCTGGCGGGCTACGACTACGAGCGCCACTTTGGCGGCGTGCATTACCTCTACCTCCGGGGGGTGGGGCCGGGGCTCGTGGACGATCGCGGCGCGCCGCTGGGCGTTTACACGGCGCGCCCCTCGCGTGAACTCATCGACCGGCTCGATCAGCTTTTCGGGGCGCCCGCATGAGTCGCCGTGACGATCAGCGCACCGACCCGGCGCATCGTTGCGCCCTCGAGTTTGGCGAGAGCCTGCGCCGCCTGCATCGGGCGGCGGGCGGTGCGCCCCCGGTCGGGGCCTTGCTGGCGCGGGCGGCGTCGCGTGTGTGGGCGGCCGCAGGTGACGGCCATGTGTGTCTGAGGATCGACAAGACGGGGCGCCCCGGGGCGACGGCCCCAAGCGCAGGCGATGAGTCGATCAAGGCTGATCTTGAGCGTGCGGATCTGGCGGTGCAGCTGGCTTCGAGCCCGGTCGTGGGCAGTGCCGAGCGGCCCGACAGGCCGATCATCATCGACCATGAGCGCCTCTACCTGCACCGGCTCTGGCGCGCCGAATGCGATCTGGCCCGTGCGGTGGTGAGCCTTGACGCAGCCCTGCCGCTGGCCGAGCCCCACGTGATCGATCAGGCGATCGTCCGGGTGTTCGGACAGCGTGACGCCGCCGACCTTCAGCAGCAGGCGGTGGCCTGTGCGCTGCAGCGTCGGCTCACGCTGCTGTCGGGCGGTCCGGGTACCGGCAAGACGACCACGCTCGCCAGGCTGCTGCGCGCGGTGGCCGCGCTCTGGCCTCGGGCGAGGATCGCCGTGGCGGCGCCCACGGGCAAGGCCGCTGCGCGCTTGCTGCAGGCGCTCTCCGATCAGCTCGGCCAGACGCCGCACGACGAGGCCTCGTCGGCCACGCTGCCCACGCAGGCTTACACGCTGCATCGGTTGCTCGAGATCAGCGCGTCGGCAGGCTCCCGCGGAGAGGGCACGCACGCTGAGCGGCGGGTGCTGCCCTTCGACCTCGTGATCGTGGATGAAGCCTCGATGCTCGACATCGAACTGGCACGCACCCTGTTGGCGGCGCTTGCGCCTCAGGCGCGCCTGGTGCTGGCCGGCGATCAGGATCAACTCGCCTCGGTCGAGGCCGGCGCGGTCTTTGCGCAGCTTTGCGCCG
>CAIVPX010000139.1 GCA_903907905.1 uncultured bacterium | reverse complement strand
GAGTGCGACATCGTCATCATCAGCGGCGACGCCTACGTTGACCACCCTAGCTTCGGCATGGCCGTCATCGGCCGCACGCTGGAGGCGCAAGGCTTTCGCGTGGGCATCATTGCCCAGCCCGACTGGCAAAGCGCCGATCCTTTCAAGGCCTTGGGCAAACCCAATCTGTTTTGGGGCGTGACGGCGGGCAATATGGACTCGATGATCAACCGGTACACCGCCGACCGGAAGATCCGCAGCGACGACGCCTACACCCCTGGTGACATTGGCGGCAAGCGGCCCGACCGCGCGACCTTGGTCTACACCCAGCGTTGCCGCGAAGCGTTCAAGGACGTGCCCGTCATCATTGGCGGCATCGAGGCCTCGCTGCGCCGCATCGCGCATTACGACTACTGGCAAGACAAGGTGCGCCGCTCGGTGCTGGTGGACAGCAAGGCCGACCTGCTCGTCTACGGCAACGCCGAGCGCGCCATCGTCGAGATCGCCCACCGCCTGGCCGCCCGCAAGCCGATCGAGAGCATCACCGATGTGCGCGGCACCGCCTTCATGCGGCGCCCGGACGACCCGTCGCTCGCGGGCTGGTTTGAGATCGACTCCACCAGCGTGGATGCCCCCGGCAAGGTCGACGAAATCATCAACCCCTACATGACCACCGAGCAGGTGGCCGAGTCCAAGGGGGCCGATTGCGCGACACAGCAGGTCAAGCCCAGCGACGACGGCAGCAAACCGATCCAGATCGTGCGCCGCACCGTCACCAAGACCGACGGCCGCCCCATTACCCCGCCGCGCGAGCGCTCGGTGATCCGCCTGCCCGACTTCGAGCAGCTCAAAGGCGACCCGGTGCTGTACGCCCACGCCAACCGCGTGCTGCACCTGGAGACCAACCCCGGCAACGCCCGCGCGCTGGTGCAGCGCCACGGCGAAGGCGCCACCGCGCGCGACGTCTGGCTGAACCCGCCCCCCATCCCGCTCACCACCGACGAGATGGACCACGTGTTCGACCTGCCTTACGCGCGCAGCCCACATCCCAGCTACGCCGATGAACACGGCAAGCACGACGGCGCGACCAAGATCCCCGCCTGGGAAATGATCCGCTTCAGCGTGAACATCATGCGCGGCTGCTTTGGCGGCTGCACCTTCTGCTCGATCACCGAGCACGAGGGCCGCATCATCCAGAGCCGCTCCGAAGACTCGGTGATCCGCGAGATCGAGGACATCCGCGACAAGGTGCAGGGCTTCACCGGCACCATCTCCGACCTGGGCGGCCCCACAGCCAATATGTACCGGCTGGGCTGCCGAAGCCCCGAGATCGAGGCGGCCTGCCGCAAACCGAGCTGCGTCTACCCCGGCATCTGTTCAAACCTGGGCACCGACCATGCGCCACTGATCAAGATGTACCGGCGTGGTCGCGCGCTCAAGGGCATCAAAAAAATTCTGATCGGCTCCGGGCTGCGCTACGACCTGGCGGTGCAAAGCCCCGAGTACATCAAGGAACTGGTCACGCACCATGTGGGCGGCTACCTGAAGATAGCGCCAGAGCACACCCAGGCTGGGCCGCTGTCCAAGATGATGAAACCCGGCATCGGCAGCTACGACAAGTTCAAAGCCCTGTTTGACAAGTTCAGCCTCGAGGCAGGCAAGAAGCAGTACCTGATTCCTTACTTTATTGCTGCCCACCCGGGCACCAGCGATGAGGACATGATGAACCTGGCACTTTGGCTGAAGAAAAACGGTTTTCGCGCCGACCAG
>CAIVPX010000138.1 GCA_903907905.1 uncultured bacterium | reverse complement strand
GATACGTCGTGCTCAATGCCGCCACCGGCGAGCACGAGCACGATCCAACCACGGCAGGTCTTCGCAGCCTCTCTGCGACGCAGTGCGGCAGAAATCGTCAGCTACGCCAAGCAGCGCATCGCCAACGGCAACATGGAAGACTTCAACAACCGCATCTCCCGCCTTATTCACCGTGCGAATGGCGTCAGGTAGATCCCATAGCTGTTCCGACCAGCACGGGCCGCGGTGCGCTTTTCACCCCGTCAAGCTGTCTGCCGACCTGCATGAGAGCCAAAAAAGACCTGTTGCCTTCTCCATCGCTCCATCACGATGCAGCGATATAAGGAGCCTCCCATGGCTAAAGCCGCCCTCGCCAAGAAGCCTGCCGCCGAATACGTCGTCGCCGATCTCTCCCTGGCCGACTGGGGCCGCAAGGAGATCGCCATCGCCGAGCACGAGATGCCCGGCCTGATGGCCATCCGCCGCAAGCATGCCAAGACGCAGCCGCTCAAGGGCGCGCGCATCACCGGCTCGCTGCACATGACCATCCAGACCGCGGTGCTGATCCAGACCCTGGAAGCCCTCGGCGCCGAGGTCCGCTGGGCCTCGTGCAACATCTACTCGACCCAGGACCACGCCGCCGCCGCCATCGTCGCCGCCGGTACCCCGGTCTTCGCCAAGAAGGGCGAGAACCTGGTCGAATACTGGGACTACACCCACCGCATCCTCGACTGGAACGGCAAGGGCCCGAACATGATCCTCGACGATGGCGGCGACGCCACCCTGCTGCTGCACCTGGGCACGCGCGCGGCCAAAGACCCGTCGGTACTCGCCAAGCCGGGTAGCGAAGAAGAGGTTGCGCTCTTTGACTCGATTCGCAAGCGCCTCGCAAGCGATCCGGGCTGGTACGAGCGCCAGCTCAAATCGATCGTCGGCGTCACCGAAGAAACCACCACCGGCGTCAAGCGCCTCTACCAAATGTCCGAGCGCGGCGAACTCGCGTTTCGCGCGATCAATGTCAATGACTCGGTCACCAAGAGCAAGTTCGACAACCTCTACGGTTGCCGCGAGTCGCTGGTCGATGGCATCAAGCGCGCCACCGACGTGATGGTGGCGGGCAAGGTGGCGGTGGTGGCGGGCTACGGCGACGTAGGCAAGGGCTCGGCCCAGGCCCTGCGCGCCCTGTCGGCTCAGGTTTGGGTCACCGAGATCGATCCGATCTGCGCGCTGCAGGCGGCGATGGAAGGCTATCGCGTGGTCACCATGGAGTACGCCGCCGACAAGGCCGACATCTTCGTAACGGCCACCGGCAACCGCGATGTCATCACGCACGAGCATATGAAGCACATGAAAGATCAGGCGATCGTGTGCAACATCGGCCACTTCGACAACGAGATCGACATTGCGGCCATCAAGGACGGCTGCCGCTGGGAGAACATCAAGCCGCAGGTCGACCATGTCATCTTCCCAGACGGCAAGCGCATCATCATGCTCGCAGAAGGCCGCCTGGTGAACCTGGGCTGCGGCACGGGTCATCCTTCCTTCGTGATGTCGTCCTCGTTCGCCAACCAGACCATCGCGCAGATCGAACTGTGGTCGCATCCGGACCGCTACGAGAGCGGCAAGGTGTACGTGCTGCCCAAGCATCTCGACGAGAAGGTGGCCCGGCTGCACCTCAAGAAGATCGGCGCCATGCTCACCGAGCTCACGCCAGACCAGGCCAGCTACATCGGCGTGTCGCAGCAAGGCCCCTACAAGCCCGACACCTACCGCTACTGATCGATGAAGCCCTCGGTCAGTTTCGAGTTCTTTCCGCCGAACACGCCGGAGGGCGAGGTCCGGCTGCGCGGGGTGCGTGAGCGCCTTGCGCAGTCCGGACCCGACTTCTTCAGCGTGACCTACGGGGCGGGCGGGGCAACGCGCGACAAAACCCTTCGAACGGTCATGGAAATCCGCGACGAGGGTCACCAGGTCGCGCCACACCTGTCGTGCATTGGTGCCACGCGTCAGTCGGTCGATGAGCTGCTCGCGCTGTATCGCTCGCGCGGCATCCGGCGTCTGGTGGCGCTACGCGGAGACCTGCCTTCGGGTATGGTCGACAGCGGTGATTTCCGCTTCGCAAGCGAGCTCGTCACGCACGTCAGGGCGAGCACCGGCGACTGGTTCCACATCGAGGTGGCGGCTTACCCCGAAACGCATCCGCAGGCCGACTCGCCACAGGCCGACCTCGAGGCACTCGTCGCAAAGGTCGGGGCCGGGGCCAGCTCGGCCATCACGCAGTACTTCTTCAACACCGACGCCTTCCTGTGGTTTCGCGACGCAGCCGCTCGCGCCGGCGTCGCAGTGCCCATCTCACCCGGCATCATGCCCATCACCAACTTCAGGCAACTGGCACGCTTCTCCGATGCCTGCGGCGCCGAGATTCCGCGCTGGATCCGGCTGCGCCTGGCGCAGTTTGGCGATGATCTGGCGTCGCTTCGCGCCTTCGGCCATGAGGTGATGGCGGCTCAGTGCCAGAGGCTGGCGAGCGAAGGCGTACACAGTCTGCACTTTTACACCATGAACCAGTTCGAGCCCACGCTCGATCTCATCGCTGCAATCAAGGCGCGCTAAAGCCCTGGTCCGAAGCGACGGGCTGCCGGGCTCTGGGCCCACCGCGCAGCCGGCTGGCAGGCCCGGGCCGGGCGCTTGGGCGGCGCCGGCTCAGCGCCCCCCTGGCCGCAAGATCCGCTGCTCGGTGATGATGCAATCCATCGGCACATCGTGGGGCTCAGGCGCCAGGTCTGTCACTTCGCAGGCGTCATAGGCCAGGCCAATCGTGGGCACGCGAAGGCTGGCAAGCGTACGGTCGTAGAAACCCCCGCCATAGCCCAGCCGCAGCCCGCCCTCGCTGTAGCCCACGCAGGGTACGAGCAGCAGGGTTGGGGTGACCGGCTCGAAGGGGTCCGGCAGCGCCGCCCCCCATGGGCCGGGCTGCATGGGCTGGCCGGGCGTCCATCGCCCGAACTCAAGCGCCGTGCCCGTCCCGCGGGTACGAGGCAAGGCGAATCGCCCCCCCGCCCTGGCCCATGCATCGCAAGCGCCGATCGGATCGAATTCACCCCGTATCGGCCAATACACCGCCAGCACGCCGAGGGGCCGACGCGACAGTTCAAGCCGCAGGGTCCGGGTGAGCGCCTGGTCGACCCGATGACGCGCGTCAGACGACAGCGCCTGCCGCCAGGCGATCAGGCGCTCGCGCTGAGCACGACGCTCGGCATCGGGTGCGCTGCGTGGTATCCTCGATTCAGCAGTCAACAGCCTGTTCTCCACGGTCATCAATTGAGACGTGATATCGCCATCGCGGCGATTGTAGGCGCAGCCATCCTGTTATCGGCTTGTGCGGCACAAGCCGACAAGCGACAGGCGCCCGCCGCCGCCGCCAAAACCATTCCTCCCGACGAAGCCTTCCTGTCGGCGCGCAAGGCCTATGCTCAGGCCGACCTGCCGCGACTTGAGGCTGCCGCCAAGCAGCTTGCCGCCGACTACCCGCTGGTCGACTACCTCGCCTACTGGCGACTGAGCCTGCGGCTCAGACAGCCCGCCACCGCGGTCCAGGCCACCGAGCTCGACGCCGAAACAGCCCGTCTGCTCGGGCGCCAGGAGGGCGCGGTCATCGGCGAGCAGCTGCGCCGAGACTGGCTGCTCAACCTCGGTCGCCGCGGCGACTGGCAACAGTTCGATGCCCAGTACGCGCGCTATGCCAACCGCGAGGACGCGCAAGTCAACTGTTTTGCCTGGAGTTCAACGACTCAGGCCAACCTTCCGAGCACGGCCGATCTCGAGCGTGTGCTGCTGGCGCCGCGCGAGCTGCCCGACACCTGCAACCAGCTGCTTGAACAACTCGTCAGGTCCAGGCGGCTCGCTGCCGATACCGCAACGAAGCGGCTGTTGCGCGCACTCGAGTGGGGTTCGCCCGCGGCGATCCGGCCTGCGGCCGACTTGCTGGGGGTACCCGCCCCTGCACTCGAGGCAGCGCTCAATCGCCCCGCCGCCGAGACGCCGTCGCTCAAGGGCGCCTCGCGCGAGATCGCGCTGATCACGCTGTCGCGACTCGCTCGCAACGATCCCCACGCGGCGGCCGCTCGGCTCGAGGCCGGTGTCGACGCGCTCAAGCCGGCCGATCGCAGCTTTCTCTGGGCGCAGGTGGCGGCAGGCGGCATGCGCAAGCTCGCGCCCGAGTCGCTGGGCTGGACACGCCGCGGGCTTGATGCCCAGGTGAGCGACGACACCCTGTTCTGGATGGCGCGGGCGGCCTTGCGTGCGCAGCAGTGGCCCCTGCTGGCCCAGGTGATCGACAAGATGAGCGAAGAGGGCAGACGCGATTCAGCCTGGATGTACTGGCGCGCGCGCGCGCTGCGCGCCGAGGGCCGGGTCGCCGATGCCGACTGGCTGCTACGAAGCATTGCCGACGGTTTCCACTTCTACGGTCAGCTCGCCGCCGAGGATCTCGGCTCGCTCACCTCCACCCCGCAACGTGCGCCCTGGCCCAGCGAGGCCGAAATTACGGCTAACGCCCGCAACGCGGGGTTTCGACGAGCGCTCAAGCTCTACGAACTCGGCCTGCGGGTCGAGGGCAACCGCGAGTGGAATCACGCCCTGCAGAGCATGGACGATCGCCAGTTGCTGGCGGCCGCAGCCTGGGCCTGCAGCCTCAACGTGCTCGATCGATGCGTCAACACCGCCGACCGCACGCGACGTGAGCACGACTTCACGCTGCGCTTTGTCACGCCCTTCCGGGAGCAGGTGCAACTGGCCTCGAACGAGCGCGGCATCGACCCGGCCTGGGTCTACGGCCTCATCCGCCAGGAATCGCGCTTCATCATGAACGCGCAGTCGAGCGCGGGGGCCCAAGGCCTGATGCAGATCATGCCGGCCACCGCCCGCTGGATCGCACGCAAGCTCGAAGTGAAAGACTTTCGCGTCGAGCACCTGGGCGACATGCCGACCAACATCCGCTTCGGAACCTTCTATCTCAAGAGCGTGCTGGATGACCTCGAAGGCTCGCCCGTTCTGGCATCAGCCGGCTACAACGCAGGCCCAGGCCGACCGCGCAACTGGCGCGCCACGCTCACCGACCCGGTGGAAGGGGCCATTTTTGCCGAGATCATCCCGTTTCACGAGACCCGTGACTATGTGAAGAAGGTCTTGTCGAACGCCACCTATTACGCGTCGCTCTTTTCCGGTCAGCCGCAATCCCTGCGCAGCTGGCTCGGCCACATCTCGCCCAGGCCCAGCACCAAAACAGAACTTCCTTAAGCCAAAGCCATGACAATCGAACGCATCCTGGTGACGGGCGGCACCGGCTTCATCGGACGCCATCTGGTCGCAAGACTGGCCGCCGACGGCCTGCAGGTCAGGGTCCCCACGCGGCGACTGGGCCAGGCCAAGGCGCTGTTGCCGCTTCCTACGGTCGACGTGATCGAAGCCGACATTCACGACGACGCGAGCCTCGCGCGCCTCAGCTCGGGCATGCATGCCGTAATCAATCTGGTGGGCATCCTGCATGGCCAGGGCGGCAACCCCTATGGTCGCGATTTCGCTCAGGCCCATGTCGCGTTGCCGCAGCGAATCGTCGCGGCTTGCCGGGCGGCCGGCATCCGGCGACTGCTACATATGTCGGCGCTGGGTGCGGGGGGCGCGGCGCCCCTGGCCTCGATGTACCTTCGCTCCAAGGCCGATGGCGAGCGCGCGGTGCGCGAGTCGGACCTCGACTGGACCATTTTTCGGCCCTCGGTCGTCTTCGGCGCCGACGACCGCTTCCTCAACCTCTTTGCGCAACTGCAACGCTTCGTGCCGGTCATTGCACTGGCACGCGCCGACACCCGCTTTCAGCCGGTTCACGTGGGCGATGTCGTACAGGCCTTTGCCCATGCGCTGAGCAACTCCGCCACCTATCGCCAGGCCTATGAGCTCGCGGGCCCCAAGGTGTATACGCTGCGCGAACTCGTCCGGCTTGCCGGCCGGCTGCACGGCTGCGCGCGACCGGTCATCGGTCTGCCCGACACCCTCGGGCGGCTTCAGGCCATGCTGCTCGAGGCGCTGCCCGGCCCCACGCTCATGTCGCTCGACAACTTCGATTCGATGGCAAGCGACAACGTCGCCTCCGGGCCGATCGCACCCGAGCTGGGCCTGGAGCCCATCAGCATCGAAGATGCGCCGGCCGATCCGCGCATCCTGCAGCAGCATCGGCTCGACCGCAGTCGTGAACGCGTCCGACGCTAAAGCCCGACGGACGCGTTGCCCGCCGGGCCGCGCACACTGATATGCAGGTTTACTGCGTGGGCGGTGCGGTCCGCGACGAGCTGCTGGGGCTGCCGGTCACCGATCGCGACTGGGTGGTGGTGGGTGCCACGCCCGAGGACATGGCGCGGCAGGGCTATCGCCCGGTCGGGCGTGATTTTCCGGTCTTCCTGCACCCCGACACCCACGAGGAATACGCGCTGGCGCGCACCGAGCGCAAGGTGTCGCGGGGCTATCACGGCTTCGAGATCTACTGCTCACCCGAGGTCACGCTCGAAGACGATTTGCGCCGGCGCGATCTCACCGTCAACGCCATGGCGCGCGCTGCCGACGGCACGCTGATCGATCCTTACGGCGGACTGCACGATCTGCATGCGCGAGTGCTGCGCCACGTCAGCGAGGCCTTCGAGGAAGACCCGGTTCGTATCCTCAGGCTGGCGCGCTTTGCCGCGCGCTTTGCCGACTTTTCGATCAACGCGCAGACCCTCACCCTGGTACAGCGCATGGTTGCAGCGGGCGAGGTCGATGCGCTGGTGCCCGAACGCGTTTGGCAGGAGCTCTCCCGAGGGCTCATGCAGCCACACCCCGCGCGCATGATCGAGGTGCTCGATGCCTGCGGCGCACTCGCGCGACTGCTGCCCGATCTGGCGGGCGATGGCAACGCAGCGCCGCACCCCACCGTGCCGCCGGAGCGGCTGCGGGCACTCGAGCGCAGCGCCCGACTGCACCAACCGCTCGACTTGCGCTATGCACTGATGGTGGCCGACCCGCAATCGCGCGACCGCGCCAAGGCCCTCGCACGCGTACAGGCGTGCAGCGCCCGCCTCAAGGTGCCGGTCGAGTGCCGTGACCTGGCGCGACTCACCGTCAGCGAGTATGACGCCCTCGACAGCTTCGCCGTCGCCGACCCCACGGCCCGACAGGCTCTGCTCGAGCGCATCGACGCGCTACGCCGACCCGAGCGCGCACTCACGCTGGCCTGCGCCTGCGAAATCCTGGCCGATGCGCTGGCGCAGGCCCCGCTCGATCAAGCCGAACCCGGACGCGTCGTGCCACGCATCACCCGCGCCATCGATGCTGCACGAAGCGTCGACGCGGGCGCAATCGCCGCGCGAGTCAGCGCCGAGGTCGCGGCCCGAGGCGGCCGCGATACGGCCGATCGCATCCGCGACGCACTTCGCCGAGCCCGCGAGCAAGCCATAGCCGCCCTTGCCGGCGACGGGCCCGACATCACTGATCCTTCCCAGCCTTCATCCGACCCGCGAGAACCCTCATGAAAGCACTTCTGTGCAAGCAGCATGGCCTGCCCGACACCCTGGTCTATGACGACATCGAGGACCCCGTTGCGAAGGCGGGCGAAATCGTGGTGGACGTCCGCGCAGCGGGCGCCAATTTTCCCGACGTGCTGATCATTCAGAACAAGTACCAGCACAAGCCTGCGCTGCCCTTTGCGCCTGGGGCCGAGTTCTCGGGGGTGGTCTCGGCCGTTGGCCCGGGGGTCACCGATCGCAAGCCCGGCGATCGCGTGATCGGTTCGGTCACCTGCGGGGCCTTCGCGGAAAAGGTCTGCCTGCCCGCACGGCGCACCATTCTCATGCCCGATTCGCTGCCCTTCGAGCAGGGCGCGGCCTTCTTGCTCACCTATGGCACCTCCTACCACGCGCTGCGCGATCGCGCGGCACTGCAAGCGGGCGAAACCTTGCTGGTGCTGGGCGCGGCCGGTGGCGTCGGGCTCGCGGCCATCGAGATCGGCAAGGCCCTGGGCGCACGCGTGATTGCGGCGGCCTCGAGTGCGGACAAGCTTGCGATCTGCCGCGAACACGGCGCCGACGAACTGATCAACTACGCCACCGAAGACCTGCGCGAACGCCTCAAGGTGCTCACCGCGGGCAAGGGGCCCGACGTCGTGTACGATCCGGTGGGCGGCCACTATGCCGAACCGGCTTTTCGTTCCATCGCCTGGCGCGGCCGCTATCTCGTCATCGGCTTTGCCAACGGCGAGATTCCGCGACTGCCGCTCAATCTTGCCCTGCTCAAGGGCGCCTCGATCGTGGGCGTTTTCTGGGGCCAGTACACCAGTGTCGAACCCGAGGGCTTTCTGCGCGATGTGGCGGAAATGTTTGACTGGATCGCTCAGGGCAAGCTTCGCCCTCATGTCTCAGCCACCTACGGTCTGGCCGAGGGCGCGCGCGCGCTCGAAGATCTGATGAACCGCAAGGTGACGGGCAAGGTAGTGGTGCTGCCCTGAGCGCCGCGAGGCGCAGCTACAGCAGTCGCGCCAGGCCCGCTGCCAGCAGCGACAGCAGCACGGTGGACATGAGCGGCACCGAAAATTCGCGCCCGAACGCGCGAAAGCTGAAATCGCCCGGCAGCCGGCCGATTCCGAGCCGGCGCAGCCAGGGCATGAGCCCCGAGAAGAGCACCAGGGTGAGTGCCGTTGCGATCAGCCATTTGAGCATCGGCTGATTATCGCATCCGTGCCCGAAGCGCGGCCCGATTCCCTCCCCCCGCACCAGTCGCGGCCACTGCCGGTGAGCGCCCAGCGGATGAGCGACGACTATACTCAACGCCATGAGTGAATCGCCGCGGCCCGATGCCCATCGGGTCTCACCTGCCCCGGCTTCGAGTCCGCTGCGCCGCCTGATCGAGTCCCTGCAACAGACGCTCGAGGCCCGCGGGCCGGTGTTTCGCGCAATGCTCTGGACCACGCTCGCGGGCATCTTGCTCAATCTGCTCAATGCCCTGATGCGCACCGTGGCGCTCGGGCTCGATCCGGTGCAGACCATGTTCCTGCGCTACGCCGCAGGCTTTCTGCTGATGCTGCCACTGGCGCTGCGAAGCGGCCTCACCCAATACCGGACGGGCGATCTGCGGGGTCACCTGCTGCGCGGGCTGGTGCATGTCGCGGGCCTGGTGATGTGGTTCACCGCGCTGCCCCGGGTAAGCCTGGCCGACACCACCGCGATCGGCTTCACGACGCCCATCTTTCTCATGATCGGCGCGGGGCTGCTGCTCGGCGAAAGGATGCTGGCCGCACGCTGGGTTGCTGCAGGCGTGGGCTTTGCGGGCGTACTGGTGGTGGTGGGGCCCGGATTGACCGGTGCAGGCGGATTTTACTCCCTGCTGATGCTGGCCTCGGCGCCGGTCTTTGCGGCCTCGATGCTGATGAGCAAGACGCTTGCGCGACGAGACGGGCCCGCCGTCATCGTGCTCTGGCAGGCACTCATGGTGACGGTGCTGGCCTTGCCGCTGGCGCTGGCGCACTGGCAACCCGTGGCGCTCTATCAGGCCTTGCTGCTGGTGTTGTGCGGCGTGCTGGGTAACGTCGGGCATTACTGCATGACACGATCGTTCTACAAGACCGACATCTCGGCCACGCAGTCGATCAAGTTTCTCGATCTGGTCTGGGCCTCGTTTTTCGGCCTGGTCTTTTTTGGTGAAATACCCACCCAAACCACACTGCTGGGCTCATTGGTGATCCTGGCGGCTACGCTCTGGATCGCGCGGCGCGAAGCCCGCGAACGCCGCGCCTGATCCCCGCGCTCAAAGCGCCTGCTGACGATCGCGCAGCGAAAAGCCGCGCGCCGGCGCAGGCAAGCCCCGGCCGAAGGCGATCACCTTGAAGAGTTCACCCATTTCGGCCTCCGAGACCAGTGCCTGCAGGGCCTGAGCAAAGCGCGCCCGCTCGAGCGGATCGTCGGGCTGAAGGCGGGCAAAGACCTCAGGCAGCCCGCAGGCCAGCAGAAAATTCGCCTGCGAGGTGTAGCCAAGACACGCCAGTCCCTGACGGCGGGCCTCGTCGAATACGCGGCTGAAATCGACATGCGCGGTAATGTCGCACAGCCCCGGCATCCAGAGCGGGTCGGCATGCGAGCGATGGCGGTAATGGCAGTTGAGGGTGCCCTGGCTGCGCTGCGGATGGTAATACTCGGTACGCGGAAAGCCATAGTCGATCAGCAGCATCGCACCACGAGTCAGACGCGAGGCCAGCGTCGCCACCCAGGCGGCCGCCTGCTCGCCCAGTTCCGAACGGTACCGGGCCGCGCCAGGCCGATCGACTGGCGAAGGGTTCTCCTGAGCGGGCCCCGCTGCCTGAGGCTCAGCGGGCCTGATGCGCTCGGTGGCCTCGGCGATCCCAATGGGCTCAGCGGCGCCCCAGCCCGCATCGGCGAGCGTGGTACGCACCCGGGCGCTTAGCGCAGCGTCAGCCGGACGCGAGGCGACCACCAGTCCCAACCCGTCATCCGTGCACCGCACGCCGCACTCGTAAACCGATACGCCATCGAATTCAAAGACCCGCACCGGCAGGGCATCGAGCAGTTCGTTGGCCAGCACCACACCCTCGAGGGACTCGGGTAACTGGTCGCACCAGGTGACCCGATTCAGGGCCTCGGGCACACGCTGGGCCAGGCACAGGCGCTGACGCTCGCGCAGCTCCGCCGACACCTCGACAATCCGGTACTCGCAGCGCTCGACGCCAAGACCGGGGAGCGCCTCGAGCAATTGTGCGGCCAGTTCGCCACTGCCGGCGCCAAACTCCCAGACCACCGGCGGGACGTGTTCGAACCACTCGGCCAATTGCACCGCCAGGCACTGGCCAAACAAGGGCGACAGCTCCGGCGCCGTGACAAAGTCGCCGCCGGCGCCAAACTTGCGACTGCCCCCTGCGTAGTACCCGAGCCCAGGCTCGTAGAGCGCCTGCTGCATGTAGCGATCAAAACCGATCCACCCCCCCTGCTGCGCGAGGGTGCGCTGAATCTGCGCCAGCAGGCGGGTCGATGTTCCGGCTTGCTCGTCGGTCGGGGCGGGCAGATCGGCAGGGGTGGCGCGCGCACTCATGGCCGCGGCAGTGTAGTCGATTCCCGCCGCCACACCCGGGGCCCATCGGGTCCTGGTCGCCGGGAATGTTTTACACTGCACCAGCGGCACGTCCCGCCGTCCCTGTGTCGGCCAGAAGCGCCCAAGCCTGCCTCATGCCAGACCCATCCACGCCATCGCGCCCGAGCCTGTTCGCGCCCATGTTAGCCCACCCCGTCGCTCTCGTCACTGGCGCCGCCCGACGCATCGGCGCAGATATTGCGCGCCATCTGCATGCCGAGGGTTACGACGTGGTGATTCACTACCGACATTCGTCTGCGGCGGCCCAGTCGCTGCTTGCCGAACTGCTCGACCGGCGCGCGAACTCGGCACTCGCCCTGGCTGCCGACCTGTCGAGCGCCCGGGCATGTGGCGACCTGATCGAGCAGGCAGTGGCCTGGCGAGGCCGCCTGGATGCGCTGATCAACAATGCATCGAGTTTTTACCGCACGCCAGTCGCGACGGTCGACGAGACCACCTGGCATGAGCTCATCGACGGCAACCTCAAGGCGGCCTTCTTCTGCAGCCAGCAGGCTGCGCCGGCCCTGCGTGCGGCCCGCGGCAGCATCGTCAACCTGTGCGATGTGCACACCGAGCGGCCCCTGAAGGGGTTTTCCGTGTACACCGCCGCGAAGGCGGGCATGGTCTGCCTCACCCAATCGCTGGCGCTCGAACTCGCACCCGCCGTGCGGGTCAATGCCGTGTCGCCGGGCTCGCTCAACTGGCCCGAGGACGACACCTTCTCGCCCGAGGAGCGCGCCAGTGCCGAGGCGGCCATTCCCCTCGGTCGCATCGGTCAGGGCGAAGACATCGCACGGGCCGTGTACTTTCTGCTTCGCGGCAACGACTACATTACAGGGCACATTCTCAAGGTCGATGGCGGCGCAAGCCTCGTCAGCCCCTGAGCTGACCGGAAATCGAACATGCGTGAACACTTTCCCGACTGCTACCGACTGCACGTGCAGGGCGTCGAAATCGACTGCTATCTGGGCGTCTACGAACACGAGCAGCGGCAGATGCGGCCCATCGTGATCGAGGTGGAGCTTCTCGTGCCCATCACCGAGCCCGCCGCGCGCGGCGACGAGCTCTCGGGCACGGTCAACTACGAGCAGGTGATCGAATCGATCGAGCGTATCGTCGGGCGCCGCCGGTTCAGGCTGATCGAGGCACTGTGCTCGGAACTGGTGGACGATCTCGCGGCACTGCCCGGGCTTCGCGCGGTCAAGGTCGCGGTCACCAAGCCCCACCCCATGGCGCGCGCGCGCGCGGTCAGCGTCGAGCAGTGGAGGGTGCTGTGAGCGAGGCCGCCCCGTCGCTGCGTCGCGAAGAACGCATCGCGCGCGAGCGCAACAAGCTGCACAAGCGGCTGCTGCGCCAGACGGGCCAGGCCATCGCCGACTTCAACATGATCGGCGCGGGTGACCGGGTCATGGTGTGCCTGTCGGGCGGCAAGGACAGCTACGGCCTGCTTGACCTGCTGCTCACGCTGCGCAGTCGCGCGCCCATCGATTTCGAGATCATCGCGGTCAACCTCGACCAGAAGCAGCCGGGCTTTCCGGAGCACGTGTTGCCCGACTACCTGCGCTCGGTGGGCGTGCCCTTTCACATTGAAAACCAGGACACCTACTCGATCGTCACGCGCGTGATTCCGGCGGGCAAGACGATGTGTTCGCTCTGCTCGAGGCTGCGTCGCGGCATTCTCTACCGGGTGGCCGACGAACTGGGCGCAACCCGAATTGCACTCGGTCATCACCGTGATGACATTCTGGGCACTTTTTTCCTCAATCTGTTCTACGGCGGCAAGCTCAAGTCGATGCCGCCGAAACTGGTGTCGGACGACGGCCGCCACGTGGTGATCCGCCCGCTCGCCTACGTGCGCGAAGACGATCTGGCCGAATACGCCCAATGGCGCGAGTTTCCGATCATCCCCTGCAACCTGTGCGGCTCACAGGAAAATCTCAAGCGCCGCGAAGTCGGGCGAATGGTGCGCGAATGGGAAAAGCGGTTTCCCGGGCGGGTTGAAAACATCTTTTCCGCACTCGGCTCAGTGGCCCCCTCGCACCTGCTCGATCGCACGCTCTTTGACTTCGCCAATCTCCGGCCCACCGGGGTGGCCGATCCGCAGGGCGACATCGGCTTTGACGTCGATCCGGTGTTCGAGCAGGCGCCCGAGTCGCCGGCTCACGAAGCCGATCCCCGCAGCGTGATGCTCATGCCACGCATTGCCGCGCGCGCACTGTCCGATGTCGAGGCCAAGCCGCTTGCGCCGGCTGAGGCCGACGCGCGAGGTCCATGATGGGCAGCCTTCGCCTCATCCGCATTCTGTTCGTCGCCTGGCGCTTCGGCCTCGACGAAATTGCCGCGCAGGGCGCCGCCAACACTCTGGGCTCTCGCTGGCTGTTGCGCCTGGCGCGTCTGCTCAGACTGGGCCGCAAGCTCGATGCCCCCCGCGGCGAGCGTCTGCGCCGAACGCTCGAGAGCCTCGGCCCCATTTTCGTGAAGTTCGGTCAGGTACTGTCAACCCGGCGAGACCTCATGCCGCCGGACATTGCCAACGAACTGGCACGCCTTCAGGATCGCGTGCCGCCCTTCGACGGCGATCTGGCCGTGCGCGAAATCGAAGCGGGCCTGGGCAAGCCTGTCGACACGCTCTTTGACGATTTCGACCGCACGCCCATCGCCTCGGCCTCCATCGCCCAGGTGCACTTCGCCCGGCTCAAGGACGGGCGCGCCGTGGCCGTCAAGGTGCTGCGGCCGGGCATGATGCCCATCATCGAGCGCGATCTCGCGCTGCTGCGCGCCATCGGTCAGCTGCTGGTGCGCATCTCGGCCGATGCCCGACGGCTGCGTCCACTCGAAGTCATCGCCGAATTCGACATGTACCTGCATGACGAGCTCGACCTGATCCGCGAGGCCGCCAACGCCGCGCAACTACGACGCAATTTCGCCGACTCGCGGCTGCTGCGCATCCCCGAGGTGCACTGGGACTGGTGTGCGACCAACGTCTTCACCATGGACCGCATGCACGGCATTCCGATCGGGCAGATCGAGCGCATGCGCGACGCCGGCATCGATCTGAAGCGGCTCTCGCAAGAGGGCGTCGAGATCTTCTTCACGCAGGTGTTTCGGCACGGCTTCTTTCACGCCGACATGCACCCGGGCAATATCCTCGTGGGCACGGAGGGCGACGATTTCAACCGCTACATTGCGCTCGACTTCGGTATCGTCGGCACCCTCTCCGACTTCGATAAAAATTATCTGGCGCAAAACTTTCTCGCCTTCTTCCAGCGCGACTACCGGCGCGTGGCGCAGTTGCACATCGAGTCCGGGTGGGTGCCTGCAAGCACCCGGGTCGAGGCGCTCGAGGGCGCAGTCCGGGCCTGCTGCGAACCCTTCTTCGATCGCCCGCTCAAGGAAATCTCACTCGGGCTGGTCCTGCTGCGCCTGTTCCAGGCCTCGCGCCGCTTCAACGTCGAAATCCAGCCCCAACTGGTCCTGCTGCAGAAGACCCTGCTCAACATCGAAGGACTGGGCCGCCAGCTCGATCCCGATCTGGACCTCTGGGTCACCGCCAAGCCCATCCTCGAGCGCTGGATGAACGAGCAGGTGGGCCTGAGCGGTCTGCTGGGTCGTCTGCGTGTCGAGTCGCAGCAGTGGGCCAACCTGCTGCCGCAACTGCCTCGCCTGGCGCACGCGGCGCTGAGCGCGCACGCCTCACGCAGCCGCGATCAGCACCACGCCGATACGCGGCTCGATGCCCTGATGGCCGAGCAGCGTCGCATGCGGCGTTGGATCACCCTACTGTTCGTGCTGCTGCTGGGGGTCACGCTGACCCAGCTGGTGCCCGCGCTGATGACGATCACCGGACTGTTCACGCGATGAGCCTTCACGATCCGGCCGATCCGTCGCTGCTCGATAGCCTCGCCCGAATGGGCCTGCTGCGGGACGGCGAGGTGCCGCGCATCGAGGCGCTCACAGGCGGCGTATCCTCGGACATCTTTCGGGTGGACCTGCCCGGCGGGCCAATTTGCATCAAGCGCGCACTGGCCCGGCTCAAGGTGAGCGCAGACTGGTTCGCGCCGGTCGAGCGCAATCTAATCGAGGTGGCCTACCTGCGCTACGCCTCCGACGTGGTCCCCGGGGCGGTGCCGGCGATTCTCGCGAGTGACGAGCACGGCCTGGCCTTTGCCATGCCCTATCTGGCACCCGACCGGCATCCCGTCTGGAAGAACGAGCTGCGTGACGGTCGCATCGATCTTCGGCTGGCGGCACAGGTGGGCGACATCCTGGGCCGCCTGCACTCGGCGAGCGCGCGGGACGCAGCGCTGCCCGCGCGCTTTGCCACCGATGAGGCCTTCTACGCCCTTCGGCTCGAGCCCTATCTCGCGGCCACGGCCGCGCGGCATCCCGAGCGCGCAGCCCGGCTCTCGGGTCTGCTCGCGACCACCGCCAGCACCCGGCGCGTGCTGGTGCATGGCGATGTCAGTCCGAAGAACATCCTGTGCGGTCCCACCGGGCCGGTGCTGCTCGATGCCGAATGCGCCTGGTTTGGCGACCCGGCGTTCGACCTGGCCTTCTGTCTGAATCATCTGCTGCTGAAGACTCTCTGGCGGCCCGACCATGCCCCGGCCTTCGATCAGGCCTTCGAGGCCTTGACCCGAGCCTACCTGGCGAGGGTCGATTGGGAGCCCGCGCCGGCCCTCGAAGCGCGCACGGCCGCCTTGCTGCCGGCGCTCAACCTGGCCCGGGTCGACGGCAAGTCACCGGTCGAATACCTCACGCAAGACGCGCAGCGAGCGTTTGTGCGCCGCGCGGCACTGCCCCTTCTGGACACCCCCTCGGCGAGTCTTGCCGACACCCTGCGCCGCTGGCGCGAGAAAAGTCATGGCTGATCCCCGTATCGAATCGATCGTCGCCCGCCGCGTCTGGGACTCGCGAGCCCGCCCCACCCTCGAAGCCGAGGTGAGACTGAGCGACGGTAGCAGCGGCCGGGCCATCGCACCGGCGGGTGCCTCGCGTGGCTCGCGTGAGGCGATCGACCTCAGGGACGGGGGCACGCGATTGGGAGGCTTCGATGTCCAGGGTGCAATCGCAGCGGTCCACGATCGCATCGCCCCTGCGCTCAAGGGTCTGACTGCCATCGATCAGTCGGCCGTCGATCAGGCGCTGATTGCGCTCGACCCCTCACCCACCAAAGCCTCGCTGGGCGGCAATTCGACCATCGCCGTCTCGATGGCCGTGGCGCATGCCGCCGCAGCGGCCTGTGGCGAGCCGCTCTACGCGCGCCTGGGGCCGGCCTCGGCCTGGCAGGTGCCTCTGCCCGAAATCCAGATCCTCGGCGGCGGCGCGCATGCAGGGCGCCGCATCGACATTCAGGACCTGATGGTGGTGGCACGCTCGGCCGATTCGGTCGAACAGGCACTCGAAATGACTGCCGAGGTGTATCTCGCCGCCGGCCGGATCATGGCGGCCCGCGGGCCGCTCTGCGGGGTCGCCGACGAGGGCGGTTTCTGGCCCGCCTTCGACTCCAATGAAGAGGCGCTGCAGACGCTGCTCAAGGCCATCGAAGCCGCAGGCTATGTACCCGGCGACGAAGTCGCGATCTCGCTCGACATCGCGGCCAGCGAATTCGGCTCGGGCGGGCGCTACCGGCTCGGTCTCGAGCGCCGCGAAATCGACTCCGACGGCATGATCGAGATGCTGGGCGGCTGGCTCGACCGTTTTCCGATCTGCTCGATTGAAGACCCGCTCGCCGAAGATGATGCCCAGGGCATGCGTCGCTTCACCCAGGCCTTCGGCTCGCGGGTGCAAGTGGTGGGCGACGATTTTCTGGTCACCCGCGCCGACCTCATCGAACAGGCTGCCGCCGCCGGCAGCTGCAACACCGCGCTCATCAAACCCAACCAGATCGGCACGCTCACGCAGACCCATCAGGCCCTGCTCGCGGCGCAGGCCCGAGGCTGGGGCACGATCGTCTCGGCTCGCTCGGGTGAGACCGAAGACAGCACCATCTGCGATCTGGCCATCGGCTGGCGCTCGCGCCAGATCAAGGTCGGGTCGATCGCGCGCGGCGAGCGCACCGTCAAGTGGAATGCATTGATTCGCGCCCAGGAACGCCTGGGCAGCGCGGCCTGGGCGGGCGGGCGCTGGCTACCGGTGTCGAACGCCTGAGGGCGCAGGCGCGCTGGGCGCTCAGGGCCGACGCGGTATCTGCCCCGACAGTCGGGCGAAGTCGTCTTCGTAGCCACGCAGCTTGTGCAGCAGATGCGCGCGCTGGCTGCGGCTTGCGCCCTGAATCATCATCGCCACCAGCCGGTCGCCATTGGCGTTGTTGGCCTCGATGCGCTGGCGCCGCGCCTGGTCGGCGCTGCGCCACAGGTCGGCAAGATAGACGCGGCACCAGTCGATCGCTCGTTCGCGTGAGGGCTTGTCGTGCTCGATGCGCCGCAGCAGCCTCACCAGATCGCGGCCCCTCGCCTCGCGCTCCTCGACCCACGAGGCTTCGTCAGAGGGATAGCGCTCGGCCAGACGGCGCAGCTCGCGGGCCTGCGCGCTCGTCACCTCACCGAGGAAACCGTCCATACGCTCCTGCCAGCGCTCGGCGCGGGCCTCGATGCGGCGCTGCGGGCCGGGCTCGAGATACTTGCGCCGCAAATCGTGCGCGCCCTCGCTCAGGCGCTTGTCCAGGCGATCGATCTGGGCCGGTCGCAGGGTCAGCGCCAGATCGGCCAGATCGGGTGCCAGGCGATCAACCACCGGATTCCAGAGCTCGAAAACGCGGGCACGCCAGCGGCCGATATCTTGCGCCTCAACGGCGCCCCCCAGCTGAGTCTCCGCCTCGCGCAAGAGCCGCACATAGTCGGGCAACTGGGTCTGCCGATGCCAGGCCAGCAATGCGTCAAGTTTTTTCGAGGCGAGGTGTCGCTGCGCGTCATCGAGGTCGAGATGGCGGTCGAGCTGCCACATCGACAGCCAGGGCAGCATGTCGTAGCCGAAACGCGTCAAGGTGCATCCGGACACCCAAGCGCCCAACACGATGAGGGTCAACAGAAGCCTGAGGGCCCGCATGTTAAGCTTCCCGACGCGCGTGAGATTGTCTAATCACTTGATTCTAAACAATTTATGAACATCGTTATCCTTGCGGCGGGAATGGGCAAGCGGATGCGCTCGGATCTGCCGAAGGTGCTGCACACACTCGCCGGCAAGCCCCTGCTCGCCCACGTACTCGAACGGGCCCGCGAACTCGGCCCGACCCGCATCATCACGGTTTACGGCCACGGTGGCCAGGCCGTTCCCGACGCCATCCATGACCCCGCCGTGATCTGGGCCCTGCAGTCACCGCAGCGGGGCACGGGCCACGCCGTGATGCAGGCCGCGCCCCACCTCGATGACAACGTGCCCACCCTCATTCTGTATGGCGATGTGCCACTCACGCGCACCGCCACGCTCAGACACCTTGTCGAGATCGCACAGGACGGCGCCCTGGCGCTGCTCACGGTCACGCTGCCCGATCCCAGCGGCTACGGCCGCATCGTGCGCGACGGTGACCGAATCGTTCGCATCGTCGAACACAAGGACGCCGATGCCGCCACGCTCGCCATCCGGGAGGTTAACACCGGCATCATGGTGGTACCCACGGTAGCGCTCAAGCGCTGGCTGGCCGGGTTGTCCGACGACAATGCGCAAGGCGAGTACTACCTCACCGACGTGATCGCGGCAGCCGTCCGCGATGGTGTGCCGGTTGTGGGCGCACAGCCCGAGGCGGTCTGGGAGACGCTGGGGGTCAACAGCCGCTCGCAACTGGCCGAACTCGAGCGCATCCATCAGCGCACACTCGCCGACGCGCTGATGGAAGAGGGCGTCGCACTCGCCGACCCGGCGCGGCTCGACATCCGCGGGTCGCTTGCCTGCGGACGAGACGTCTTCATCGATGTGGGCTGCGTGTTCGAGGGCGAGGTCAGGCTGGGTGATCGGGTGCGCATCGGCGCGCACTGCGTGATTCGCCAGGCCGAGATCGGTGCCGATACCGAGATCCTGCCCTTCACCCATATCGACGAGGCGCAGGTTGGCTCGGCCGCCCGCATCGGTCCGTACGCGCGGCTCCGTCCTGGCACCATCCTCGGCGAGCACACGCATGTCGGCAACTTCGTCGAGATGAAGAACACGCAGATGGCGGCAGGCTCCAAGGCCAATCACCTGGCCTACGTAGGCGATGCCACGGTGGGTGAGCGCGTCAATATCGGTGCGGGCACCATCACCTGCAACTACGACGGCGTCAACAAGCACCGCACCATCATCGAGGATGATGCCTTCATCGGCAGTGACACCCAGCTGGTCGCGCCGGTGCGGGTGGGTCGGGGTGCAACGCTGGGCGCGGGCACCACGCTGACGCGCGACGCGCCCGCTGACAAGCTCACGGTCTCGCGAGCGCGTCAGGTCACGGTCGAAGCCTGGCGGCGCCCCGTCAAGAAAAAGGTCTGAAAGGAAACCCCCGAATGTGCGGAATCGTCGGCGCGGTCGCGCAGCGCAATGTCGTGCCCATCCTGATCGAGGGGCTGCGCAAGCTCGAATACCGGGGCTATGACTCCGCAGGCATCGCGCTGATCAACCACACCATGCAACGGGTTCGTGCGGTGGGTCGGGTGGCCGACCTCGAGGCCCGCGCGCGCGAAGCGGGCGTCGAGGCCTGGACGGGTATCGCCCACACGCGCTGGGCCACACACGGTGGCGTGAACGAAGCCAACGCGCATCCGCACGCCTCGAGCAGCGAGCGCGCCGAGGTGTCGGTGGTGCACAACGGCATCATCGAGAACCACGAGGCCCTGCGCGCGCGGCTCAAGGCCGAGGGCTACCACTTTGAATCGCAAACCGACACCGAGGTGATCGCGCACCTGGTGCACAGCCATGTCGCAGCGGGGCTCGGGCTCTTCGAGGCCGTTCAGAAAACGGTGGGCGAACTCGAAGGCGCCTACGCCATCGCTGCGGTCAGCCGGGCCGAGCCACACACGGTGGTGGGCTCGCGTCGCGGCTCACCCTTGTTGCTGGGGGTCGGGCGGGCAGGCTCCGGTCAGGGCGAAAATTTTCTTGCGTCCGACACGTCCGCGCTGCTGCAGGTGACGCGTCACGTGGCCTACCTCGAAGAGGGCGACGTCGTCGAAATCGGCACAGGCGGCTATCGGATCGTCGACAACCAGGGCAAGCCCGCGCACCGGCCGATCATCGAGAGCCAGCTCTCGGCCGAAGCCATCGAACTGGGCCAGTACGCACACTACATGCAGAAGGAAATCTTCGAGCAGCCGGGCGCCATCGCCAACACGCTCGAGATGGTGCTGGGCGCCTCCTCGCTTGCGCCGGGGCTGTTCGGCGCCGACGCGGCCGAAGTGCTTGCGCGCACGCGGCAGGTTCTCATTCTGGCGTGCGGCACGAGCTATCACTCGGGCTGCGTCGCACGCTACTGGCTCGAGGCGATCGCGGGCGTACCCACCAGCGTTGAAATTGCCAGCGAATACCGCTATCGCGAATCGGTGGCGCTGCCCGACACGCTGGTGATCACCATCTCGCAATCCGGTGAAACCGCCGACACCCTCGCGGCCCTCGAGCACGCCAAGGCGCTGGGTCTGCGCGACACGCTCGCCATCTGCAACGTGCCCGAGTCGGCACTCATTCGCGCCTCGCGACTGCGCTTTCTCACCCGCGCGGGCCCCGAGATTGGTGTCGCCTCCACCAAAGCCTTCACCACGCAGCTCGCGGCCCTGTTCATCTTCACGATGGTGATGGCGCGGCTGCGTGCACGGCTAAGTGCCGAGCGTGAACGCGAGCTGCTATCGCAGCTGCGCCACTTGCCGGCTGCGATGAACCGGGTGCTCGAGTGCGAACCGGCCGTGCGGCAGTGGGCCGAGCGATTCGCCAGCCGCGAGCACGCGCTCTTTCTGGGCCGCGGGGTGCACTTTCCCATTGCGCTCGAGGGCGCGCTCAAACTCAAGGAAATCACCTACATCCATGCCGAGGCCTACGCGGCGGGCGAACTCAAGCACGGGCCGCTCGCGCTGGTCGATGCCAACATGCCAGTGGTGGTGGTGGCGCCCAACGACGTCCTGATCGAAAAGCTCAAATCCAACCTGCAGGAAGTGCGTGCGCGCGGGGGCGAGCTCTTCGTCTTTGCCGATCGCGACACGCGCATCGAGCCCGCCGACGGCGTGCACGTGACCAACCTGCTCGATCACGCGGGCGCGCTCTCGCCCATCCTGCATGTCGTGCCGCTGCAGCTGCTCGCGTATCACGCGGCGCTGGTGCGGGGAACGGATGTCGACAAGCCGAGGAATCTGGCGAAGAGTGTGACGGTGGAGTAAGCATGTTGGGACCTGCTCTGCAGAGTCCCAGCAGCGCAATCAAGGCCGCAACTGTCGAACGATCCTTATTTCATAGTCGTTGATCAGTTTTTTGAAGTACTTGTAAATCTCATCCATCCTCACATTCAGATGGATGCTGGAAAAGCCCTCATCATTTTTGTCCACCGGAATCACACCAGTGACGACACTCTTGAAGTGCTCGGGATCTTTGTTTCTGATGGGTTGATAGGCATCGATGGCCGCAAAGATGTCGTCGAGGGTATAGCCATGGCCTCTCGTGAGAACCATCAAATCGTAGATGTCGCGTGATTTCACGCGGTCATAAACGACGATGCTTTTCATGACAAGAAGCCCATCGAGGCCCAACACACCGAAGCCTTTTTTGGACACTACCACTTTTGGGGCTGACTTCAGGAATTCAATTTGCGCCTTGGGTCGATCACCTTCATTGCGCGAATGAAACGTCACCTTGGCACCATCGATCAGGTAGTCCTGAATGTAGTGGTCCAGGTTTTCTGACGTATTGATTTTGAATCCCAGCTTTTGTTCAGATGTGATCAGGCTTTCAATCGTGGCACCACCGGCAGCCAATTCATCCAGAAGCCCATCGATGGCCCTGATGGGCAATTTCTGACCGAAGATATTGAAGTCCAGGTCTTCGCTGATCCGGTGTCCTATTTGCAAGGCCAAGGCAGTGCCACCGACCAGGGTAAAGCCAGCCAGTCTGGGGTCGTCTTTGAGGCGTGCGAAGTTCTTTTGCGTCGCCTCCGGCATGAATTCCAGCTTGAGTTTATGCATTGGCTTGCTTCCGTGGGGCACGCAGGCCTTTGCTGATGTTGCTCAGCATCCGGGTCACACTGGCACTGGTCATGGGCTCAAACGCACGCCGCTTGAACACGCGCTTGACCTTGGGGACGCCGTAGTAGAAACACAGCCGCGCTACATCCTCGAATTTGTGCTTTTCAAGCACCTTGCCGATCAACACATCGTCCCTGATGTTCGGGTTGGACCAGTCATACGCACCCGACAAGCCGATCTTGACGGACTTGCGTGGCGCATTGGCTTGCTGGATGGCGGTGCGCAACCACGCCGGGATCAGCGCTGCGTAGCTGTTGATTTCACCTTCGGCCCAGTCACCCGTGGCGCGCTGGATTTCCAGTGTCGTGAGATCTTTCATGCCCCGAGTCCATAGCTCAAGTAAGACCCGGCCCTTGGGGCTGGCGGCGAGTTGGACTTTCCTTTGACTCATGCGGCGGAATTCCACGGTGTGCCCTGCCGCCCTGACGGTGCGTGACAAACCTGAGGTGGGTACCACCAGCACATCACTGGGCGTTTCGGCTGGTGCAAGCCCCACGCGCTCGCCGGTCTTGTGCGCAAGGGCGCTGGCCAGGGTTCGCGCATCCACCTGCTGTCCAGCGGCGGCGTATAGCCCTCTGGCCACCCGCACGATGATCCCGGCCTTCACCAACCGAAAGAGCGCCTGGTCAACGGCTGCACGCGTTCCTGCCGACAAAAACTCGGCACTGGAGAACAGCCCACCCTGGGGCCTGTCTGCGATGGTTTGTCGGATTATTTCAGAAGTGCGCATGTCAGAAAGTATAGTCGTTTTTCACTTATTGTCAATATTTCATGGCAGATGCGACCCCTGAGGCAATGGTCTTGGCGGGATCAAAGAACTGGAGATCTCGCCAAAGTTCTGTAACCGTCCGCCGAAACCATCTTGAGTTGGACCGTGTAGAAGTAGGACGCTGCCGTTCTTTGACGAGCGGGAGCGAAGGTGGGCGATGACAGTGGGGTAACGGTGGCGGGTCCACGCCGACGCCGCAAACATACCGAGGCATTTCAGGCCGAGGTCGTTCCAGCGGCCCAGCAGCCTGGCGTTTCGGTGGCGTCGGCTGCGCTGCAGCACGGTCTGAAGGCCAACCTGGTTAGACGCTGGGTGGTCGCGAGCGAGCGGGCGGCGCAGTCAGAGCCCGGCGGCGCAGGTGATCGATTTGCGCAGCCCCGACAGCGTGCGTTATATCGGGCTGCAGTCCTGAGGGCTATCGCTCGTGTCGACGCAGTATGGCTGGCGGTGCAGCCTCTGGATATGCGATCGGGGACGGAGTCCGCACTGGGGCGCGTTGCCCGGCGTCAACTATTCTGAGCTGCGTGAGTGGAGGCCGCCAGCGGAGCGACGAATTGACACCCGACAGGTTACAATCTGCTGATGATCAAGTCTTTCGACCACAAGGGTCTGGAGCGATTTTTTTACCGCGGTATTCTGTCAGGGATCCAGGCCTCGCACGCGAAGCGTCTTCGGTTGATTCTCGCCCTGCTAGATCAAGCGAAGGTCATCGCCGATATGGACTCGCCAGCTCTGAGACTGCACCCGCTGCGGGGTGAATTGAAGGGCCTTTGGGCGGTGACGGTCCAGGCGAACTGGCGGGTCACCTTCCGGTTCGAGAGAGGAGACGCGTACGTCGTCAATTATTGGGACTACCACTGAGGGAGCGCGAGCAAGATGGGAAAGATGTTCAACCCGCCGCATCCTGGCGAGATCTTGTCCGGGATGTGGATAGAGCCGATGGGGCTCAGCATCACGGCGGTCGCCGAGCAGTTGCGTGTGTCTCGCAAGACGCTATCCGAGATCGTCAATGGCAAGTCGTCGATCTCCCCGGAGATGGCTTTGCGCCTGGAGTTGGCGTTCGGGAAAAGTGCGGCAAGCTGGCTTGGGCACCAAGCTGCCTTCGACTTGTGGAGGCTCGAGGCGCGACGCGCGGATCTGGGGGTGGAGCCCATCGCCGCATAGGCTTGTTATCGTTTTCACTGGCGGCCCTTACGTGGGGAGGGGCATAGGCGAGAGCATGTGCCTGGGCACCTGTTGATTCTGGCCAACTCCTTCTGGAGCGCTTGCCTGGCGATGGCCGTGTCATACGCAGCCTGCCCGCGTAACCACCAGCCGTCGCTCAGGCCGAAGTAGCGGCACAGCCGAAGATCGGTATCGGCCGTGACCGCGCGCTTGCCAGAGACGATCTCGCCGATTCGCTGTGCAGGTCACCCGGCTGGAATGAAGGGCCTCTGAGCCTTGGTCGTGGCAGCGACCCTCCAGGAATTCAATGCGGTCGAGTTTGGCCGACCAATCCTGCTGCGCACGCTGCGCTGCGCTGCAGGAGAGAACCCTCGCGCGCAGGTCAAGCGAGCGGTCAATGATCTCCTCGGGTCCGGCCTCTCCGTGAGCCAGATCAGCCGTCTGCCCAAAGACCAGCTGGCCCGTTTCATAAACACGCTGCAACCCGTCCCACGTTCCCGCTGCAAACACCCATCGACGCGAATCGCCTGGTGTAAGGTGCGCGCATGAAGCTGCATCCCCGATCCAAGGCGAGGCCCCAGGAGCCCGAGCAATGATGGAAGTCCTCACCGGCACACGCGTGCTCGACTTCACGCGCCACATGGCGGGCCCCTACGCAACCGTGCTGCTGGGCGACTTTGGCGCCGACGTGATCAAGGTGGAATCGATGCCGTACGGCGATCCCGCACGGCGTATCGGACAGGCCTTCATCGACGGCACCTCTGGCGTATTTCTGATGTGGAACCGCAGCAAGCGCGGCATCGCCATCGACCAGAGAAAACCGGAGGCGCGCGAGATCGTTCGACGACTGATCGAGGACGCGGACATGCTGGTCGAGAACTTCAGGCCTGGCATGGCCGAGGAGATCGGCATTGGCTGGGACACGGTTTCGGCGATCAACGCGCGGCTGATCTACCTCTCCATTTCGGCCTTCGGCCCCACGGGACCGATCGCCCAGTACCCAGGGACAGACCCGGTCGTGCAGGCCATGTCGGGCGTGATGTCCGTCACCGGCGAGCGTGATGGCGGTCCGGTGCTGGTGGGTTTGCCCATCGCCGATTTCAGCTCCGCGATGGTCGCCGTGCAGGGCGCCCTGCTCGGCCTGCTCGCCCGCGAGAAAACAGGCAAAGGCCAGCGCGTGGACATCCCGATGCTGGCTGCGTTGGTGTTCGGGCTAACGACCCGACTCGCCGCCTACTGGACCACCGGCGAAGAACCCGTGCGAGAGGGCGCTGCCCACAGCACGGTTGCGCCCTACCAGGTTTTTCGGGCCAGCGACGGCGATATCGTCGCAGGGGCGTGGACGCGCGATACGTGGCCGCGTTTCTGCGAGGCAGTGGGCAGGCCAGACTTGATCGACGATCCGAAGTTTGCCGACAACCCCGCCCGCATGACACACCGGGACGAATTGATCACGATCCTGCAGCAGATCTTTGCCACCCGATCGGTGGCGCAATGGGAAGCGCGTTTCCACGAGGCGAACGCTCTCTTCGGACCGGTGTGCTCCGTCTCGCAGGCCCTGGCTCACCCGCAGATGTCGGCGCTCGGGCTGGTGCAGTCGGTCGAGTATTCCGGGGCAGGGCGCATTCCGCAACTGGCGCCGCCCATTTTCATGTCCGACACCCCTGGGGGAATCCGACGCCCGCCGCCGCTCTACGGTCAGCACACCGCCGAAGTGCTGCAGGAAATCGGCTATTCCAGCGCAGAAATCGACCGGTTGGCCGGCAGCAAGGTGATTCATGTCCACGACCACCAGTAGTCCTCCCGTGACGCCCTGCGCCAAGGGCCCGAAGGTGGCCGATTTCTCGACGCACCTGTCCGGACCCATTGCCAGCCGGCAACTCGCGCACCTGGGCGCCGACGTCATCAAGATCGAGCACCCGCGTGTCGGCGATGGCAATCGCTTCTTCCAGCCCTTTTTCCATGAGGAGGGGATCCACCATCTCTGCCTCAATCCGGGAACGCGCAGCCTGGCCGTCGATCCAAAATCGCCCCAGTGGCCCGAAATCGTTCGAGCCGCGGCGCAATGGGCCGATGTGGTCATCGTGGGCAACCGGCCGGAGAACGCTCGGCGGCTGGGGATCGATCTGGCCACGATGCAAGGCCACAACCCGGCGCTGATCTATTGCCTGATCACAGGCTATGGCCTGGAGGGCGAGTTCGCCGGGCTGCCGGCACACGGGCTCAACATGGACGCTCTGGCGGGCACGGTGCCCACCGAGCCCAACGGCGACCGACCCGACATTCCCGAGCACTTTCGAACCGCAGGCACGACGCTGGCCGGCGTCGAGGCGGCGCTCGGCATTTACGCGGCATTGCACCGACGATCACAGGGCTTGGGTGGGCAGGTCGTTCACGTTTCGATCTGGGAGGCGGCCCTGTCGTGGATGTGGCGTGACCTGGGGACCTACGCCAACCTGGGCCGGCAATGGACACCGTATCGCGAGCTCGGCTCGCGCTATTGCGTCTACGGGACTCGTGACGACAAGGCCCTACTCGTGTGCCCGATGGAGCGGCATTTCTGGGAGCGGTTCTGCGACGCGGTCGGCCTGCCGGAAGCCTTGAAGCAGCGTGGCGACTGGACGAGCGGCAGCGACATGGGCGAGCACTACATCGCGCTGGGCGAGCGAGAGGTGATTCAGGCCCACATGCGGGCGCGCACCTCGGACGAGTGGGTACATATCCTCAAGGCCGCCGACATTCCCTTTGCGCCAATCGTGCACTGGAGCGAGGCGATGGCAACGCCGCATGCGCAAGCCAATGGCGTGATGGCCGAGTACGAATATCGGGGACGATCGGTGAAGGTCCCGGTCGTGCCCGTGTCAGTGACCTCGGGCTCGGACATTGCCCAGTCCGGTTACGAAGGGCTCGCGGCCGCGCACCGCGAGAAGACGCGCGGCGTGCGGCCCCCCCCCAGACTCGGCGAGCACAACCAGGAAATCCTGCGAGAACTCGGCCTTGTCGACTGAACCTCAACACCCAGCACACGGAGCCCCTATGACCGACCCTCGAAACCCCCGGCGCAACGCGCTCCTCAGCATCGCAGCGTCCGCAACATGGATGCTTCACCCCCGCGTCTTCGCGCAGGGGCCGGCGTGGCCGGACAAACCCATCCGGCTGGTCGTTCCCTCGGCAACCGGCGGTGCCGCCGATTTTGTGGGTCGAACCTTTGGCCGCTTTCTGGAGCAGCGGATTTCGCAGCCTGTGATCATTGAGAACAAACCGGGTGCCGGAGGGATCATCGGCGCGGAGACGGTCAAGAATGCCGCGCCAGACGGATCGACCTTTCTCCTCTCCGGCAGTTCCACTCAAGCTGCCAACGCCAGCCTGTACCGGAAGCTGCCCTACGACCCGGCGAAGGATTTCGCCGAGATCGGAATATTCGGGCTGTTCCCGAACATCGCAGTCGTCAAGCCGGGCAGTCCGCTCACGAGTATCGAGGAGATCATCCGGCAAGCGCGCGTGCGGCCCAATGGCGTGACCTACGGCTACTACAGCAGCTCTTCCCAAGTGCCGCCTGCGCTGATCCAGTCGCGGGCACAGGTCGAACTAGTGGGCGCTTCGTACAAGAACATCACACAGATCATCACGGACATCGCAGCCGGTGTGATCGACTTCGCTTTCCTCGATGCGCTGTCCGCTGCGCCTGCGCTGTCGGGTTTGCTGACGCCGATCGCCGTCACCTCGCCCGACCCTTTCCCCAACCTTCCCGGCGTGCCCACGGTGTCGAGAACGCTGCCCGGCTTCGAGGTTCAAAGCTGGCTGGGTCTTTCCGCCCCGGCAGCAACGCCAGCGGGCATTGTCGACCGGATGAACGCCTTCGTTCGCGCCGCCACCCTGGATGCCACCCTGCAGGCCGCCCTTCTCAAGCAGGGAATGACCGTGAGGCAGTCCACCGCAGCCGAACACAGCGCATTCGCTGCGGCCGAACGCGAGCGATGGGCGGAATGGGTGCGCCTGGCCAAGATCACCCCGCAATAGGGGCACAGGGTGGGGCGCCCACACGCACAGCACCCGGGATCGCTCACTGCGGGGAGAGCAAGGTCCATCACGACGCGCGGTGAGCGATCCGTTTCATCAGCGCCGTGAGGCCGATCGCCTCGGTGCCGTGGCGTACCGGAAATGCATCCTCGTCGGGGTACACCCGATCGCACTCATCGGCCTGAAGCTCGTCGCAGGCGATGGCTGGGCCCTTGCTCAAGCTGGGTGCGCTCGCGTGACAGTTTCGATGTTCTAAGACTTGCCCGGCCGCACCTCGGCCACCGGCCCCTTGGGTACGGGCAAATACACCAACTCCCCCAGCTTGGCATACCAGGGGCCGCCAATACGCGCCACGGGCCGAAGCTTGTTCGGGTCAATCGCACCCTCGGTCTGCACTGCGTCCGATACATAAAAGTGTACGACCTCGCCGATGAACACGGTATGCGGTTCGTGGCCGATGTCGAAGTGCTGCATCAACCGGCACTCGAAGCAGATGGGCGCGGCAGCGACGCGAGGGGGCTTGACGATTTGGCTGGGGGCGAGCGCGATACCGAAGACCTCGGGCTCGCTTTGCTCGGGCGGCAGCGGCGTCGAACACGCGTGCATCGCCTCGAGCGTGTCCTCGTTGGGAATGTTCACCACGAATTCGCCGGTGAGGCGGACGTTTCGCGCCGTGTCCTTTTCAATCGGCTCCGAGCCGCCACGCAGGCCACGGTTCGCCTGAAAGAGCACCACGGGCGGGTCCTGCGACAGCAGCGTAAACGCACTGAAAGGCGCCGCATTGACGCGGCCCTCGGGCGAGAGCGAGGTGATCCACGCCACCGGACGCGGCACGATGGCGCCCACCATGAGCTTGTAGGTCTGCTCGCGGTTGAGGTCTCGCGGCGAAATTTCCATGATCTGTGTTCCTCGTTGAGGCGCTGCGCAGTGGGCGCTGCTCAGCCCGCCTCGTGCGCATGGTGCGCGGCCAGATAGCCAAAGACCAGTGCCGGGCCCAGCGTGGTGCCGGGACCCGGATAGGTGCCACGCATGATCGAGGCCTGGTCGTTGCCGCAAGCGTAGAGTCCGGCAATCGGCTGGCCCTCCCGATCGAGCACACGTGCGTGCTGGTCTGTCTCCAGCCCGGTGCTGGTGCCGATCTCGGCGGGCCACACCGGCATCGCGCAGTAAGGGCCCGCGCCGATTGGCCCGAGACAGGGATTGGGGCCGTGCGAGGCATCGCCGTTGTAGCGATTGAGATGCGTCGAACCCTTGCCGAAGTCTTCGTCGACCCCCAACCGCGCAAAGCGGTTGATGCGCTCGACGCTGTCGGCAAGCCCCTGTGCATCGACCCCGATACGACGCGCCAGCTCATCGAGGGAATCGGCCATCGTGATCCAGCCCCGCTCGACGAAGGGCGCAAGCCGCGTCGTACCCGGGTGGATCGCCCCCAGCCCGTACTTGCGCACGAAGTCGGGCTCGCAGATCAGCCAGGCCGGACGCGTGGGCACCGCACGGTCCGACTCAAACATGCCGAGCACGAAGTGGTGATAGGAGTCGGCCTCGTTCACGAAGCGTCGGCCCGCGCGGTTGACGGCGATGATGCCGGGCTTGGCGCGGTCCATGGCCAGATGCGGGTAGAGCCCCGCCCAGCGCCCCGAGCCCGTGCGCGACACCGGCGACCAGAAGGCGCCGGTGCCGTGGTCGGCGGGCAGACTGAGCGCACCCGCAGCGAGCGCGGCCGCCACGCCCTCGCCCTCATTTTCGGGGACCAACATCGAGTCGGGCATCTCGGCGCCGAGAAAGGCCTTGCGCAGCGCCGGGTTGCGACCGAACCCGCCGGTGGCGAGCACGGTGCCCAGTCGCGCCCGGACCACGCGCTCGCCCTCGGGGCCCTGCAAGCGCGCGCCTGTCACCCGGCCTGATTCGATCTGAAGGTCGAGCAGCCTGGTCTCGAATGACACCGGCACCTTGCGTGCGAGCAGGCTGGCATAGAGTCGTCCGATGAGCGCATTACCCAGCATGAGGCGCGTGCCGCGCGGATAGCGTACGCGGTCGATGAGGTAGCGCGCAAAGAGCGAGGCGGCATAGCGAAAGTTGGCGAAGGACCGGAAGCGCCCGACCAGCGGGGCGATGTCGGCCTTGCCGACCATCATGCCGTCGAAAATCATGTACTCCGGAATGGGCGCGCGCACGCGACGAAACTCGGCGCCGAGTGCGCGGCCATCGAAGGGCTCGGGGATCATCGCCCGTCCCACGGTGGCCGCACCAGGCCGATCGAGATAGTCGGGGTAAACACCGCAGGGCAGAAAGCGCAAATCGGAATGCTTCACATACCAGTCGATGGCATCAGGCCCGTAGGCAAGAAAGGCCTCGCGCGCCGCGCGGCCCGACTGCGGGTCGTCGATCAGCCCGTCAAGATACTCGCGCGCCGCCTCGGCACTGTCGCCCACGAAGCCCGCCTGAATGTTCTGGTGATTGCCGGGAATCCAGACCGTACCTGCGGAGGTGGATGCAGTGCCGCCCACCTGCGAGGCCTTTTCGCAGACCAGCACGCTTCGGCCCAGGATGGCGGCGCTCAGCGCCGCCGACATGCCGCCCACCCCGGCACCGATCACCAGCCAGTCGACCTCGCGCACCTTTGCCGCCTCAGCACCGTGCTCAACCGACATGATCGCCTCCCCGCGATGCGGCGAAGTCTTCGGCACCGATCAGCCCGAAAACCAAGGCCTTGATCAGCCCGCCGATGTAGCCCACCGCAGGCCCGCCCTCGACCCCGCCCGTACACGACCCCGCCGCGTAGAGCCCTGCAATCGCTTCGCCCTGCTGATCCAGCACCCGACTGCGTCCGTCGATCTCGATCCCACCCATGGTGCTGGTAAGCGCCGCACAGGCAGGCGCTGCGTAGTAAGGCGCATGGGCAAAGGCTTCGTGCTGGTAGCGGCCGCGCGCAAACACCGTCATGCCCTCACGCTGCGCCCGGTCTTGCTGCGAGGCACGCGCACTGACCTCAGCATTGACCGCATCCACCTGCGCCTGCAACTGGGCCGCAGGCACCTTGATGAGGGTGGCGAGTTCGGCAATTGAATCGGCCCGATGCAGCGTGCCACCGGCCCTGACCAGATTGGGGTTGGGCGGACAGAAGAAATGCTGGCCGATTCCCTCCCACATGGCCTGATCAAAGACCACATGGCCCAGCCCGTCGCCATGACGCGCCAGCGTGTTGGACATGATGTGACCGCCCAGGGTCTCGTCCATGAAGCGCGTGCCCGAGCCATCGACGATCATGCCCGCGGTCGCGAGAAACTCAAGGAAGGGAAAGGGACTGAGGCCCTCGCGGTGCAAGCTGTCGGCACTCAGCACATGCCCATAGAAGGCCTGCATGCCGATGAGCTTGGCGCCCACTGCCTCGGCCATGCGCATGCCGTCACCGAGCCCCGATTCGCAACCCCGCAGCAGCAGATTTTCCGGATGAGGCGTGATGAAGCGGCGCACCATCTCGGCATTGCCTTCGAAGCCCCCGTCAGCCAGCAGCACCGCATCGGCGAAGAGTTCGGCAGGGCCGCTTGCCCGCTCGATGCGCACACCGCGAACACGACCCGACTGCAGGAGCAGCGCTTTCGCGCGCGCGCCGCGGACGAGTTCACCGCCCCGCGCCACCAGGCGCTGCTCGAGCGCGGTAATCAGCCGATCGGCGCCCAGGCCCTGCCAGGCCATGTCGGTGCGTTCGTGAAATCCCAGCGGAGCCAGTACGGTGTCCTTCCAGCCCTGATCGGGTTGCATCGCCGTGAACACCGTACCGAGGCCGCGAAGCCAATCGACCGAACGCCCGGCATGATCGGCGAGCGCCTGCGCCACATCGGGTCGGCCGAAGTGATCGTTAGCCGCGCGCACCACCTGAAACAACTCCTTCGGGTCGGCGGTGACCGTTCGAAAGCCCACATGAAACACGCCGCCGTTGGTGCGGGACGCACAGACGTGCCCGGTATCGGTGAAGCGCTCGAGCAGGCTCACCCGAAGCCCGAGTTCGAGCGCGCGATTGGCGGCGGTGAGGCCGGCAAGGCCGGCGCCCACAACGAGCAGGTGGGGGCGGGAGGTATCAGTCAGGGTCATGGTGCGAAGTGTCCAGGCAGAATAAGGGTGGCTGACGCCAGGTTGCAGTCAATCTTGCGAAGGGTTCGGGGCGAACGCAAGGGCCCGCTACTGACGCCCGCGTGCGGTCAGGCCACCGAGATCGGCCGACCAGGGCAGCGCCGAGTCGCACCAGATCTGGCGCTGCGGGGGCAGTTGGTGGCGCTGCGCGAGGCAGCCGATTCGAAGCGAATAGGCATCAGGATCGGTCGGCGCGCAGGAATACACCGGCGTGCCGCATGCGGGGCAAAAGGCGTGCAGGCGCCGCGTGCCGCTGTCGGCGGTTTTGACGTAACGCGTGGGCGATCCGCTCAGCAGGCGAAAGTCGGGTGCACGCGCGCGCACGGTGGCGCGATAGGCCGACCCCGTCATCATCTGACAGTCGCTGCAATGACACAGGCTCGCGCTGGCAGGATCAACCCGCGCGCTGTAGCGGATCTGGCCGCAATGGCAACGGCCGTCGACCTGCAGCAGTGCGGTCGCATCAGGCGCGGGCGCACTCAAAGCTTGCGTCCGATCGCATGCGCCTCGAAGGTCGCATGATTGATTCGCCGAGGCGCCACGCAGTCACCCACCGTGTGCACCTCGAGGCCCGCGCCGCGCAAGGGCCCGGCCAACTCGTCGACCACCCGCTTGCCGCTATAACAGACCACCACGTCGGCCGGCAGCAGCACGTCCTTCAAAACGCCCGTGGCGGCGCTGGCCACGGCATCGAAGGCGGTGACGCCCGACTCATCGATCCAGGCAACGCGATGCATGGGCAGCAGCACCACGCCCAGACCGCGCAGTCGCGCCAGCAGCGGCGGGGCCGCCTCGAAGGGCAGGCCTTCGGCAAAGCCACGCACCGGCGTGAGGTAGTGCACCGACAGCCCTCGGGTCGCAAGCGCTTCGGCCACGCTACAGCTTTCCCAGAAGCCCGAGCCGTTGTCGACCACCACGGCCGTTCGGGCGCGATCGAGCCGCTGACGCGTATCGGGATCGGGGTCGAGGGCACGAAGCACGTCGATCACATGCGGCAGGTCGCCCCCCTCGATCCCCGCCGGCGCGGGCACAGCCCCCGTGGCGATCACCACGGCGTCGGGCGACTCGGCCTGCACGCTTGCCTCATCGGCACGCACGCCCAGGCGCACGTCCACCCCCAGGCGGGTCAGTTCGCTCGCCCGCCAGGCGACGACGCCGTCGATCTCGGTGCGGTTTGGTGCGAGCGCAGCGGTGCGTACCTGCCCGCCCAAGGCGCGCGCGGCTTCAAACAACACGACATCGTGGCCACGCGATGCGGCAACGATGGCTGCCTCCATGCCCGCAGGTCCGCCCCCCACGACCACGATGCGACGGCGGCTGGCCGCCCGATCGAAGACGCCGGGCTGCCAGATGAGCTCGCGCCCCGAGGAAGGATTGTGCAGGCAGCCCATGATCCCCGAGCGGCACACCTGATTGCAGGCCACGCAGGGCCTGATCTCGTCGAGCCGGCGCTCACGCGCCTTCTGCACCCATTGCGCATCGGCAATGAAGGGCCGGGCCATGCCGATGAGGTCGGCCTTGCACTCGGCGAGCACGCGCTCGGCGAAGGGCGGGTGGTTGATGCGCTGGCCGACGATCACCGGCAGCCCGCAGGCCTCACGGATGCGGGCGGCCAGATCCACCGTGGGCCCCACCGGGACCGACATGTCTTTCACATAGGTGCCGCGCACGCCCAGCGTGACCGAGATGTAGTTCACGGCTCCGGTGTTCGCCAAGGTCTCGGCCAGTCGCTGACTGAAGGCCAGGTCGATGCCCCCCTCGATCTCGGCACCCTCGACCGCGCTGATGCGAACCCCGAGAGGCGGTGCCGCACCGATCTGCTCGCGGATCGCCTCGACGATGCGCAGGATGAAACGCATGCGACGCTCGGGTGAGCCGCCGTACTCGTCCTGGCGCTGATTCCCGTGCTCGGACAGAAATTGCGCCACGAGATAGCCGTGCGCCGCGTGAATCTCGATGCCATCGAAACCGGACTGCACCAGGTGACGCGCCGAACGGCCGAAGCCTGCGACCACCTCATCGATCTCGGCCACCGTCATTTCGTGGGGAATCTGCGGATCGTAGGGCGCAGCAAGAGGCGACGGGGCCCAGGGCGCCCAGTCGGAGTCGCCCATGGTCTCGCGACCCCGATGGTAGAGCTGTCCGATCAGGCGCGCGCCGCCCGCACGCACCGCCGTCGCGAACTCGGCGAACGCCGGCAGGCATTGCTCATTGTAAGCCTCGAAGGCGGCGCGATTGCGCAGCGTCCCGGAGGGGTGCACGGGCGTGCCGCCGGTGATGATGAGACCGACACCCGCCTCGGAGCGTGCGCGGTAAAAGGCGACGTCGCCCGGCATGGGCCGGCCCTCTCGGGCGAAACGGCTGCCCATGGGCGAGAGCACCAGTCGGTTGCGCAGCCTGAGTCCGCCCAGATCAAAGCCTGAAAAGAGCCGGGGAAACTGGGGGTGGGGCAGTCCGTCCGCCGTGTCATGGGCGGGCGCGGCGCCGCGATCAATGAGACTCATGAGCGCCGCTCACCGGGTGCGCGCTGCACTGTGCGGTCCATCACGCGCCCCATGCGCAACGCGGCACACGACTCATTCGATGGTCACACGCGCCGCCTTCACGATGGCCGCGTATTTCTCGGTCTCGCGACGGCTGAATTCAGCGAACTCGGCGGGCGTGCTCGCGACCACCACAAAGCCGCTACGGGCCAGCGTATCGGCTACCTCCTGCTGATCCACGATACGACGCACATCGCCTTGCAGCCGGTCGATGATGGCCGCGGGCGTGCCCGCCGGCGCCCAGATCCCGTACCAGGTGGCGATTTCGAAGTTGGGCACGGCGTCGCTGATGGGCGGCACCTCAGGTAATAATTTGGCGCGCTGAAACTGCGACACGCCGAGCGGGCGCAGGCTGCCCGCCTTGAGATGATTGATCGCACTGGGGATCGTGACGAAGGCCATTTGCAGCCGGCCTCCCAGCACATCGAGCAGACCCTCGGCGCTGCTCTTGTAGGGAATGTTGACCATCTCGACCCCGGCCATCATCTTGAAGAGCTCACCGGCGAGATGGTCCGGACTTCCTTGGGCGGCCGATGCAAAGGTGAAGTGCTCCTTGCCCTCCTTCATGAGGGCGATGAGCTGCGCCACGCTGGTGGCACGCACGCCCGGATGCACCACCAGTACATAGGGCGAGGAGGCAATCTGAGTGACCGGCGCAAAATCGCGAATGGGATCGAAGCCCGCGCTCTTGTAGATCGACGGATTGACCGTCACGTTGGCCCCGTAGGTGAGCAGCAGCGTGTGGCCGTCGGGTTTTGAGCGCGCCACCGCCGTAGCGCCAACGTTGCCGCCGCCGCTTGGGCGGTTTTCGACCACCACGGGTTGGGCGAGCGATTCAGAGAGTTTGCGACCGATCAGGCGCGCGACGATGTCGGTGCCGCCACCCGCGCCCACCGGCACGATCACGCGGACGGGTTTGTCGGGGTAGTCGGCGCGCACGGCACCGCCCCCCAGGATCCCCAGCATGAGCAGGGCCGCCTGGGCGATTCGCCTGATCCAAGGAATCCCTCGCAATGGTGCGGTCACTGTCATGATGTCTCCCTCGAGATTTGATGGCGCGCTGTTCGCGGGCACTGTAGACGGATTCGTCTCGGGCCGTCAACGCGAGCGGGCCACCAGCGAGATGGCAAGCCGCGCGAGTCGGTAGGTGTACCGAGGCCGACCCGCCAAGACCGCGCCCGATCCAGGGATTGAGACGGGACATTGACCCCTGCGGCCCGGGCGCCGCAAAATCCGGCCACCCGAGAGGAACCCCGCCATGCCTACCCGCCCTATTCGCTCACCCTGGACCGCCATCATCTTCGCCGTGCTGGCGCTGCTGGGCAGCGCGCCTGCCGCATACGCCAACTACCCTGACAAACCCATCCGCGTGATCGCGCCCTTTCCGCCGGGCAACGCCACCGACGCAGTGGCGCGCGCGCTCGCGCGAAAACTCGAGGAGACACTTCGGCAGTCGGTCGTGGTCGACAACCGGCCCGGCGCAGGTGGCAGCATCGGTACCGACCTCGCCTCCAAGGCAGCGCCCGACGGCTACACCCTGCTGGTGGGCTCCAGCGGCACGCTGGCCATCAACCCGGGCCTCTTCAAGTTAGCCTACAGCCCGGTTCGCGATTTCGTGCCGATCGCGCAACTGGCCGTGGTGCCGCTGTTTCTGGCGGTCACCAACGGCTTTGCAGCCAGCACCGCCGCCGACTTCGTTCAGGCTGCGCGAGCGCGCCCCGGCGCAATCAGCTATGGCTCCAACGGCAACGGCACCACCACGCACATCATGATGGAGTCGTTCAAGAAGGCGCAGGGGATCGAGCTCGTGCACATTCCCTACAAGGGCAGCGGACCCGCCCTGCAGGATCTGATCGGCGGGCAGATCCAGGCCGTCTTCGATACCGGTACCACCCTGCTGCCGCTGGCCCGGGAGGGGAAGCTGCGCATCCTCGCGATCGCGAGTCGATCGCGCAGCACCGCAGCGCCCGAAATCGCGACCATCGCCGAAAGTGGCCTCGGTGACTTCGATGCCCCGGCATGGGTGGGCGTCGCTGCGCCGCGCGACACGCCCCGCGAAGTGGTGGCAACGATCTATCAGGCGCTGGCCAAAAGCTGGCTTTCACCGGATGTACTCAAGGCCATGAATGCACTCGGTGGCCAGGCAGTGCTCACCCCGCCCGATCAGTTCGGTCCCTTCATCGCCGCCGAGCTCGCCAAGTGGGGGGCGATGATCCGTGACTCGGGCGCACGCGTTGACTGAGCCGGGGGCGCTGCGCAGTGCTGAGGCGTGCTTGCCCACTTGTCCAGACACGCCAGCAAGTTGTCGATGATCCACTACCAGACCAACATGGTGCTCGATCCCGACGCGATCATCAGCGTCTTCAGGTCCTCGGGCATCCAACGCCCGATTGATGATCGCGCGCGCATCGACGCCATGTTCCGCCATGCCAACCTGGTGATTTCCGCCTGGGACGACCAGACGCTGGTGGGGGTCTGCCGGGCGCTGACCGATTTCAGCTGGTGCTGCTACCTCTCCGACCTCGCTGTTTCAGCCACGCATCAGCGATCAGGCATCGGCCGGCGCCTCGTCGACGTCGTTCAGGCGGCCGTGGGCCCTGAGGTTTCACTGATTCTGTTGTCCGCACCCGGCGCCATGCGTTATTACCCGTCACTGGGTTTTTCGAGAATCGATAACGGTTTCATCGTTCGACGCAAGGCTTGATTCACTACCGCGTACGCTGCCGAAAGAGCTCGTTTCAGCGCGTTGCGATCCGGGCAAATATTGCTGCTAACATCTGCCTCTTGTCCGGACCTGTGAATTCGCCCACACCGGCTGTGTCGTCAATGGCGCTCGAGCGTCCTGATCACCGTGTCGTGTTTCTTGTAAGGACTTGTATCCATCTCAAGTCTTTAACTCTGTGCTCCTTTACAGTTCCACGCTTCGCTTTCCAACGCCGCTACCGACCTGGACCATGCACACAGACCCCACCAAGCAGCAGTTCGCAGAGCGCCTCATCAAGGCCATGCAGGACTCGGGCTACGCGCCCAAGCCCTCGGTGCTCGAGCGCGAGTTCAATCAGCGCTACTGGGGCAAGCCCATGACCCTGCATGGCGTCAGGCGTTGGCTTCTCGGCGAAACTCTGCCCTCTCAGGACAAGCTGGTAGTGCTGGCTGAGTGGCTGGGCGTGCCGCCTCATGTGCTGCGCTTTGGTGACGAGGTCAGCGCGCGAATCGAAGAGCGGCGCGCGCGTTGGGATTCCGGCGTGGGCTATCAGGAGCGCGAAATTTTCGAGGCCTTTCTGCAGCTGCCGGTTCCGCAGCGAAAGGTGATCCGCGAAGTCATTCTGGCCTTCATCAAGGCCTATCCGCCGCCCTCCAGCGAGGGCTGATGATGCGCCCGTCGCCTCAGACGGGCGACCGTCCGTCGGAATCGGTCGCGCTGGTGGTGATCAGCGCCTCAAATATGCGCAATCTCTTGTAGACCGACGCCAGCTCTACGATCGTCGACCAGCTCGTCACGAGGTACTGGAACGACTCCTGCACCTTGCCGAAGGCACGGATGATCTGCTGCATGGTGCCCAGCGTCACCGCCCCCGTCACAATGGTTGGCCCGAGCGCGAGGTAGGGAACCAGTACGCTGAACTGCAGGTAGGACCACTTGGCGACGTCAAAATACAGGTAGTGAAAAAACAGCCGGAAGTAATTGCGACGAACCTCGCCAAAGAGCGTCTGCACGGAGGCGGCACTGGCCCGGGCGGCATCATCTTCGCCGTGCACGAGCTCCTTGCGGTACGCCGCCTCGACCCGCTGGTTTTCGAACTCCAGCCCCGGCAGCTTGAAACCGACCAGCGCCATCAGCACCGTACCGGCCAAGGCAAACAGAATCGCCACATAAACCAGCGCATGCGAGACCTCGCCGATCCAGGGCAGTTCGGTCACGCTGGCCGACAGCGCCCAGAGGATCGGCAAGAACGCGAACAGGGTCAGCAGGCTGCGCATGAAGCTCACGCCCAGCGTTTCCATGATGCGGGCAAAGCGCATCGTGTCCTCTTGCACCCTCTGCGAAGCGCCTTCGATATGGCGCAACCGCGCCCAGTGCGCCGTGTAAAAATCGTTCATCGCGTTGCGCCATCGAAAGATGTAGTGCTTGATGAACCAGTCGAGGCCGACTGCGATGAGCACGAAGCTGCCGGCTACCTGCCCGAAGGTGAGCAGGTGCCCAAGATATTCGGCGTGCGACACGCTGCCGGGCTGGCCCAGCGCTTTCTGGATGAGGTTGTAGAAGCCCCCAAACCACTCGTTGATCTGCACATCGAGCATCACCTTGTACCAGGTGGTGAACAGGATGAGCGCCGACCCGAGAATCGACCAGGCAAACCAGCGGCCATTAAGAAAAAAGGAACGAAACACGGGGCAATCTCCTGGAAGAACGAGCGCCTGGCTGCGCCGAGTACGGGCCGGAGCCTGGCAGGGGCTCACGAGCCGCGGCCCCGGTGGTGGTCAGCGTGCGGGCTTCTCGCCGGTGAGTTGCAGCAGCACCGCCGAAACATCGAGCGCGCCCAGGCCAGCGCGTCGGGCCGCGTGCAGTTGGTGGCGCACGATCGAGGCCACCGGCACCGGACAATCGAGCTCCTGGGCAAGCGATACAAAGTAGCGCAAGTCCTTCTCCATGAGGCCCAGCTGAAACTGCGGCGAAAAATCCCGCTTGAAGGCCTTGGGAAGCTTGGTCTTGCTCAGGCGCGAGGCAACCGCCCCTTCGGCAAGCAGTTGCATCACGCGTTCGGGATCGAGCCCGGCCGCCTCGGCCACCGTGACGGCCTCGGCAATCACGGTATTGAGCGTGCCCGACATCATGTTGTTGATCAGCTTGATGGTGGCGCCGCTGCCGCTTGCGCCCATGTGGACGAAGCTCTTTCCCATCGCAGCCAGAACGGGCTGCGCCGCCTCGAAGGCCGCGAGTTCACCACCCACCATGAACACGAGCTCGGCCGAGCTCGCCTGGCCGATGCTGCCCGACACCGGCGCATCGAGGTAATTGATGCCATGATCCTTCGCGGCGCGCGCGACCTCCCGTGCCATTGCAGGCGTATTGGTGCTCGAGTCGATGATGATCGTGCCAGGCCGGGCCGAGGCGACCACGCCCTGCGTGCCGAGCATGACCTCGCGCGTGGCCTGATCATCGGCGATGATCGACACGACAAAGTCAGCATCGGCCACCGCCTGGCCGATGCGATCGCACACTGTCGCGCCGAGGCGCCCCAGGGGCTCGCAGCGAGCGGGTGAACGATTCCAGACATTGACCGTGAAACCTGCCTTGAGGAGGTTCGTGGCCATCGGTGCGCCCATTGCGCCCAGGCCCAGGAAAGCGACGGTATTACCCATGTGAAGTCCCCCAGCGATCGATTGCGCTGACGCAAAGCCTGCCAATGTACCGCGCCGCAGGCTTGCTGCAAGCCATGCCATGCTGAGAATCGACGGCGCTTCTTGAGTGTTGCAATGCAGCACAGATACTCGGTGATAAATTTGACACAGCGCTCCGCATGAGCGATATTTGTGATTGTGCGATGCAGCATTTTCGAGCGTTTATGGCGCTGAGACGTCACGGGCTGCGCTGACAGTGCCCCACACCCCGCGCGAGCAGACCGGCTGCTGCCGCCGCGCTCCTCAACCCCGACGGCCGGACCTGAAAAATCGAGGTAACCATGATCACGCAACCCGAATCGATGATGAAGCTGCAGGCCGAAGCGCTTGAAACCTCGCGCCAGGCCGCCGAAAAAACGCTGGAGGGCCTGCAAAAGCTCGCTCAGCTCAACATGCAAACGGCTCGCAGCTCGCTCGAGCACTCGAGCGAACAGATCAACGCCCTGCTCGCGGCCCGCGACACGAAGGCGCTGACCGATCTGGTGACCAGTCTGGCGCGCCCGCCGCAGGATCAGTTCGCGGCCTACGCCAAGGCCGTGTACGCCATCTATCGCGATGCCAACAGCGGCTTTGCCTCGATGGTCGAGCGTCAGGTAGCAGCCAGCAACCAGCAGCTCGCCGACGCGGTTCAGACACTCGCTCGCAACGCGCCCTCAGGATCGGAGGGCGCCGTGGCCTTCATCCAGCAGTCGCTGGCTGCCGCGCAGGCCGCCTACGAGCAGGTGAATCAGGCCGGCCGCACGTTCACCGAAATGGCCGATTCGAGCATTGCCGGTGCAGCGGGCCGCGGCAACGGCAAGAAGCGCGCGTAAGGCGCCTGACCTTGCGCCCGAAAAACGCCGGGGTGCAAGGCCTTGCCGAGAGCGGGACGCATCGCCTCAGGCGATGCGCACCAGGACCTTGCCGACGTTGCTCATCGACTCGCAGGCCTGATGGGCCTCGACGATCTGGTCATGCTCGAACACGCGGTGCACCTGATGCACAAAAGCACCTGCCTCGAGCGTCCGGGTGATGTACTGCACCGCCTCGGCATGTGCCTCGTCGGACATCACGTAAACCAGCACGCAGCGCAGGGTCAGGTCTTTCGACAGCATGGGCCAGAACGGTAGCGGCGGCTGCGGTACGGCATCGGAGGCGTAGGCGGCGATGACCCCACGCGGCGCCATCATCTCGACGTCGGCCGCCAGATTGACCCCGGCCGCCACTTCGATCACCCGATCCAGTCGGGCATTGCCACCAAGCAACTGCGCCACGCGCTCGACCAGGTTTTCGGTTTTGTACTGAATCACGGCGTGAGCACCCGCCTCGAGCGCGCGCTTGGCCTGCTCCTCACGGCTGACCGTGGCCAGCACCTTGGCTGCGCCGCCCAGCCTCGCCATCTGCACCGCGTAGTACCCGACCGCGCCCGCACCACCTTGCACCAGGACATTGCGCCCGGTGACCGGGCCGTCAGCAAACACGCAGCGGTGCGCCGTCATCGCCGGGATGCCCATGCAGGCGCCGGCCTCGAAACTGACGCCATCGGGCAGTCGCACCGCCTTGTGCGCCGGTACGGTCGTGAACTGGGCGGCAGTACCGAAGGCTCGCCCCTGGGTCGCCTCGTACACCCACACCCGCTCACCGATTCGCGCCTGATCCACACCCTCGCCGACCTGATCGATGACGCCCGCGCCATCCTGGTGCGGAATCACCCGCGGAAACGGCATTCGGATATTGCCGCGCGCGCCACCCCGACCTTTGGTATCCGACGGGTTGACGGCCGACACGTGCACACGCACCCGCACTTCACCCGCCGCCGGTATCGGATCGGGCAAATCGCCGAGCTTGAGAACCTCGGCTGCCGGGCCCTTGCTTTCGTACCATGCTGCTTTCATTGCATTTCCCCCTGCCAGATGAACGGCGCAAGCCCACTCGGGCCTCAAAGGCGACAGAGTTTACCGGGCCAAGCGCTCCGGGCGCAGGGCGACACGAATGCTTACGAACGCTAACAGCCCGGCGGGGCCGAGCTCGCCTGCATCAGCCTAAGATGGCTTCATGCGGTCGCGACCTGTCATCGGCTCAACCGCACACTCTCAACACCCCCACGGAGCCTATTCATGAACTCACGTCAGCATCTCGCCGCCCTCGCGGCCGCTTTTTCAATCACGACAGCGCTCGCCACCAGCGCGTTCGCTCAGGGCTCACCGACAGCGACCGGCGCCGACCGACCGGGGCACCCTCACGGGCTGACCCACCGCGGCGGTGCGATGCACCCCGCTCACATGGGGGCGGAGGGTTTGGGTTCGATGGGCCGAGGCTTGCTCCAGGGCCTCGACCTGACGGAGGCGCAGCGCGATCGTGTCTTCGGGATCATGCACGCTCAGGCGCCCGCCTTGCGCGAGCAGGCCCGGCAGATGCGCCAGGCGCAGCGCGAGCTGCACACGCTGGCGCTCGCGACCGAGCTCGACGAGGGGCGCGTCAAGGCGGTCGCCGATCGGGCCTCCCGGGCCATGGCCGACATGGCCTTGCTGCGCACCCGTACGCACAACGAGGTGTTCAAGGTGCTGACCCCCGAGCAGCAGGCTCAGGTCAAGACACGGCTGGAGGCTGGCCCGGGGCGGGGCCCAGGCCGCATGCACGACGGTCACGGGCCCGGCATGCATCATCGCAGCTGAATGCCAGTTCAGGTTCGACACGGCGGCCTGATCAGGCCTGCCGTGGCATAGTGCGACCGGACAGTCACCCGCCGGTCGCACCCCATGTCATCTGACGCTCTGCCCGCCAGCCCGCTCATCGAAAGCCGTTTCGCCTGGCTAAGGCTGCTCACGAGCCTCGCCATCATGACCATCAATGGCGCAGGCATGTACTCGGTGGTGGTCGTGCTGCCGGCGGTGCAGGCCGAATTTGGCGTGGCGCGGGGCGAAGCCTCTTTACCCTACACGCTGACACTGATCGGCTTCGGGCTCGGCGGCATGCTGATGGGTCGTCTGGCCGATCGTCTGGGCGTGGTCGTTCCGCTCACCATCGGCTGCGTGATGCTCGGCGCGGGTCTGGTGGGCGCCTCATTTGCCGGCAGCCTTCTTTCATTCGCGCTCATTCAGGGCCTGGTCATCGGCCTGCTCGGCACCTCCTCCAGCTTCGCACCGCTGATCGCCGATACCTCGATGTGGTTCACCCGCCGCCGGGGCATCGCGGTGGCCATCTGCGCAAGCGGCAACTACCTGGCGGGCGCCATCTGGCCGCCCATCGTGCAGACCATGGTCGAGGCCTGGGGCTGGCGAACGGCCTATCTGGTTCTGGGCATCGTCTGCACGCTGGGCACCGCGCCACTGGTGATGCTGTACCGTAAGCGCGCACCGGCCCCGGAGCCCGCGCCCGCTGCGATGACCGATACGCCCGCCGCGAGCACCGCGCCCCCTGGCCCGGCAGCGAACGGGTCCACGGGCGGCCCCTCGGCGCGTCCCTTCGGCATGAGCCCCAACCAGGCACTCGCTCTGCTGAGTCTTGCAGGTGTCGGGTGCTGCGTGGCCATGTCGATGCCGCAAGTGCATATCGTCGCCTACTGCAGCGATCTGGGCTATGGCGCGGCCAGCGGCGCCCAAATGCTCTCGCTCATGCTGGCCTTCGGCATCGTGAGCCGGCTCGCCTCGGGTTTCATTTCGGACCGCATCGGTGGCGTGCGAACGCTGCTCCTCGGCGCGATCATGCAGGCGGTGGCCCTCGCGCTCTACCTGCCCTTCGACAGCCTGCACTCGCTCTACGCGATCGCGATCCTGTTCGGGCTCTTCCAGGGAGGCATCGTGCCGTCTTACACGATCATCGTGCGTGAGTACTTTCCGGCGCAGGGCGCGGCCACCCGGGTAAGCATCGTGCTGACCGCCACCCTGCTGGGCATGGCCTGGGGCGGCTGGCTATCGGGCCGAATCTTCGATCTGACCGGCTCCTATGACGCGGCCTTCATCAATGGCCTGGCCTGGAACTTCATGAATCTGATGATCGGGGTGTTCCTCCTGAGAAGACTGGCGCGCATCAAGGCCGGGCAGGCCTGAGCGCACGCCTCAGCGTCGCCCTGTCCATCATGCTTGACCCGGCCTTCACGCTTGCAGGCAGTCCGGTCAGCTGGCTGGAGGCCTGGGCCTTCGTGCTGGCACTCGCAGGGGTTGCGCTCACCGTGTGGGAGAACCATTGGGGGTGGCCGTTTTCCATCGCGGCGAGCGCCCTCTATGCCTGGCTTTTCTTCATCAACCGGTTGTACGGCGACGCAGCGCTGCAACTTTTTTTCATTGCGATCTCGATCTGGGGTTGGCGGGCGTGGCTGCTTGGCGGGCCGCCCGGGCAGGGTGGTGAGCACGCACCCGGCGAGGCCGGACGCTTGCCCATCCGTCGACTGCGGCCGCTGCAGGCCCTTGCGCTCCTCGCTTCGCTGCTGGCGGCCTGGCTCGTGCTGGGCGCCCTGCTCGCGCGCTACACCGACACCGATGTGCCCTGGTTCGATGGCTTTCCCACCGCCGGGAGCCTCATCGCCCAGACGCTGCTGGCCCGCAAACTGTTTGAGGCCTGGCCGCTCTGGATCGTGGTCAATGCAGTCGCGATGGCGCTATTTGCCTGGAAGGCGCTCTGGCTGACCGTGCTGCTCTATGCGCTGCTGCTCGGCCTGTCCGGGGCTGGACTGATGCGCTGGCGCAAGCGCCTCGGTTCACCATGAGGCCGCAGTCGGTTCAGGTGGTCGCGGTGCTGGGCGCCGAATGCACGGGCAAGAGTACGCTCAGCCAGGCCCTGGGGCGGGCGCTGCCCGCGTACGTCGTCCCCGAGTATCTCAGGCACTGGTGCCTCGACAAAGGACGCCCCCCCACCGCGCCGGAGCAAGGTGACATCCTGCAGGGCCAGCGGCTATGGCTGCAACGTGCCCTCCACGAGGCCGACCGCCTCGGCCTGAACTGGGTCGTCTGCGACTGCGCGCCGCTCCTGACTGCCGCCTACAGTATCGAATACTTTGATGACGACTCGCTGCTCGCGCAATCGCTCGAGGCGCACCGCGGCTATCACCATACCCTGCTCACCAGCCCCGCCATCGACTGGAGACCCGACGGGTTCCTGCGCGATGGCGAGTCCATGCGCCAGCGGGTCGACGCCCGGCTGCGCGCACTGCTGGCCGCCCACACCATTGCCTGCACAGCGGTTGAGGGCAGCCCGCAAGCCCGCGAGAAGATGGCCCTCGAGGCGCTCATGCCATCTGGCCCTCGTGTATAGTTTTCAGACGGCGCTAGGGGTCCCGCACAAATCCGCAGTGGGCACACGGCAGTCCGGCAAGCCTGATCACACATCGCTTGGCCGGCACCACGTGAGCACTGCGGTCCGCGAAGCGGACGGGTGAGAAAGACCCTTGGAACCTGATCAAGTTAACACTTGCGCAGGGAAGCGTTCGAAACCGGATCCGGGCACAGGCGTTCGCACCGCAGGGTGGCGAAGGGCTTGCGTCCCCGCCGCGTTTCGCTCGCCTTTCTGCGCGCCAGAAGGGACACCAAGCGATGACACCGCAGTCAGCGACCGCCCGAGCGCCTGCCGGCCGCCTCACAGCCTCTCCGAGGCCCGCCCACCCGACCCCGGGCCCGGTGCGTACCGGTGCCGTGCCGGCCGCGCGGACCCCAATCCGGGTCGCCGGCGCGGGCCAGCGCCTGCTGTGCGCGGGCGCCGTTTCGCTCAGCCTGCTGATGGCCGCAGCCGCCTTGCGCCCCAACCCGGTCCAGGCACAGACGGCCTCCGGCAGCGCGCCGTCTCTCGCACCCGCACTTGCGCCCGTGGAGGTTCGTGCCGGGTCGGCTCGCCCCGACAGCGTGCGCGCCGGTGTGGGCGCCATCGGTGATTCGCCTCTGGCCGAGACCCCGCAAAGCGTCAGCGTGATCCGTGCCGAGGGCTTGCGCGATGCGGGCGCAGGCAGCCTCTCGAGTGCCATGCGCGGCGAAGCCTCTGCGGGCGATTTCTACAACACCACCGGCTACATCGAGAGCCTGCAGGTGCGCGGCTTTCTGCTCGACAACGCGCTCAACTACCGACGCGACGGCATGCCGATCTCCAATCACGTGCCGCTTGCGCTCGAGAACAAGACGGGCATCGAGATCCTGCGCGGCGTGGCGGGCATGCAGGCGGGCGTCTCGGCACCCGGCGGTCTGGTCAACTACGTGCTCAAGCGCCCCACGGCCACGCCCCTGCGCGAATTGCACCTCGGCCTGTCGGAGCGTGGCACCATGCTGCTGCACGGCGATGCGGGGGGCCGCAGCGGCGAGGACAGCGTATTCGGCTATCGCATCAACGCCGCGCTTGAGGAGCGCCGGCCGCAGGCGCGTAGCGCGCCGGGTGCGCGCGAGTTTGCCAGCGGCTTCTTCGATCTGAAACTGCCGCAGGGCTGGCTGATGGAGGCCGAATTCGAGTCGCAGACCTCCCGCCAGATCAGCGTACCGGGCTATGGGCTGCTGGGCGGCACCACCTTGCCAGCGCCCATCGACCCACGCATCAACCTCAATGCGCAGCCCTGGAGTCAGCCCTTTGAAACCCGCAGCCTCACGGGCTCGCTGAGACTGCAGAAATCGCTCGGTCACGACTGGCTGGGCGGGCTGCGGATCGGCAGCCAGCGCATCCGAACCAATGACCGCCTTGCCTTTCCCGACGGCTGTTACCGCGACAACGTCTACCCGGGCATGTGCAGCGACTACGCGATGGACCTGTACGACTTTCGTAGCGAAAACGAGCGCCGCAGCATGCGCTCGGCCGAGGTCTACCTCAAGGGCGAATTCACGGCGGCCGGGCTGCGGCACGAGCTATCGGCGGGCATCGTACGAAGCGAATACGACGAGCGCTATGACCGGCTGCAAACCTATAACTGGGCGGGCGAAGTCAACGTCTTTGCGCCGACCGTTCTGGCCGCTCAGCCAGTGCCCGGCGGATTCGACTTCAACACCCTGCGCACCACCCGCAGCACCGAAACGCATCTCAACGACGTCATCCGCTTGAGTCCGGCCTGGTCGCTTTGGATGGGCGTGCGCCACACCCAGCTTGATCGCTCCAGCGTACGCACCGACGAGAGCGACCCGCAGGCGGTCGCCTACTCACAGCAGTTCACCACGCCCTGGGCGGCGCTGGGCTGGCAGGCCTGGGCCGGCGGCTTTGTCTACGTGTCAGCCGGGCAGGGCGTGGAGAGCGAGTTCGTGCCCAATCGCGCGAGCCGCTTCAGCAACCCCGGGCAGGTGCTGCCCGCGTTGCGCAGCCGTCAGCTCGAGGCGGGGGTCAAGCAAAAAATCGCGGGCGGTGGACTGGCGAGCGCTGCGCTCTTCGAGATCGATCGTCCGATGAGCGACGACATCGAGCAGCCGGCGGGCAGCCCGCCGCTGCGGGTCGCCGGGGCGCGCGAGTTGCGTCACCGGGGGCTGGAGCTGGCGCTGGCCACCCGGCTTGCGCCCGCGTGGACGGTGGCCGCTCAGGCAACCCTGCTCGACGCCAGAACAACCCGAGCCGCCGACCCCACGCTCATCGGCAAGCACACGCCCAACACCGCGCCGCTGGTGATGTCGGGCCTGCTCAGCTGGGCGGTACCCGAGGTGACCGGCCTGAGCTGGCAGAACCGCCTGAGCTGGAGCGACCGCAAGCCCGTCACACGCGACAACTCGGTCGAACTGCCAGCCTGGTGGCAGCTCGATACCGCCGTGGTCTGGCGCCAGCGCGGGGGGGCCAGGCAGCTCACCTGGCGCGCTGGCATCGACAATGTGTTCGATCGGCACTACTGGCGCGATGCTCCCACCACCTACTGGGGCGGCACCTATCTGTTCGCCGCGGCGCCTCGGACCCTCAGACTGTCGGTCACGGCGGGCTTCTAGCGTCCGCAACAGGCAGGGGCGGCGCTGCCACTCAGCAATGCACGCCCAGGGGCAAGGCTGGGCAGCGCGCAGCCGCCTGAGGGACGGGTCTGTCGCTCAAGCGAGCGCCCGCGCAATCTGCCCAAAGAGCGCATCCGCATGATCCGGGTCGAGCCAGCGAACGACGGCCACCAGATTCAGCTCACGATCGACCCAGGTGAAGGATGAGCCTGCACCGATCGCGAATACGCTGGTCGCGGGTGCGCTCGGAAACACCTGCCGCGTCGCG
>CAIVPX010000137.1 GCA_903907905.1 uncultured bacterium | reverse complement strand
CTACGACTGCATCGATTCGAGCGCTCTTTATCGCAATCGTGTCGCCAAAGCAGACCGCTCGCGCATGAATATCCCCTTTCAGCTCGCCGACCCGGCGCTCGACGCGGCCTTCCTCCAGGGCGCCGAAGCGGCCGGCATGCAGCAGCTCAAGGGTCACCGCAGCGTGGGCGGCATGCGCGCCTCGATTTATAACGCCATGCCCGTCTCGGGCGTGGAAACACTCCTAGCCTACATGCGCGAGTTCGAAAGGCAGCACACCTGATGAGGCCCCTTCTTCACACCATTGGACTGCCTGCGAGCACGACCGCCGACTCGCTCGCCCCCTACCTCGTCCCCACCAGCTACCTTGATTTCGAGCACCCGCGGGTAAGGGCCTTCGTGGCCGATGCCATCGGATCAAGCGACTCGCCGCTCGAGCGCGCCGTGCGGCTCTTTTACGCGGTGCGTGACCGCATTCGCTACGACCCCTACCGGATCAGCGCCGACGATCGCAGCTATCAGGCAAGCGGTGTCATCGAGGACGCCTACGGCTGGTGTGTCTCCAAAGCCTCGCTGATGGCCGCCTGCGCGCGCGCAGCGGGCATTCCGGCGGCGATCGGACTGGCCGATGTGGTCAATCATCTCAACACCGAAAAGCTGCGTAAGAAGATGGGCACAGACACCTTCTACAACCACGGCTATGTCGCCATGTTGATCGAGGGGTGCTGGGTGAAGGCAGTGCCCGCCTTCAACATCGAGTTGTGCGTGCGTTTTGGTGTCCGGCCTACCGAATTCGATGGTCGCTCCGATGCGCTCTACCAGGAGTACAACGCCCGGGGCGAGCATCATATGCAGTACCTCGCCGACCATGGCACCTGGAGCGATCTGCCGTTGGACAAGGTGCGCAACGACTTCGCGTACCGCTACCCAGGTCTCATGGTGGCCCAGCCCGCTCAGGGCGACGAACGCTTCGAAAACGACCGTCCGCTCGCCTGAGGCTCGGCCTCACCCCGAGCCTCGCCCCGGTCACGCGCGGCCGCAGCCAGTTCCCGAATCACCTCTTCATCGCTCACCTGTGCAAAGCGCAGGTAGTACTGCGAGACCGCAAAAAAATGCACGACGCGGCGCGGGCAGACGATCTCGTCGGCCAGACCGCGGACATGTGCCAGCGCATCGATCGAGGCCACCGGCACCGCGCAGATCAGACGCGCCGGATGATGCGCCCTCACCCAGCGCAGCGCCGAGATCATCGTGGCGCCTGTGGCCATCCCATCGTCCAGCACAATCACCGTTCGTCCTGCCGGATCTGGCGCCGGCCGGCCCGCGCGATACGTCTGGCGCCGACGCACAAGGGTCTCCATCTGCAGCGCCACCTCGGCGCCAATCCAAGACTCATCGGCCAGCGCACTCAACTCCGGCATCATCGACCGATGCCCATCCTCATCAACAGCGCCCAGCGCAAGCTCAGGCTGCCCCGGTGCCCGAAGCTTGCGAACCAGCACCACATCGAGCTCAGCCGCAAGCTGATCGGCCAGCACGCGCCCCATCGGCACGGCGCCCCGCGGGATCGCCAGCACCAGCGCGCCAGTGTGAGCATGGCGCTGCAAGGCGACGGCCAGACGCAGCGCTGCATCTTGGCGATCCGCGTACGGTAGCGGATCATCATCAGCGGGATCCATTGCACCCGACTCATCTTGGTCGAACATGTCGCCTCCCTGCGCGAGCCCTCACGATAGGCGGGTCGGGCTGATCACCGATGACCCGAATCAACGCAGCGCCAGGGGCACGCGGCTAAATTGACGAGGGCTGAGCCCAATCCGGGTTCTCTGCGCTTCAGACGGGAATCCCGCGTGGACCGAACAGCAGACCTGGCATGGAACCCGATGGCGCTCTGGCATCTGCTGCTCGGCGCGGACGACTTGCTGCGCTGGGGGCGTCAGGCCCCGTCGGTGATGTGGAGTACCCACGCCACCGCCGAACAGGTCCGGGCCCTCGCCCAAACGCGGTTCGATGCCCTGCTTGCCCACGCCCGCCAGCACTCGCCCTTCTACGCGGCGCTTTATCGCAACTTGCCGAAAAGGCCGCCGATCGAGGCGCTACCCCCGGTGAGCCGAAAAAGCCTGATGGCGTCTTTCGACGACTGGGTCACCGACCGGGCGATCCGGCGTCGCGATGTCGAGTCTTTCATCGCAGACCCGGCGCGCCGGGGCGAGCCCTTTCTCGGTCGCTACGCCGTCTGGACCAGTTCCGGGACCACCGGACTGCCGGGTCTATATGTCAACGATCAGGAGGCGCTCGCCGTCTACGAGGCACTGCTCACGCTGCGCATGGCCGGCGCCGGCGGCGCAGGGTTCGTGTGGCGCAGCCTCGCAGGCGGCGAGCGCATGGCCATGATCGCCGCCACCGGCGGACACTTTGCCGGGATCGTATCCTGGGAGCGACAGCGCAAACTTCACCCCTGGCTGTCGCTTCGAGCCCGCGCCTTCTCTGTCCTGGAACCCATCGATCGGCTGGTGGCTCAGCTCAACGACTGGCAGCCGGCGCTGCTGTCGAGCTACCCCACGATGCTCGCCGTGCTCGCGGCTGAGCGCGAGGCGGGCAGGCTGCATCTGAACCCGTCAGCGCTCTGGAGCGGCGGCGAGGAATTGGGCTGGGTCGAATCGGCGCATCTGCAGCAGGTGTTCGGCTGCCCGGTGCACGAAGAGTATGGCGCCTCGGAATGCATGAACATGGCCTTCAGCTGCGACCGGGGATCGCTCCACCTCAACAGCGACTGGGTGATCCTCGAGCCGGTCGACGCTCAGTATCGGCCGGTCCCGCCTGGTGAGCCGTCGGCCACTACCCTGCTGACCAACCTGTGCAACCGGGTCCAGCCCATCATTCGTTACGAGATCGGCGACAGCGTGACCCTGCTCGCAGACCCGTGCGGCTGCGGCTGCACGCTGCCGAGAATCCGCGTCGAGGGGCGGCGTGACGACGTGATGACCCTCAAGACTCAAAGGGGGCGCGCGGTCCGCATCGTGCCCCTCGCGATCGAGAGCGTGATCGAGGATCAGGCAGGCGTGCACGATTTTCAACTGCTGCAAACCGGCACCGACACGCTGGCTGTTCGGCTCGTCGCACCGCCCGGCGTACCGAGGCAGGTGGCCTGGCACCGCGTGCAGGCGGGCCTGCGGCACTACCTGGCCAGCCAGGGCGTCGATGCGCACCTTCGGCTCGACGCGCAAAAGCCACAGGCTGACCCCGTCAGCGGCAAGCTTCACCGGGTACGAGTCGCCCTCACCGGGCCCCATCACGCCGCGAGCGCCTGCCCCCCAGCGGGTCGACCGGTTCCAGGCCACTGAGCCGATCCAGCCGGCTGCGTGCGACTGGGGCCCGTCCGCGCATTATGATTCGACTTTGCGTCTGGTGTGGGGCCCGCGTTGGCGCAGGACCCGCGCTACACCGACCCGTCAACAAGGAGGCATATTCAACATGGGGACGATGATCGAATTCGACCGGGCCGACCACAAGGCCCGTGCCCGTGGCTATCTCGCGAACACGCAGCGCGCCGACGCCCCGGGCGTGGTCGTCATCCAGGAATGGTGGGGCCTGCAGGATCAGATCAAAGGAATCTGCGACCAGCTTGCGGCCGACGGCTATCACGCACTCGCACCGGACCTCTACAACGGTATCGCGGTCCCCTATCACGATCCGGATGCCGCAAACCGGGCGATGACCTCGCTCGACTTCATCGACGCCACCGACAACGCGGTGCGGGGCGCCGTGCAGTACTTCAAGTCGCAGGGACTCAAGACCGGGCTGACCGGCTTTTGCATGGGCGGGGCCGTCACGGTCATCGGGTCAGTGCGCATCCCGGAACTCGACGCGGGCGTGTGTTTCTATGGCTTGCCGCCGGCCCAGGCCGCCGACCCCGCTCAGGTCCGCATCCCCCTGCAGGGCCACTTCGCCAGCCGCGATGACTGGTGCACCCCGCAGGCCGTCACCGCCTTCGAAGCGGCCGTGACGGCCGCCGGCAAGCGCGTCGAATTTCACATGTATGAGGCCGACCACGGCTTCGTGAACGAGCAACGCGAGGCCGTGCACGATGCCGTCAGTGCCAAGCTCGCCTGGGCGCGCATGCTGGCCTTCTGGAAGCAGCACCTGGGCTGAGACGCCCTGCTGCTGATCGACGGGGCTGCGCGCCACAGCCCCGCTCAGTCCTGCGGCTTTCTTGCCGGCAGCAGCACGGTGGCAATGGCGCTCAGCACGCACGCAAGCGCCGCCCAGTCGTGCCAGTGCAAGGGCTCGGCCAGCAGCAAGGAGCCCGAGAAAAGACCGATTACTGGAATGAGCATCACCGACAGGCCACTGGCCACCGGTGGCAGCAGCGTCGCCAGCCGGAACCAGAGCAGCTGCGCGACGCCGAAGACGATGACACCGTTATAGGCCAGCGAGAACCAGGCCGCCCACGAGGCCTGTCCATCCCATTGCCCGCGCTCGGTCACCAGGGCCAGCGATCCGCAGACGATCAGCGCCAGTGCGACCGACCAGAAGGTGATCACGGCGACGGAGGCAGGCTGTTTTCGGCGGCGCATGAGATGGGTACCGAGCCCCCATGAGAGCGCCGCCCCAAGCATGAAGAGCGCGCCGACCGGGCTGCCGCTGAGCGCCGCCATCTCACCCGCCATCAGCAGCCCCACGCCGCACGCCGCCGCCAGCACGCCGAGCCCGAGACGTGGCCCCGGACGCTCGCCGAACATCACGATGCCCAGCAGGGCCGCCCAGATCGGCATCGTGTAACCAAGGATGGCCGCTCGTCCCGAAGAGAGCATCGCGACGCCGTACATCACGCAGATGTACCAGATCACCATGTTGGTCATCGCGATCCGAAACAGTTCTCCCCAGTGCTCGCGCGCCACCCGCAGCGTGTTGCCCTGCGATCGGATCATCAGCCAAAGCACAGGTAGCCCCACGATCATGGTGAGGGACCGAAAGGTCATGGGGGGAATATCGTTGACACCCGCCTTCATGATCGGCCAGTTCATGCCCCAGATGAGGGTGAGCAAGCCAAGCAGCCAGAGTTCGCGGCCGGCGAGCCGATCAGCGCTGGTTTTCAAGAACAGGAACCGCCGCGGCGTAAGGCCGGCAGGGCCCGCGACCGCCAGGCGACACGCCTTGCGCGACCGCCGGCACATGGGGCTAGAATCGCTGACACTGTTGACATCGTTTGCGGAATTCGCCTTGACTGACTTTGCATTGTCGCTCAGAAGTGCCTGGCAACGCTCGGACTCCATGCTGTGTGTGGGCCTCGATCCCGATCCGCAGCGCATCCCGGCCTCGCTCGGCACCGGGCCCGAGGCGATCCTCGCGTTCTGCCGCGAGATCGTCGACGCCACCGCGCCCTTCGTGTGCGCCTTCAAGCCGCAAATCGCCTATTTCGCTGCGGCACGGGCCGAGGCGCAACTCGAGGCGCTGATCGCACACATCCACGCGACCCACCCCGGTACTCCGGTCATTCTCGATGCCAAGCGCGGCGATATCGGCTCCACCGCCGAGCGCTATGCGGCCGAGGCCTTCGAGCGCTACGCTGCCGACGCGGTCACGATCAACCCCTACATGGGATTCGACTCGATTGAGCCCTGGCTGGCCTGGCCCGGTCGGGGCGTGATTCTGCTGTGCCGCACCTCCAACCCGGGCGGCAGCGATCTGCAGTCGCTCGATGTCGGTGGCGAAAAACTCTATGAACGCGTCGCGCGTCTCGCCGCGGGCCCCTGGAACACCTCGGGGCAAATCGGCCTCGTGCTGGGCGCCACCTTCCCCGAGGAGCTCGCTCGCGTGCGCCAGCTCACTGGCGACATGCCCATGCTGGTCCCCGGCATCGGGGCCCAGGGCGGCGACGTGCAGGCCACGGTGTCGGCGGGTCTGGCGCATGAGGGCTACGGCATGATCATCAATTCATCCCGGGCCATCCTGTACGCGGGCCAGGGCGTCGACTTTGCCCGGCTGGCGGCAACAGCCGCCGAGCGCACCCGCGATGAGATCCGCCTGGCGCGGGCCTTCGCCCTGAACCAGAAACGGGGAAGCGACCGGTGAGGGTCCTGGTCGCCGAAGACGATCGCGTGCTGGCCGATGGCCTGTGCCGATCGCTTCGGTCGGCCGGCTACGCAGTCGATCATGTCACCGCCGGCAACGAGGCCGACACGGCCCTGAGCACGCAGGACTACGACCTCGTGATCCTCGATCTCGGCCTGCCACGGCTCCCGGGTATCGACGTGCTGAAGCGCTTTCGCGCCCGCGGCAAGTCAACCCCAGTGCTCATCCTCACCGCGGCCGACTCGGTCGAGCAAAGAGTCCGTGGGCTCGATCTGGGGGCGGACGACTTCATGGCCAAGCCCTTCGCGCTTTCCGAACTGGAAGCGCGCATCCGGGCGCTGGTGCGTCGAGGCATGGGCTCGGCAAGTGCCCTGCTCAAGCTGGGCTCGCTTTCCTACGATCAGGTCGGGCACAAGGCCTGGATCGACTCGCAGGCGCTCGATCTGTCGGCCCGCGAACTGGGCCTGCTCGAGATCCTGTTGCAGCGCACCGGCCGTCTGGTGAGCAAGGAGCAGATCGTCGAACACCTCTGTGGCTGGGGCGAAGAGGTGAGTCACAACGCCATCGAGGTCTATGTGCACCGACTGCGCAAGAAGCTCGAAGGTGGGGATGTGCACGTGGCCACCGTCAGGGGCCTGGGCTACAGCCTGCAGCGAGACGGCGAAGGCACCTCACGCCCATGAACCGGCCCGAGCATCCGGGCACCGTCCTGTCCGGTCGGGTGAGCACACGGGAGAGCCCGAACCGGACGCTGTACCCTGCGGTCCGACGCCCGGTTCGGTCGCGCAAACCGAGCAATCCCTTCTTTCCCAGCGAGCAGCGCTCATTGTTCGGCGAGATCCTCGACTGGATGTTCGCGCCGCTCATGCTGCTGTGGCCCCTGTCTGTCGCCATCACCTTCGTGGTGGCTCGCTCGCTGGCCGATGCGCCCTTTGATCAGGCGCTGATCGATCGCACCAGCACCTTGCGCGAGCAGATGATGATCGTCGACAACGCCAGGCGCAGCGCCTTGCTGCAGACGGTCGAAAAGCTGGCCCTGCTGAACGACGGCGAGTCGCTGCGGCTGCAGATCGTCGACAGCGACGGCCGCACGTTGGCGGGCGACACCGACCTGCCCCGCCCCGATCTATATGATTTCCCCTCGCCGGGACAAACCAAGCTGAGAAATGCCGTCTGGCACGGCACCGACATCCGCATCGCCTATACCTATGCGATGCAGCCCGACCCCAATCAGCAACCCATGCTGATTCAGGTGGCCGAAACCTTCGATACGCGCAATGCACTCGCCAGCGAGATCATCCGGGGCGTGCTGTTTCCCCAGTTCCTGATTCTTCCGCTTGCGCTGGCCCTGGTCTGGTTTGGTCTCAGCCGAGGACTCGCCCCGCTCAAGTTGCTGCAGGAAAACATCCGCAAGCGCAGACCCGATGACCTCTCGCCCATCGACGCCAAACTGGCCCCCGAAGAGTTATCGCCGCTGGTCAATGCCTTCAACGACCTGCTAAAACGACAGGCCCAGACGCTGGCCGCGCAGACGCGATTCATCGCCGACGCCGCGCACCAGTTGAAGACGCCGCTCGCGGGGCTTCGTACGCAGTCGGAACTTGCCTTGAGAGAAACCAACCCGGGTGAGCTGCGCAAATCGCTCGAGCAGCTTGCAGAAAGCGCCGAGCGCAGTGCCCACATGGTGAGTCAGTTGCTCGCGCTCGCACGCACGGAAAACCTGCGCGACGCCATCCGGCTCGAACCGCTCGAACTCGCCCCCTTGGTACGAACTATCCTGGGCGACTGCTATGCCGAGTCGCTGCGCAAGCAGATCGATCTGGGCTATGGGGGCGACGATGAAGCCGCGCGCATCAACGGCCACCCGATCTTGCTGCGCGAACTCGTCGTCAATCTGATCGACAACGCCTTGCGCTACACGCCGGCCGGCGGCGTCGTCACCGTCAGGGTGTCATCGACCGATGAGCACGTGCTGCTCGACGTGGAAGACGACGGGGTGGGCATTGCGCCCGCCGAGCGCGAACTGGTCTTCGAGCGCTTTTACCGCGTGCTGGGCGGCACCGCCGAAGGCAGCGGCCTGGGACTGTCGATCGTGAAGGAAATCGCCCTCCAGCACGGCGCCTCGATCAGCCTCGCCGACGGGCTGCTCTGGCCCGCCCACCGGGGCGCAGGCACAGGGGTGCGCGTCACGCTGCGGTTTCCGAAGCTCGCCGATCGAACCCCCTTGGGGGCAGCCCCCCCACGCCTGGCCGATCACTTCGCACCCGGCGCCTGATCGGCTGCGCCCGTGTGCGGCGTGGTTTCCAGCCGGCTGACATCGAGGCCCTTGGCCTTGAGGCGTTCGAGTAAGCGGCCATACGCCTCGACATCCGGGCGCGGCGTGCGCGACAGCACCCAGAGATACTCCCGTCCGGGCTCGCTCACGGCCACCAGGCTGTAACCCGTATCGATATCGATCACCCAGTAGCGTCCCCAGACGAAGGGCAGAAACGACAGCCACTCGGGCGCAAAGCGCACCTGCAGCCGCGGCGAATCCGCCGCGCCGATCTGACGCGCCTCCCCCACCGCCTCATCGATCCGGCCGCTCTCCCGCCGACACCGGTTGAGCACACTGACCCGGCCCTCGCCCAGCAGGCGGTATTCGGCGCTGGTGTCGCCCACACACTGCCGCTGGAACCAGTTCGGAAACTTTGCGACCTCGTACCAGCGTCCCATGTAGCGGGGCACGTCGAGGGCCTCGATCGGGATGAGCGGCGCAGGCTTCGACGCGTCCGAGGCTGCCGGCCCCGAATGCAGCACGATTGCAAGCAGGGCAGCGGTCAATGCGAGGTGACGCATGGTCGGAGCTCCGGGGATTGGTTGAGTGAGGCCCTTGCCTGCCTGCGCGCGCGAGTGCCGGCAGGCAAGGACAGATCTTATCGAGATCTCTGGCACGCTTTCCGTCGCCCGATCAGATCGCGCGGTCCCGAGACCCCCCAGGGGCTGGCGCGACTGAACCGCACTGTCGCCAGGATCGCCGTGAACGCGGGGGGTTTGGTGCTACCCTTCGCCGCTCAATCGCGCAACAGCCTCGGAATGCCGCTTGCGGGGGCATACTCCCCAGGCCGGATCAGCAGACATGCAACCTGCCGAGGATACGGGCTTTCACGCTGGGAAGAGACCAATCATGTCAAGCAGAGCTACCGCCCTATTCCGCCGTGGTTTCGGCGCGCTCGCCCTGGCCAGCACCCTGGCCGCTTGTGGCGGTGGCGGCAGCGCGCCGCCTGCGGCGAGTTCGGTGCGCGTACTCAATGCCGCAGCAAGCAGTTTCTCCTCTGCCGAAGTGTATGACTCGACCGGGCAATTGGTCGCCGCGGGCGGTTTTGCGTGCGCGACATCGCAGTCTTGCGTCTATCCCTTGCCGGTCTCGCCCGCTGGCAGGCCACTCGGCTTTCGCTTCAGGGATGCGCAGGGCCGGCTCGTTGGTGCCAGCCCGGTGACCGACCTGGGGCGAACCGGCTATTCCATCACGGCCGATAACGCAGGCCTCGGCCTCGATCTGTTTGCGCAACTCGAATCGAGCAGCCGATACAGTGCCACCACGCTCTCCTATCTTCTGGATGCTCATGTCTACCAGGAGTCCGGCGCCGGCGCCGCGCCCTCGATTTTTGAGGATCTCGCGGCCCACTATCAGCGCGCTGCTGCCCAGACGGGCATCTCGGAATCGCAATACATCAGCATGGTGCTTGCGACGATCAAGGCCCAGGTCGGAAGCGGAGTGTCTGCGCCTGCAGAGGGCGCGAGCAGGCTGTTTCCGAAACCCCTCCTGGCCGCGGCGTCCGGATCGTCCGGCAGTTCAGACGGCAGCAGCGCGACAGATTCCTCCGCATGCCCGGACAGCGCCTCGGCGCTGATCAACATCGGTGCCACGGGGGTCGGCGCCTCGATGGCGAGCGCCAACCCCATTGCAGGCGCGCTGGTCATCGTATTGGGATCGATCGTGGCAGGCGCGTGCGACAGCGCGAGCACGTCTGCGCAACTCAGCTCGATCGTCTCCAAACTCGACGCGATTCAGGCCAAGCTTGATTCGATCGATACCAAACTCAGCACGGTTGGCATCAAGGTCGATGCCCTGGCCGCCCAATCGGCCTTCACGAGCATTCAGCAGACCTATGCGCAGTTCAATGCCCAACTCGCCGACGTGAACACGATTGTCGGAACCTACCAGGGCCTTTTGCGTCCCGAATCCTCCAGCTACTCCTTGCCGTCCTACCCGAACCTGAGCGCCTACATGAAAGCCCAGTCGGGCGGATTCAATCAGGCTTCATACGATCGAAACGCCGCGCTCAAGCGTTTGCTGGGCGACCTGAGTGGCACGGTGAGCAGCTACAACAAGCTGGTGTCAGAGCCCAATGCCAGGTTGATGGCGAGCGGCCTACAGGGGCTGTGCCAGAACCCCGAGGTGATCTATGGCGACATCGTTGCGCGCCGAAATCAGTGCAACATTCTTGCCCTGAAGTTGCTCAGCAGTGCCGCAGCGGCAACCAACCAGCTCAGCATCATCCTGTACGACGCGATCACGGCCATTGATACCGAATTCACGACCGCGATCGCAAAAAACGATCAGGCGCAAATCGATTGGCTTCGCGCCACCTTCGTGGCCAATCTGATACCCGGACAGTCGTCCTGGCAGGCGACCCGCACGCAACTGCTTGCGCAGATGATCACCAGCCTGAACCAAATGAGCCAGCCCCTCGTCGATGCGCTGATCGCCCCCACCAACGGACTCCCGTCCACCCTGCTCGCGAACCTCATTGCCGTGGGCTGCGACAAGTCGGTTGGCGGACAACCCCAGGCGGCCGTCGAGGGCTGGGTCATCAATGAAGCCTCGCCTGCAGCGCCGGCCAGCCCGTCGCGCTACATCGTGCCCCAGTGCAAGGGGCGGCAGGATGAGCTCGTCTACTCGCGACTGTTCTACACGACCGACCTGGGCCCGGGCGATACATTCGTGAACGTGCTGGGAACGTTGGTCAAACCCGGTCTGACCACACCAAACGAGGGTGACCCGGGTATCTTCAAGTGGCTTCAGGGCGATGGAGAACTCTGCTCAAATCCTTGGAACATTCAGTGCGACTGGTACATGAATACCCCAGGCTTGGTACGAATCCAGGATGCCACGGGAAAGGTTCAGGCGACGCCCTTGCGCCAGGTCCGTACGCACACTGCGCCGCTTCCCTCTGGGGGCTTGGCGCGCGCTCAAGCGGTTGACGACTATGAATACGACCATTCGGTTCATCTCCTTCAGCCCATCACCGATGGGTGCTGCGCCACGGGTTACACGGAACAGCCCGTGCAGCAGTTCTGGAGTGCGGTCGATACCGCCGATGAACGCGTGTACCCGGCATATATGACCTACACCTGGGTGAGCGATGTTGCCGGGTGGATGAGCAAACCCGACCCTCGGTACACGAGGACCGTTGTCTTTCGCATCGGACAAAAGCAAAAGCAGGCAAACAAGTACTTCACGTATTTCATGGCTTGGTGCGCCGGGAGCTCCGACTGCAAACTCGATGACAAGCTGGGTGGTGACACATTCTCCTCGCTTACATTCTCCGGTGGCCCGAAGCTGCAATGGGGCCGGTTCGGTTCGGAGGCCGATTTTCAGATGTTCGTCGACGGCAGGGCGGGCGATGGTCGCAGCAGCACGTCGGCGCAGACTGGCGTTGCAACAACTCAGTAGCCCGGGCACCTGCTTTTGACATGCCCTCCCTGCCCCGGCTATGATTGACGGTTCTGGCGCATTAGCTCAGTTGGTTAGAGCGACGGAATCATAATCCGCAGGTCCGGGGTTCGAGTCCCTGATGCGCCACCAGCATTTCAAGCCCGCAGCGTTCGCCCTGCGGGCTTTTCGTTTTTCGGCGTCCATGAAACGCATGGTCGCGGGCATCGTGTTCGACACGACCCTGCGCCCGGTCCGTGACCGCTTTCCTGGAGCCAGAACCGTGAAACTGATTGTGCGATGGACACTCTTCTGTCTGGGCGCACTCATGGGCCTGAGCGTATTGGCACGAGGCACTCCCCAGACGGCTCAACGATTCTCTTCCGAACCAGCAGCATCATGGCTGCCAATGTCGCCCTGGCACGCCCGGGGACTTGTGCGCCACACTAAGCCCGTCCCCCACCGGAGTCCTGTCATGGCCCGCCCAGCACTCGTCGCACTCACCCTGTCGCTGGCGACATCGGTCTGCCTGGCCGCGAGCCCCTTGCCCGGTGCACCCGTCGAACAGGCTGGCTTGTCTGCCGAGGGGCTCGCTCGCATCGACCGGTTCTTCGATGCGGAAATCGATCGCCAACGCCTGCCCGGTGCTGTGATCGCCATCGCACGGGACGGCCGCCTCGTGCACCACAAGGCGTATGGGCAACTGGACCCCCAGTCGGGCACGGCAATGCCCCTGCTTCACCAGCCCGGGACGGTGTGGGACTACGGGCTGTCCACCGATGTGCTGGGCCTGGTCATCGAAAAGGTGTCGGGCAAGCGCCTGGGCGAATTCCTGCGCGAGGCCGTATTCGACAAGGTGGGCATGCCCGATACCAATTTCGAGCCCTCGCAGGCCCAGCGCGCACGCCTGGCCCGGCCGCTGCCCACAGACCCCCTCACCGGCAAACCGCAACGCATCATCAGCCTCGATGCCACGCCACACTTCGACTGCGGCGGCGCCTGCGCCTTCGGCACCATGGGCGACTACCTTCGCTTCGGGCAGATGCTGCTCGACGGCGGCGCGATCGACGGGCGCCGGGTGCTCAGCCCGCATACCGTGGCCTGGATGACCAGCGATCACCTTGGACCGCGCATCCGCAATCAGGTGGGCCAGACCGAGCCGCACCGCGATGGCTACGCCTGGGGTCTTGGTGTGGCGGTCAGAATGCAGGACGGGCTTGCCGCCACGCCGGGCAGTCGTGGCGACTTCACCTGGAACGGCGCCAACGGTACGATCTTCTGGGTTGACCCGCAGGAAAAGCTGGTCGTGGTCGTTGGCACCGCCGCGCCGGGCGAGATCCGCAAGTACTACCGGGAACAGATGGGCGCGCTGGTCTACGGCGCACTCACCGAGCTTCGCCGTCCCCGATAAGCCCTGTCCCCCACAAGCCGTCCCCGAATGAAGTCCCGAAACGCCCTCATCAACCTCGTCTTCGCGATCACCGCCCTGCTGTGCCTGCTGGTGCCGCTGGCGCACTGGGCGATTGCCCTGCAACTCGACGAGGCCGAGGCGCAATCGAGCGCCCGCCATGTCCAGGTGTGCAATGTGGAAGGCAGCCACTGCTTCATTTCCTCGGGGTCCACCGCGCGCGCGCCATTCGGGCGGACTTTCCCGGGGCATTGATCGGCGAAGCGGGCCGATGGGGTATCGTTTCAACCCTTTTGTCCCTCCCGGGTTATTGGTCCCATCCCCATGAAAACACTGCTCACGCTCCTCAGCCTGCTCGCCGGACTCTTCATGCAGCCGCTCGCTCAGGCCCAGACCGCGGCAGCCTGGCCGACCGCCCGCCCCCTGCGCATCGTGGTGGCCTTCGGGCCGGGCTCGGCCAGCGACATCTTCGCGCGGATGGTGGGCGAGCAGCTGCAGAAGTCGCTGGCGCAGGCGGTGGTCGTCGAGAACAAGCCGGGCGCCGCAGGCCAGATCGCAGCCGAACTGGTTGCGCGGGCGCCGGGTGATGGCTACACGCTCTTTCTCACGACTAACACCACCCACTCGGCCAACCCCTACCTCTTCAAGTCGCTGCGTTATGACCCCATCAAAGACTTTACGCCGGTCGTGCGCATCGCCTACTTCCCCTTCGTGCTGCTGGTCAACGAGCGCTCGCCGCTGCGCAGCGTTCGGGAACTGGTGGCGCTCGCCAAAACCAAACCGGGCACCGTGAGCTACGCCTACACCAGCAGCGCAGGTCAGGTGGCCGCGGCCGCACTCAGTCACAGCACTGGCATGGATGCGGTGGGGGTCGCCTTCAAGGCGGCGCCCGAGGCCATCACCAGCCTGATCAGCGATCAGGTGACATTCACCGTGCTTGACTTCGCCACCACCAAAGGCATGCAGGACAGCGGTCGTCTGCGGGCCATCGCCGTCACGCCCAACCAGCGCTCAGCGCTGGCACCCGACTTGCCCACCATCGCCGAGGAAACGGGCCTCAAGGATTTTGGCACCGTGGCATGGATGGGGATCTTCGGTCCGGCGCAGGTGCCTGAGCCCATCATCGAGCGACTAAGCAACGAGCTGCAGAAGATCCTCGACACCCCAGATTTCAGGGCAAGAATTGCCTCCATGGGTGCCGAACCTGCGGTAGCGGGCCCCCGGGTCTTCGGCGACTTCGTTAAAAGCGAACTCGCCGTCTGGGAAAGACAGATCCGAATTGCCGGCATGCAGCCGCAATAACCGTAGCCACTCACCCGAACCCGAAAGCCTCGAGAATCGACATGAAACAACTCCGCTCACCGATCGTTGCGATGATCTTGGCCCTTGCCACCGGCCTCGCCTTTGCCGGCGCCGCCCTGGCCCAGGGCACCTCGGCCGCCGCTTTCCCGAGCAAACCCATTCGCATGATCGTGACGGTTCCGCCTGGGGGCGCAGCCGATTTCATTGCGCGCACGGTGTCTTCCCGTCTGGCCAGCGCGCTCAATCAGCCGGTGCTGGTCGAGAATCGGGCCGGCGCCAGCGGCTACATTGCCGCCGACTTCGTGGCCAAGTCGGCGCCCGACGGCTATACCTTGCTGCAGAACTCGATCACCACCCACGGTATCGGCCCCCACCTGTACGCCAAGCTCCCCCTTGAACCGATGAAAGACCTGGTGCCCGTGACCCTGCTGGCGAAGCTTCCCGTCATCATGGTCATCAACGCCAACCAGTCCTTCACGACCTTGGCCGAGTTGATCAGTGCGGCCAGGCAGCGCCCTGGGCAGATCGCCTTTGCCTCATCAGGCAACGGCGGAGCGCCGCACATGTCGGGCGAGTTGTTCAAGGCCGTGGTCGGGGTCGATCTGCTGCACGTTCCCTACAAGGGGAGCGGCCCGGCCGTCACCGACCTGGTGGGTGGGCAAGTGCAGGTGATGTTCGATGGTGCGCCGTCGCTGCTTGCCAATATTCAGGCGGGCAAGCTCAAGGCGGTCGCCACGGCAAGCGAGCGCCGCACTGCACTGATGCCGGATCTGCCCACCTTCAATGAACTGGGCTACCGCGGTATCGATATCGCAATCTGGTATGGCGTGATGGCCCCCGCAGGCACGCCCACCGAGATCACCACCCGGCTGGCAAGCGAATTCGCCAAGGTGCTGCAGATGCCCGAGGTGCGTGAGCGCTTCCTGTCCCAAGGCACCGAGCCGATGGGCGGGACGCCCGAGCAGGCCGGCGCATTCATCCGCGCTGAATTCGAGCGCTGGGGGGCAGTGGTACGCAAGGCTGGGGTCAAAGCCGACTGATTCACTTTTTCTGCACGAATCCGTCGAACCATTTTTTTTGGTCAATGACGCCGTGCACAAACACGGCGCGATGATCGGCACGCTCGCCCGCATCATGGCTGGAGGTCGATGACCCGCCCACGAGCCTTTGCGTGTGCTCGGGCAGCGTCCCCACATACGCCGGTGTGACCTCGTCGCTGCCGCCGTAATACACGCGCAGCGGCGTCACGATGCGCCAACGATAAGCCTGGCCGCGATCGACCTCGCGCCAGTAAGGGTTGTTGCCAGTAAATCCACTGCGGGCGAATTCGGGGCGCAGCAGATCTGGCAGGCGCTTCACGGTCCTGCCGAGAAAATCGGGCCAGCTGAGCTTGCCGTTGTACAGGTCGCGAACCGCCTGAACATATTCGGGCCGTACCGCTGAATCGATCAACCCGGCGAAACCCTGATAGCGCTCCTGCGCCATCAGGTGCAAGGCGACCACCCCCGGCAGGTAGACGGCATCGACCGGCTGCGGATTGTTGATCCAGCGATTGATCACCAGATTCAGGTCAACCGGCGCACTCGCCACCGCCGCAGCGGTGACCGGTACGCCCAAAGACTCGAGGCTGTGCAGGTAGTTCATCGTTACCCATCCCCCCTGCGACCACCCGCTCAGAAAGAAATGGGACACCCCGATCTTGAGCGTGGCCAGAAAATCGACCACATTCAGGTAGAGGTCTCGACCCGCCTGGCGCGTGCTGTCGCGGACCAGATAGCTGTCGTCGGTCAGATTGGAAAAACCCCGCCCGAAATAGTCGGCCCCGATCACGATGTAGCCCTGCGCGGCAAAGGCCGCAAGCATGAGCCGCGTTTCCATCGACTGATCGGGATTGGACGGCACATCCAGTCGATCGAAGATCGTGCCGTGCTGGTAGGACACCAGAGGCATCGCCGAGGCCCCGGTATCGGGCACAGCCACCAGGCCCGAGGCAATCGTAGGGCGGTTCTCCATCTCGGGCACGACCGACCGGTAGAGCACCCGATAGAGGCTCACCGGATAGCGGGGCTTGTCGAAGCGTCCGCGGAATGCCGCCGGCATGGTCGAACTCTTCATGAAGGCATCCAGGTCCTGACCCAGCACCTGCTCGAGGCGCTCGAGGCTGTAGCGTCCTATCAGCTCATAGCGGCCGCCGGCCGGTATGGAGTACTCGGCACGCGGCGGCTCGGCACGCACGGTCTGCGCCGAGACCGGCGCAGCCGCCACGCCAAGCAATGCAGCCACGAGCATTGAGAAAAAACGTGCGGACATGATGTCTCCCGTCGGACGAAGTGGGGCTAGCGGTCAAATTTACCGTATGGCCGGATAGAATGCGGGCCATGAGTAAGAAGCTTTATATCCGCACATTCGGCTGCCAGATGAACGAGTACGACTCGGATAAGATGGCCGAGGTGCTCGCGCACAGCGATGGCGCGGTCATCACCGACCGCATCGAAGAGGCCGACATCGTGCTCTTCAACACCTGTTCGGTTCGCGAAAAGGCCCAGGAAAAGGTCTTTTCCGATCTGGGCCGCGTGCGCGCCCTCAAGCGCGAACGGCCCGAACTGGTCATCGGGGTGGGCGGCTGCGTGGCGAGCCAGGAGGGCGCGAATATCGTCACGCGCGCGCCCTATGTCGACGTGGTCTTCGGCCCGCAGACGCTGCATCGCCTGCCGCAACTCATCGCGCGACGCCGTGAAAGCGGCAAGCCTCAGGTCGACATCAGCTTTCCGGAAATCGAGAAGTTCGATCACCTGCCGCCGCCCCGTACCGAGGGGGCCAGCGCCTTCGTCTCCATCATGGAAGGCTGCAGCAAGTACTGCAGCTTTTGCGTGGTGCCCTACACGCGCGGCGAGGAGGTATCCCGCCCCTTCGAGGACGTGCTCACCGAGGTGGCGGGGCTGGCCGATCAGGGGGTGCGTGAAGTCACGCTGCTGGGCCAGAACGTGAACGCCTATCTGGGCGCCATGGCCGATGGCGAGCGGGCCGACTTCGCCCTGTTGCTCGAGTACGTGGCCGACATTCCTGGCATCGAACGCATCCGCTACACCACCTCACACCCCAAGGAATTTTCGCAACGCCTGATCGACGCCCACGCACGCATCGAATCCCTGGCCACGCACATTCACCTGCCGGTGCAGTCGGGTTCGGACCGGATTCTGGCCGCGATGAAGCGGGGCTACACCGCGCTCGAATACAAGTCGATCATCCGCAGACTGCGAAAAGCCCGCCCTGATGCCTGTCTGTCATCGGATTTCATCGTTGGGTTTCCGGGCGAAACAGAAAGCGACTTCGAGCAAACCATGGGGCTCATCGAAGATGTCGGCTTTGATGCCTCGTTCTCCTTCATCTTCAGCCCGCGCCCGGGCACGCCGGCCGCCGAGCTTCAGGACGACACGCCCGCAGAGGTCAAGCTGGCCCGTCTGCAACGCCTGCAGGCACTCATCGACACCCAGGCCCAACGCATCAGCCAGGCCATGGCCGGCAGCACACAACGCGTGCTGGTCGAAGGTCATGCGAAGAAAAACCCCGCCGAACTGAGCGGCCGCACCTCCAACAACCGGATCGTCAATTTCGCCGGACCAGCAAGGCTGATCGGCCACTTCGTCGAGCTTCGCATCGTGTCAGCGCTGCCCCACTCGCTGCGCGGCGAGGTCATCACGCATGACTGATTCTTCCGGCGCCGAACCCGCCGCGCGCGCCGTTCGTGAGCGGCGCAGCAACCGCCTCGAATTTTCCGCCGACAGCGATGACAAGCACCGGCTGGCCAATCTGTGCGGCCCGCTGGACGCGCACCTGGGGCAGATCGGCACTGCCTTCGGGGTCCAGATCAGCCGTCGCGGTGAGCGCTTCACCATCGAGGGCGGAGCCGCCGCCGCCCGCCAGGCGCGCGCAGCCGTGTTGCACTTTCACGCTCTGGCAGACCGGGCCCTGTCGGTCGACGACATTCAACTCGGTCTGGTCGAGTTGCATGCCGATGCCGCAAGCGGGGCTGCCTCGGACGAACCCGACGAGTCGCCCGTGCTGCACACGCGCCGGGCCGATCTTCAGGGCCGCACGCCCCGCCAGCGCCAGTACCTGCGCAACATCCTCTCTCACGACATTACGTTTGGCATCGGACCTGCCGGCACCGGCAAGACCTACCTGGCCGTCGCCTGCGCCGTGGACGCACTCGAGCGTGATGCCGTCCGGCGCATCGTGCTCACGCGACCCGCCGTGGAAGCCGGTGAGCGCTTGGGCTTTCTGCCCGGCGACCTGGCCCAAAAGGTCGATCCGTATCTTCGGCCGCTCTATGACGCGCTCTATGACCTGCTCGGGCTCGAGCGTACGACGCGCATGTTCGAGAAGCAGGCCATCGAAATCGCACCGCTGGCCTACATGCGCGGGCGCACCCTCAACCACTCCTTCATCATCCTCGACGAAGCCCAGAACACGACGCCCGAACAGATGAAGATGTTTCTCACGCGAATGGGCTTCGGATCGCGGGCGGTCATCACCGGCGACGCGACACAGATCGATCTGCCGCGCGGGCAAGCCTCGGGTCTGATCGAGGCCCGGCGCGTGCTGGCCTCGGTGCGTGGCATCGCCATGACCGAATTCGACAGCAGCGACGTGGTGCGCCATCCACTGGTCGCCCGAATCGTCGACGCCTATGAAAAGCACGCCAAGGCACCCGCCGCCCACTGAACCGGCGGTCGTCGTCCATCAGGCTGGACCACGACGCGCTCGACCGACACTCAGCCTCACCCTGCAACGAGGCGCGGGCGTACGCGAGTTGCCTGCCTCGCGCGCCCAGATCCGCCGCTGGATACTCGCAGCGCTGGATGGCGATGCCGAACTGACCTTGCGCTTCGTCAATCGCACCGAGGCCCGCGCGCTCAACCTTGCCTACCGCGGCCGTGGCTACGCGCCCGATGTGCTGACCTTCGGCTACGACGCCCCACCCGGCGCAATAGCCGACATGTCGATCCCGACCGTCCGTGCCGATATCGTCGTCTGCCTGCCGGTACTTCGCGAACAGGCACGAACAGGCGGCATCACGCTGGCCGCACGACTCGCCCACCTGATCGTCCACGGCACGCTCCACGCCCTAGGCCATGACCACGAAACGCCCGAACAAGCGGTGGACATGGAAGCGCGCGAAACATCGATCCTGAAGCGATTTCGCATCCGCGATCCTTACTCCTCCGGGTGAATGCCCGACGCGCGGACTGAATCAATCGCATTTCGCCGCAAGGTGTTATTCTTGAACCAGCCCAACTGCCCGAAGCATCCATGTCTGACCCCACGCCGGGTGGCGACACGAGAAAATCTCTCCTCGAACGCCTTGCCACCCTGCTGCTGAGAGCGCCCGACGACCGAGCGCAACTGCTCGGCATCCTGCGACAGGCGCATGCGCGCGATCTTCTCGATGCCGACGCGCTGTCGATGATCGAGGGCGTGCTGCAGGTTTCCGAGTTGGCGGTCCGCGACATCATGGTGCCGCGGGCCCAAATGGATGTCATCGACATCCACGAACCACCCGAGCGATTCATTCCCAAAGTGGTGCATGCCGGACACTCCCGGTTTCCGGTGATCGACGGCGACCGCGACAAGGTGGTCGGCGTGCTGCACGCCAAAGATCTGCTGCGACTCGGACTCGATGACAAGACCGATGTGCGCGACCTGCTTCGTCCGCCCGTGTTCATCCCGGAATCCAAGCGACTCAATGTCCTGCTGAGCGACTTTCGCAGGAACCGTCATCATCTGGCCATCGTGGTCGATGAGTACGGCGGTACGGCCGGCCTGATCACCATCGAAGATGTGCTCGAGCAAATCGTCGGTGACATCGAAGACGAATTCGACTTTGATGAGGCGAGCGATCATGTCGTGGCCGTCGAACCGGGCGAACTCGGGCCGCGCTTTCGCGTCCGGGCCATGGCCGAGATCGCGCAGCTCAACGAGGTCATGGGCGTGAGGCTTCCGGTGGGTGAATTCGACACCATCGGCGGGCTGATCACCGAGCAACTGGGGCGGGTCCCTCGGCGCGGCGAGCGCGTTGTACTCGACGGGCTCCGCTTCGACGTGCTGCGCGCCGATGCCCGACAGGCGCATCTTTTCCTCGTCGAGCGCCAGGCCCCTGCAGCCTCCCTCGACTCGACAGGCGACAGCCCCTAGCACGGCCATGCGAGAGCCTGAGCAGGCGTCCGCGTGAAACGAAGTGTCGGCGTGCGCGGTCTGATCGCCGCCCTACTCGGCGTCGTCCACGCCTTCTCGTTTTCCGGCGAATGGATGGGCTGGCTGCAAGCGCTGGCCATGGCTGCATGGTGCGGGCTGCTATTCGATGCAATCGACGGTGATGCCGGACTCGGCTCGAGGCGCACGCAGTCTCGCCACGCCGCGCTGCTCGGCCTGAGCTTTGGCCTGGGCTGGTTCATCGCGGGGGTGGCCTGGCTCTTCATCAGCATGCATCGCTACGGCGGCATGCCGGCCCCCCTGGCAGCGCTCGCACTCGCCTTGTTCGGCGCCTACCTGTCGATATTTCCCGCCGCGGCGTCGGCGCTCACCGGTGCCCTGCGCGCCCGCCCATCGCGCCCGGCCGGGTGTGCCGACGCGCTCACGCTGGCGGCAAGCTGGGGCGCGTTCGAACTGCTGCGTGGCCATTTGCTCACCGGGTTTCCCTGGCTGTCGCCCGGCTACGCCCATGTGGACGGGCCACTGGCGGGACTCGCCCCGCTGCTGGGCGCCTACGGCGTCGGCTGCGTGGCCGTCCTCTGCTCGGCCGGGCTCGCCCTGTTCGTTCGCAGTGCGTGGCGCACACATTCGGTCAACGGACCTGCCCTGGCCCTGCTGCTCCTGCCCCTGGCGCTGGGCCTGCTAAGTGGGCTCCTGCGCTGGGGCGAGCCCTCACCCGAGTCGCTACGCGTGCACCTGCTGCAAGGCAATGTCGAACAGGAACTCAAGTTCGACAGCGCGAGAAGCCTGTCGGCCATGCGCGCCTACATCGAGACGATCGAGCCGGCATCGGCCACCCTGACCGTCATGCCAGAGACCGCCTGGACCGTAAGCTGGGACCAGACGCCCGAGTCCCTGGTACGGGCACTCAGCTCGAAACTGGCGCCCGGCGGGCGGGTGGCTATCGGCATGCCGCTGATTGAAGCCGCACCGGGTCGTCGCTACACCAACAGCATCGCGGTCATCGATTCGACAGGCCGCATCACGTCGCGCTACGACAAGCGCCATCTGGTGCCCTTCGGCGAATTCATTCCCGCAGGGTTTCAGTGGTTCGTCGCGCTGATGCAGATTCCATTGGGCGAGTTCGGCCGAGGCCGCGACGATCAACCGCTCCTGCAGATCGGCGCGCATCGAATCGCCTTCAATATCTGCTACGAAGACCTGTTCGGTGAAGAGCTCGCGGCGCAGGTTCGCGCGGGCGCAGGGGTACTCATCAACGCGAGCAACATCGGCTGGTTTGGAGAGTCTCATGCGCTCGGCCAGCATCTTCAGATCGCGCGCATGCGAAGCATCGAGCTGGCCCGACCCATGCTGCGCGCCACCAACACCGGGGTCACTGCGGCGATCGACCACCGGGGGAGGGTGCTGGGGCGACTCCCCCCGCATCAGGCTGGAGGTCTGCTCACCGAGGTCAGGCCCACAAAGGAGCTCACCCCCTTTGCGCGCTGGGGGAATTTGCCGGCCGTATTGCTCTGCCTCGTCCTCCTTGCGGGCGCGCGCGGGATCGTGCGAATGGGGTCGTTGCCCGCATCCAGTCGACCCCGTTGATCGCGCCGAACCCGCTAGAATTGCGCTCTTCTTCAACGCCTGTCCGCCGCCGATGCAAACCTTCCAGCAAACGATCCTGCGCCTGCAACAGTACTGGGATGGCCACGGCTGCGCGCTGCTGCAACCCTACGACATGGAAGTCGGGGCTGGCACCTTCCATACTGCCACCTTTCTGCGGGCCATCGGCCCCGAGCCCTGGCGCGCGGCCTACGTGCAGCCCTCGCGGCGCCCCAAGGACGGCCGCTACGGCGACAACCCCAATCGTCTGCAGCACTACTATCAGTATCAGGTCGTGCTCAAACCCTCGCCGCCCAACATTCTCGAGCTCTACCTCGGTTCGCTGGAGGCCTTGGGCATCGACCTCAAGTCCAACGACGTGCGCTTCGTCGAAGACGACTGGGAGTCCCCCACGCTGGGCGCCTGGGGCTTGGGCTGGGAAGTCTGGCTCAATGGCATGGAGGTCACCCAGTTCACCTACTTCCAGGAGGTCGGTTCGCTCAAGTGCCAACCGGTCACCGGCGAGATCACTTACGGGCTTGAGCGCCTGGCCATGTATCTGCAGCGCGTCGAAAGCGTCTTCGATCTGCAGTGGACCGACACCATGACCTATCGTGATGTGTTTCACCAGAACGAGGTCGAGCAGTCCACTTACAACTTCGAACACGCCAACGCCGCCATGCTGTTTCGTCACTTCAACGAGTACGAGGCCGAGGCCAAGGCGCTGATCGAGGCGCAACTGGCCCTGCCGGCCTACGAGATGGTGATGAAGTGCTCGCACACCTTCAACCTGCTCGATGCCCGAGGCGCCATTTCGGTGACCGAGCGGGCCGCTTATATCGGTCGGGTGCGCAACCTGGCCCGTGCCGTGGCGCAGGCCTTCTACGATTCACGCGAACGCCTGGGATTCCCCATGCTCAAAGCGACTGCGCAGGCAGCCTGAACCATGAACCGTCCCCTGCTCATCGAACTGTTCACCGAAGAACTGCCGCCCAAGGCACTCGGGCGCATCAGCGCAGCATTCAGCACGGCCATCGCCGAGTCGCTCCGCATCAAAGGGCTGGCGCCACCCGATGCACGCGTCGAGGGGTTCGCCTCGCCACGCAGGCTGGCCGTACGCATCAGCCCGGTGCTTGCCCAGGCGCCCGAGCGGGAGGTCGAGGTGAAGGGGCCCTCCGTCAAGGTGGGGCTCGATACAGCCGGCGAGCCCACCCAGGCGCTCCTCAAGTGGGCCGAGCGCCAGGGCGCCTCAGTGCCCGCACTGGTGCGCGCAAGCGACGGCAAGCAGGAATGCTTCTTCTGGCGAACTACCGTCGCCGGCGTGTCCCTCGCGGATGCGATCGACGACACCCTCGCCTCGGCGCTGGCATCGCTGCCGATCCCCAAGCTCATGCAGTACCAGTTGGCCGACGGTGTCACGAGTGTGAGCTTCGTGCGTCCGGCTCATCGGCTCATGGTGCTGCACGGCGAAGACATCGTCCCCGCGCGGGTGCTCGGGCTCGTGTCAGACCGACTCACGGAAGGCCATCGTTTCCAGTCGCAGGGCACCCTCGCCATGGCTCATGCCGACCGCTACGAGCACGAACTCGAGCAGTCGGGCCGGGTGCTGGCCAGCCTCGAGGCCCGGCGCACGCGCATCGGCGCGCTGTTGCGTGCGCAGGCGTCGGCCCTGGGTGCTTCGCTGGGCGAGGAGGCGCCATTCGAAGCGCTGCTTGACGAGGTCAATGCGCTGGTCGAGTGGCCTGCCGTGTACGTGGGCACCTTCGAGGACGACTTCCTGCAGGTGCCGCAGGAGTGCCTCATTCTCACCATGCGTACCAACCAGAAGTACTTCCCGCTGTTTGATGCGCATTCAAAGCTTCTGTCGCGCTTTCTGATTGTCTCCAACATGCAGGTGGACGACCCCGCCTTCATCATCGACGGCAATCAACGCGTCATCCGGCCACGGCTTGCCGACGCGCGCTTCTTTTTCGAGCAGGACAAGAAGCAGCGGCTTGAGCAGCGCGCAGCGCAACTCGCCTCGGTTGTCTATCACGCCAAACTGGGCACGCAGGCCGAGCGCATCGAGCGCGTGCGCGCCATTGCCCGGGCCATCGCCGGCATGGCGGGCGCGCCAGCCACGCTGGTCGACCGCGCAGCGCTGTTGGCCAAGACCGATCTCGTCACCGGGATGGTGGGCGAGTTCCCCGAGTTGCAGGGTGTGATGGGACGCTACTACGCGCTCCACGATGGTGAAGACGCCGCGGTCGCCCAGGCGATCGTCGAACATTACCAACCTCGCTTTGCAGGCGATGCACTGCCCGCCAGCGAATGCGGCACGGTACTGGCCCTGGCCGACAAGCTTGAAACCCTGGCCGGCCTCTTTGGCATTGGCCAACTGCCCACCGGCGACAAAGATCCCTTTGCCCTGCGTCGCCACGCGCTTGGCGTCATCCGCATCCTGATCGAAAAGCGTCTCACGCTCTCGCTGTCCGCACTGATCGACGCGGCCTTTGCCGCCTTTGGCGAGCGTGTGCAACGTGCCCACACCGAACTCGAAACCTTCATCTTCGAGCGCCTGAGCGGCTACCTGCGCGACCGGGGTTACTCGGCGCAGGAAACGGCCGCAGTCGTCGAGCAGCGACCGGCAGCCCTGTCGCAGGTTCCCGACCGTCTCGCCGCGGTTCGCGCCTTCGCCGCCCTGCCTGAGGCGCAGGCCCTGGCGGCTGCCAATAAGCGCATCGGCAACATCCTGCGCAAATCAGGGCGCGAGTACGGCGTGCGCGTCGACCCGGCATTGCTCGAGGCGGGCGCCGAGCAGGGGCTTGCTCAACGCGTCGATGAACTCGAACCCAGAGTGCAGGCCAGCATGCTGGCGCAGGACTACGCCACGGCGCTGACCCTGCTTGCCCAGGTTCGCGAGGTCGTCGATCGCTACTTCGAAGACGTCATGGTAATGGTCGACAACGAACTCGTCCGGCGCAACCGGCTCGCACTGCTGGGGCGCCTGCACGATCTCATGAACGGCGTTGCCGACATCTCTCGACTGTCGGTCGCCTGAAACCCCGATGATCCCCGCGCTTCGGGCCAGTCTTTACCTGGTCTTCCAGTTTGTCACGGTGGTGCCCATGGCCTTCGCCTGCCTGGCCTGCGCACCGCTCCCCCGGCGCTGGCGCTACCGATTCACCATGCTCTGGCCCAAGGCGCAGATCGCAGCAGCGCGTTCGATACTCGGTCTGCGCTGGCAGGTGATCGGGTCCGAGCACCTGCCCGATGGCCCGGCCATCCTCTTGTCCAAACACCAGTCGGCCTGGGAAACGCTCTTTTACCCGTCCTTCATGCCCCGGGAACTGTGCTACGTCTTCAAGCGCGAGTTGCTCTTCCTCCCCTTCTTCGGCTGGGGTATCGCCTTGCTCGACATGATTCATATCAATCGCAGGCGCGGCAATGATGCCTTCGAGCAGGTCGTCTCGCAGGGTATGGCCAAGCTCGAACAGGGCCGCTGGATCATCATGTTTCCCGAGGGAACCCGCACGGCTGCGGGCTCCCAAGGTCGCTATAAGACAGGCGGCGTGCGACTTGCGATTCGAACCGGTGCGCCGGTTGTGCCGATCGCCGTCAACTCGGGGCAGTTCTGGCCCCGAAAGGCCTTCATCAAACAGGCGGGTCTCATTACCGTCTCGATCGGTGCACCCATTGAATCACGCGGCAAGTCACCTGATGAACTCAATCGGGAAGTTGAGGCCTGGATCGAGCGCGAGATGCGCCGCTTGAGCCCGCAGTTGTATCCACCTGTCACCCCAAAGTCGATCCCTGCCGACAAGAGCTGAGATGTTCAATTTCTTCAAGAAGAAGCCCCCTCGCCCTGTTGCCGAAGCCGCACCCCAACTGTCGCTGCCCCTCTTCGATACCGCCCAGGCGCCGCAGCCGGGTCCGGCAGGCCAGCGCCTGGCCCTGCTACGGAACCAGCCGGTTCGATGGGAGTTGATCCGTTCGCGCCGCCGCACCATCGGATTTCAGATCGATCATCGGGGGCTACGCGTCAGCGCGCCTCGCTGGGTGTCGCTGCGCGAAATCGAGCAGGCCCTCGACGAAAAGTGCGACTGGATCCTGCGCAAACTGGCCGAATGGCAGCGTCATGAGCAGCGCCGCCTGGACATGCAGCCACGCTGGGAGCACGGTGCAACCGTCAGGTTGCTGGGCGAGCCTTTGAGCCTGCGGATCGATACCGAGACGGATGGCGTTATTCGGGACGGCGCGCTGCTGCGGGTGGGCTTGCCCCCCGATGCGGGGAGCGAACAGTTGAAGGATAGGGTCGAAGCCTGGTTGCGGGAGCAGGCCCGGGCGATCTTCGCCGAGCGTATCCCGGTGTTCTCGCAGAAGCTGGGCCGGGCCCCGACCCGTTGGGCCCTTTCGTCAGCGCGCACCCGCTGGGGCAGTTGCAACCCGGACGGATCCATCCGGCTCAACTGGCGTCTGGTGCACTTTCCGCATGAAGTGATCGACTACGTGATCGCCCACGAAATGGCGCACCTGGCCGAACTCAACCACGGGCCTCGCTTCTGGTCGACCGTCGGCGACTTGTTCCCCGACTACGAGCGCGTCCGCGGCGCGCTCAGGCATCATTACGACGATACGCCCGCCAGCTAGATCACCGGCGAACGATTCAAACAGTCCTGGGGAGAGCAGTCATGCGCGTCCTGCACACGATGATCCGCGTCGGCAACCTGCAGCGTTCGATCGACTTTTATACCGGCGTGATGGGGATGCAGTTGCTGCGCACCACCGACCGACCGGAGCAGAAGTACTCGCTTGCGTTCGTCGGCTACGGTGACGAGTCGCAGGGCGCGGTGATCGAGCTTACCTACAACTACGGGGTCGATCATTACGACCTGGGCGCAGGCTTTGGTCACATTGCCATCGCGGTACCCGATGCCGCAGCCGCCTGCGATCGTATCCGCCAGAGCGGCGGCGCCGTCACTCGCGAGGCCGGCCCGGTCAAGGGCGGCAATACGATCATTGCATTTGTGCAGGACCCCGACGGCTACAAGATCGAACTGATCGAACGCCGGGACGCCTGATTGCTCGGGCTTGGGCCCGCCCGAGCCATGAGCGGCTGGATCAGCCCGACTGCGAAAGCGCGCGGGCCAGATCGCAGTAATGCTCAAGGCTGATGTCCTCGGCGCGAGCCTGGCCTACAAGCCCCTCGGCGGCAATGCCGTGCTCGGCCAACCAGGGCAGCAGGGTGCTGCGAATCATCTTTCGGCGTTGCGCAAAAGCCACCGCCAGCACTTTTTGCAGCGGCGCCGGGTCGTCCACCAGCGGACGCTCGCGGACGGTCATGCGTAGCACGGCCGAGTCGACACGCGGCGGCGGATCGAACGCCTCAGGCCCGACCTCGAACAGCAACTCCACCTCGTAGAAGGCCTGCAGCAGCACACTGAGCCGGCCAAAGTCACTGCTGCCCGGTTCGGCCACGATCCGCTCGACCACTTCCTTTTGCAGCAGAAAATGCTGATCCCGAACGAGATGCCGCGCATCGATCAGATGGACAAGCAGCGGGCTCGAGATGTTGTAGGGCAGGTTGCCCACGATCCGCAGCGTGTGCCCTGCGCCGGAAGAGGGGGCGAGTCGCTCCAGCGCCCGGGCCGGATCGAAGCTCAGGGCATCGGCCTCGAAGAGCACCAACCGGTCCTCTCCATAGCGGCGCTGCAGTCGGGCACACAGGTCGCGATCGATCTCGACCGCAGCCAGCCGCGGCAGGGTCTCGAACAGCACCGCAGTGAGCGCCCCCAGGCCAGGTCCGATTTCAAGCAACGGCTCGCCGGCACGCGGACCAATTGCCGATGCGATGGATGCGAGCACCGAGCGATCAGCGAGAAAATGCTGACCGAATCGCTTGCGAGCCACGTGACCCGCCACCGGGCGCGGGCTCTGGCGGCGGGCAGCGCCGCGCCGATCAGGATTCATCAATGCGTAGTTCGACGTAGGTGCTGTCGCGCAACTGACGCAACCAGTCCTGCCAGACTTCCTCGCTTCGCTGCTCCCTCAGGGCCTGCTTGGCCGCACTGCGCACCCGATCGGGTGCGGCGGCTTCAACCCGACGCTCGAGGACCTCGATGAGGTGAAATCCGAAGGGCGAGCGCACGGGCTCGCTCAGTTCACCCGGCTTGAGGGCATTCATTGCGCGCTCGAATTCAGGCACGGTGTCGCCAGGGAGGATCCAGCCCAGTTCGCCCCCCCGCCCCGCCGTGCCGTCGGCCGAATTTTGCCGGGCCATCTCAGCAAACTCGGCACTGCCATTGGCGATGCGCGCACGGATGTCGCTGATGCGGCGAAGCGCCTGCGCCTCGGCCTGCCCATCACCGACGCGCAAGAGCAGATGGCGGGCCCGGGTCTGGGTAACGGGCGCCGACAGCCCTGTATCGCTCGCAGCGCTGCGCTGGTTGACCAGTTTCAGCACGTGAAAGCCGTTGGGGCTGCGAACCAGCGTGACCCCGCCGGGCTTGAGCTTGCGCGCCGCATCGACAAATATTTGCGGCAGACGCTCGGCCGCGCGCCAGCCCAGCGAGCCTCCGCTCATGGCATCGCCGGCGTCGGAAAACGAGGCGGCCAGCGTGGCAAAGTCGGTGCCGCTGCGGGACGCCGCAGCCAGCACCTCCTCGGCCCGCGCGCGTCGACGTTGAATTTCGTCGGCCGACGCGCCTTCAGCCACGCGAACGAGAATTTGCGCCAGTTCGAACTCGAGTTGTTCGGCAGCCGAGCGCTCCCGCTCGGCGATGAAGGCATCAATGTCGGCCTCGCTGATCTGCACGCGGGCATCGACCTCACGCTCGCGCAACCGTGCCTGCATCAGCTCGATTCGAACGTCTTCGCGCAGTCTTTCGAAGCCTGCGCCCTCGCTGTCGGCGCGGGCACGCAACTGCGTCATGGTGAGCCCACGCTCAGCTGCAATGCTGCCCAGCGCCCGCTCGAGCTGGACCTCATCGATCCGGATGCCCATCTCCCGGGCCATCTGCACTTGAGCGCGATCGGTGATCATGCGATCGAGTACCTGACTGGACAGCACGTCGGCCGGCGGCAGTTCGATGTTGCGGCTGGCTAGTTGGCGGCGAACCTGCTCGATCTGCCGGGCCAACTCCTGGCGGGTAATGACCTCGGCATTGACCACTGCGGCGATACCCTCGAGGGTGCGCAGCGCCTCAATCCGGGAGGTCTGCGAACAGACCTGGCCTGAGACTAGCAAGATCGAAGCGGCCCACAGCGAGACGGACAGACGGGAGAGGCGGGTGTTATGCATCATTCGTAGCCAAAGTAACGCGAGCCTGGCTCGATCGGCCCTTGGGGCAGCCGGTAGCCAGGAATGTTCCGTTGCAGGACCAGGAATGGATTCTGCCCGATGCTGCCGATACCATTCAACTCAAGTTGCAGGAAAAAGGCTGTCGTCGCCTCGCTCGCGGCGGTGCGAAATCGCTGCGTCACCACCCGAAGGGCCCAGCAGGAGGCCTGATACTCGAAGCCCGCCAGGGCCTCGACTACGCCGCGTTCGTTGCGCAGGCCGCTGAACGGGTCGACCCCTTGCTGCAGGAAGGAGTAATTGAAGCGCGCGAGCGAATTCCAGCCGTCTGCGACAGGCCAGCGTGATGAGAGGTCGATCTGGCCGAGTTGGTCCCGCCGATAGCGCACCCCTGCATTGAGAATGCGGCCATCCGGCGGCAGATAGCGGGTCGCGATGTTGACGCGAGGCAGGCGCGTGGTCGCCATGCTGTATTGCAGCCCCGTGTCCACACTCCAGTGCGGGGCCACCGGCCCCGCCGCGGCGACGAGCAGATCGGATCGTTTATCGGTGCGCGGCGTAATGCCTGGGATGGACACCCGCTGATCCGAGAAGTAGCTGCGAAAGCCGGTCGCAAATCGCAGCCCCTCGGCGCCGGTGGCCGGGTCGATCAGCCGCGAAACGGCAGCCGCCGTAAGTTGATTGACGTCGGCCAGCCGGTCGTTGCCGATGAAGGTGTTCTCGGAAAAAAGCTGCGAGAAATTGAAGTCGGCCTGCACCGTATCAAAGAGGGGAAAGGCCGACTGATCCCGGTAGGGCGTGCGCACGTAAAAGAGACGGGGCTCGAGCGTCTGTGTGACGGTCTGGCTGCCCAGCAGCATCGGGCGCTCAAACAAGAGCCCGCCATCGAGCGACCAGGTGGGCACAGTACGGTTCAACTCGTAACCGGGGCCAGCCACCTGATCGATCTGGTAGTTGCTGGCATGTACCGACGCCTTGGGCACGAAAAACCAGCCCGAGCGCCGCACCGGCCAAGACACCTGCGGATTCGCGATCGCGCGCGTGCCATAGGGGCGCAACGGATCGGGATGACGAAACTCGGTCACATCGAAGGAGCTGGCCAGATCGAACCCCGACCGATCGCGGGCGAGATAGCGTGTGAGCACCTGCGGTTCACGCTCGTACGGACCGGGCCGGGCATCGAGAATGGACTGGTATTTCTGCACCGACACCTGCATCGACCAGTCATCGCTGAGCGAGCGGCCCATACTCACGACGCGGGGCAGGACCCGGTCGGCGCTGGTGACGATGGAGCGGGAATAATCGACAAAGTACTTGTCGTCGGATACGCCCCGCAGGTCCCAGCCTCCTGACCAGCCCCCGAGATTACTGAAACCGTGCCGACTCTGCCAGAAGTAGCGCGGTCCTGCGGTGTCGGGATCGTGGGGATTAGCCTCGACCCGGGTTTCACCCGAATACGAGCTCTCGAGATAACGGAATTCGCCACCGATCTGCGCCCCCCGTCGGGTGCTAACCCTCGGATACAGGGTGGCATCCATGTTGTGCTGGAGGTTCCAGTACCAGGGCACCATCAGATCGGCACCACTACGCGAGGTCAGGCCAAAGGTGGGGGGCAGGAACCCTGAGCGCCTTTCATTGCCCAGCGCAAACGCCATGTAGGGCGTGGCGACGATGGGCGTGTCCTTGAAGGTGAGCACCGCCGAGCGTCCCACCCCTTCGGCAGCGTCCTGGTCAAACAGCAGCGTACGGCTCGACAGCACCCAGTCGGGCGACTCGGGCCCGCAGGTGCTGAAGGTGGCGCGCAACATGCTGGTCTTGCCGGGCCCCAGGAAGTCGATGCGCTCGGCACGCCCGCGCCCGCCGCCCTGGAGCGCGAGGTAATAGCTCGGACTGGTGAAGGTGCCTTCGTTGGTGTCGACCTTGAGTTGCAGGGCCGGGCCCGTGAAAACGTTGCCGTCGCGCGTGACGCGTACATTGCCGACTGCAAAGAGTTCATCGTCGGCGTGATAGTAGGTGAGGCGATCCCCGCGGATGACGCTACCGGCCCTGCGCACCTCGGCCTCACCGATGAGCGTGGTCTCGCGGTCCATCCGCCCCTCGACCTGGCGGGCCCGACCAAAAGCCGGCATGGTCTCGGCCGCACGCGCCGCTTCGGACAAACTACCGTCGAGCTTCAGAGAAAAACCGGGCGCTCCCGCCTGAGCGCCCGCGGCCTGCGCAAAGGCCCATAGCGCCCCGGGAAGCAGGCTGCGGATCAGGCGACGGATTCGGCAGAGCATGACGGGGCGGGGGGCCGGACGCAGAAGACCGGTCGGGATGCAACGAGGCGATCGACTATTATAGGGACTCCCCTTCCTTCTGACCCGGCCTGGCCCAAACCTTTCATGAATGCAACGCCCGCCGACGAGCGCCTGACCCAACTCAGGCAATGGACGGCGCATCTGCCCGCCCGTTTTGCGCTGCGCCCCGACTCCATTCGATCGGCGTCGGATGACGCGAGCTTTCGGCGCTACTTTCGGCTCGACAGCGACGCCGCGGAGCACCGCAGCCTCATCCTCATGGACGCGCCGCCCGACAAGGAAGACTGCGCGCCTTTCCTGTATGCCGCGCAGGTGCTGGCACAGGCCGGCCTCAGCGTGCCCAGAGTCCTGCATGCCGAACCGGCGCTCGGCTTTCTGCTACTCGAAGACCTGGGTGATGACACCTACCTGGCCTGCCTCGATGACTCCACCGCCGACGGCCTCTACCGCGATGCCTGCGACGCGCTGGTCAGGCTGCAAGGCGCAAGCCGGCCTGGCGTTTTTCCCGACTACGACCGCGCACTGCTCACGCGGGAACTCGCGCTCTACCCCGATTGGTATGTAGGCCGACACAAGGCCCTCGAATTATCCTCCGCCAGCAGACAGGCGCTGGCCGAATCCTTCGATTGCCTGATTGCCAACAACCTCGCCCAGCCCAGGGTGTTCGTTCACCGCGACTATCACAGCCGCAACCTGATGCGCCTGCAAACGTCACGCAATCCGGGTGTGCTCGACTTCCAGGATGCGGTCTACGGGCCGATCACCTACGACCTGGTCTCGCTGCTGCGCGACGCCTACATCGACTGGCCCGAAGCGCGCCAGATCGATTGGGCGATCCGCTACTGGGAGAAAGCTCGCGCCCAAGGCCTCCCCGTACAGGACGATTTCGGCGAGTTCTACCGGGACTTCGAATGGATGGGGCTGCAGCGGCAGCTCAAGGTCCTGGGCATCTTCGCGCGGCTGTGTCATCGCGACGGCAAGCGCCGCTATCTGGTCGATATGCCCAGAGTACTCGCCTACGCGCTGGCCGCCGCCCGGCGCTACGGCGCACTCTCCGGTCTGGTGCGCGTACTCGAGGAGGTCGAGCAGACTGAGTCACGCAGCGGCTACACCTTCTGAACCCGGACAACGCAGGGCCATCATGCGGGCGATGATTCTTGCAGCCGGTCGAGGTGAACGCATGCGTCCGCTCACCGACCACTGCCCCAAGCCCTTGCTCGAAGCAGGCGGCAAGCCCCTCATCGTGTGGCACCTCGAGGCCCTCGCTCGCGCGGGCATCCGCGAGGTGGTGATCAATCACGCCCACCTCGGGCACCTGATCGAGCAGCGGCTCGGCTCGGGGCATCCCTGGGGCCTGAGCATCCGTTACTCGCCTGAGACCACGGCCCTGGAGACAGCGGGCGGCATTCGCCACGCGCTGCCCTGGCTGGGCGCCAACCCCTTTCTGGTCATCAACGGCGACGTGTTCACACGCTTTGACTTCACGCGCGCCCACACCATCTCGCAGCAGATGCGCAGCGCGCGCCTGCAGGTCTGGTGCGTACTGGTCGACAATCCTGATCACCATCCGCAGGGCGACTTCTCGATCGAGAGCGGGCGCCTGCTCAATCAGGGCTTGCCCCGCTTCACCTTTAGCGGCATTGGCGTGTATCACCCCGATGTATTTGCTGATCTGCCCGACGGCCAGCCCGCCCGCCTTGCGCCCTTGCTGCGCGCCCAGGCCGACGCCGGTTACGCCGGCGCCGAACGTCTGGCGGGCCCCTGGGTCGATGTGGGTACGCCCGATCGTCTGCGCCAACTCGATGCAGAATTGACACACCCGACGGCTCGTATGCCCTGAGCTGATCGTTGCCTGGAGTCCCTATGCAGCCTTACCAATCCCGCCGCGACACGCTTGCCGAACTCATCCGTGAACGCGGCGGCGGCGTGGCGGTGGTGCACACGGCACCCGAAGTGCTGCGCAACCGCGACAGCCACTACCCCTATCGCTGGGACAGCTACTTCTACTACCTCACCGGGTTCACCGAACCCGATGCAACCCTGGTCATCCAGGTCGATGGCGGCGGCAGCCAGACCACCCTGTTCTGCCGCGACAAGGACGAAGAACGCGAGATCTGGGACGGCTACCGCTTCGGCCCTGGCCTCGCCCGCGAGCGCTTCGGCTTCGATCGAGGCCTGAGCGTCAAGACGCTGGACAGCGAGTTGCCCCGACTGCTTGCCGATCAGCGCGCGGTGTTCACGCAGATCGGCAGCAACGCCGATCACGACGCGCAACTCGCACGCTGGCTCAGCGCGGTCCGTGGTCAGGCCCGCACCGGGGTCAGTGCGCCGGCACAGGTCTGGGAGATCCGCTCGTTGCTCGACGAGATGCGTCTGATCAAGGATGCGCACGAAATCGACGTGATGCGCCGTGCGGCCAAGATCTCGGCGGCAGCCCACGTACGCGCCATGCAGGCCACCCGGCCGGGTGGCTTCGAATTCGAGATTGAAGCCGAGATCGAGCACGAGTTCCGTCGGGCGGGCTCCAAGGCCCCCGCCTACGGCTCTATCGTGGCAAGCGGCCGGCACGCCTGCGTGCTGCACTACCGGTCCAACGATGCGCAACTGACCGAGGGCGACCTGCTGCTGATCGACGCAGGCTGCGAACTCGATGGCTACGCCTCCGATATCACCCGCACCTTTCCGGTCAGCGGGCGCTTCACCGGCGCGCAGCGGGCCCTCTACGACATCGTGCTCGAGGCCCAACGCGCGGCCATCGACGCCACGCGCCCGGGCATGCGCTTCATCGACCCCCATGATGCGGCCGTACGCGTGCTCGCGCGGGGCATGATCGACTGCGGGCTGATCAGCGGGCCGCTCGATGCCGCCATCGAGTCGGGGGCCTATCGCCGCTTCTACATGCATCGCACCGGCCACTGGCTGGGCATGGACGTGCACGACTGCGGCGACTATCGCGAGCCGGGAGCGCCTGCCAGCGGCACCGAAAAGCCCTGGCGCATCCTTCGACCCGGCATGGTCCTCACCGAAGAGCCCGGCCTCTATGTCCGCGCCGCTGACGACATCCCGCGCCACTTCCACGACATCGGTATCCGGATCGAGGACGATGCGCTGGTGACGCCCACAGGCTGCGAAATTCTCACGGCCGATGTGCCCAAGACGGCCGATGAGATCGAAGCCCTGATGCAGCGCTGATCCGCAACAAGCCCGAGCAGGCCACCATGATCCGAGCGCTGCGAATCGAAGGGCGGGGGCCGGTTGCGATGGCGCTGCAACTGATGCTGCGCCGTCAGGGCTTTCGCGCCTGCGATATTGATGCCGATCCGCTGCCAGACCCACTCCCGGAATGGCTTGCCTCGCGCGCGCTCGCGCTATCGCTGGGTAGCCTTCAGTTGCTCGGACGCATCGTGCCCGGATTGGGCAGTGATCAAATCTGTCAGCCTCCCGCCCATGCGGCTGCCATCACCCAGGTCGACATCTCGCGCCGGGGCGCCCTGGGCAGCACCTGCATCGATGCGCACGACCAGCGGGTGCCCATGCTGGGTGCGGTCATTCGCTACGGCAACCTGCACCGGCTATTGCGCGAGGCCCTCGAGCAGTCCGCCGGCGCCGAAGCACTCATCCTGCCCAACGCCTCACTCACCATCGTGGCCGACGGCGATCCGGGGCAAGCTGGGCAGGCCAATGCGCGCGACTTCAATCAGCAAGCGCTACTCGCCGAGGTCTTCGTCAGCCACGACCAACCTGGCTGCGCTTTCGAGCGCTTCACCCCGGAGGGCCCCCTGGCGCTGTTGCCACTGCCCGAAGCGGGTCGACGCGCGCTGGTCTGGTGCGCGCCCGAGGCGACGGCCCGGGCGCGCGCGGAACTGAGCGAGGAGGACTTCTGCAGCCAACTGCACGAAGCCTTCGGGCCCCTGCTCGGTCGGTTCACGCTCGCCAGCACGCGGCACGTCAGCGCCGTCGGCCGACGCTGGCGTGATCCACGCCTCGGCCCTCACCGTGTCGCCATCGGTAACGCGGCGCAGAGCCTGCACCCGGTGGCCGGCCAGGGACTCAATCTGGGTCTGCGTGATGCACTGGTGCTGGCGCAATGTCTCGGTCAGGCCCGCGCCACCTCGGCCACCGCCGAGCAGACGCTCGAGCGCTATGCCCGACTGCGCAAGCCCGATCAGCTTGCCCTGGTCACGCTCACCGATGCCCTGGCAAGCCTGACCTGCAGCAACGCCCTTCAACCGCTTCAGTCCTCGGCCTTGCTCGCGATCGACCTCATCGCCCCGCTCCGGCACGCCATGGGAGCCTTCTTCATGCGGGGCGTTCGCAGGGTGTAAAAATACGAGCCTGGCCGCCCGTTGTCGCTGCTGATTTTTTGTGCAGAGCACTTTGCTCTAGAATCGCTCCCCCGGCCACCACGATCCGACGCCCACACGCTGTTTTGCCGCAACTCGCCCACGCCCGGGCGACCCCGCCATCAGCCCCCCAAGACCATGCAGATCGGACCCTACGCGCTTCGCAACCAGGTCATCGTCGCACCGATGGCTGGGGTAACCGACCGCCCCTATCGGCAGCTTTGTAAGCGGCTTGGCGCAGGCTACGCAGTATCAGAAATGGCAGCCTCGAATCCGGCCCTCTGGCAGTCGGTCAAGACCTCGCGACGGCTCGATCATGCGGGCGAGATCGAGCCGCGTGCGGTGCAGATCGCCGGCGCCGATCCGGCCATGATGGCCGAGGCCGCGCGCTTCAATGTCGATCGCGGTGCCCAGATCATCGACATCAACATGGGCTGTCCGGCCAAGAAGGTCTGCAAGCTCCAGGCAGGCTCCGCCCTGATGGCCAATGAAAGCCTGGCCCTGGCCATCATCGATGCGGTCGCCAACGCGGTCGATGTCCCGGTCACCGTCAAGATGCGTACCGGACCCGACCCCCTGCATCGCAACGCCGTGCGACTGGCCCGTGATGCCGAGCGCGCGGGGGCGGCCATGCTGACCGTTCACGGCCGCACCCGGGCCTGCGCCTTCAAGGGTCTGGCCGAGTACGACACCATTGCATCGGTGAAAGCCGAGGTCTCGATCCCGGTGGTGGCCAATGGCGACATCGACAGCCCCGAGCGTGCGCGTGAGGTGCTGCGGAAAACCGGCGCCGACGCCGTGATGATCGGACGGGCCGCCCAGGGTCGACCGTGGATCTTTCGCGAAATCGCAAGTTTTCTCGAAACCGGCGAACACCTCGCGCCTCCGGGGCTTGACGAGATGCGGCAACTGCTGCGCGACCACCTTCACGATCACTACGCCTTTCATGGCACCTTCACGGGGGTGCGTACCGCGCGCAAGCATGTCGGCTGGTATCTGGCTGGCCTGCACGGCGCAGACGATTTTCTGAGCGCGTTCTACGCGCTCGAGTCACCCGACGATCAAATCGATTCGGTCGACCGCTGGCTGGCCGAGCAAGCCGAGCGCAGCCTCTGGCAGCCCGCCCCCCTCGACCATGACGCCGCCGCCCAGGCGTCGGCACTCGCCAACCCGTTGCAATAGAACCGACACGCATGAGCAGGTCCAGCACCCTCGACGAGGTCATCATTCGCAGCCTCGAGAAATACTTTCGCGACCTCGAAGGACAGGCCCCCTCGCAGGTCTACGATATGGTGATTCAGGCCGTCGAACGCCCCTTGCTCGAGGTCGTGATGCGCCAAGCCCAAGGCAATCAGGTGCGGGCAAGCGAGATTCTCGGCATCAACCGCAATACGCTGCGCAAAAAACTGGTCACCCACGGACTGATCGAAGAGTTGCGCTGACCGGCCTGCGCCCCCCATTCCTACCCTAGGACCGCATCGATGCAACGCGTTCGTCAGGCTCTCCTGAGTGTTTCCGACAAAACCGGCGTCGTCGACCTGGCGCGTGCCCTCTCATCGCTGGGTATTCGACTGCTGTCCACCGGGGGCACCGCGTGGCTCCTCGCCGAGGCCGGACTCCCGGTCATCGAGGTATCGAGCCATACCGGCTTTCCCGAGATGCTGGATGGTCGGGTCAAGACACTGCACCCGACCATTCACGGCGGCTTGCTCGCACGCCGCGACATCCCCGAGCACATGCAGGCACTCGAGCAGCACGGCATCCAGACCATCGACCTGCTCGTGGTCAACCTCTACCCCTTCGAGGCAACCGTCGCACGACCCGACTGCTCGCTCGAAGAGGCGATTGAAAATATCGATATCGGCGGACCGGCCATGGTGCGCAGCGCTGCGAAAAACTGGCGTGATGTGGGCGTGCTCACCGATGCTGCGCAGTACGAGTCGGTTGTCGAGGAACTGAAGGCGCAAGGTGGCCTGAGCGACCGCACCCGATTTGCCCTATCGGTGGCGGCCTTCAACCGCATCAGTAATTACGACGCGGCCATCAGCGACTACCTGTCGCGCATCCAGCCCGACGGCAGTCTGAGCACCTTCTCGGCCCAGTCCAATGGTCGCTTCGTCAAGCTTCAGGACCTGCGGTACGGCGAAAATCCTCATCAAAATGCCGCCTTCTACCGGGAGCTCAATCCGGCGCCGGGCTCGCTGGTGAGCGCCCGACAACTTCAAGGGAAGGAGCTTTCCTACAACAACATCGCCGATGCCGATGCCGCCTGGGAATGCGTCAAGGCCTTCGATGGCCCCGCCTGCGTCATCATCAAACACGCCAACCCCTGCGGGGTGGCCATCGGTGCCAGTGCCCTCGATTGCTACAGCAAGGCCTTCCAGACGGACCCCACATCAGCCTTCGGCGGCATCATCGCCTTCAACTGCCTGCTTGATGAAGCAGCAGCGCAGGCGGTCGCCAAGCAATTTGTCGAAGTGCTGATCGCGCCGGCCTTCAGCGAAGCCGCGCTGGACCTCTTCAAGGCCAAGGCCAATGTGCGCTTGCTGCAGATTGCCTTGCCGCCTGGCGGGCCCACTGACTGGGACTGCGGCCGCAACGCCATGGACATCAAACGCGTCGGTTCGGGGCTGCTCATCCAGACGGCTGACAACCATGTGCTGCACGAGCAGGATTTGCGGGTGGTCACCCGGGTCAAACCCGACGCCGCGCAGATCCACGACCTCATGTTCGCCTGGACGGTGGCCAAGTACGTCAAGAGCAATGCCATCGTGTATTGCGCCGGCGGCATGACGGTCGGCATCGGTGCCGGTCAGATGAGCCGGATCGATTCGGCGCGAATCGCCTCGATCAAGGCCGAGAATGCGGGCCTCAGCCTGAAGGGCTCAGTGGTGGCCTCTGATGCCTTCTTCCCCTTCCGAGACGGTCTCGATGTCGTCGCCGAAGGGGGCGCGGTGGCCGTCATCCAGCCGGGCGGGTCGATGCGCGATGAAGAGGTCATCGCGGCCGCTGATGAACGCGGAATCGCCATGGTGTTCACCGGCGTGCGCCACTTCCGGCACTGAGTCCGGGCCCCTCGAGCCGAGTATCACGCCTGACCGGCACTCATCCCATGCGAGTTCTTGGCGTCGACCCCGGCCTGCGTCGCACCGGATTCGGGGTTATCGATGTCGACGGCGCCCGCTTGAGCTACGTCGGCAGCGGCGTCATCCGCGTGCCCGATGGGGCGCTTGCGCCGCGCCTGCGCGCCATCCACGACGGCATCACCGAGGTGATCGATACTTGGCGCCCCACGCTGGCCTCGGTGGAAATCGTCTTCGTCAATGTCAACCCACAGGCCACGCTCGCGCTCGGGCAAGCCCGGGGGGCGGCGATCGCGGCGATCGCCATCCGCGACGTCATCGTGCATGAATACACTGCGCTTCAGGTCAAGCAATCCGTGGTGGGCTACGGTAAAGCGGCCAAGGAGCAGGTTCAGGCCATGGTCAAGCGCCTGCTTCAACTGCCCGGCGAGCCCTCTGCCGATGCTGCCGATGCCCTCGCCTGCGCCATCTGCCACGCCCATGCGTCGGCCATGGCCGCCAATCTGGGGGCTGCGGGCGCACTGGCCCAGGTCGCACGCAGCGGCGCCCGGTCTCGGCGCGGGCGGGTCCGCGGGCGCTGAGGCCCCGGCCATCGCAACTGTTCCCGGGTGTTTGCGCACCCTCCAGCGCCTTCTGACCGATCACACGGCACGCGGCGCCCGGCTCGCGAGGGCTGTTAAGATGCCCGAATGATCGGACGCCTGTCAGGACAACTCCTCGAGAAGTCTCCCCCCCGCGTACTCATCGACGTGGGCGGCGTGGGCTATGAGGTCGACGTGCCGATGAGCAGCTTCTACGATCTGCCCGAGATTGGCGCCCGCGTGGTGCTGCTCACCGAATTCATCGTGCGCGAGGACGCGCAACTGCTTTACGGCTTTCTTACCGCAGCCGAACGCGACACCTTCCGTCAGTTGATCCGTATTTCCGGAGTCGGTCCGCGCACCGCGCTCGCCGTGCTCTCGGGTATGTCGGTGGGCGATCTGTCTCAGGCTGTTGCCCTGCAAGAAAGCGCCAGGTTGCTCAAGGTTCCCGGCATCGGCAAAAAGACCGCCGAGCGGTTGCTGCTCGAACTGAAGGGGCGGCTCGCGCCCGAATTGCCCGGCGCAGCAGGCACGGTGGCCAGTGACGCGGGTGGCGACATCATCCGCGCCCTGATCTCCCTGGGCTACTCCGACCGCGAGGCGGCGGGCGCCGTGCGCGCTCTGCCTGCCGGCGTCTCGGTCTCCGATGGCATCCGGCAGGCCCTGAAACAACTCGGCAAGAGCTGAGGCTGCGCTCATGATCGAGCACGACCGCCTCGTTTCGGCCGCAAGCACCTCGCCCACGGAAGACGTGGTCGAGCGCGCGCTGCGCCCGCGCACGCTCGCCGACTATGTCGGCCAGAGAAAGATCCGCGAACAACTCGAAATCTTCATCGCCGCCGCCCGCAAACGCGGCGAAGCGCTCGACCACCTGCTGCTGTTCGGCCCACCGGGTCTGGGCAAGACCACACTCGCCCACATCATCGCCGCCGAAATGGGGGTCAAACTGCGCCAGACCTCGGGCCCGGTCATCGAGCGTCCGGGCGACCTGGCGGCGCTTCTCACCAGCCTCGAGCGCAACGATGTGCTCTTCATCGACGAGATCCACCGCCTGTCGCCGGTCGTCGAGGAAATCCTCTACCCCGCGCTCGAGGATTACCAGATCGACATCATGATTGGCGAGGGCCCCGCCGCGCGCTCGATCAAACTTGATCTGCAGCCCTTCACGCTGGTCGGAGCAACGACTCGAGCCGGCATGCTCACCAACCCCTTGCGCGACCGCTTCGGCATCGTCTCGCGGCTTGAGTTCTACGATGTCGACGAACTCACCCGCATCGTCTCACGATCAGCGACCTTGCTGGGCGCCACCCTCTCGGACGAGGGCGCACGCGAAATCGCCAGACGCTCGCGCGGCACGCCCCGGATCGCCAACCGCCTGCTGCGCCGGGTGCGCGACTACGCCGAGGTCAAGGCCCAGGGCCATATCGATCCCATGGTGGCCGACGCGGCGCTCGTCATGCTCGATGTCGACAAGCTGGGCTTTGACCTCATGGACCGAAAACTGCTCCGCGCGATGATCGAACGCTTTGGCGGCGGGCCCGTGGGTCTCGACAATATCGCTGCCGCCATCGGCGAAGAACGCGACACCATCGAGGACGTGCTCGAGCCCTACCTTATCCAGCAAGGCTTCGTCCAGCGCACCCCGCGTGGCCGCATCGCCACCGCCCAGGCCTGGCAGCATTTCGGCCTGGCCATGCCGGCCGGGCGCACCCCAGAGCTCTGGGATCCACGCGGTGAATGACGACTATCTGCTGAGACTGCAGCGGTACACGCCGAGAACATGGGCCACACCCGCCGTCGTTGGTGTCAACGTGCTCATCTGGCTGTTGACGCTCTGGGCCGGCGCAGACCTGATGAGCCCCTCGGGCGGCGACCTGCTCACGCTCGGCGGCAACCGTCTCGGCGAAACGCGCAGCCAACCCTGGCGACTGCTGAGCGCCACGCTGCTGCATGCCGGCATCGTTCATCTGGCGCTCAACATGTGGGCGCTCTGGGACACCGGCCGCGTCGCCGAGCGCCTGTTCGGCAATCTGCCTTTTCTGCTGATTTATGTCCTGTCGGGGCTGTTCGGATCGCTGGCGAGTCTCTTTTTCGCAGGCCGGATTGCGGTGTCGGTTGGCGCGTCGGGCGCGGTCTTCGGCGTGGTTGGTTCGCTGCTCGCGGTCATTCTCACCCGACCCCGCAGGCTGCCGCCCGCGCTGATCGCATCGCTTCGCAGCTCACTGCTGGTCTACGTCGGCGTGTCGCTGATTCTGGGCTTCACCTCCGGCGTCGTCGACAATGCCGCGCACCTGGGCGGCCTGACTGCGGGATTCGTTCTGGCGGCCATCATGCCCGACCGGATCAGCTGGGCTGAAACTCCCGGGTCAGCCATCGCTCGACTGCTCGCGGCGCTGGCGCTGGCGGCGTCCGCGGCCTGGCTTGCCTGGCGTGTGCTGGCTTGAGCGCCCCGCCCTTCGACATCGTCGCGCTTGGCGAAGGTCTGATCGAATTCAGCCAGCTTCCCGACGGCCCCGGCTGGCGCCAGGGCTTTGGCGGCGATACGTCCAATTTCGTGATCGCGGCCCGCCGCGCGGGCGCGCGCTGCGCCTACCTCAGCCGGGTGGGCGACGAGGCGTTCGGCGAGGCGCTGCTCGCCTTGTGGCAGCGCGAGGGCATCGACTGCAGCGCGGTCGAACGCGACCCCAGCGCCGACACGGGGCTCTACTTCATCCGCTACGGCCCCCAGGGGCATTCGTTCAGTTACCGCCGCAAGGGCTCGGCCGCCTCGCACATGCGCCTGAGCCCGGGCTTTCGCGAGCAGATCGCCCAAAGCCGTTGGCTGCATGTGTCGGGCATCTCGCAGGCCATCAGCGAGCAGGCCTGCGACACGGTCTTCGAGGCGATTGATCTGGCCTGCGATCAAGGGATCCCCTTCAGCTACGACCTCAACTGGCGCAGCACCCTATGGCCCGCCCCGCGCGCCGCCGCGATCGCGCGGGCGAGCATCGCCCGATGCCAGCTCTTTCTGCCTTCAATCGACGAAGCCAGTGCGCTCTTTGGCATGGATGACCCGAGACGTTTGATCGATTGGGCGCTGGGGCTCGGGGCGCGTGCGGTCGCTGTGAAATGCGGCGATCGGGGCGTGGTGATTGGCGACGGCCAGCGCACCACCGAGATCGACCCACACCGTGTCGCGACCGTCGATGCCACGGGCGCCGGTGACTGCTTCGGCGGCGTCATGGTCGCCCGCCTGCTCGCAGGCGACCCGCTCGAGCAGGCCGCACGCGCCGGCGCCATCGCCGCTGCATTGGCCACCACGGGCCGCGGCGCTATCGATCCGCTGCCGCGTTGGCCCGAGATCGAGCGCGCGCTCGCCCAGGCCCGATGAGCAGAAAAATACCGGGCTCGCGTTCCGGTTCAGAGCCCCGAAGAAGGGCCCGGACTTGCTAAAATCCTCGATGTGCCCAGAAACGCTACTACGCAGCCCCTGCCCGGCGATGCCCGGCGCAGCCCACCGACATCGGCGCTTCACGCGCTCAGCCAAGCCTGCCTGCATGAACAGACCCTGCGGATCTATTTTGAGGACACCGATGCGGGCGGTATCGTCTATCACGCGAGCTGGCTGCGATTCTTCGAACGGGCACGTACCGACTGGCTGCGGTCGCTGGGCCTCGAGCAATCACACCTCGCACGTGATCACGGTGTCGGGTTCGTGGTGAGAGCCATGCAGATCGGCTATCTTCGGCCCGCACGGCTCGACGATCTGGTTCGTACCGAACTGCGGCTGCTCGACCTGCGCGGGGCGTCCATCAGTCTGGCGCAACATGCCCTGCTTGATGACCCGCGGACGCCGCTGGTTGAGGCGCAGGTCCGCGTCGCGGTCATGCGTCTGAGCGACGGGCGGCCAGCCCCCCTGCCGCCCGCCCTGCGTGAACGGGTCTCAGCCCAGGCTGCGACCGTAACCCCGGTAGACCAAGCATGAATGCAGACCTCTCAATCCTGTCACTGATCGTCCAGGCCAGCCCGCTGGTGCAGTTCGTCATGGCGCTGCTGATGGCCATCTCGATCGGGTCCTGGACCGTCATCTTTCGCAAGCTCTTCGCCCTGCGCAGCGCCCGAATCGCCACCGACCAGTTCGAGGCCGAGTTCTGGCGGGATCGTGATCTGGGCGTACTCTTTCAGCAGGTCCAGGACAAGGGCCGCGATCACGGCAGCCTCGCCCGGATTTTCGAAGCCGGCATGAGCGAATTCATCAAGGTGCGACAACAAAAGCCCGGCGATTTCTCCGCCATGCTCGATGGCTCGCGACGCGCCATGCGCGCCGCTTACCAGCGGGAACTCGACATGCTCGAATCGAGCATCCCGTTCCTCGCCTCAGCAGGCTCGGTCAGCCCCTACATCGGGCTCTTCGGCACCGTCTGGGGCATCATGAATTCGTTTCGCGGACTGGCCAACGTTCAACAAGCCACGCTCGCTGCCGTGGCCCCCGGCATCGCCGAAGCGCTGGTGGCCACCGCCATTGGACTGTTTGCCGCCATCCCCGCCTTCGTGGCCTACAACCGATTCTCGGCCGACATGGACCGCCTTGCCTCGCGCTTCGAAACCTTCATCGAAGAATTCTCCAACATCCTGCAGCGGCGCGCTCGCTGAGGTCGCCACGACATGGCTGCCATGAATCTGCGAGGCGGAAGGTCCCGACGTCGGCGACCGGTGAGCGAGATCAATGTCGTCCCCTACATCGACGTGATGTTGGTGCTGCTGGTCATCTTCATGGTCACCGCTCCCATGCTGCCCCCGGGCGTCATCGATCTGCCCAGTGCGGGGCGCAGCAACACCCGGCCTGAGGCCTATGTCGAAATTACCGTGGGTGCGTCCGGCGAATTGCGCGTGCGGGCCCGCAACAAGGGCGACTCGTCCGAGCGCACCGTAGGTCTGGTCGAGTTGGGCGATGCCATTCGCGATATCGGAGGCGATCAGCTTCCCGTGGTCATCAGCGGTGACCGGCAGGTGCGCTACGAGTCGGTCATCGAAGTGATGAGCCAGCTTCAGAAACTGAACATCAGCCGCGTTGCCCTGATGGTCAAACCCGCCGGCGGCGCCAAATGAACGAGGCCGACAAGTCCCCCGCCCCCGGGGAAATCCCCCCGCCGGACTCGAGCCTTCAGGCGGCCTTGTCGCGGCCTCCCACCCAGCCGCCCAAGCCCAAGGGTCGCACCCGAGCGCTGGTCCTCGCGCTGGCCATGCACGGACTGCTCGCCGCCCTGCTCTTCGTGGGTATCCGCTGGAAGTCGCAGGAGTCTGCATCGGTCAGTGCCGAGCTGTGGACGCCGCCCCCGGTGGCCGAGGTCGTTCCGAAGCCCAAGCCCGAACCCAAGCCCGAACCCAAACCAGAGCCACCGCCACCTCCGCCGCCCCCCAAGGCCGAGCAGCCCAAACCCGATATTGCTCTCGAGGAAGAACGCAAGCGCAAGGACGACGAGCGCCGCGAACGCGAGCGACGTGAGCGCGAAGAGCGGGCACGCAAGGAAGCCGAAGCGAAAAAGCTCGCCGAGGACAAGCGCGAGCGCGAGCGCAAGGAAAAAGAAGAAGACGCCCGCAAGCAGGCAGTCGCCGAAAAGGCCAAGCGCGAAGCCGAGGAAAAGCGCCAGGCCGAAGAAAAACGTCTGGCTGAGGAGAAGAAGCAGGCCGAGGCCAAGAAACTGGCTGATGCCAAGGCCGCTGAGGCCAAGGCGGCCGAGGCCAAACGTCGAGCCGACGAAGACAAGCGGCGTCAGGAGCGAATCGAGGCCGATCAGGCGCGTGCGGCGCAGTTGCTGTCGCAATCGGGCGCATCGGGTGGCGGGTCGGCCGCCGCAGGCAGCGGCGCGGGGCTCGCCACCTGGGGTGGGCAGATCGTTGGCCTGATCCGGGCCGCCACAGTGTTTCCCAGCGCGCTGCAGGGCAACCCCGAGGCCGAGTTTCGTGTCCGCTTCGCGCCGGCCGGACCTGCCGAGGGCCCCGATGTCCGGGATTGCACCATCGTCGGGGTACAACTCACCCGGAGCAGCGGCGAACAATCCTGGGACCGCGCCGCCGAACAGGCCATCCGAAAATCCAGCCCCTGGCCGCGCAAACCCGACGGCACCTGCCCCGACCAGGTTCCGGTCAACCACAAGCCGCGCAACTGAAACCCGGCGTGCGGCCGAGCGACACGCCACCACACGGCGCTCAAGCGGACGGCAAATCCAGCGAACGCCCGCGTCGTGCAGTGCGGTCACCGGTCCCACCACGGTCCCCAAGCCCCTGCGCAACGGGCCCCTATCGACCGAAAACGGTCCAATCGACTATACTCAAGGGTTACTCTGCAGGGCTGGCGTTGCCCTTTGGCGAGGGACTCATGCGAATTTTTTCCCGCTGGATCATCGGCCTTTCCGTGGCCTTGGGGCTTTCTCAGGCCTACGCGCAAATGCGAATCGACGTCTCGGGGGTCGGCGCCTTCCAGTACCCGATCGCCATCGCCGATTTCGTCACCGACCCCCGGATCCCGCGTCAGGTGGCTGAGGTCATCCGGGCCGATCTGGGCCAGAGTGGCGCCTTTCGGGTCATTCACCCCAAACAGAGCCTTTCCGAGTCGGCCTCAGTCGATTTTCCAGCGATGCGCAGCCTCAAGGCCGACGCGGTACTGGGCGGTTCGGTGGCGCGTCTGGCCGATGGCCGCCTCGACATTCGCTTTCGCCTGAGCGATTCGGTCCGCGAAACCTCCATGGGCGGCGAGTCGCTGGTCGTACCCGAGTCCGACCTGCGCTTTGCGGCCCATCGCATCGCCGACTGGATCTACGAAAAACTCACGGGCCAGAAGGGTATCTTTGCCACCCAAATTGCCTTCATCACCAAGCAGGGTGATCGCTTCCGTCTCACCATTGCAGACTGGGATGGCGAAAATGCCTCGGTGGCGCTCACCTCCCCCGAGCCCATCATCTCGCCATCGTGGTCGCCCGATGGTCGCCAACTCGCCTATGTCTCCTTCGAGAGCCAGAAGCCAGTGGTGTACGTGCACACGCTCTCGAACGGGCAGCGCACGACAGTCGCCAACTTCCGGGGCAGCAACAGCGCACCGGCCTGGTCTCCCGATGGCCGGTCCCTCGCTGTGGCGCTCACACGCGACGGGCTATCCCAAATCTATCTGGTGTCTTCGGCGGGCGGGTCGGAGCCGACGCGGCTCACCGCCTCCTCGGGCATCGATACCGAACCCGTGTTCTCGCCTGACGGTAAGTTCATTTACTTCACGTCCGATCGCGGTGGCGCGCCGCAGATCTACCGGATGCCGGCGACCGGTGGCGATGTCAGTCGGGTTACCTTCGGCTCGTCCTACAACGTGAGTCCGCGCTTGAGCCCCGACGGCCGCTCACTGGCGTTCATCTCACGTCGCGATGCCGGCCTGGTCCTGGTACTGCGTGACCTGGCGAGCGGCGCCGACAAGGTACTTTCCGATGGCGGGCGAGAAGAATCACCCAGCTTTGCGCCCAACAGCAAATGGATCATGTACGCCACCCGAAGCGGCGGGCGCGACTCGCTCATGGCCGTCTCGGTCGACGGTCGGGCCAAGCAGCGTCTCAGCTCCAACGCTGCCGACATTCGCGAGCCCACCTGGGGCCCCTTCAGCAAGTAAGCCATCTCACCGATTCCAATTCTTCCCGGAGGCATGATGAAACCGTTTTTCCGATCCGCCGTTGCGCTCTCGTTCGTGGCCCTGCTCGCCGCCTGCAGCACCAGCGTGCCCCTCGAAGACAAGGGCGCGCCCATTGAAACCCGTGCCGACGGGGGTGCCGGCGGCGGTGCGGCGGCGGCTGGCGTAGGCGACCGCTCGGTGCGCCAGGTCGACGTCGGCAACGATCCCAGCAAAGACCCGTTCAACGACCCGAACAACCCGCTCTCGCGTCGCAGTGTCCACTTCGAGTTCGACAGCTTTGTGGTGCGTGACGAATACCGCTCCACCCTCGAAGCACATGCCAAGTTCCTCATTGCCAACCCCGCTCGCAAGGTGGTTCTGCAAGGCAACACCGACGACCGTGGCAGCCGCGAGTACAACATCGCCCTGGGTCAAAAACGCGCCGAGGCGGTTCGCCGTGCACTGGCCGCGCTGGGTGTGAGCGAGCAGCAGATGGAGGCCGTGAGCTTCGGCAAAGAGCGTCCGCGCGCCACGGGCCCTGATGATGCAGCCCAGGCCGACAATCGCCGTGCCGACATCGCCTACCAGTAAATCGTCCACGCCAAGCCGCTAGCACGGCGCACAGCCGGAGGTCCCATGACACGCGCGAGCATCTTTGCATCCGTCCTGGCAGGTGCCGTCCTGCTCGCGCCGGGCACCAGCCAGGCCTTGTTCGAAGACGACCAAGCGCGCAAGGCCATACTGGCCGAGCGCGTGCGCATCGACCAGCTCGGGCGTGATCTGCGCGGACAGATAGAGGCCATGTTGAGCCGGCTCGACCGGCTCGAGGCGAGCGCGCGCGGCCAACTCACGCTGCAGGGTCAAATCGAGAGCATGCGACAGGAAATCGCTCGACTCCGGGGCACACTCGAAGAGCAGACCAACGAGCTGACCAACACCCAGCGCCAGCAGCGTGACCAGCACTCCGACTTCGACACCCGGCTGCGCAAGTTCGAACCGGTTGCGGTCGAAATTGACGGCCGAAGCCAAAGCGTCGAGCCCGCCGAGCGCCGCAGCTTCGAAGCAGCGTTGGCTGCCTTCGGTTCAAAAGATTTCCGCATGGCGCAACTCTCCCTGCAGTCATTTCTGGTGCAGTACCCCGGCAGCCCCTACAGCGCCACGGCCACCTACTGGCTGGGCAGCAGCCAGTTCGCCCTCAAGGACTACAAAGCGGCAGCCGATACGCTTCTCATGCTCATTGGTCGTTACCCCGACAGTCCGCGTGTCCCCGAAGCCTTGCTCAATCTGGCTTACACGCAAATCGAACTGAATGACCGTCGCAGCGCCCGCCGCACGCTTGAGCAACTCGTCGAGAGGTATCCCGAGGCAAGCGTCACCGCAACCGCCCGCGACCGTCTCGCGACCTTACCTGCTCAGCCGCCGGCGCGTTGACAGCCGCGCGCTCGTTCCTCTATAATTTCGGGTTCCTCGGGTCGTTAGCTCAGCCGGTAGAGCAGCGGACTTTTAATCCGTTGGTCGCCAGTTCGAATCTGGCACGACCTACCAACCACCTCGCCAATTCTTGGCGTTTCCCCATTAACGGGGGGTGGGTACTCCTTCAAGACGAAATTTATTCACCCCAATGTAAAGTGAGGGTGCATGGATGGCGCCTTCTTTGCTCGCATTCCGACCGACCTTGACCGGCCGCTTCGGGATCAAGCGCGCTCACTGCAACTCGAGCCCCGCCTCGGTCACCACGGCCTTCCAGGATTCGATCTCGTCGCGAATGAACCGCGAGAACGACTCGCCGGCGAGGGTTCCGGGCTGTGCGCCACGCCGAGCCATCTCGGCCTTGAAGCCCTCGTCGGACAACACCGCCTGGAGATGCTGCTCGAGCGTACTGCGCAAATCGGCTGACAGGCGCTTGGGTGCAAAGAGCCCGTACCAGGCGGCCGCCTTGAAGGGCAGGCCGGCCTCCGCTGCGGTCGGCGCATCGGGAAAGCTTGGCGTGCGTGAGTCGCTTGCCGTGGCCAGCACGCGGATCTTGCCGGTCTGGGCACTGCCCACGATGGACCCATTGTCGACGATCAGCAGTTGAACCTGGTTGTCCATCAGTGCCGGGACCGCCTGTGGGCTACCGGGGTAGGGCACATGCACGATCCGCGTGCCGGTCGCCTTCATGAAGAGCAGCGTCTGCAGGTGAACCACGCCGCCGTTGCCACCAATCGTCGCGTAGTTCAGTTTGCCGGGCTGAGCGCGCGCCAGTGCGATGAACTCCGCAAGCGTTGCCACGTTGAGCGCAGCGGGCACGTTGATGGTCATGGGCGATGAGGACACCATGACCAGCGCGGTCAGGTCGCTTCTCGGGTCCATGTCCGGCTTGCGGCGAATCGCGAAATGCGTGCCGATCGACACGCTGCCCAGGATGATCTGATAGCCATCAGGCGGCGCGCTGTCGACGAAGGCCTGCATGGCGGTGGCGCCCGCAGCACCGGGCCGGTTCTCGATGATCACGGGTTTACCGATCCGCTTGGCCAGTCGTTCGTTCACTGAACGGGCAACCAGATCGTTGGCCGACCCCGCAGGAAACGGCACGATCAGTCGAAGCGGCCGATCGGGAAAGGCTGCGCGCGCGGGCGTTGAGCAGGCGAACGCGGCCAGCATCAGGGCCAGTGCCGCAACCAATCGGCGAGAAAGCCCGACGCTGCGCTCGGGCGGCGTGCCGAGGCGCTGAAAGTGTGCCGACATCGAACGTGCTCCCTTGAGGATGCTGGGCCTGCCCACCGCGTCGCGCAGCAGGCCTCGGACATTGACACATGCAGGGGTGTGCCGCAACATCGGCCCGGCATCAACGGACTGCAAGACAATCTTGCAGCCGGCCGGATTCTCGGCGATCAGCGCAGCGGCGAACAGCAGAGCCCATGAAAATTCGAAATCCGGCCGATCTCGGTGCGGGCCTGGTAGTCGTCGTGATCGCCTCGGTCTTTCTGGTGTTCGGCCGGGCCCTTCCAAGCGGCTCGGCCACCGAGATGGGGCCGGGCTGGTTTCCCGGGCGTGTGGCCTGGCTCGCGCTCGCCGCCGGAGCCTTCCTCATCCTGCGCTCATTGCGCGGCGCAAGCACTCGACTGCCCCCTTCCCGGCTACGGCCCTTGGTTGCCGTGGTCGCTGCGGTACTGGTCTTTGCGCTGGGCATCCACCGGTTCGGCCTCCTTCTCACGGCACCGCTCACCCTGCTCATCGCCTCGGCCGCGGTATCCGGATCGAGCCTGCGCGGCCGGCTGATCGCGGCGTTGGTCATCACGCTTGGCGCCGCCGGCGTATTCGTAGGCGCGCTGGGTCTCACGATCCCGCTGCTGCCGAACTGACGAGCCGACCCGTGTCTGCCCTCGACGGCCTCGCAATCGGCCTGGCCACCGCACTGAGCTGGCACAACCTGCTCTTTGCGCTGGCCGGCTGCCTGTGCGGCACCCTCATCGGTGTGCTGCCGGGAGTCGGGCCGCTTGCCACCATGGCGATGCTGCTGCCGGTCACCAGTTATTTTCCGGCCGAGTCGGCGCTGATCATGCTCGCGGGCGTCTACTACGGCGCTCAGTACGGAGGCTCGACCACCGCGATTCTGGTCAACCTGCCGGGCGAGAGCTCATCAGCCATCACGTGTATCGATGGCCACCAGATGGCGCGGACAGGCCGAGCAGGCGCGGCGCTCGCCGTCGCGGCACTAGCCTCTTTTTTCGCGGGCTGTGTTGCCACGCTGGTGATCGCCGGCTTTGCCGAACCCCTGTCGCGGATCGCCGTCTCGTTCAAGCCTGCCGACTATTTCTCACTGATCCTCTTCGGGCTGATCGGCGCCACCGTGATGTCATCCGGGTCGGTCCTGACGTCGGTCGCGGCCACCCTGATCGGCATCCTGCTCGGTTGCGTCGGCACCGACCTGTACACCGGTGTCGAACGCTTCACGCTGGGTATCAGGCCGCTGGCGGCCGGCATCGACTTCGTGTGCCTTGCCATCGGCGTGTTCGGTCTCGCCGAAATCATCGCCAATCTGATGCGCGGCTCAACCGGTCAGGATTTGTTGCAGGGTCCGGTCACCCACCGCTGGCCCAGCCCCGATGACTGGCGCCGTGCGTGGCCGGCCGCAATTCGTGGCACCGCGGTCGGATCGGCCCTCGGCGTGCTCCCCGGTGGCGGCGCATCGCTGGGCTCATTTGCGGCGTATGCGATCGAGCGGCGCGTGAGCCGCGACCCCTCACGCTTCGGCCACGGCGCAGTCGAAGGCGTTGCCGCGCCCGAGGCGGCCAACAATGCCGCGGCACAGACCTCATTCATTCCCATGCTCACCCTAGGCATTCCGGCCAACGCGGTGATGGCGGTGATGATCGGCGCGCTGATGATCCACGGCGTCGTGCCCGGGCCGGATATCCTGGTCAAGCGTCCCGACGTCGCCTGGGGCCTCATCGCCAGCATGCTGGTCGGCAACCTGATGCTACTGGTGATCAATCTGCCCCTGATTAGCCTCTGGGTGTCGCTGTTGCGAGTGCCCTACTCGCTGATGTTCCCCGCGATCGTGCTCTTTTGTTCGATCGGAGCCTTCAGTTCGGGCTACAGCGCATTCGAAGTGGGGCTCACGGCCGTGCTGGCCATCGTCGGTTTTCTGCTCATCTGGTTCGGATGCCCGCCCGCCTCGCTAGCGCTGGGCTTCATTCTGGGCCCCATGCTCGAGGAACAGTTCCGCCGGGCGATGGTGTTGTCACGGGGTGATCCCGTCATCTTTCTCACTCACCCTGTCAGCGCGTTTTTCCTCGCCGCAACGGCATTGCTGGCGATCAGTGTGCTGCTGCCTGCGCTTGCGCGCGTGCGCCGGGAGGCCTTCGCCGATGAGTCGGCTTGACCGCCCTCGCAGCCCAAGGCCACGCGCATCGCAGGCACATGCCTTGAACCCGCCGCCAGTCTCTGCAACACTCACTTACCCGAGCTTGCCTCTCGGGGCCAGACTCCGGCCGCTCCACAGCGGCTGCTCAAATTCACACAAGGAAACCGTCATCGATGAAAAAATCCCTGCTCGCCGCCAGCCTGCTTTGCACCGCCTTGACTGCCCAGGCTGAGCCGGGTGTGTTTCTGGGCCTCACCCTGCAACTGGGCGGCAACTTCAGCGCCCGGGAAGTTGGCCTGACGGCCAAGCTTGTCTCGAGCCGTCATGAGGACCGCGCTGTCGTGGGCGGCGGCATATCGATCTACCCGTTCGGCTCGGGTCCGACGCGCATCGGCGCCGACATTGGCGCCGGACTCCAGGGCCGCAACGCGGGCGCGCTGGTGGGCTACGACCTGTTGTTGAATCGCCCAACGCTCAGCATCGGTCACGTCAACACCGTGCGCCCCGCGCAGGCCCCCGCGCCGCTTCCCCCGACCTGAACGGCGGCGCGGACTCACCGCGCCCTCGGGGCCCTTACTGCGCAGCGATGCCAGCCAGGGCCGACTTCGTGATGAATCGATCGGGCCTGCGAGTCTGCGCCCGCAGCATCTGCGAGGCAGTTCAGACCGGCGCCAGGCCGAGCAGGTGTCGACGAAGGCTTGCGACACTCATGGCTGAACCCCTTGTATGAATCCGATATCGGAGAGAAAGCGCGCCACCTCGCGGCGATAGTCCTCGGCACAATCGACCATCGGCGTGTGGCCGGCAGGCAGCAGCGCCAGGCGCGCAGCGCGAATGCCTTCGGCCAGGGCCTGCGCCGATTCGACCGGTCGACGTCGATCATGCCGACCGTGCGCAATCAGCGCCGGACAGCGAATGGCGGCGAGTTCAGCGCTCAGGTCGATCCGACGCACCCCGATCAGACTTTCGAGCAGGCGCTCGCGATCCAGTCCGGCCAGGTACTCGCACAGGGTGGCCCACAACGAAGCTGGCGGCGGCCGCATGAAACAACTGGCCAGAAACGCCTGCTGGTTGACCGCGCTCCAGTCATGGCGGACCCGGTCTGGCAAGGACGGATCACCATGCCCGACGATGCGTGGGCCCGTGTTGGAAACCATTAGCGCCTGAACCCGATCGGCATGGCGACAGGCGGTGAGCAGCGCAATCACGCCGCCCAGCGAATGGCCCGCCAGGCCCGTGGGCCCGGCGCGCTGCGCAAGCGCCTGGCCGAGCCGGTCAGCCACTGCCTCGGGGTCGGTGCTCGCACCGTCGGCATACCAGTCGAGCGGCACCCAGCACACGCCGGGAAACTGGAAACCCTCGAACAAGGCCGGGCTGCACCCGCCCCCCGCCAAAGCCAGCACAACCGGGCGCGGGTCGCGCAAGACCGCCTCGGCGATCAAGGCAGGGCGAAGCGGCTTCATCGACGTTGACGGGGTTGCGCAGACATGTGCGCAGTCTACGCAGGGCGCCGTCGATGGCAAACGCCCCGCCCGGAACTCGGACCGCCGGGTTCGGCCTCCCCCCGGCCCGCGATGGGCCGCCCGCTCGGCCCACCGTGGCGGCGGTGCAGATCGGACGTGACTCTAGGCCAAACGGGTTCGGGGCGTGAAAACCACCCAACGGATTGGTAACATTATCGTTTGAGCCCGCATCGCTTCGGTCGTGACCCACGGCCCCCCCGCCACTGCGGGCACTCGCCCCACCCTACCGGACTCGCCTCATGCTCATGCCTTTGCCCCAACGCGCCCTGCACCGATCAACCCGCGTCGCAACCCTGGTCGTCACCCTCGCCCTGCTGTCGGCCTGCGGCGAATCATCGGTTCAGACCGTCGATATCGAAACCTATGCAGCAACAGTCGAGTCGACCACCCCCCTGCTCAAGTCAGTGGGCGCCGCCGGCGCCATTCCCGGCACCGAACTGATCGTCAACGGCAATTTCGCCAGCGGCACGGCGGGCTGGACGCAAAAAAGTGGCCGGCCCTTCTACTACGAGAAAACCGGCATCGACCTGGGCGATATCATCGGTGCGCCACTGGGCTCGGCAGGACCGGCCCCGTCGGGCACCACGGTTGTCGCGAGGTTTTGCGGCACACCCTACACCGTCGCCTGGCAAGACCCCGACGGCACCCAGCGCTCGCAGGGCTCGAACTGCTTCGACCGACTCACCCAGGAAAACATCACCATTCCGGCCACGGCGACACAAGGTGCCACGCTCTCGGGCTGGACCTATGGCAACTATGGCTGCACCGCCGGCGTCCAGATCCAGGTGGTTCTCAAGCCGAGTAACGGCGGCCCCAGCATCCCCGCAGCCAAGCTCACGGCCAGCGACCTGCCGGCCGGGCAGTGGCAGCGTCAGGAACTCACGCTGCCGGCCAAAGCGGCGGGCTACACCTACACGATGATGGTCGTCGCACAGACCAATGTAGGCTACCCGACGCCCAACTGCACCGAGACCACCGCGCAAAAGCAAAGCGACACCTGGTTCCTGGTCACCGACATCAGCCTCAAGCCGATCTGAGCGCCCAAGAGCGCGCGCACGCTCGCTCAAAAAGGGCTTGCCCCACGGAGCCTGCGCGGTCGGCGGAGCGAAGGACTGCTCAGGGGTTTAGCGCCCGTGACCTTGGGACTGGGCCGCTAAGCGCTCCGCACATTCGCCCGGTCGGCGCCCCCTTGCCCCTCGGAGAACCCCGCACACCGCCCCGCGCCGCTTTCCGAAACCCTGATACGCCCCAATCGGTTGCCCGATTCTTGTGCGAACGATACGATACCAACCAGTATCTGGCGCAATCGCCGAACAGGTTGCAAGCACCAGGACCGGCCCACGGCCCGCACAACCAACCGCCCCCCAGGCCCCGCCTAAGCAGCGGGGCCGCTCAAACGGATCTCGCCGGTGTTGACCGGCGTACGGAGACACGATGACGCCGGACCGAAACTCTGCGCTTGAACAGGCCTCGGTGCCCGCCCTGCTGATGTGCCTTGCGCAGATCACAGGCGACGAGCGCTGGTTGCAGGAACCCTTTCAGCCCAAGCGCGATATTTCCATCTTCGCTGACCCCTCGGGCGGCCTGCCCGAGTCGGTGCAGGCCATGGTGCGTCAAGCCATGACCCAGGTGCTCGACGAACTCGAGGCGGGGCAGCGCACGCTCCCGCCGGTCCCCGACCAGGCCACGCTCATCCGGATGATGAACGTCTGCCTGGGCGAGCACGTGCCCGACGAATACGCGCTCATGGCCATGGAGGAAATGGGCTTTCGCGACCGCAGTGCAGGCGTTCGGGCCGATCCGGCCACAGTGCCGCGGGGATTCCGGGTGCTGGTGATCGGCGCCGGTTTTTCGGGCATCTGTGCGGGCCGCGAACTCGACCGCATGGGCGTCGACTTCGACATCGTTGAAAAGCTGCCCGACGTGGGCGGGGTCTGGCTGGAAAACGATTACCCCGAAGCCGGGGTCGATACCCCCAACCACTTCTACTCGTTTTCCTTCGCGCCCAATCTCGACTGGTCGAGCAACTACTCCAAGCGCGACGAGGTCTGGGCCTATCAGAAGAAGGTCTTCGAGGAGAGCGGTCTGGCCTCGCGCACCGAGTTCGGGGTGACGGTGACCGCCCTGCACTGGCAGCAAGCGGATCGTACCTGGCGCGTCACGACGCAGGACGCCTCGGGCAAACCCCGTCAGCGCACCTACAGCGCAGTGATCACGGCAGCCGGCAATCTCAATGTGCCCAAGTTCGCCGCCATTCCCGGCATGGACAGCTTCACCGGTTCGTGGTGGCACTCGGCCCGCTGGCGGCATGACGTCGACCTGGCGGGCAAGGACGTCGCGGTGATCGGCACGGGCGCAAGCGCCATGCAGTTCCTGCGCTCGGTGGCCGCCAAAGCCGGTCGGGTCACGATCTATCAGCGCTCCCCGCAGTGGGCCCGCCCCCCCCAGGACTACCACGGCACGACCACGCCCGAATCACGCTGGCTGCTTCAGCATGTGCCCTACTACTACGCGTGGTACCGCTTCGGCCTGATGTGGCGCTTCGGTGACGGACTGCTGCCCACGGTGCGTAAGGACCCGGCGTGGCCACACCCCGAGCGGGCCATGAACCATCGCAATGATCGCCAGCGGGTGCAGCTCACCGACTATCTGGTCAATGCGCTCGAAGGCCGCCCCGACCTCATCGACAAGTGTCTGCCTGACTACCCGCCCTACGGCAAACGCATCCTCATCGACAACGGCTGGTATGAGGCCCTCAAGCGTCCCAATGTCGAACTGGTCACCGAAGCGGTGGCGCGTGTCGAAGCCGATGAGGTGGTCACGGCATCCGGCGCGCGACACCACGCCGACGTGATCCTGCTCGCCACCGGCTTCGAGCCCGGCAAGATGCTCGGCACCATGGACATCCGCGGGCGCTCGGGCACACCGCTCGCCCAGGTGTGGGCCGATGACGATCCGCGCGCCTACCTGGGGCTGACCGTCCCCGACTTCCCCAACCTGTTCGTGATCTCGGGCCCGAACACCGGTTTGGCCCATGGCGGAAGCGTCCTCTTCGTAACAGAGTGCCAGGTGCGCTACATCGCGTCTGCGCTCAAGCTGATGTTCGAGCGCAGCCTGAGCGATGTCGAGGTACGAGACGACGTGCACGATCGCTTCAATGACCGCGTCGACGCCGAACACGCCGATCTGGTCTGGTCTCACCCCGGCATGAACAACTGGTACCGTAACGCCCGGGGGCGGGTCTTTGCGCCCATGCCCTGGCGGCTGGTCGATTACTGGCACATGACACGCGAGGCGCGTGCCGAGGACTACCACCTGGGCGAGGCGGGCTGAGCGCAATCGCCCGATCACAAAAATACCAATCAACGATTCACCAAGGAGACAACATGACACAACGTCGCAGCTTCCTCGGCGCAGCCGCCGCCACGTCCCTCATGGTCGCCAGCGGGGCGCGTGCCCAGCAGGGCACCATCAAGGTGGGCATCAACAATGAGCGCACGGGCCTGGCCTCGAGTTATGGCATCCACATGATCATCGCCGCGCAGATTGCGCTCGATGAAGTCAACGCCGCCGGCGGCATTCACGGTGCGAAGCTTGAGTTCGTCACCGAGGACAACCGCTCGAGCCCCGAGCAGGCCGTGATCGCCGCACGCAACCTCGACCGCGCGGGCGTGGTCGCCATGCTGGGCCCCATTCAGACCAGCCAGTGCCGCACGGCGTTCCCCGCTGCCAACCGCGCCAGCCTCACCACGATCTCGCCGGGCTCGGCCGCACCCGGCCTCACTGCGCAAAATCGCCCCTGGACGTTCCGGATCGCCGCCATCGATTCGCTGATCGTCGACGAAGTGGTGGCCAATCTGCGCAAGCACAACCCCAAAGCGAAGACGGTGGCCATCGCGGTGGACACGCGCGACGCCTACAACCAGTTTCTGGTCAAGACCGTGGCACCCGGCGTGATTGAAAAGCATGGGCTCACCTTCCTCAACAAGGACCAGCCCGTCGAAATCGCGCCCGATGCCACCGACTTCAGCGTGTTCGTCACCAAAATCAAGGCGATGAACCCGGACATTCTCCTGCTGGGCGCGGGCTTCGAACCCGCACACGGCTTTCTGCGCGAAGCCAATCGGCAAAAGCTCGCCATGCCGATGTTCGCGGGCCAGGGCTACATCACGGCATCCATGGCCACCGCAGCCGCCGACCTGCAGCTCTGGGCGGGCCAGCCGTTTGATCCCGACTCGCAGGATGCCAACGTGAAGAAGTTCGTGGCCGAGTTCAAGACCCGCGTGGAAAAGGAAGCGCCCGGTCAGTACACCTCGCCCACCTACATCGATGCCAGCGCCTACGAAAGCATTCACGTGCTCGCCGAGGGCCTGCGCGCCAACCGTATCACGCCGGCCACCGACCCCAAGCAGGCGCGCACGCAGCTGCGCGACTACCTGGCCTCGCTCAAGGGCTACCAGGGCCTGGGCAATGTGCTGAACATGAATGCCGAGGGCGACACCGTCAAGGCCACCATGGTCTACCGCACCCGCGCGGGCAAGTGGGAACGCCAGTAGTCGAACGGGAACCGGGCGAGGCAGCGCAATGTTCAGCCAGCAACTGGTCAATGGTCTGATGCTGGGCAGCGTCTATGCGCTGATCGGCGTGGGCTACACCCTGGTGTTCGGCGTGCTCAAGATGCTGAACCTCGCCCACGCCTATCTCTTCATGGCGGCCCCTTTCGTCGCCTATGCCCTGATCGGCAGCGGCCTCACGCCCTGGGCAGCCGTGGCGGCCGGGGTGGGGGCTGCGGCCATTCTGGGTTTGCTGCTCTACCTCGTCGCGTTTCGGCCCATTCCACGCGAGCATGCCCTGGGCGGCTTCGTGGCCAGCCTGTCCTTCGGCATCATCATCCAGGTGGTGGTGGTCAATGCTTATGGCAGCCTGCCGCAGAAGTTCCCCAGCATCATTGCGGTCCCCGATATCACGCTGGGTCCGGTCATTCTCTCGGGCGTTCAACTGGTGAGCCTCGTGGTGTCAGCCCTCCTCATGGTGGGGCTGCTCTACATCATCCGGAGCACCCGCTTCGGTCGCAACATCCGAGCCATCGCGCAAAACCCCAACGCGGCGGCGCTGCTGGGCGTACGGGTCCCGCTGGCGGTGCTGCTCGTCTTCATGCTGTCCTCGGCGCTGGCCGGTCTGGCGGGCCTGCTGGTGGGCATGCGCTTCGATTCGATCAGCGCCTTCATGGGCGACAAGTACGCCATCAAGGCGCTCGCCATCATCATCATCGGCGGACTGGGCGATGTGCGCGGCGCCGTGCTGGCGGGCCTGCTGCTGGGTATCTGCGAGGTGATGTTCCAGGCCTATGCTGCACCCGGTTGGTCCGAGGCCTTCATCTGGCTCTTTCTCATCGGTGTGTTCCTGCTCAAGCCCGAAGGCATTTTCGGGGTGGGCATCAAGACGCGGGAAATCTGAGGTGGATGTCCTCCTGTCCGAGCCCGTACAGGCGCTGCTCGCGATCAACGTCATGCTCACGCTGAGCCTGCTGTTTCCCTTTGCAACCGGCGTCTGGTCGCTCGGCATGCCCGGCTTCATGGCCGTGGGCGCCTACAGCTCGGCCTGGCTCACGACCTCGATGGGCTGGCAGGTGGGCCCGGCCCTGGCCGTGGCTGCAGCGGCCGGCACCCTCATGACCCTTCCCTTTGCCTTGCTCACGCTGCGTATCCGCGACATCTATCTGGCGATTGCCACGCTCGCGGCGGCCGAGCTCATCGTGCTGTTCTTTTCTCATTTCAAGCCCACGGGCGCGGTCATGGGCATGGCGGGTATCCCCTTTCTCGAGACGCACTGGCTGGTGCTGCTGGCCCTGGGGTGTGTGGCTGTAAGCTCGCTGATCTTCAATTCGCGATTCGGCAAGGCGCTGCTGGCCGTGGGTGCCGATCCGGTCGTGGCCGCCTGCCACGGTCTGAGCGTGCCCGCCCTGCAGTTCGTCTCGCTGGCCCTCGGCGGGTGCCTGGCGGGCCTCGCGGGCGGCTGCTTCTCGCACTACTACTCCTTCATCAGTCCCGGCAACTTCGGCTTTCATCGCACCACCGACATCCTGATGTTTTTGGTCGTCGGGGGCTTTACGCCCATCGGTGCGGTCGTCGGCTCGTCGGTGCTCACGCTACTGCCCCAGGTGATCACCGCGCTTGAGAAGTGGGCCCCGGCGCTCTACGGTGCAATCGTTCTGGTCATGGCGATCTACATGCCGGCCGGCCTCTTCCCCAAGAACCGGCTCGCCGCCTGGATCAAGCGGCCGCCCGTAGCCTCACGCACCACGCCAGGGCCTCGCGATGCTTGAAGTACGGTCGCTCAGCAAGGAGTTCCACGGCCTCAAGGCGATCGACGAGGTGAGCTTTCGCGTCGAGCCCGGTTCCATCACCTCGCTGATCGGACCCAATGGGGCGGGCAAGACCACGCTGATCAACATGGTCACCGGAGTCTTTGGGCCAACCCGGGGCGAAATCCTTCTCGACTCGCGCGCCATCACCGGACTGCGCTCCAACCGCATTGCTGCGCTGGGGGCACGACGCACATTTCAGACCGTGCGACTCTTCAACGGCCTCACGGTCATGGAGAACCTGCTGGTTGGCCGCCTGCACACGCTGAGCGTCTCGAACCGCATCAGTCTGCTGCTGCCGATGCGCTGGGGCGATGCACCGGGTCGTGAGCGCGCGCAAGCCGTGCTCGGCTCGCTCGGCCTCAGCCACCTCGCCGGCGAGATCGCCACCGATCTGCCCTACGGCACGCAGCGCCGCGTCGAAATTGCACGAGCACTCATGGGGCAGCCGCGCTTTCTGCTGCTCGACGAACCCGCCGCTGGCATGAACGAACGCGAGACGGCGCAACTGGTGCTGGATGTGCGACGCATTCGCGACACTGGCGTCACCGTCTTGCTGGTCGAGCACGACATGTCGATGGTGATGAGCGTCTCCGATCGAATCGTGGTGCTCAACTTTGGTCGCAAGATCGCCGAGGGCCCGCCCGCCGATATCCAGCGCAATCCCGAGGTCATCGCTTCCTACCTGGGAGAGCCGGTGTGAGCGAGTTGAGCGGGCTGAGCGTTGCAGGCCTGAGTGTCGGCTACGGCAAGGCATTGGTGCTCGACCAACTCAGCCTCGAGGTGCCGCGGGGTCAGGTCGTGGCGGTGGTCGGGCCCAACGGCGCGGGCAAAAGCACGCTGGTGCGGGCCATCTCGGGAAGCCTGCGTGCTCGCGCCGGTGAAATCCAATTCAATGGTCAGCGCCTCACGGGCCTGCCTGCCTACCGCATTGCGCGGATGGGGGTGCTGCAGGTTCCCGAGACGCGCGACATTTTTGCCGGCATGACCGTCTGGGAAAACCTGCGGGTAGCCTTCGACAACCTCAATCCCGAGGAAGACGCGCGAGCGCTCTTTGACGAAATCTATACGCTGTTTCCCATTCTGGCCGAGCGCCGCGACGCCATCGCCGGCAACCTTTCCGGTGGCCAGCAGCAGATGCTGGCGATCGCCCGCGCGCTGGTGGGCCGGCCCCGGTTGCTGATGCTCGACGAGCCCTCGCTCGGGCTTGCGCATCTCATCATTCGCGAGATCTACCACACGCTGGAGGCGCTTCGCCGTCAAGGCCTGACCGTGCTGCTGGTGGAACAGAATGCGCGCATGGCGGTGAAGTTTGCCGATTACTCGGTCGTGCTGGCCAATGGCGAGATCGTGTTGCAAGGCACGCGCGACGAGCTGATGGCCAACGATCAACTGGTGCAGCACTATCTGGGCGGCCGACCCGCCGAGCTTCTACGCCCGTGAGTCCCTCCTTGCCGGCTGATCTGCCATGGGATCAGCTCACACTGGGCGCGGCCCTGTCGCGCAGCGCCGGGCGCTATCCCGAGCGCGCCGCCATCGTCGATGGCGATGAACGCATCAGCTTCGCCAGCCTGGACCGACAAAGCGATGCGCTCGCGCTGGGCCTGCGCGAGCAGGGAATCGGCCGCGGCGATCAGGTGGCGGTATGGATGACCAATTGCGCGCAGTGGGTGCTCTGCTGGATGGCCTGCGCCCGGCTGGGTGCGGTCATCGTGCCGATCAACACCCGCTACAAGGTCGACGAAGTCGACTACATTCTTCAGCAGTCCGATGCCCGCGCGCTCATCCTGATGGACAGTTTCTGGGGCATCGATTTTCTGGCAATGGCCCGCAGCATGATCCCTGAACTGCCCCAGGCGGCCAACGGAGCAGTGCAATGCAGCCGGCTGCCGGCGCTCAGGCGGGTGATCGTCTGGTACGACCGACAGGTGCCCGGCCTCATCAGCCTGGCGCAGATCAGCCGTGCGGGTGAGGGGCTGCTTGCGGCCGGTGCAAGGCTTGCGCCTGCGCACCCTGGCGACCCGCTCATCATCGTCTACACCTCGGGCACCACCGGTCATCCCAAGGGCGCCGTGCACGGCCACATCATGCTGCGCAACGTCGCCAATGTGGCCAGGGTGATGCACGTCGAGCCCGGCGATGTGGTGCTGGGACACATGCCCTTCTATCACGTGGCCGGCGCGCTCACCGAGGTGGGCTTGTCCATTCTGGTGGGCTGCACCCTGGTGCCGATGGCCCACTGGGTACCCGATGATGCGCTGGCACTGATCGAGCGCCACCGGGTCACGATCTTCGGCGGCATCCCCACACACTTCGTCGACTGCATCGACGCGATCGCCCGCCGTCCACGCGACACCTCCTGCCTGAAAACAGCCTGGATCGGCGGCGCCCCGGTCACGCCCGATATCGCGCTGGCGGCGCGGCAGGCATTGGGATTGAAAGCCTTGCAGTGTGTCTACGGCATGACCGAGACCACCGCATCGACCACCTTCAGCGAATTTGATGCGCCCCTTGAGGTGCTGTGCGACAACAAGGGCAAGCCCATCGGTGAGTTCGAGGTGCAGGTGAGCGACCCGCAGACGGGCCAAGCACTGGCGTCTGGCCAGATCGGCGAGATTCGTGTTCGCGGACATCTGGTGATGATGGGTTACTACCGCAACCCTCAGGCGACGGCCGAGGCCATCACGCCAGAGGGGTGGTTTCGTACCGGCGATCTGGGCGCGTATGACGACCAGGGCTATCTCAAGATTACCGGGCGCCTCAAGGACATGTTCATCGTCGGCGGCTCCAACGCCTATCCGGCGGAAATCGAGCGCATACTGCAGAGCCACCCGGCAGTCAAACAGGCGATCGTGGTCGGTATGCCGCATCATCGCCTGGGCGAGGTCGCCATGGCCTTCATCCAGCCCCTCGAAGGCGCTCAGCCGCCCGAGGCGGAACTGATCGCCTTCTGTCGCGAGCGCATGGCCGATTTCAAGGTGCCGCGCCGCATCGAGTTTGTGGACGATTTTCCACGCACCTCCACCGGCAAGATTCAGCGTCACGTGCTGAGTGAGCGCGCGCGCCGCGCGGGGGCCCAGGCGTGATCCGGCAGGAGATCCGTCAAATCAAGAAAGAACGCATCCTGCAGGAAGCGCGGGCGCTGTTTCATCGGCACGGCTTTCGGGGCACCACCCTGGACATGGTGGCGGCCGCCATGGGGGTCACCAAGCCCTTCATTTACGGCATTTACGAGCGCAAGGTCGACATCCTGTTCGACATCGCAATTCGCAACATTGGCAGTTCACTGGAAGCGATCGAGGGTGCCATCGCCATGCCAGGCACCCCCACACAACGTCTGGCTGAACTGGCTCGCCGTCTGGCCCGGGTCTGCATCGACCATCGCGATGCGGTGGCGGTCTTCTTTCGCGATGAAAACTCGCTCGAGCCGGATCAGAGAGCGCAGATCCACGCCCTGCAACAACGCTTTGACGATGCACTGGCGCGCCTGCTCCAGGCGGGCATCGATGCAGGCGAACTCAAGCCCATCGATCCGCGCACGGCCACACTGGCCATCGGCGGGATGATTGGCTGGATGTTTGTATGGTATCGGCCTGAAGGGCGACTCAGCCCCGAGGACCTCATGGAACACATGGCACAGTACGCGCTGCGCATCGCGGGCGCGCGGTCCAGTGCCTGACCCCCATCGACTGGCTTTCAATCCACCATGCCCATCCTGCTGACTTATCCCGAACCGGGCCTGGCCCTGGTCACCATCGACAACCCCTCACGACGCAACGCGCTCGGCCCGCTCGAGTTTGGCCAGCTCATCGAATGCTGGCAGCAACTCGAATGCGACCCTCGCATTCGCTGTGTGATCGTGACCGGCAGCGGCACCCTGGCCTTCTGTTCGGGCGCCCAACTCGATGCCGATTTTTCGGTGGTCCCCGAACTCGACTCGATGATCGAACAAGCCCTGCTCAAGACCCGCGCGCTGCCCATGCCGATGATTGCGGCGGTCAACGGCCACTGCGTAGCGGGCGGTTTCGAGCTGATGCTCGCCTGTGACCTGCGAGTCGCCAGCAGCGCGGCAAAGCTCGGACTGCCCGAGGTGCGTTGGGGGATTGTGCCCACCGGTGGCGCGGCCATGAAACTGGTGGATCAGATCGGCCACGCCCGGGCCCTGCAGTTGCTGCTGACCGCCGAACTGATCAGTGCGCAGCAGGCCCTCGAGTTCGGTGTGGTCAATGCGGTTCAGCCACCCGAAGCCGTGATGAGCGAAGCGCTCCGACTGGCCAGGCTGATCATGGGTAACAGTCCCAGGGCGGTTGCCCAGACCAAGCGGCTGGCGCTCTTGCGCAGCCTTGCAGGCTGGTTTGGCCAGGAACAGGAAGAGCGCGCCGGCACCGCGCAGGTGCGGGCCAGCGCCGACTCGGCGATCGGCCGGCACGCCTTTCTCGAGCGGGTCGTCCCGCATTACCCGGAGCGCGACGCGTAACGCGTCAGCCCCACCCGGCAGGTGACGCGCTCAACCCCGCGCGGCCTGATGCAGATGTTCGAGCAAGCGCAAGGCGGGCGTCGTCAACGACTCACGCGATCTAACGCAGATCGTGAAGCGGCGCTCGGCCCATTCGTCACGCAAGTCGCAGGTCTTCAAGCCCAGGGTGATCGCAAATCGTCTGGCAACGCTCTCGGGGAGAATGCCCACGCCCAGACCTGAAGCGACCAGCATGCACAAGGCATCAAAGCCACTGACGCGGATCCGAAGTCGCCAGGGTCGCTGCGCAAGCGCGGCTGCATTGGTGAGTTGCTGGTTGATCGCGCTCCCCGACAACCAGTCGATGTAATCGTGCTCGAGCGTATCGCAGAAGGCCCAGGACTTGCGGCGCGTCAGTGGGTGGCCTGGGCGAGCAATCAGAACCAGCCGATCGCTCCGATAGGCGAAGGTTTGCAGGGGTCCGGTGTCCTGAACATTGGTGAAGACCCCCAAGTCTGCGGCGTTGTCACGAACCGCCTGCACAACCGCCTTGCTGACGCGTTCGTCGATGTGCAGCTCGACCGACGGGTTCAAGGCCAGAAAGGAGGACACGTCGCCCGGCAAGAACTGCGAGATCGCCGAATTGCTGGCGCACAGCCTGACCAGTCCGCCCCCGCCCTCGACATGGGATTTCATCGCTTGAGGAATTCGATCCAGCTCGTTGAGTGCGGTTTGTGCCAGCGACAGCAAGGACACGCCCGCCGCGCTCGGTTCGACACCCCGATTGGTTCGCCTCAGGAGCGAGGTCCCCAGGGAGCGCTCGAGCTCGCTCAGGCGACGACTGACCGCCGCAGCGGCGATGTGGTGGCGATCGGCTGCTGCCGCGATCGATTTCTCGCGAACCACTGACAGAAACAGGCGCAGGCTGGTGGGGTCAAGTCTGGACATGAGGCGTTGGAAGGCGGCACATTGCCGAGACTTTACCCGCAATCCGGCCAGCCATCGCAAATCGCGATGGCACCCTCACCAAATGCTGTTTTGTCGCTGAAATGCTTTTGGAGATTATCGATCGGGACAAGGAGAGCGCCATGGCCACTGCACACGCACACGATGACCTGATTCGGGTTTACTGGCAGCCCGGCTGCACCAGTTGCCTTCGCACCAAAGAGTTTCTCGCGAGACATGGCGTGCCCTTCGAATCACGCAACGTGCTGGCCGATGACGGCGCTTTCGATGAGCTCAAGCGCTTCGGGCTTCGCCAGGTTCCCATCGTCACGCGCGGCGACGGTTGGGCCAACGGTCAAGTGCTCGCGGATGTGGCCCGCCTGGTGGGCGTGCGTGGCCTGAGTTTCAACATCCTGCCGGTCAAAGAGCTGGCTCGCCGCCTGCAGTTCATCCTCGAAAGCGCTGACCGTTTCTTCAGGCAGCTGCCCGATGCCAACCTGCACGACCTGTTGCCCAACCGCCCTCGAAGCTATACCGATCTGACTTACCACATCTTCAACAATGCGGATGCGTTCCTGGAGGAGAAAGCGGGCATCCCGCTCACCTTCGAGTCATACAACCGCTTCCCCGCCCCGGACGCCAACACGCGCGCCGACATCCTCGCCTACTCGGCCGATGTTCAGCGCAGGCTGAGCGCATGGTTCGAAGGCCCCGGTCAGTCCATCGACTGGAGCGCACGCGCCGACGTCTACTACGGGGTTCAGTCGCAGCAGCAATTTCTCGAACGCACGACCTGGCACAGCGGGCAGCACGCCCGCCAGCTCAGTTGGGTTCTCGAGGGATTGGGCATCGCACCCAACCAGCCCATGCCGTCCGAGACTTTCGCTGGTTTACCCATGCCCGAGAAAGTCTGGGACGACGAGAAGGCATGATGCGTCGCGACGCCCGCGAGGCGCTCGAGCACACCCTCGGGCGTATTCAGGCCTGGAACCCGGTGGTAAACGCGATGATCACGGTCACCGCAGAGGCTGCCCGGACGCGGGCCGATGAACTCGATGCCTTGGCGTCGGCTGGCGAGTCGCCCGGGGCGCTCTACGGCATGGTGCTCAACCTCAAGGACTGCCTCGATCTGGCAGGCTATCCGACCACCGCGGCTTCGGTCATCCTGAAGGACAACATCGCCGCGCGAAACGCCTTCATCACCGATCGACTGCTCGGTGCAGGCGCGGTCATCGTCGGCAAGGCCAACCTGCATGAGTGGGTCTTCGGCCCGACCGGTCAGAGTCAGCATTTTGGCCCCATCCGCAACCCCTGGAATCCGCGTCATGTGCCGGGCGGCTCGAGCAGCGGCTCAGGCGCATCGGCAGCCTGCGGCATGGCTCAGGTATCCATCGGCAGCGACACAGCGGGCTCGATTCGCCTGCCCGCCTCGTTTTGCGGCGTCGCGGGCCTGCGGCCCACCGTCGGCCGCGTCTCCCGGACGGGTAGCGTCGGGGTGAGCGCGCCCTTCGATGCCTTCGGGCCGCTGGCCCGCCGTGTTGAAGACGTCGCCCGAACGTTTCAGATCATGGCCGGCCATGACCCCCAGGATCCCTTTTCGATCGATCATCCGGTACCCGACGTCATGAGCGCGTTGCAAGCGCCGGTCAGCGGCCAACGAATCGGCGTGATGCGACGCTGGTTCTTCGACGATATCCATCCCGAGCTGAAATCGGCTCTCGAGCGAGCGATTGAGGTATTCCGGGACCTCGGGGTCGAGATCGTCGAGGTCGACCTGGGTGACGTCGAGCGCGCGCAGGAAATGCTCGCGTTTCGCATCGTCCTTGCCGACGCCTATGCCCTGCACCGCGCACAACTCGAGCAACGCCCGCAAGACTACGGCCAGGACCTGATGGTTCGCTACGACCTCGGTCGACGCGTGACCGGCGCCGAGTACGCCGAGGCCTTGCGCTGGATCGAGACCTGGCGCCACCGCCTCGGTCAACTCTTTTCTCAAGGTGTCGATGCCGTGCTCAGCCCGACCACCCCGGGACCTGCGCCGGCGATCGACGGTCTGGCTTATGCGAGCGCCATCCGGGCGATTCCACGCTTCACATCCGTATTCACGTCTGCGGGCGTACCTTCGCTCGCGGTGCCGTGCGGCTTCTGCTCGACCGGCCTGCCCTTGTCCATGGAGCTCAGCGGCACGGCGTTCGGCGAATCGACGCTGCTCGCCCTGGGCCACGCCTTTCAGACGGTGACCGATCACCACCTGCGGGAGCCGGCGCTTCCTGCAGGCTACCCCCCACACTGAGCACACTCGTGACCCTGTTCTGCCCCTTCAACCTGGAGTGAGATCGACATGAAGAAACGCGAATTCCTTTCTGCCCTCGCCGCCGGTGCCGCGGCGAGCAGCACGCCAGCACTCGCCCAGCCGGCAAGTATTCCGGAGATGAAACTCAAGATCGCTTCCAATTACCCTGCGTCCTCGCTGTTTTCCAGGGTGCAGCAGCAGTTCACCGACGAAATCACCCGGAACACCCAGGGCAAAGTCACATTCGAATGGTTCTATGGCGGCGTGCTGCTCAAGGCAGGCGATGTCTACCCGGGGCTTGCGCGGGGCGCAGTCGACCTGGGCTTTACGGTGCCGGCGGCGTTCAACCCCCGGGAGTTTCCGATCGCGGGGGTCACCCTGCCCTTCGTCACCGAGAGCCCTTATGCAGGTTGCATGGCATTCAAGGAGTGGTACAACAGTACCCCCGATGCGCAAAAAGAATTCCAGCGCAACAACGTTCACATGCTCCTCACGCTCTCCACCTCCGAGAACGTGCTCTGGAGCATGAAGAAGGTCAACACCGCCGCCGACCTCAAGGGCATGCGGATCCGCACGCTGCTGGGGCCTGGCGACGCCTTGCAGGCGCTTGGCGCGACGGCGGTGACGGTTCCCTACACGGATGCCATCGACCTGCTGTCGCGTGGCGGCGTTGACGCCATCTCGACCACCCCTTTCGAGCAGGGCGTCAAGGATGGTCTGGCGGAAATGACCAATTTCCTGTCGACCGGTGGCCGGATGGGCATCTTCGCCACCGTCATCACCTCGATCAATCTCGACAAATGGAAGAGTTTCCCGAAGCCATTGCAGGACATCTTCACCACCGCGGCTGACAACGCCCTGGCCTGGTACATCAAGGCCCAGGACGAAGAAACCGACGAATGCGTCGACATCCTGCTCAAATCCAAGCGGGTACAGATTGCTCCGCTCGACCCGGCCGAGGAAAAGCGCTGGCGCGAGTCCACCCAGGAAGTGATCTTCAAGAAGTACGCCGAGGCGGTAAAACGGGTGGGCGGTAATGCCGAGGCACTCACCAAGAGCTTCAACGCGCTGGTGGCCAAGTACGAGGCGCAGCGCAAGTACGTCACCGGCATCGACCGCTATCTGGCCAAGAAGGCTCGCTCATGAGCCCCGCCCCCTCGAGCGCG
>CAIVPX010000136.1 GCA_903907905.1 uncultured bacterium | reverse complement strand
TGTAGGCCAGCGCGCTCGCCCGCATGGCGTCGATTGCCTCGGCCAGCGCGGCCTCACCCTCGATGCCCAGCCGAACGGCACCGGCCTCGGTCTTGTGCGGCAGGTCGGCTGAGACGAGTTTGACCGCCACCGGGCCTGCGAGGGGATGCGTCCAGGGGGCTTCACGCAGCAGGGCGCGTGCGACGGTTTGAATGCCCAGGGTGTCAAAGAGTGCCAGCGAGTCGGCTTCGTCGAGTACGCGCGGGGCTGCCGCCCGCTGAGGCGCCGCCGGTCGGAACCCCTCGGTTCGGGAAGCGCTCAGCGGGTTTGTCGCGAGCCGGGGCGTGGCGGGTAGAGGCTCGGCGGATAAACGCGTATCGGCGGTCAGCGCTCTCACTTGCTGGTCCAGTGTGCGACGGATCGGATCGGGCAGGGCCCCGGGGAGTCCCCGGGGCGCGCGCCAGGTGAGACGAGCCGCGAGTGCGTCCGCGCAGGCCTCGGGGGTTCGAAAGGCCGCGATCCCGTGGTCGGCGAGCAGGGCGAGTGAGGCGTCGGCATGCGGTGCGAGAAAGGCTGCGAGTGGCTTGGACCACGCCCGCGCCGTGGCCACCTTGACGATGGGTTCGACCGCCAGCGCGGGCTGGAACTGGGCAGACGATCCGGCCACCGCCAGCACCGCATCACAGAAGTCGGCTTCCATGAGTCCTTGGAGCACCGCCGCGTATTTCCTGGGCGTGGCGGCCAGCGTCAGATCGATCACCGGGGCGGCTTTGAGCGAGATGTCCTGCGCCGCCATGGCGTCGATGAAGGCATCGGTTGGTGTGGCGGCCTCGATGCCACGCAAGCCCAGCCGGTCGACCACCATGGCGGCGCCTCCGCCGGTGGTGCTGACGACCGCGACGCGCGGCGATCGAGTCCGCCGTTCGGGGGCTGCTGCCCGCGCGTGGGCCAGCAACGGCGCGATTTCGAGCAAGGTCTCGATCATGTCGACGCGCAGGATGCCGTGCGCTGCGAAGAAGGCATCGTAGGCGGCGTCTTCGCCCGCAATGGCGCCCGTGTGCGAGACGGCGAGTGCCGCGCCCTGGGTCGACCGCCCGAGCTTATAGGCCACGATGGCCTTGCCCGCCGCGTGAGCCGCGCGGGCGGCCGCCGCCAGTCTGGGAGCATCGCGCAGGGTTTCGAGAAAGAGCAGTACGATATCGGTGTGCGGATCATCGATCAGCAGTTGGGTGAGTTCGCCTACGCCCAGATCGGCCTCATTGCCCACCGACACCAGGCGCGAAAAGCGCATGCCGCGCGCCTGTCCGCGAGACAGCAGGGTGCCCAGCGTGGAGCCGCTCTGCGACACGATGGCGATCCGGCCTGCCGGGGCAAGCTCGCCGGTGAGTGCGGCGTTGACCGTGAGCGTCATGCGATTGACGACATTGATCAGGCCGATGCAGTTGGGACCGAGCAGCCGGATACCGAGCTCGCGGGCGCGCGAGGCCAGCGCCTGCTGCGCCAGCGCGCCGGCCTCACCCGCTTCGGAAAAACCATCGGAGTAGACCGTGACCACCGGCACCTTGCGCCGTCCGCAGGCTTCGATCACCTCGGCGACCTGCGCGCCCGGCACCATGACGAAGGCGTGATCGATGTCGCCGGGCACGGCATCGAGATCAGGATAGGCGGTTTCGCCGAACAGCTCCGCGCGGCTGCGGTTCACCGGCAGGATCGTGCCCGTCCAGCCATGCCGACGTAGAAATTGCTGCGGTCGCGCCGTGTTCTTGCCGGCCTCGCCCGATGCGCCGACCAGCGCGATCGTGCGGGGCTCGAGCAGCGCCTGCCAGAGCGAAGGGCGCATCGCTCAGGGGCGTTGTGAAAAGCTGCGGCCGAAGACGCCCTCGGCAATCCGGTTCTTGAGGACCTCGATCGATCCGCCCGCGATCATCCAGCCCCGGCAGCGTCGCATGCAGTACTCCACCAACGAGTCCTGGCTGTAACCCAAACCACCCATGATCTGGATGGCCTCGTTGGCCACGTCAAAGCCCGCCTGGTTGCAGAAAGCCTTGGCGATGGCCGTTTCTTCGGGCGAGGGGAAGCCTGCGTCGGCGTTGGTGGCTGCGCGGTAGAGCAACAACTGCCCGGCATCGAGCTTGAGTTTCATGTCGGCAAACTTCCACTGCAGACCCTGAAACTCGGCGAGCAGGCGGCCGAACTGGCGCCGCTGCAGGGCCCATTCGCGTGCCGCCTCGAAGGCATAACGGCCAAGGGCCAGCGAGCGCGAGGTGTTGCCGATCCGCTCGACATTGAAGCCCGCGATCTGCTTGCGAAATCCGCCTTCTTTGAGCAGCACGTTTTCGGGCGGCACGTAGACGTTGTCGAAAAAGGACTGTGCCCACTCCTCGCCGGACATGAAGGCCGTCTTCTCACCGAAGGTGACGCCGTCGGCGCGGGTGTCGATCAGCACGGAGCCGATGCCACCCACCCCGGGGCCGAAGCGCACATAGGCAAGGATCACGTCGGCATACCAGGCATGTGTGGTGAAGACTTTTGAGCCGTTGATGCGGTAGCCCTTGCCGTCGGGGGTGGCCGTGGTCGTGAGGTCGGTGACCGCCGAACCCGCCTCGGGCTCGGTCATGCCCACCGAGATCACGCCCTCGCCCGCAAGCAGGCGCTTGAGGAAACGCTCCTTCTGATCGGGGCTGCCGTATTCGGCCAGCACCCGGATGGGGCCGAAGCTGCCCGCCTGAATCACGTCGGCACTGCGCGGGCAAACGGAGGCGACGGCCTCGATGGCCAGCACCGCGTCCATCAGCGACCCACCCTGCCCACCATCGGATTCAGCGATGGTGATGCCGAGCAGCCCGTTGGCGGCCATGAGTCGGGCGATGTCCCAGGGATAGCCTTGGGCATGGGCTCGCGCCACCGCCCCCCCGGCGAGATGTTGGGTCGCCAGGCGGGTGACGGAGTCCTTGAACGCCTGTTGTTCGGCGCTGAGTCGAAAGTCCATTGAGCGGTCCGTGTCGAGGGGCTGTCACCCGACAGTATCGGATGCGCGTGCGTTTGTCGAAAATAGAGGCGATTCGCCTCGAAGGCGCGCCCCTTTTCGCTGACCGGCCGCCTTGCTATCCTGCCGCACCCGTCCAACCGAGAGACCATTCAAACCGCCGCGCCAGTCAGCCTTCCCCGAGCGCGTTCGACCGCCGGATACCTGTCGGCAAAATGGCTCAGCCAGCGAGATTCCCTCATGACACAGCCCGCCTACCTCGAACATTCCTTGCGCGTCCATCAGTTTCACGGCCTGCAACCCGGTCCCCGCCTGATCGTGCTGGGCGCCGTGCATGGCAATGAAGTGGCAGGCGTTCGGGCCATCGAGCAGATGGTCGCGCAACTCGACACCGGGGCGGTACGTATCCTGCGCGGCTGCCTTACCCTGGTGCCCATCACCAATCCGCTGGCCCATCGGCTCAATACGCGCTCGGGTGACCGTAATCTCAATCGCAACCTCAGACCGACGGCGCTGCCGCAGGATTTCGAGGATCGGATCGGCAATGTGCTGTGCCCGCTTCTGGCGGCCCATGACGGCTTGCTTGATCTGCACTCGTTCAACAGCCAGGGCGAGGCGTTTTCGCTGATCGGGCCCGAGAACAATACCGATCCGCTCGAGCCCTTTGGGCAGGCCGATCAGGAGGCACGGCTGGCGCGCCACCTTGGCCCGGTTCGGATCGTCGAGGGCTGGATGCGCGCCTATGAGCTGGGCGTAAAGAATCGGCGCGAGCGCAGTCGTCAGGCCGGTCTCACGCTTGATACCGATGCCAGCTATGGGGTGGGCACCACCGAGTACATGCGCTCGCAAGGCGGGTGGGCCGTGACGCTCGAATGCGGCCAGCATGCGGATCCTCATGCGCCGGCGGTCGGGCTCAAGGCCATCCGTCAGGCGCTGGCGCTGCTTGGCATGGCGCAGATCACCCTCGAGGCGCCGCCCGCATCGCATGAGGTGCTGCGCCTGGCCGAGGTGGTCGACCGCCTGCATGCGGACGACCGCTTCGAGCGCGAGTGGGTCAGCTTCGACCCGGTCTGGAAGGACGAGCCCATCGGCATTCGCCACGACGGCACGGTGGTGCGATCGCCGGGCGATGGCCGAATTGTGTTCCCCAACGTCAAGGCCGAGCCCGGCTTCGAGTGGTTCTACTTCGCCCAGCGCAGCCCGCGCTCACTGGCGGGCTGAGCAGCCGCCTGCCGCCTCAGCGCTTGCCGAGCGACCAGTCCTTGCGGTCGGTCGCGTGGCGGTCGATGAAGTCCCAGTCGTAGCGAACGCCCAGCCCCGGCCCTTGCGGCACGGGCATCCTGCCGTCGGCGGGCAGATCCTGTTCGAGATCGCTGTAGCCGCAGGTGTACACCGGCGGAATCAGGTTGGGCATGTTCGGACCGGTGAGCGCCAGTTCGTAGAAATGCGTGTTGCGCGTGGCCGCGACGCAGGCCCGGTGGGCCGGCCCGCAGGCGTGAAACTGCACATCGATGCCCAGCGCCTCGGCCAGGTGCGCGCACTTCATGGCGCCGGTAATGCCCAGGTCGTATTCGGGATCGATGTGAAACATGTCGCAGGCACCCGCCACGGCATAGGCGGCCTTCATCTCGGGGCCCCGCACGTGCTCGGTGATCATCAGCGGCGTCTTGATCTTTTCGCGCAGAATTTTCGAGCCCGTGAGCGAGCGGGCCGAGTCGCGGTAGGGGTCTTCGTACCAGAAGGCGCCGATCTCGTCGCACACGTGTCCGAGCTTGAGTGCATCGAGGTGGGTGCGCAGCTCGCACCCCGGGTCGTACATCACCTCGATGCGGTCGCCCACGGCCTTGCGCACCGCACGCAGGGTGGCGGCCTCGCGACGCACTTCGCCATCGTGCCAGCCGTGAATCTTGAAGCCGTGAAAGCCCCGGCGCGCGCAATCAAGTGCGTACTCGCCGAAGGCGTCGGGCGAATCGAGGCCCCCGGGGTCGTCCTGGCCATGGTGGGTGCTGGCGTAGGTCGGCAGGCTGGTCTTGTAGGCGCCGAGCATGCTGGCCACGGACATGCCGTACTTGCGACCGACCAGATCCCAGAGCGCGATGTCGAGCGGGCCGTGTCCCATGCCGTCATAGGCGCGCAACTCGCGCTTGAAGTCGTCGTAGATCAGTTCGCGCTGCTCGGGGTCGCGCCCCAGCAAATGGGGCGCCAGCATCAGGGTCTGGCCCAGCGCGCCGTGGGTGCCGACCCAGTGCGTGACGTACTCGCCCGTGAGTCCGTCGTCGGTGCGGATGCGCACCGCATAGCGCATGACCTTGAGCGAGGCGCCCTTCTGGTACTGAAGGTTGCTCACGCCCATGGCCGCGTGGGCGCCCAGGCCCAGGTCCTTGACCTCGAAGTGAAAGGGAACGACAGAAACCTCGGTGATGCGTGACATGGTGGCTCCGTTGGGGATGGGCGATGGCGGGCTGGCGCCGCTTCAGAATCCGGCCGCCTTGGGCAGCCAGGTGGAGAGGTCGGCCCAGAAGGTGATGAGCAAATGGGCCAGCGTGAGCGCGATGAACATCGGCATCAGGGGGCCGTTGGTGCGCCGTGGGTCGATGCCGGAAATCTTGCACGCGATCAGGACCAGCACCGCGACCGGTGGCGAAAGCGACCCCAGCAGGACGCCCACCGTCAGAATGACCGCCAGATGAACCGGGTCCACCGCATAGGCGCTGGCAATGGGCAAGAGGACCGGCACCAGCATGATCAGGGCGGGGATCGGTTCAATGAAGATGCCGACGATGAAGAGCAGCACCACGAGAATGAGCAGAAAGCCTGTTCGGGTGCTCACGAACTGCTGCATGAATGCGGCTGCCTGGGCCGGTACGCCCTCGCGCGTGAGGATCCAGCTGAACAGGGCGGCGCCCCCCAGAATGATGAGGATGCTGGACGAGACCACCGCCGATGCGACCGTCTGTCGCCACAGCATGCGTCCATCCAGTTCGCCGGTGACAAAGCCATAGACGACGCCGTAGGCGACCGCGACCACCCCTGCTTCGGTGGCGGTGAAGACGCCCGAGAGAATGCCCGCGATGATGATGAGCGGCATGATCAGGGCTGGCAGCGCAGTGACGAAAGCGCGCCAGATGTCGCCAAGGCTGGCGCGTGCCGGCCGGCGACCGCCCATGCGACCGGCGAAGGCCCAGGTGACAGCCATCAACACGCAAGTGATCAGCAGGCCGGGCAGGATGCCGGCGACGAACAGCGCACCCACGGATTGCCCCGTCATCGAGCTGTAGATCACCATCAGGATGCTGGGCGGAATGATGGGTCCGAGGATGGCCGCACTGGCGACCACGGTGGCCGACCAGGCCTCGTCAAAGCCCTCCTCGCGCATCGAGGGCAGCAGCATGCCCCCGACAGCCGCCGCCGCGGCGGCCGCCGAGCCCGAGATGCTGGAGAAGATCAGGCTGGTGAAGATCACCACCTGAGCCAGCCCGCCGCGCAGGTGCCCGACCAGCGCGCGGGCCAGTGCGACGATGCGCCGCGTGATGCCGCCTTCGTTCATGACGGCGCCCGCATAGATGAACAGCGGGATGGCCAGGAGCGGGAAGCTGTCCAGCGAGCCGTAGACTTTCTGGGCCACCACGATGATCGGCACCTGCCCGTTGATGAGCAGGGCGATGACGCCCGCCATGCCCAGCGCGAATGCGATCGGTACGCCGATCAGCAGCAGGCCGACCAGGCTAATCGTGAGCGACAGCAGCATCTTGGGCGACCGCCTCGGAGGGCTCGCGCCGGCGCATCATGCGGCCGGCCAGAGCGAAGAGGGCGAGCACGGCCCCCGTCGGAATGCTGGCGTAGAACACCGAGCGCGGCAGGCCCAGCGCCGGCGACATTGAGATGCCGCCGCGCAGCATGAAGCCGATGCCGCTCCAGAGCAGTGCGATCAGGAAGGCCATCGAAACGAGTTCCACCAGGGCTCGCCGCAGTCCATCGAAGCCGGACGGCAACTGGATGATGTCGACCACGATCTCCTCGCGCCACCAGAGGGCCGCGGGCATCCCGAGCATGACCGACCAGACAAAGAGCAGCAGGACCAGTTCTTCGGTCCAGAACATGGACCAGCCGAGCAGATAGCGGTTGATGACCTGGACCAGCGTGACGCCGCAGAAGGCCGCAAAGCCCAGCCCGCAGGCGCCTCGCGTCAGGCGCATCAGCCCCTCGATGGCGCGAACCCCGGCGTGATCCGGCCCGGGGCGGCTTGAGCGCTGTGTCATGTCGATCGATCGGCGTGAAGTGACGCGGGCGGCAGGCCCTCGGGGTGAGGGCGCCCCGGGCCCGCGTCGCGTCCGCAGGCCCGATCAGGCCGCCTTGATGGCTGCGACCACGTCGGTGGCCTTGGCAGCGCTTGCAAACTCATTGTGCAGCGGCGTGAGCTTGTCGGCGAAGGCCTTGAGGTCGACGTCATTGATTTCGAGCTTGCTCTCCTTGCGGAACCGATCCATCCAGCTGGCCTCGCGTTCGAAATGCTCCTTGCGCTGGATGGCGGCCGCCTCACGGGCCGCGCGCTCGATCGCCGCCCTGTGCTCGGCCGAGAGCGAGGCGTGCAGCTTGTCGTTGATCACGAAGCTGCCGTCGAGCAGGATGTGCCGGGTGCGGGACAGGTAGCGCGTGACCTCGTGAATCTTGAACGTGAAGCCGACTTCGGGGCTACCCTCCATTGCGTCGACCACACCGGTCTGAAGGGCCGAGTACATCTCGGGCGCGGGGATGGGCGTGGGCTGGGCGCCCAGAGCTTGAAAAGTCTTCACGAACAGGGGTGCCTCGGGCAGGCGAATTTTCACCCGGTTGAAGTCTTCGGGTTTGCGGATCGCCTTGGTGCGCAGGTAGGTGTCGCGATACCCCGCGGTCATCCAGTTGACGATGCGCAGCCCCGAGGCCGCGCGCAACTGCTCGGCCAGCCCGGCGCCAATGGGCCCGTCGACCACTTTTTCCCAATGGGCGAAGTCCCGGTAGAGATAGGGCAGGGCGATGACGCCGAAGCGCGACACATAGTTGGCGTAGAGGCCTGACTCGCCGTAGCCCATCTCGAGGGTTCCCAGTGAGACCGACTCGATGATTTCGCGTTGCCCGCCCGCCTGCGCGGCTGGCAGCACCCTGACCTCCATCGCGCCCCGCGTGTACTGGCCGAGCAGGCGGCCGAAGGTCTCGGCAGCCTTGTGTTGTTCGGACTGCAGGCTGACGTGGTGGGCAATCCGGATGATTCGGGGCGCCTGGGCGCGGGCGATCCAGGGTGCGCCTGCCAGCGTCGCGGCCGCGCCGGCCTGGCGAAGCAGCTTGCGGCGGGTCTGGGACGGGGTGCCGGGCTTGTTCATGGTGTCTCCGTGTGGTGGGTCTATTTATTTGTTTGAATGCACAGCAGCCGGTTTTTTACCCTTTTTCTGTCATCCGGGCAATGCGCGCGCTGGACAACGCCGGCCCGGTCACGCTATACAGCGAGCCTTGCCTTCAGGACGGTCTCTCCCATGCGTATCTGGTACCAAAGCCTATTCGACGGCGATCGATCGCCCGATTACTTTGAAGGACTCCGGGCACGCGCCCGCTCGGTGGCGAGGCCGGGGGTGGACATCGATCTGCATGGCCTGCCCCCGGGTACCTACGGGGGTTTTGCGCCGGCAGACGTCGTGATTTATCCGTACCTCATTTCGCTGCATACCCAGTTCATTCTCGACAATGCCTTGCGTGCGCAGGCCGAGGGATACGACGTGTTCGCGATCGGCTCGGTGCAGGACCCGGGGCTCGAGCAGGCGCGATCGGTGCTTGATATTCCAGTGGTGGGCTACGGCGAGTCGGCCATGCACCTGGCCTGTCTGCTGGGCAGCCGCTTCTGCGTGCTGGCCTTCCAGGCGGGGTTTGACCAGATCATGGACCGGCACATCCGCTTCCTGGGTCTCGAAGGCCGGGCGCTGCCCACGCAGCTCATCGAGGCGGATTTCGCGGCAGTCGGCAAGGGACTGAGTGACCCTTCCGCGCTGGTCGAACGCTTCTGCGAGGCCGCCCGTATCGCAATCCGAAACGGCGCCGAAGCCCTGATCCCCGGACAGCTCTACCTCAGCGAGGCGATGGCGCGAGCCGGGGTCACGCGCATCGATGAGGTGCCGGTGGTCGACGGCCTGGCGGCAACGCTTAAAATGGCGGAATCGATGGCCGATCTGAAACGACTGGGCATCTCGGTGACCCGACGCGGGTACACACATGCGCAGCCCTCGCACGAGATGATCGATCATGCGCGGCGCATGCACCGCCGACCCGATATCACCAAGACTTCACGGAGATCCTGATGCAGACTTTCATCAACCGAGACGGGCTGCGTCTGGCCTGGCAGCGTGACTCATTCGCTGCGCCCTGGTCCCAGGCGGACACCGTGTTGCTGCTGCATGCGGCGATGGGGTCGTCGCAGCGCTGGTTTCGCTGGATGCCGCGGCTCACCGCGCGTTACCGCGTGCTTCGGCTCGACCTTCGCGGCCACGGTCAATCGCAAATTCCCTCGGCTGATCAGCCCTTTTCGCTGGCGCACCTGGTGGGCGATGTCGTCGAACTGCTCGATCGCGAGGGCATCGACTCGGTTCATCTGGTGGGCAATTCTGCAGGCGGCTACGTGTCGCAACGGCTCGCCATCGAGCACCCCGGGCGCGTGAAAACCCTGTCCCTGTTTGGCTCCACGCCGGGGTTGAAGCACAGCCACGCCCCCACCTGGATTCCCAAGATCGCCGAGCGCGGTCTCAAGACCTTCCTGGCTGAAACCATCAGCGAGCGCTTTGATGCCAAGGCCGACCCCGGCCTGGTGCAGTGGTTCATCGAGCAGGCGGGCTCCAATGATGTGCCCTTCATTGCACGCTTTGTCCTGCACATGTGCACGCACGACTTCATGGAGGAGCTCGGGGCCATTACCGCGCCCACGCTGATCGTCGGTGCGGGTCAGGAGCAGATCGGTCATGCCAGTGCCTATGAGGACATGAAGCAGCGCATTGCGGGGAGCGAAACGCTCTACCTCGACACCGCTGCGCACAACATCTGCGATGGCTATGCTGATCGCTGTGTGGACGCACTGCTTGATTTCCTCGACCGAAAGGGTGCGGTATCGGGCGATCTGGGCCAGGCGGCTGGCGCCTGAGCTGTACGCGATTGGAATTGGCTGAAGTCGAGGCCGTAAAACGAATGGAGCATCCCATGACCTCATCGAACCTGATTCCCTTGTCGCGCAGGCGGCTGCTTGCGGCTGCGGGCGCGGCCGGGCTGCTGGCTCAGTCGCCCACGCTTCGTGCTCAGGCCTATCCGTCGCGACAGATTCGTATCGTCGTGCCCTACGGTCCGGGCGGTGGCACCGATATCCTCATCCGCATGCTGTCGCCGGCTGTCAGTGCGTCGATCGGGCAGCCCATCGTGATCGAGAACAAGCCAGGCGCGGGCTCGGTGCTGGGTACCGAGCTGGTCGTCCGCGCGCCTGCCGACGGCTACACGCTGCTGGCCATGGACAGCGCGCTGCTCACCAATCCGGGGCTCAGAAAGCTGCCCTTCGATACCAAGCGTGAACTGGCGCCGATCACCATGATGGCGACTGCGCCGGTGATTCTGGTGGCACATCCTTCGGTGGCCGCGAAGACGCTCACCGAACTCATGGCGCTGGCCAAGGCCCGGCCCGGTAGCCTCAATTACGCTTCAGGCGGCAATGGTGCCTCGACGCATCTGGCGGGTGAACTGGTGAAGATCGCCGCAGGCGTCGATATCGCGCACATCCCCTACAAGGGCACTGGCCCCGCGATGACCGATCTGCTCGCCGGCCACGTGCAGATGCAGTTTGCGGGTATCAGCTCGGTACGTGCACACGTTGAGGCTGGCAAGCTGCGCGCCATCGCCGTGACCGGTGCGCAGCGCAACCCCGCCATGCCCGAAGTGCCGACCTTCGTCGAGCAGGGGCTCAAGGGGGTCGATGCCGATACCTGGTGGGGGCTGTACTCGCCAGCGGGCATCCCCGCCGAGTTGGCGACGACCCTCAACGAGCACTTCGTCAGAGCGCTGCGCAGCAGCGAGATGGCGGGCAAGCTCGCCGGCGCGGGCTTCGTCCCCATTGCCAATTCCCCGGCCGAACACACGACCATGATGCACGCGATGATCGACCGCTGGGCCGAGGTGATCGCGCAGGCGAAAATTCAGGCTGACTGATTCGATCAAGAATAATTCGAGTCAGCCACTCGCCGGCAGGCGATCGAAGAAGGCCTGCACCACGGTCAGCGCATCCTCCACATCCTGATCGTCGATATCCAGGTGGGTGACCCAGCGCTGAACCATGCCTGAACCATAGGCGCCGCTGCGCCCGGTCACGCGAATGCCGTGATCGGCCAGGTGCGCGGCGAAGGCGGGCGCGATGGACTCGCTCACTTTCACAAAACAGATATTGGTCTGCGGCGTGTCCACCTGCAGGCTGTCCGGGTGCTGGCGCGAGGCGGCCTGCAGGCCGAGCGCGAGCCGGCGCGCGCGGGCGTGGTCCAGTGCAAGACGATCGATGTGCGATTCGAGCGCATGCTGCCCGGCCGCAGCCAGCAAGCCGCCCTGGCGCATGCCGCCGCCCAGCATCTTGCGCCAGCGCCGCGCGCGCTGGATTAGTGCTCGAGATCCCAGCAGCAGGGAGCCCACGGGCGCGCCCAGCCCCTTAGACAGGCACATCGACACCGAGTCGAACTGCGCGCAGATATCCCGCGCCACGGCACGTGGATCAGCGCCGCCCGAACCTGCCTCGTCGCCCTCGCGCTCGTTTTGGCTGCGCCGGCGCGCCACCTCGACCGCCGCATTCCAGAGCCGGGCGCCATCCAGATGGGTCGCCAGGCCGCGACGCTGCGCGAGCGCCCGAACCGCCCGCAGATAGTCCATGGGCAGCACCTTGCCGCCGGTGGTGTTCTCCATGCAGATCAGGCGCGTGCGGGCAAAGTGCGGGTCATCGGGTTTGATGGCGGCTTCGATGGCCTCGAGGGGAATACTGCCGTCGGGCGCGTTGTCGATCGGCTGCGGCTGAATCGAGCCGAGGACCGCCATGCCGCCCGCCTCCCAACGGTAGGTGTGCCACTGCTGACCCACGATGGCTTCTTCGCCGCGCTCGCAGTGGGCGAGCAGTCCCATGAGGTTGGTCTGGGTGCCCGATGCTGCAAAGACCGCCGCCTCGAAGCCCAGGAGCTCAGCCGCATGGGATTCGAGGCGGTTGATGGAGGGGTCGTCGCCGAACACATCGTCGCCCACCTCGGCCTGCGCAATGGCTTCGCGCATCGCGGGCGTGGGCCGTGTGACGGTATCGCTTCGAAAGTCGGGCATGATGTCAGCCTTGCCAGGCGGTGGTTGCAGGGTGTTGGCGATTATAGGATTGCCTGCGCCCGGGCCCGGCCGCCGTCGTCATCGTCTCTCGAGAGCGACTTGTCTTGACGTCCAACCCCCTGCTCACCGGGCCCATTCTTCCCACCCTGCTGCGTCTGGCACTGCCCAATGTGCTGGCGCTGATGATGGGCGTGCTGGTGAGCATTGCCGAGACGGTCTACATTGGCCGACTGGGTGTGGTGCCGCTGGCGGCGATGGCGCTCGTGCTGCCCTTCGGCATGCTGCCGCAGATGCTGTCATCGGGGGCGATGGGGGGCGGGGTGTCGTCGGCGGTCGCGCGCGCGCTCGGCGCCCAGGACCTGGGCCGGGCTCAGGCCCTGGCCCTGCACGCCCTGGCGATCGGAGGCGTAGCCGGTCTCGGCCACGCGGCGATCATGATCGGGCTGGGGCCCTGGTTCTTTCGCCTGCTGGGTGGCAGCGGCGACGTGCTGGCGGCAGCCATTGCCTTCTCCACCGTGCTCTTTTGCGGCACGCCCTTCATCTGGCTGATGAACGCAATGCTGTCGGTGGTGCGCGGCACCGGCAACATGAAGCTTCCCTCGCGAATCATTCTCGGTGCCTCGGTCCTGCAGATCGCAGTCGGCGGCTCGCTCGGGCTCGGCCTGGGACCCTTGCCCCGCTGGGGACTCCCCGGGGTGGCGCTGGGCACCATCGTGGGCTATGGCTGCGGCGCCCTGTTTCTCTTCGTCTACCTCACGCGGGGCGCTGGCCGTTTGAGGCTGCCCCTTCGGGGGGTCAGGCTGCGCTGGCCGCTCTTTGCGGACATTCTGAAGGTCGGCGCGGTCTCCTGCCTGTCGCCCTTGCAGTCGGTGGTCACGATGATGGTGATCACCTCGCTCATCGCCCGTTTCGATACCCAGACGCTCGCGGGCTATGGCATCGGTCAGCGCCTCGAGTTCCTGCTGATCCCGGTGGCCTTCGGCATCGGTGTCGCCGCCGTGCCGATGGTGGGCATGGCGATTGGCGCGGGCGAGGTGGCGCGTGCACGCCGGGTCGCCTGGACGGCGGGGGCCGTGTCGGGCGTGAACCTGTTGCTGATTGGCTCGGTGATCGCGCTGTATCCCGGCCTGTGGGCCAATCTGTTCAGTGACGACCCGCAGGTGCTGGCCGCAGCGGGCGACTATCTGCGTTGGGCGGGGCCCGCATTCGGTCTCTTTGGCGCGGCCTACACGCTTTACTTTGCCTCGCAGGGCTCGGGCAGGGTGATCGGTCCTGTGCTGGCCGCCACCGGCCGGCTGGTGCTGGTGGTGGTCGCGGGACAGTGGTTGCTGGGTATCACCACGCAGGTCTGGCCCTACTTTGCGCTGGTGTCGGGTGCCATGGTGGTGTACGCCATCCTGTGTGCGCTCGCGGTGAAACTCACGCGCTGGGACTGAACGCGGGGCGATGGCACGGCGGGTTTCGTCCAAGAGCCTGAAGCGCTATGCTGAGGCCCGCGCCTGACCCCATCCCATAGCGGCCCGTTCGCGCGGCCGATCCTTCAGGAGACACCGATGCGCCCCAATCCGGTCAAGACCCGCCTCGCTCAGGGCGGGCTCGTTTACGGCACCATGATCTTCGAGTTCGCCACGCCGGGCTTGCCCACCATCTTGTCGACGGCCGGCGCCGATTACGCGCTCTACTGCATGGAGCACACGGGGTTTTCGGTCGACGAAATGAAGCGGCAGTTTCAGTACTGCCGTGCAGCCGGCATCATCCCGATCGTTCGCCCGCCGGACAAGTCCTATGCCACGGCGGCCTTGCTCCTGGACATCGGTGCCATGGGCTTCATGTTTCAGATGGTCGAGTCGGCCAGCGAAGCCCGGGAGATCGTGTCGTGGACGAAGTACCCGCCGCAGGGCAAGCGTGGCGCGATGTTTGGCGGCGCGCACGACGACTATGCCGGGGGCGATCTTGCCGAAAAGATGAAGGCGGCCAACGATCGCACGCTGGTGATGATGATGATCGAAACCAAAAAGGGTCTCAAAAACCTCGAGGAGATCATCGCGGTACCCGGTGTCGATGGCGTTCACCTCGGGCAATTTGATCTGTCACTGTCCCTGGGCATTCCCGGGCAGTTTCATCAGCCGGTCATCCAGAAAGGGATCGATCGCCTCTTGGCCTCGTGCCGCAAGCACGGAAAGTTCGCTGCCTGCATGGCACCCACCCTCGACACCGCCCGCGAGTGGATGGCCCGCGGTTTTCGCATGGTGTCCTACAGCTACGACATCGGACTCATGTCCGAGCGTCTGCGCGAAGGGCTGGAGGTACTCAAGGCCGATGCCTCGCGGCTGCAGGCGCCTGCGTCAGGCGGCAAGAAGGCCCGCGCAGCGGCGACCACCGCTGGCCGCGACAAGGCCGGCGGGCGCCGCAAGACGTCAACTTGACCTCGGGCGGGGGGCGCCCTAAGGTTGCGGTCGTTCCCAACCACCCGGTCTGTCTGCATGAGTTACCGTTTCACCCTGCCGCGCGACGAGCGGCTCGCCATGTCTTTCGTCGTCAACGTCGAGGAAGGTTCCGAGCAGAGCATTGCCTCGGGTGACAAGGCGCCCGAGCCGGTGGACGAGCTGGGCGTGTCGCTGAAGATTCCCATCCGCAACTACGGCAACGAGAGCAACTACCTCTACGGCATTCGGGCGGGCGCGCCGCGAGTGATGCGTCTGCTCAATCAGTTCGGTTTCGAGTGCACCTTCACGGCTGCGGCCGTCGCGCTCGAGAAGGCGCCCGATCTGGCTCAGGCCATCGCGCGCGCCGGCCATGAAGTGTGCAGCCACGGCCATCGGTGGATCCACCAGTTTTCGTTCAAGGAAGAGCGCGAGCGCGAGTTCATTCGCGCGGCCACCGACAGTATCGAGCGCACCACCGGCACGCGGCCCTATGGCTGGCTGTCGCGCTATCTGCTCACCGACAACACCCGCCGCCTGCTGGTGGAGGCCGGCTACGAGTACCACATGGATGACTACTCGGACGACGTGCCGCGCTGGGAGTTCGTCGAGCTGAACGGCCAGCAGCGCGGCATCGTGGTGGTGCCCTATGCGCTGGATACCAATGACATGAAGTTCTGGCTCGCGCCCGGGTATTCACCCCAGGCTTGGCTGGATTACGCCGTGGAGAGCTTCGAGCAGATGTACCGCGAGGGCGGCGAGCGTCCGGGCGTGCTAAACCTTGGGCTGCACCTGCGCATCATCGGTCGGCCCGGCCGCATCGGCGCGCTGGAGCGCTTCATGCAGCATGTAGCGAGCCGCCGCGACGTGTGGGTGACCAGCCGTCTGGCGATTGCACGGCATTTCGCGGCGCTCAATCCGCTCTAGCCCGGGGTCGTCACGGGTTCAACCATCGGGCGACTGTCTCGACGAGGCGGTCGCGGCCGGCGTAGTCGAGGAAGACCCACTGGCCGTTGGCGTTGAATTCGAGAAAGACGAGTTCATCGTCGACGCGCAGAAAGTCGAGTCGCCCCCAGTCGACGCCGATCTCGGCGCAGAAACTGTGGATCGCGCGAGCTTGAGCGCTCGACAGCGGGGAGCGGGCCCACTCATCCACGCCCGGTGTCATCGACTGCTCCGCGCGCCAGTCAAGGCCCTTGAGGCCGCGTCGGTCCCGCTGATAGCAAAAGAGCTGCTCGCCACACACGAAGACCGTGACGTCTTCATCGCTCTGGATGGCCTCCTGCAGATACCAGGGGTAGTCGGGGTGGAGTGTGGCGAGATCGACGCGGGTGGTGAACAGTGCGCGATGGGTCGTCGTGAGACCCGACGAAAAGGATTTGGCGACGGCAGGTCGACCCGCGAACTGTGAGACGCCGGCCAGGCCAAACGAGGCCAGCGTGAGCGGGGTGGAGAAGTGCCTCGCGGCAATCGACAACAGGTTCACCTTGCCGAGACGATGGTGAAAGTCGGGCGGGTTGCCGCGGACCTGGTTTCGCAGTCGGCACCAGTTGTAGAGTTCCCGGAAAACGTACTTCACTTCCTCGACGATGAAGGGGTTGGCGTAGAGGATGTCGTAATCGAAGGCGTTCCACCAGAAGCACCGGGTGACAAGGCCTGAATCGATGAATTGTCCGGTCGGGTCTTCGATGCGCCAGCGGGCGGGTGACAGTTCGAGCTTGTAGTCGGCGAACAGGTCGAAGTTGAGGCGAAAGACCCGTTCGCCGAGTTGGGCGACGATCAAATTACTCGTGCCGTCCAGGGAACTGGTGAGAAGGAGCAGCACGAGTCGGGGTTCTCAGTCGTTATCGTTGTCACTCGGTCGTCCCCCGGGAGCGTGGGTTTGTGTGCTGCTCCAAGTGGTTCTCTGAGCAAGTGTCGTTGCCGACTCGCTTGCCTGCGTCCGGTGACTGTCGCGAGTGTCCTGGGGCAGCGTGATAGCGACTGGAGCGGTGGCGATCATCAGGGGCGTGATCAGTGTTGCGGCGAGCATGATGGTTTCTCCCGGTTGGGTGATCCGCACGCCGGTCTGGCGAGTAAGCAATAGTCAAGTATGTACGGTAATGGGTATCGTTTACCGTGGTATCCGGTGCATCAAGTCAGGACGATGCGCCCGTGGCCAAGAAATCGCCAATCTACGCGGGAGACCCCGTCCTTCTTGCCTTGGGGCAGACGATCCGTCGCGCCCGCCAGGACGCCGGACTTTCGCAGGAGGCGCTCGCGCTCGAAACGGGGCTTGACCGGTCTTACATGGGCGGCATCGAGCGCGGCGAACACAACATGACGCTCATGAACCTTCACCGTATTGCGGTGGCGCTCGGGATGAGTCCGTCAAGACTTCTCTCGATGTCGGGGTACTGATCGGGGCAATGGCTCCGCCGGGACTGCGCTGGTCCTGTTCCTTTCGGTTTACGCGTCTGGCAGGGTAACTCTGTGGGTAACTCCGCGTCATCGAGCAACAGGCCTCAGGGCGACCGATCGATCAAGAATCGCGACGTGATAAATCCGGCAAATTGCCGTACACTGGCCTGTGTATTGGAGCGTCGACATGCCTGCTAAATCCGCCCTCGGCAAAGCCAGTACCCCTCCGGGATCGGTGCGTCCGATGAAGCGTCCATCTGCCCGCCTGGAAGCGCGCATCAGCGCAGATCTGCACGGTACGATCAAGCGCGCGGCCGAGCTACAGGGGCGCAGCGTCACGGATTTCGTCGTGTATGCGCTTCAGCAGGCGGCCGCTCGGGCGATTGCCCAGTCCGACCAACTGCATCTGTCTCGGGCTGACCAGGAAGCCTTTGCGCGGGCCCTGATCGAGCCTGCAAAGCCGGAGGCGGCGCTCAAGCGCGCCTTTGCCCGCGCGAACAAGTTGCTCGCGGGTTGAGCTCAGCGAATGGCTACCCGGTTCAGGGTCGAAGCGCTGGATCGGGAGGCCGACCGATCCGGTTTTGCCTGCGGCGTCAAGGCTCTGGATCGTTACTTCCACACCCAGGTCGCACAGGACATCAAGAGGCGGGTGACCGCGTGTTTCGTGGCGCTGGATATTCAGGGGCGCATCGCGGGGTACTACACCCTCGCCTCGGCAAGCGTCATGGTGTCCGACTTATCTGATTCGCTTGCCAGGAAACTGCCGCGCTATCCGAGCGTGCCAGCCGTTCGAATAAAGCGATTGGCCGTAGACAGCGATTATCGGGGCACGGGACTCGGGGGCGCTTTGCTGGCCGATGCCCTGCGCCGTGCGCTATCGGCAGAGATTGCGGCCTACGCCCTGGTCGTTGATGCGAAAGATGCTTCGGCCGCTGACTTTTATGCGCACCATGGCTTCATGACCTTGCCCGATCAGCCGCGTTGTCTGTTCATTCCCCTTGCGACCGTCAAGGCGGTCATCAATTGAGGGTTCTCGCGACCCCCGCCTGAGTGCTGGAGCTTCAATTTCGCTAATGGATCGCCACTGCGGTGAACCCGTCAGCCCCCTTCAGTCGGGTGGGCCACCTTCCTCGGCCGCCCGCCCAGGCGCCCGTTGCGGCGTGAGGCGGCCTGCTTGGCCTCGCTGGCCGACTGGCCACCCGCCTTGCCCAGTTGCGAGGCCATCCACTTGCGCGAGCCCATGAAGTGCTCGAGGAGCGAGGGCAGGTAGAGGTCGAGGTCGAGTGCGGGAAAGTGCTTGAACACCGAGCGTGCCGCTTGAAAACGCAGCCGAATAGAGGCGACCCGATCCTTCGGGCTAGCGCTTGCGCAGGCTGCTTGGGGCGAGGCAGGCGTGTGATGCGCACCGCAGGCGAGCGCCTGCGAGCTTGGGTCGATCAGCGCGCCCGGCGGGCGATCAGCGGGGGTTGAGCCCGCCGGTTTCGACGTAGAAACCGTCCTTGGGCGGGTACTCGGCGGCGAGCCATTGCGGCCCGCCGTGCGCGACCCACAGGCTGGTGGCGTGCTGGGCCAGCACGCGCAGCACCGCAAGATCGAGCTCGCGCATGGTGTGGCGGGCCTGCGCCGCAAAGATGAGCAAGCCCATGAACTGCGACCGCCAGATCATGGGCGCGTAAATCGAGGAGCCCATGCGCGATGACTTCAGGTACTGCTTGAAGCTGCCGTGCTCATCGGTGTTGGCAAGCAGGATGGGCGCGCGGGTGCGGAACACGGTGCCCGGGTGGCCGCCCTCGATGGGCACCATGAGGCGCCGCTGCTCGGGCGGAAAGCCGGTATTGCCGATGAGCATGTGGTAGCGCGTGTCGGGCGTGGTGATGAAGCAGCCCCCCACGAAGAAGTGGCGCTCGCCTTCCTTGAGCGCGCCGGGGCGCAGATAGGCTTCGCGGTCGCCGATCACCTCGAGCGGGGCCGCAAGCAGCACCCGGATGGCCTCTTCAGGATGGTCGACCTGGGCGGCGAGCGAGGCGGCGCGCTCGATGACATCGAGCAGGGCGCGGGCATCGAGGGTGGCTGAACTCATGATGGATGTCCTTGGGATTCAGGGGAGGGCGACCGCTTGCCGCAAGACGCGACGACTGAGCTCAGCCTTCCAGCAGGCGCGCGTGCGGGTAGCGCGAGGAGGCGCGCCCCAGCCGGTCAATCGCCTCGGCGAGAGCGAGCAGGCGCTGATCGTCCCCCGGCGCTGCCATGAGTTGCACCGACACGGCGCGGCCCTGGCACTCGATGGGAAATGCGAAGGCCCCGCAGCGGTAGAAATTGGCGAGTGCCGTGAGATCGGCCTGATCGATGGGCGGCGAGTCGGTGTGCTCGAAGCTCGGGTGGGGCGTGGTGGGAAGCGCCATGAGGTCGATGTCGCTGAACGCGCCCGCGGCCTCGGTGTACAGCGATTCGAGCGTGGCACGGGCAGCGGCCACTTTCTCGGGCCCCGCGCGATCCGCGTAGCGGAGCATGGCCGCGAAAGGCGCCGACAAGCCCGGAAGATCATCGCCCTTCATGTGCTTCCACCAGGCCAGTGCATCGGCCTCGCCCGCGAGCAGGCCCGCGCGCCGCGAGCGGGTCGGGTCCCAGTGCGGCAGATCGATACGGCGGACGATCGCGCCCTGCGCCGCAACGGCAGCCAGAAACTGCCGGAAGCCCTCGGCCACTTCGGGATGAAGCGTGATGGCATCCATCTGCATGGGCACACCAATTCGAAGCCCCGACCACGTGGCGGGCGCGCCCGGCTCGGGGGGAAGCCCCATCAACACGCGCGCAGCCAGGGCGGTGTCCCGGGCCGTAGTGGCGAGTGGGCCCGCCACATCGAGCACATGGCACAGGGGCACCATGCCCTCGTGGGGCACCGTGTCGTTGCCCGGCTTGTAGCCGAAAACGCCGCAGTAGGAAGCGGGCACACGCACCGAACCCATGGTGTCGGAGCCGATGGCGACGCTGCAAAAGCCGGCGGCTAGCGCTGCACCCGAACCGCCACTGGAACCGCCGGGCGTATGTCCCGCATGGAGCGGATTGATGCAGCGGCCGAAGGCGAGGTTGTCGGTGGTGGCACCGAGCGCACCCTCGTGCATGTTCAGCTTGCCCAGCAGTACCGCCCCGGCGGCCGCGAGGCGCGACTGCACCGGCGCGTCCTGCGCAGGGACGTCATCGCGAAGCGCCGCGCTGCCACCGGTGCAGGGCATGCCTGCCACCTGGATGTTGTCCTTGAGTGCCACCGGTATGCCGTCAAGCGGGCCGAGCGGACGGCCTTCGCGCCAGCGGGCGGCACTTGCCCGTGCATCCGACAGGGCACGCTCACGCGCGACGGTGATGAAGGCGTGATAGGTGCCGTCGAGCTGGTCGATGCGGGCAAGACAGGCTTGCGTCACCGCGACCGGATCGAGCGTGCCGGCCCGGTAAGCGGCCATCAGGCTGGGGATGTCGAGCGGGAGGGTGTCCATGAGTGGCCTCAGCCTTTTCTGCGATCAAACAGCCGAACCGGCTTTTGCCGGGACTCCACACCCGTGCGCTCGGCAAGCGAGCCCGGGGCACACAGCTTCACGTTCATGTCCACGCCGAGACGGGCGCGCAGCAGGCCCTCGTAGGTGGTTTGCAGGTCGGCGCTGGCCTCGGTCTTGACTTCGGCCCAGACCGTCATTTCATCGCGGTTGCCCACGCGATCAACCTCGCAGAGGAACTCGCCGGCGTAGTCGCTGCGCTCGGCGGTGAGCAGCGCACCGATGGCGGTGGGGTAGACGTTGATGCCGCGCAGTTTCACCATGTTGTCGCTGCGGCCGCGAAAGCCCAGGATGCGCCGGAAGGGCAGTCCGATGGACGAGGTGCCGGTGATCTCTTCGGTGACGTCGTGCGTGTTGAACCGGATGATGGGGAAGATGTCGTCCTTGTAGAGGCAGGTACAGACCATGTCGCCGGGCTCGCCGGGACCTACGGCGGCGCCCGAGTCTGCATTGATCAGCTCAAGGTACTGGGCGTCTTCCATGACGTACATACCGCTCATGTCGGGGCCTTCGCCCGCAATGAGGCCGGTGTCGCCCACGCCATACCAGTCATACACGGGGCAGCCGCCCCAGACCGAACTGATGGGGTCGCGGCCCTCCGGCCCCAGATGGCCGGTGATCATTCGCAGGCGGATGTCGCGCCCCGGTTCGATGCCGTTCTCGCGCGCGACTTCGGCGAGCCTGCGCAGAAAGTCGCCGAAGCCCACCAGTACGGTGGCCTTGAAATCGCGCATCAGCGCGGCCTGCTGGGCCGAACGCGTCTCGACGCCAGTGCCGGCGCTGAGCAGTCGGGCGCCGACCCAGTGCGAGACGGTTTCACGAATGTAGTGGCCGCCGTTGACCATGCCGAAACCGTAGACCGAATGCACCACGTCGTCGGCCGACATGCCCTGCATCAGATACACGCGCGCGAGCAGCGCGTTCTGCAATTCGCGGCTGCGCGGCCCGTAAAGCAGCGGCTGAGGTTTGCCCGTGGTGCCGCTGGTGGTCTGGATGATGATTTGCGGCCGGGCCCAGGCCGGGTGCACCGACTGGCCATCAAAGTCGCCCAGGGGCGGGCAGCGCTCGACCGACTCCATCAGGTCGGACTTGGAGTAGGTGGGCAAGCGGGGGAGGTCGTCCAGGCTGCGGATATCGCTCGGTTCGATCCCCTGGGCTCCCCAGAGACGTTGGTAGAAGGGCACCTGCCAGGCGAACTCCATGACACGACGAAACCGGCTTTCCTGCAGGGCGCGCAGTTCATCGCGGCTCATGCCGCGAAAGCGCTCGAGGAAGGCGGGGCCGATCGGATAGTCGCGACGGATTCCGGGGATGTCGGCGGCATCGAAGTAGTTCAGCATACGGGTCCTTGATCGGGGGCCGGGTGAGTTCGGGAAGTCGTGGGGAATGGCGCTTGCGGTGACTGGCGTGGCACGGGCTACTGCAGCAGCGCGGTGACGGCAGCCACCGGGCCGCCTTCGCGAAGGGCCAGACAGGCGGTGATCATCGCATCGCTGCGCGCGGCGGTGTAGCCCGAGGCCTCGAGCAGCATGCGTGCCTTGCCGACCAGCGCCGCTTCATCCAGCGGGATTTCGGGATCGCCCAGCGCATCGTCGCGCTGCATGCGACGGACGCTGCCGTCATCGAGCGTAATTTCAAGTGCAGCGCCGAAGCGCGCGGGATAGCGGGCCGTGAGCGCAGGGTCTTCGGCGATCTCGACGCGGGCTCTGAGCGCCGCCACGGCGGGGTCATGCACGGCACCCATGTCGAAATCGCCAAGCGTGGGCTTGCCGCGCAAGAGCACCACGGCGGCCGCGTGCTGCAGGCTGAATTTGGCCTGCACCGGGTTGGCGGGCAGCGCGTGGTCACACATGGCGACCGCATCGCGGTAGGCCATCGCGCGGATCTGTCTGATTCGTTGCAGGTCGAGGCCCTCGCGCAGCAGCAGGGCCGCATCGATGAGGGCGTGCGTGTGCCGGCAGGCGGGCCAGGGCTTGAAGCTGCAGCCGTGAATCAACCAGCCCGCGTCGGCATCCGCCAGCAGTTTGTCAGGGCGGGCATCGGGGCACATGCCCTTGAAAAATCCCAGCGGACCCTCGAGGATCTGGTGGGCGCCGGTAAAGCCGTGCACGGCGAGCTGCGCCGACTGCAGGCCAGCCTGGGCCGCTCGGCCGTTGTGCAGTTGCTTGCTCATGGTGTCCTCGACCCGGCACTGCCAGAGGCCGGCAGCCTGGGTGCCGGCGCTGCCCAGCGCGTCGGCCATGCGGCGTGCATCGAGCTTGAGCAATGAGCCCGCGGCGGCGGCGGCGCCGAAGATGCCGCAGGTGGAGGTGCTGTGAAAGAAGCGGTAGTGCCCGGTCCCGACACTTTGGCCGATACGGATCATGGCCTCGAAGCCCCGCACCACCGCGTCGAGCAGGGCGTCGGCACTTGCGCCACAGGCCTGTGCCTGGGCGAGGGCCGCTGGCACGATGACCGGGCCCGGATGAACGATGGCCGTTCGATAAAAGTCATCCATCTCGAGAATGTTACCGACCGAGCCGTTGACCAGGGCAGCATCACGCGAATCAAGCGAGTAGCCGCCGATGCTCGGGCAGGGGCCCGCGGGCAGGGTTCGCGCATAGGCGCGCATCGCCACGCCGGGCGGCGTCAGCGCGCCGGCGGCCACGCAACCGATCCAGTCGAGAACATGCAGGGCGGCGCGTTCGCGATCGGCCGTCGACACCGGGCGAGCCAGAAGATCGATCAAGCCGGCGGTGAGCGGTGACGATTCGGGGGCCTGGGTCATGATCGAGTCTCGAGAGCGGTGTGAAGGGGCAGATGACCGCCGCAGAGCGAAGTGTGCGCGCCGCGCGCACCGTCCGGGCCGATGCCGTCTGCTTCGGCGCGCGCGCCGGGCTCAGCGCTCTGGCGAGGCCGGTCGAGCATAACGTGCGACCACCTGCGCGGTGTGCTCGCCCATTTTTGGCAGACGGGTGTTGATCCGGGCGGGCTCATGACGGAACTTGATGGGATTGCCGATGTGCAGATTGCCCGCCCCATCGCGCAGGAGCATCTCGCGTGCGGCCACCTGGGGCTGCTGGAAGGCCTCGTGCAGGTCGAGCACCGGGGCCATGCACACGTCGTGTTCGCGCATCCAGCTTTCCCACGCGTCGCGGGTGCGCGTGCGAAAGATGTCGGTGAGCGCTGCCTTGACGGGCGCGTGGACGGGGCCTGGCGGCTGGGTGGCGACGGCGATGAGGTCGGTGCGCCCGACCGCTGTAAGCAGATTGCGCACGAACTTGTGCTCGACCGCGCACAGCACGATGTGCCGACCGTCGGCGGTCGGATAAATGTTGTAGAAGGAATGCCCGCCCCAGGAGCGCTCCTCCTTGACCACCGGAGCGCGCGCCTCGGCAAACACCGCGCCGGTGGCGTTGGGCAACCAGGACATGGTGCTGTCCTGCATCGAGATGTCGAGGTAGTCGCCGCGCCCGGTTTTTTCGCGGCGCAACAGGGCCATGAGAACACCGGCCAGCGCCATCATCGACCCGGTGATATCGGCGATCGGCATGTGCGGGTGGGTGGGCTGGCCGTCGCTGCCCAGGTTGAGGCTGAGCACACCGGCCAGCGCCTCCATGCCGATGTCATGCGCGGGACGAAGCCGTTCAGGACCGGTCTGGCCAAAAGCGGCGATCGAGGCATAGACGATGCGCGGGTTGCGGGCCGCCACCGTGTCGTAGCCGATGCCCAGTCGGTCGACCACGCCCGGCCGGAAGGCCTCGATCATGACGTCGCACTGCTCGGCGATTTGCAGCAGCGTCTCGCGCTCTTGGTCGGACTTGAGGTCGAGCACGATGCTCTGCTTGCCGCGCGCGGTATTGCGAAACCAGACACTCTCGCCGCCTGAGCGATAGCCCACGTGGCGCACGGGCTCGCCCTCGCCAGGTGGCTCGACTTTGATGATTTCCGCGCCATGGTCGGCCATCAGCGTGGTGAGATGGGGCCCGGGCAGAAACAGTGACAGGTCAAGGACCCGGATACCCTCGAGCTTCACGGCGCGTGCCTCAGACCACGCCCGCGTCGCGCAGGGTGGCGAGCGCGTGGGCATCGATGCCGAGTTCGCCGAGCACCGATTCGGTGTCGGCGCCGACGGCGGGACCTGCCGTGCCACCGGGCCGCTCACCATCGACCCGGATGGGGCTGGCGATCATGCGCAGGCCGTCTGGGCGGGCCGGGTGGTCGAGGGTGAGAATGCCGCCCGATTCCTTGAGCCACGGGTTGTCCAGGGCCTGAGCCATGCTGAGCACTGGCGCCGCTGGCACGCGGCCGGCGAATTCGGTCATCCATTGTTGCGTGGTGCGGGTCTTGAAGAGGGGGTCCAGAATGGCCATCAGGCTGTCGCGGTTGGCGCGGCGCTCGGCATAGCCCTTGAAGCGCGGGTCGGTGGCCAACTCCGGGCTGCCAACGTGCTCGCAGAGCAGCGTCCAGAAGCGCGGCGTGATGCACATGATGAAGATCCAGCCATCGGCCGTGGGCATCAGCTCGCAGGGCACCGTCGAAGGATGGCCCGAGCGCGGCCGGCGCTCGGTGATGTGGCCTTCGTTGAGGTACCAGGTGGCCGGGTAGGTGAGTTGGTGCATGGCGACGTCGTAGAGCGATACATCGACATCGCAACCGCGACCGCTGCGAAACGCGCCCAGCAGCGCCGAAGTGACGGCAAAGGCCGCGGTGACGCCACCCATGAAATCGATCATGGACAGGCCCATGCGCGAGGGTGGGGTGCCGGGTTCGCCGGTGAGGTCCAGATAGCCGGCCTCGGCCTGCGCGAGATAGTCGTAGGAGGGCCAGTTGGCGCGCTCGCCGGTGCGACCGTAGCCGGAGAGGTGGCAGCAGACGATGCGCGGGTTGGCCGACTTGAGGTCATCATAGGTGACGCCCAGGCGTGCCGGCTGATCACCGCGCAGGTTGTTCACTACGGCATCGGCCTTCTCGACCATCTTCATGAACAGCTCGCGCCCCTGGGGGGTGCGGATCTCGAGTGACACGCTGCGCTTGCTGCGGTTGAAGGTCTGGAAGAACTCGCTGTCGCCCTGGCCGAGAAAGAAGGGGCCCGATTGGCGCGACATGTCGCCTGCCGGCACGCCGTCGCGCGCGGGCGATTCGATCTTGATGACCTCGGCGCCGAGGTCGGCCATGTGCATGGTGGCGTAAGGCCCCGCGCCATACTGCTCGATGGCCAGGACGCGAATGCCCCGCAGGGGCAGGTGGGCGGGCTGCCTGGGCGCGGTCATGATCAGACCGGGTTACGGGCGATCAGCTGGCGCGCAATGATCATGCGTTGCAACTCATTGGTGCCCTCGCCAATGCACATGAGCGGCGCATCGCGGTAATAGCGCTCGACATGAAACTCTTTCGAGTAACCGTAGCCGCCATGAATGCGCATGGACTCGAGCGAATTTTCAACCGCCGCTTCTGATGCGAAATACTTTGCCATGCCGGCTTCCATGTCACAGCGCTCGCCCTTGTCATAAGCCCGAGCGGCCTCGTAGGTGAGCAGCCGCGCGGCCTGCAGGCGCGTGGCCATTTCGCCCAGCTTGAGCTGAATGGCCTGATGCTCGCAGATGGGTTTGCCGAAGGTTTTGCGGATTTGCGAGTAGCGCACCGCATCGCGCAGCGCCGCACTGGCCAGCCCGCAGCCGCGCGCCGCCACGTTGATGCGGCCCAGTTCGAGCCCGCCCAACACGGTTTGCAGACCCTTGCCCTCGACCCCGCCCACCAGACGGTCGGCGGGCACCCGGAAGTCTTCGAAGACCAGTTCGGCGCTGTCGATACCCTTGTAGCCGAGTTTCTCGATCTTGCGAGACACCTTGAAGCCCGGACCTTTTTCGGCGAGAAAGCACGACATGCCCTTGTGCGCCGGGTTGGCCGAGGTGTCGGTCTTGACCAGCAGCGCAAAGCAGGTGCCGTGGATGCCGTTGGAGATCCAGGTCTTGGTGCCGTTGATGACGTAATGATCGCCATCACGCTTGGCGCGAATCTTGATGCCCTGCAGGTCGGTGCCCGCATCGGGCTCGGTCAGCGCCAGTCCGCCACGAATTTCGCCAGTGGCGAACTTGGGCAGCCACAGTGCTTTCTGCTCGGGCGTGCCCATGCGCTCGACGCAGGCGGCCATGATGAGGTGGCTATTGAAGATGCCGCTGAGCGACATCCAGGTTTCGGCGATCTTCTCGACGATTTTCGCGTAGGTGCCCGCGGGCAGACCAAGGCCGCCGTACTCGGTGGAGATGGTGGCCCCGAAAAGGCCGAAGGCCTTCATCTGCTCGACCCACTCGAAGGGGTACTCGTCGGCATGCTCGAGCTTGAGGACGTGCGGGCGAACATCGCGCTCGAGCCATTTCTCGAGTGCGTCGAGAATTTCACCTTCCTGCTCGTGCGCGCTGCTGACGGGATGGGAATCGGCCATGATGGTTTTCCTTGCTGACTTGACAGGGGGTTGCGCCTGCCTGGATTCGATGGATAGGGTGCGTTCCTGGCCGGCGCGCGAGGCCGCGCGGGGCCCTTGGGCGATTGGGGTTGACCGGCCTAGTAGCCGGCCTTGTCCTCGGTCTCGAAGCCGCGCTTGGCAATGAGCATGGTGCGATCGAATTCGCAGACCAGTTTGCCGTCCTGATTGAATCCGCGGGTGCTGACCGTGACGAGGCCCGCGTTGGGGCGTGACTTGCTCTCCCGCTTGTCGAGTACCTCCGACTCGGCCGTGAGGGTGTCGCCCGCGAAAAGCGGATAGGTGAGCTTGATTTCTTTCCAGCCCAGGTTGGCGATGGCCTTCTGGCTGACGTCGGTGACGCTCATGCCCACCATGATGGCCACCGTGAGCGGCGAGCAGACGATGCAGCGGCCGAATTCGCTGTGCTTGGCGTACTCGGCATCGAAGTGCATCGGGTGCGTGTTCATGGTGAGCAGGGTGAACCAGGTGTTGTCGGTTTCGGTGATCGTTCGGCTGGGCCGATGCTCATAGATGTCGCCGACCTGGAAGTCTTCGTAGTAGCGACCGAATGATTCGCGATAGCGGTTTTCACCGACCTTCTTGACCGTTCCAACCATGTGAGGCTCCGTGTGGGATCGTGATGCGGAAGAATGTTTTTTCGCGGCGCTGCCCGCGATCAGTGAGCGGACTGCCCGTCAACCAGCGCAAGGATTCGCTTCATGCGTTTGACCACCGGCACCTCGACCAGCTTGCCCTGCCAGGTGGCCACGGCGCCACCCGACGCCTCGAAGGCGGCGATGATGCCGCGCGCCTGCTCGATTTCTTCGACGCTGGGCGCGAAGGCCTCGTGGATGGTGCTGATGTTGGACGGATGGATGGAGGTCTTGCCGGTGAAGCCGAGCGCGCGGGCGAGCCTGGCCTGGCGCGCCACTTCGATCGGGTCGCGAAACTCGAGACATGGGGCGTCAAGCAAGCCCACGCCTGCCAGATGGGCAGCACTGGCCAGCCTTCCGCGAGCCCAGGCCAGCGCTTCATCGGTGAGGGCTACCCCCAGTTCGGCGCAAAAATCAACGGCCCCAAAAACCAGAAAGGCCAGGCGCTTGCTGGCGCGCGCAATGGCGGGTGCCACTTCGAGTCCACGGGGCGTCTCGATGAAGGCGCACAGAAGCAGATTTGGCTGGGTGGCGAGCAGTTCGTCGGCCCAGCCGAGTTCCTCCGCGCTTTCGACCTTGGGCAGGCACACGATGCCGCTGAGCGGGCCCGCCGCCTGCAGGGCAAGGACGTCCTTGAGACCGGTGGGGGTTCGGAGCGAATTGATTCGCAGCGCGCGCTCGGTGCCGGCCGCGGGCGCGCCGCCCAGGAAGGCGACCCCGGTGAGTCGGGCGGCGTCCTTGTCGGCGGGGCCGACCGCATCTTCGAGATCGGCGCAGACCACATCGGCCCCGGCTCGGGCCGCTTTTTCAAGGACTTCGGGTCGGGAGGCAGGAGCGAACAGAAGGCTTCGGCGTGCTGACATGTTGGGGTCTATGTGGCGGGTCGGCGGGTTTAATTGTCCGGACAAAATTTAGTGCGATTCGTGCATACTGTCAACGCGAGGGTCTCGCAATATTTCGATCACCGAAACCGCCGACCAATGACCAGCAGTGCCCGTTCAAAGCCTCGCCGCAAGGTCCCTGCAGCGCGTCCTTCGCAGGCGGGGCTTGGCGCGGCCTCGACGCGCCGGGTGGCGTCCCCGCTCTACGCGCGCATCGCGGACGAACTGACCCGGGCCATCCTGTCGGGGCGGTATGCCGTTGGCGCCCTGCTGCCCACCGAGCACGAGCTTTGCCAGCACTTCGGTAGCAGCCGCTTTACGGTGCGTGAGGCGCTGCGCCGACTGGCCGAGGCGGGTCTGGTGTCGCGGCGCCCGCGCGCCGGCACCGTGGTGGTCTCGCGCAGTCGCAAGCAGCCTTATGTGCAGGCGCTCGACTCCATTGACGATTTGCTGCAGTACTCGTCCGATACCGATTTGCGCATGATCGAGCGCGGCACGGTCACGCATCGGGTGGGCGCCGTGCCCGGGTTGCCGTTTCCGGCCGGCGAAACCTGGGTG
>CAIVPX010000135.1 GCA_903907905.1 uncultured bacterium | reverse complement strand
CACCGACCAGGTTAAGGTGATGGGCGAGCACCTGCATAAGCTTATCCTCCGCTCCACCAATCGCCCTGGCGAACCTCTCCAAGTTACACACGCATAAGCCCCTGATTTTGCAGGCGTTCTGCGTGTGCAAAATAGAGCGGTTCGAAAGTACAGGGAGAGGACAGAGAGCAAAGGAGGTTCGAACTGCCCACCTTCGAAGGCCACAGCGCGGAGCCGTTACACACGCAGAATTGCGGAGAGCCCCGCCTGGTGCGGGTTTCGCGCAAATGAAAACGCCCAACCGAGGAGGGTTGGGCGCTGAATAGTGGTGGAGCGGAGGAGGATCGAACTCCCGACCTTCGCATTGCGAACGCGACGCTCTCCCAGCTGAGCTACCGCCCCGAAGCCTTAAACTATACCATGACCAGAATGCAGGTGGCTGCCGACGCCTCGTCCGGCGCCACCACCGGGGTCTGTCAGCAGCCCCGCCCACGGAGGAGCAAAGGCATGGAAAGCGAAGCCGATTACTACACGCGCGAATACAACCCGCGACTGGCAGTGCCGAATTTTCTGGAGATCTTTCAGCGCTGGGGGCGCCAATCTGCCGAGACGAGGCAGGCTTCTCCCAAGGCGAGCCTCGACCTGGCCTTCGGCTCGGCTCCAGGCGAGCGGCTCGACCTCTTCCCTGCCGGCGATCCGGCCTCGCCGCTGCTGGTCTTCATCCACGGCGGCTATTGGCGCGCCCTCGACAAGGCTGACTTCTCCTGGGTGGCGCCGCCCTTTGTCGCGCGCGGCGTGAGCGTGGCCGTGCTCAACTACACCCTCGCCCCCAAGGCCTCGCTCGAAGACATCGTGCGCGAAGTGCTGCGGGCGCTCGCCTGGCTCTGGCGTAACGCCCCCGCTCTGGGATTCGACCGCAACCGGATCGTGGTCAGTGGGCATTCGGCCGGCGGCCACCTCACGGCCATGTCGATGTGCACGCAGTGGCCGCGCTGGGAACCCGATCTGCCCGAGAACCTGGTGAAGGCCGGACTCGCCATGAGCGGCATCTTCGATCTGCGCCCCATCGCGAAGGCGCCCTTCTTCAATGTCGACCTCAAGCTCGATGAGGCCCTCGCAACCAGGCTCAGTCCCGCGCTGATGCAACCCGCAACGCAGGCTCCCATCCTCACGGCGGTCGGGGGCGACGAGACCCGCGAATTTCACCGCCAGAATGCGCTGATCCGCGAGAACTGGACGAACGCCTTCGCGGGCGACATTCCGATGCCCGGGCGCAATCACATGACCCTGGTTGACGCGTTGGCCGATCCGCAGCATCCGCTCTTTGCGGCAGCGCTCGGGCTCTGTCGCAAGGTCTGAGGGCTCAGCCAGGCTCGCCTTCAAGGCCGTTCAGGCGCTCGAGCACACGCAGCAGCGACGAGGTGTCCTCGCCCCCCAGGCCCTGTCCGACCAGCGCGTTGAGCTGCTGCGCGGTCGCCGCGGCTGCGGGCATGGCCAGACCCGCAGCCTGAGCGATTGCCATGACGAGGCCGAAGTCTTTCTGATGCAAACGGGCCTCGATGCCCGCCTGAAAATCACGCTCGACCATGCGGGGGCCCATGAGATCGAGCATGCGACTGCCAGCCATGCCCGATCGCATGGCGGCCAGCACCTTGTCGGGGCTGGCGCGGTTGCGTTGAGCGAAGAGCAGCGCTTCGGCGATGCCCTGGATATTGACCACCTGAACGATCTGATTGCAGGCCTTCGCGACCTGCCCATCACCGCTCGGGCCAATATGCGTGATGCTTGTGCCCAGGCACTGCAGAATCGGCCGGGCCCGATCGAGCACTGCCGTATCGCCGCCCACCATGATCGACAGCCTTGCCCCTTGCGCACCCACCGCGCCGCCCGATACCGGACAGTCGAGCATCTGGACGCCGTGACGGGCCAGACGCTCCGCGATCTGCCGGGTGGCCGTTGCCGAGATCGTCGAGAAGTCGATGACGATTGATCCGGGGGCCAGACCCGCCAGTGCACCGTGATCGCCGAACAGCACGGCCTCGACATCGGCTGTGCCCGTGACATTGGTACAAAACACCGACGCGCCCTGCGCCGCCTCGGTAGCGGTCGCTGCAAGCGTGGCGCCCTGCGCGATCAACGACCGGGCGGCCTCGGGCCGACGCGCATGAACACTCACAGCGTAGCCTGCGGCCAGCAGGTGTCCAATCATCGGCGTGCCCATGGCGCCGATACCGACCCAGCCGATGGCGGTCCCTACAGGTTCAGCAGACGAGGTAGCCATAGCGTGATCGACGGAAAGGCGATGAGCAGCGCCAGACGAAACAGATCCGCCACGATGAAAGGCGTGACACCTTTCCAGATGGATGCGGTCGGCACATCGGGCAGCATGCTGCTGATCACAAAAATATTCATGCCCACTGGCGGGCTGATCATGCCGATCTCGACCACGCACACGATCAGAATGCCGAACCAGATGGGGTCGAGTCCCAGGTGCGTGATGAGGGGAAAGAAGATCGGCACCGTCAACAGAATCATCGACAGTTCTTCCATCGCCGTGCCCAGCACCACATAGATGATGCAGATGACCACCACCACCAGCATGGGGTGAATGTTGAACTGCGATACAAAGCCCTGCAGGTCTTGCGGCAGGGTGGTGAAGTTGACGAAATTGGCGAAGATCGACGCCCCGATCAGAATCGTGAACAGCATCGCGGTCATTCGCGCCGACTCGATCAGCGTCTCGGTGAGCACCGGCAGACTCATGCGGCCCCGCGCCCACGCGAAGATGAAGCCGCCCATCGCCCCCACCCCCGCAGCCTCGGTCGGCGTAAAGAAGCCGCCGTACATGCCACCCATGACGATGGCGAAGAGCGCAATGACGCCCCAGATGTCACGCAACGCGGCGACGCGCCCGGCCCAGCTCGTTCGGTCGCCCGGCGGGCCCAGCGAGGGATCGCGCCGCACCGAGTTCCAGGCCGTACCGATGTAGAACAGCGTGGCAATCGCACCAGGAATGACGCCGGCAGCAAACAGCGCGCCGATGCTCTGCTCAGTCATGATGCCGTAGATGACCATGATCACCGAGGGCGGGATCAGGATGCCCAGCGTGCCGCCCGCCGCGATGGTGCCCGCCGCAAACGAGTTGGCGTAGCCAAAGCGGCGCATCTCGGGCATGGCCACGCGGGCCATGGTCGCGGCCGTGGCAATGGACGACCCGCAAATGGCGCCGAAACCCGCACAGGCCACAACCGTGGACATGGCCAGGCCGCCGCGCCGGTGGCCGATGAAGGCATAGGCAGCCTGATACAACTCGCGCGACATGCCCGCACGCGTGACCAGATTGCCCATCAGCACAAAGAGCGGCACCACCGAGAGCGTGTAACTGGCCACGTCCATGATCTCGGTGGCGGCAGACGAGAAGGCTGCAGGCCAAGACCGCATCAGCGCGATACCCACCAGGCCGACCGCTGCCATTGAAAAGGCGATGGGCACTCGCAGCGCCATCAGCGCGAACATCGCAAGGAAACCGAACAGGGCCTCGGTCATCGCGCCGCGCCCTCGGCCGACTCGGCGTCCGCAGGCCCGATCAGCGCCCGCGCGGCGAGCACCACGTGCATGAGCGCAGCAAGGGCCAACAGCACGGAAGCGCTCTGGACGAAGGGCCCTGTGGGGATGAGCAATTGCCCGGTGGTGTCACCGTCCTCAAAGACCCGGGCCGCCCTGAGATGGATCAGCCAGGCCCCGCCCGCCAGGATCAACGCGCAGAACAGATTCGACAGCATCCGCTGCAGATGCATCGCGCGCTTGGACAAAAAGGGATCGAGCATGTCGAACACCACATGCTCGGCTGCGAGCGACACCAGGGGCAAGGCGAAGAAAATGGTGCCCAGCATGCAGAGTTCGGTCAGTTCAACGCTACCCGTGATTGAGGCGTTCAGCAGTTTTCGGCCCACCACATCGGAGAACGTGAGCAGCATCATCGCAAAGAGCGATGTGCCAGCCCCCAGGCCGAGAATCTGTTGAAGTCGTTTCATGGTCGACAAAAGAAGGCCGACCCGCAGGGTCGGCCGCAGCGATTGTTCCGTTCAGCTAAGCATCATTGCAGCTTGGCAATCTCGGCGCGATATTCGCGAATGACCTGCTCGGGATTGGCCAGTCCCTTTGCCTTGGCGTCAGCCATCCACTTACGCTCGAGTTCACTGGTCTTGGCACGCATCTGCTCGGTGAAGGCCGGGCTCGCCACCGTATGCTGCACACCGTTTGCCTGCATAAACGCGGCGCCCAGTCGGTCGGCCTTGTCCCAGGCACGGCCAAACATTCGGGCCACGTGCTCACCCGAGAGCTTGCTGATGGCCGCCTGATCGGCTGCGGAGATTTTTTTCCAGGCAGCCTCGTTCATCACGAACGCGAAGCTGGTGTTGTAAAGCCCTCCCGGGAACGTGGTGCGATGTTTGACCAGCTTTTCGAGCTTGAACGATTCAACCGACTCCGCCGGAAAGAACACGCCGTCCATCACGCCCGAGGACAGCAGCTCATACGACTGAGGCGCCGGCCGCAGGGTGACATTGATGCCGGCGATCTTGCCGATTTCGTTGACGACGCCGCCCCCGACACGAAACTTCAGGCCATCCATGTCGGCCATTGCATTCACCGCGCGCTTGGTGTTGATGATCATGCCCGGACCGTGCGTGAACACGGTGAGCACGCGCATGCCCTTGTGCTCACCCAAGGCTGCAAAATACTTTTCGTGAATCCGCTGATAGGCCACTGACGTAGCCTCCGCCGAGTCGCCCATGAAGGGCAGCTCGGACATCGCCGTGAACACATAGCGCCCAGGCGTGTAGCCATGCACCGAGAACGACACGTCAGTGAGGCCGTCGCGCACCGCATCGAACGTGCCGGGTGGCGCAGTGACCGGCTTGGCCAGCGCATTACAGCGAACCCGTCCGGCCGTAGCCTCTGTGACATGCGCGCACCACTCGGCCTGAGTCACCGTGAGGGCGTGCGTTGGTGGCACCCAGCTGGATGTGGTGAGCGTGACCTGGGCGCCAGCTGACGAGGCCGCAAACGCAAGGCTCCAGGCAAGAAACGATCGGCGAAGCTTCATGGGCTGTCTCCCCTGTGATATTCGTTGATAGGGCACTCGTTGATCTGACGGACCCCGCTCAGGTGTCGCGCCCGGATCATTGGCCTTGTTCGGTCGAGTATAAACCTCGTCCACCCTCGCCGCGATGGCCGATACAGGCGAAAAAAAAGCGCACATCGCTGTGCGCTTCAATGGCAGCGGTGCTGCCTCTCCTCCTCCTCGATACACCTGAGAACCTGCGGTCAACACCACAACCGCAGATCCAATGCAGCGGCATCGTCCACGAAAACCCCGCGCTTTACAAGTCCTTACAAGCTCGCAAGCGACCCATGAATTTATTGCTTAGCAACATTCAAGCGCGTTACTCGAACAAATCTTCAATGAAGACTGATTGCTGCGTCGCACCATCTTAAAACTCTCCCCCCGGGAAAACCCGATCGATTTTCAACAGCCTTTGAGAGATCGGTCGCCCTTAGCGCGTCCGATCCGCCCAGGCGAGCAGTCCGACGGCGACACACAGCGCAGCGATGCTCGGAATGCTGACGGCGAGCAGGGGCGGCCAGGTGTTGAGCAGCCCCAGGTGGCTGAAGAGGCCGTTCAGGAAGTGAAAGGCCACCCCCAGCATGATCCCCGCGAACACCTTGTAGCCGATACCACCGGCCCGGGTCTGCAAATAGGCGAACGGCAAGGCCAGGGCCATCATCACGATCACCGCCAGCGGGTAGACCACTTTCTTCCAGAACGCGATTTCGTGAAGCTCGGTGTTCTGCTGGTTTTCCTTCAGGTGCCGGATGTAGCCGAACAGGCTCAGCGCCGACATGCGCTCTGGCGCCACCATCAAAACCGACAGCAAAGCCGGTGTGAGCTCGGAGATCCAGATCCGCTCGGCAAATTTCGCACGATCGCTGCGCAGGAGCGGCAAGCGCTCCTCATTCTCGATCTGGGTATAACCGGTTGCCTGCACCTCGGTGAGCCGCCAGGATCCAGGCGGCACGAACTCCCCCCGCGCAGCGGTGAGGACTTCGGTCAGCCGCATTTCATGATCGAACTCGATCACCCGAACGCGTCTCAGGGTGGCATCGGGCATCAGTTCGCCCACGTTGACGAAACGGATGCGCTTGATATCGCCCGAGGGCTCTCGAACCGAATCGCGAATCCAGAGCCCGGAACGCAGTTGTCCGCCCACCGCGCTGCCCAGCGACGACAACCTCAACTCCTGGGCAAAGCGTTCGGCAGGCGGGGCGAGCCCCTCGCCAACCAGCGCGGTGAAAATTGCCAGCGCGAGGCCCAGCTTGCCCAGTTCGAAGAGCGCGCGGGATCGACTCAGCCCGGAGGCACGCATAGCCGTGAACTCGGAGTGCGCAGCGAGTTGAGCCAGCGCGTAGACGCTGCCGATCAGCGATGCGATCGGCATCAGCTCATAGGTGCGAGAGGGTAGCGTGAGCGCCACGTAGAACACTGCCGCAGCCAGGCTGTAGCCCGCCCGTCCGACATCATCGAGCTCGTTGATGAAATCGAAAAAGGCGAACAGCGAAAGGAAGCCAATCAGAACGAACAGCACCGCCGCGCCGATTTCGCGCGCCAGATAACGGCCAATGACCGAGGACGTCATCGGACCGAGTCCCCGCGCCGCGCCGCACCCGCCGCGGCTGCATTCGACACCACCTCACCGGGCCCCGATGACCCGCCGGATACCCCCCCGCGCCAGGCCAACAGACGCCGCCACCGCCAGGGCAAGGTCGTCCGACGCCAGAACAGGAAAACGATGAGGAGCATCAGGGCAGCGTGAACCAGCCAGACGCCAATCCCGAACGGCACCCGGCCCTGAGCGATCCAGGCCTGAGTGAGCGACAGGAGATTGTTGTAGACGATGTAGACCAGCAGCGCGATCAGCAGGTTGATCGAGCGGCCGAGGCGGGGGTTGACGGCTGACAGGGGAATGGCGAGCAAGGCCATGAGAAATGCCGACACGGGCAGGCTGATCCGCCAGTGGAGCTCGGCCAGGTTGAGACGGCTCGGGTCGGCGAGCAAGGCCGGTAGGGTCAGCGTGCGCACATTGGCACCGCCCCCCGACGAGGCCGCCTGCCCCTCGATCAGCACGCCGTAGCGCTCGAATTCCATCAGACGCAAACCGGCGCTGCCCGCCTCACCGTCGTAGCGCCGCCCCTTTTCGAGCACCAGGAATCGGTCGCCGTTGGGACGGATCTCGATTTGACCGCGTTGCGACACCACAATCAGTTCACGCTTGTCGTCGATCTGGGACACGAAGACATTGCGCACCTCGGTACTGGCCTCATTGAGCGACTCGACATAAAACACGCGCCCCGCGCCCGCAGACTCGCGGAACTGGCCAGCCGACACGCGTGAGATGTCCTCGCGGTCGGCAAAGCGCTGCTGGTACTCGGCCGACTGCCGCGCCGCCCAGGGCGCCCCGACGAAGGCCACCACCGCAATCAGCGCGGCCACGGGCGCCACGAAGCCCGATACGGGTCGTACCCAGTCGAGCAGGCTGCGCCCGCTGGAAAACCAAATCACCATTTCGGAATCGCGGTAGGCACGCGTGATGGCCATCAGCACCGCGATGTAGACGGTGAGCACCAGCAGAACCGACAGAAAATTGATGGCGCCGAAGGCGATGAGCGGCAGCACGCTCGCCGTGTCGACAAGCCCGTTGGCGGCCCGCCCCAGCCAGCGGATCAGCGAGGTGGTCACCATGATGGTGAACAGCGTCGCAAAAATGACGCCCGCCAGATTGGAGAGATCCCGGCGCAACGCCCTCTGGAACAGCATGGCGAGCGAGCCCCTCGTTATAATCGTTCGGTTGTACGTCTGGCCAAGGAAAAGCGATGCAATTTAGCACAAAGACCCTCTCTGTCGAGAAGCTCAAAACCGCCTGCGCGATCGTTCCGGTCGCTGGCGATCAATCCTTGTCGGGCGATGCGCACGCGATTGATTCGGCCTGCGGCGGCCGACTGTCGGCGCTGCTGCGCCGAGGCGACCTCCCGCGCAAGCCCGGATCCGCGCTGCTCGTGCATCTCGAGGGCGCGCTGCAACGGGTACTGCTGGTCTCGCTGGGCGACGCCGACGAGGTGCCCGAGAAAGCCTTCCGCGACGCCTGCACCGCCGTCTGGCGTGAACTGGCGCGAGGCACCATCGATGAAGTGGTGTCCTTGCTGCATCAGGCGCCGGTCGCCCAGCGCAGCCTCGACTGGAAGCTGCACACGCAGACGCTCAGCGGTCGCGAAGCAGCCTACCGCTTCGATCAGATGAAGAGCAAGAAGGACGCGACACCGCACCGCCCCCGACAAGTGGTGTTTGCCGTCGAACGTGCGCAATCGGCGCCAGCCGCCCTGGCGGTCGCGCGCGCCAGTGCACTGGCCAACGGACTCGACTTCGCCAAGGACCTGGGCAATCTTCCGCCCAATGTCTGTACCCCCACCTACCTGGCCGATCAGGCCCGCGCACTGTCGCGAAAGTTCGGGCTCAAGCTTGACGTGCTCGGGACCAAGCAGATGCAGGCGCTGAAGATGGGGTCGCTGCTGTCTGTCGCGCAGGGGTCGGAACAACCCCCGAAGCTCATCATCGTGCAGTACCAGGGCGCCTCGAGCCGTCAGCAACCAACTGTACTGGTGGGTAAGGGCATCACCTTCGACACCGGCGGCATCTCGATCAAGCCGGCTGCCGGCATGGACGAGATGAAGTTCGACATGTGCGGCGCGGCCTCGGTGCTGGGTACCCTGCGGGCGGTGGCCGAGATGAAGCTCAAGATCAACCTCATCGGCGTGGTCCCGGCCTGCGAAAACATGCCGAGCGGGCGCGCGACGCGGCCCGGTGACATCGTCACCACCATGTCGGGCAAAACCGTCGAGATTCTCAATACCGACGCCGAGGGCCGGCTCATCCTGTGCGATGCGCTCACCTACGTCGAGCGCTTCAAGCCGCGTACCGTCATCGACATCGCCACCCTCACCGGGGCCTGCGTCGTCGCGCTGGGCCATCACCACTCGGGTCTGTTCACGCCGCAGGATGCGCTCGCTGCCGAACTCGCCGACGCGGGCCGCGAATCGGGCGATACCTGCTGGCGCATGCCACTCGATGAGGCGTACCAGGACGGGCTCAAGTCGCGCTTTGCCGATTTCGCCAATGTTGGCGGGCGCGACGGCGGCGCCATTACCGCAGCATGCTTTCTTGCACGCTTCACCAGCAAGTACGACTGGGCGCACCTCGACATCGCGGGCACCGCCTGGAAGTCGGGCGCGAGCAAGGGCTCGAGCGGCCGCCCCATTCCTCTGCTCACCCGGTTCCTCATCGGGCGTGCCGAGGGATGACGCGAGTCGACTTTCACTTCAATGCGCCCGACAAGCTTCACTACGGATGCCGCCTCGTGCGCAAGATCTACCGCGCCGGCGGCAAGGTGCTCGTCTGGTGCGAGGACGCAGTTGCCCTGGCGCGCTTCGACCAAATGCTCTGGACCTTCTCCGAGCAGGACTTCATCCCGCACGTGGCCGCCGGCGACCCGCTGGCCCCCGAAACCCCGGTGCTGCTGACCGCCGAGGCGCTCGAGGCGCCTCACCACGAGGTGCTGGTGAACCTGGGCGTGCAGACCCCGCCCATGTTCAGCCGCTTTGATCGGTTGATCGAGGTGGTGGCCAGCGAAGACGCCGACCGGGCGCTGGCCCGCGAGCGCTGGCGCTTTTATAAGGATCGGGGCTACCCGATGAACAGCCACGACCTGGGCAACGCCTGAGGGCCCCATCATGACCGAACCCACCAACGCAGTCCCGGACACCACGCTGGCCAAGAGCTTCGAACCCCAGGCGATTGAGTCGGGCTGGTATCCGCTCTGGGAGCAGCGCGGCTATTTCAAGTCGGCCGAGCCCACCTCGGCAGCCGCGGGGAGCTATTGCATCCAGCTGCCCCCGCCCAACGTGACCGGCACGCTGCACATGGGTCATGCCTTTCAGCAGACCCTGATGGACACCCTGATCCGCTATCACCGCATGAAAGGGCTCGACACCAACTGGGTGGTCGGCACCGACCATGCCGGCATTGCCACTCAGGTAGTGGTGGAGCGGCAGTTGCAGGCCGAGGGCAAGACGCGCCACGACCTCGGCCGCAGAGCCTTCCTCGATCGCGTCTGGCAATGGAAGCGGCAGTCGGGCGCCAGCATCACGCGCCAAATGCGCCGGCTCGGCGCGTCGGGCCACTGGGAGTACGCCGACACCGAGGGTGACCGGGCTGGTTACTTCACCATGGACAAGACCATGAGCGCGGCCGTGCTCGAGGTCTTCGTGCAACTGCATCAGCAGGGTCTCATCTACCGTGGCAAGCGCCTGGTCAACTGGGACCCCACCCTGATGACTGCGGTGTCCGACCTCGAGGTCGACAGCGAAGAAGAGAAGGGTCATCTCTGGGAAATCCGCTACCCGCTCGCCGACGGCAGCGGCTCGCTGGTGGTGGCCACCACGCGCCCCGAAACCATGCTGGGTGACACGGCTGTGGCCGTTCACCCCGAGGATGAGCGCTACAAGGCCCTGATCGGCCGGCGCGTCACGCTGCCGCTTTGCGGTCGCGATATCCCGATCATCGCCGACGACTATGTCGACCCGGCGTTCGGCACGGGCTGCGTCAAGATCACGCCCGCTCACGATTTCAACGACTGGAAAGTCGGTGAACGCCATGGGCTTGAGCCGATCAACGTGCTGACGCTTGAGGCGCGGATCAACGATCGGGCGCCCGCCGCCTACCGCGGGCTCGATCGCTACGATGCCCGCAAGAAGGTGCTCGAGGATCTGCGCCAGGCAGATTTGCTGGTATCCGAGAAGCCCCACACACTCATGGTGCCGCGCTCGGCACGCACCCAGGTGGTGGTCGAACCCATGCTCACCGATCAGTGGTTCGTCGCGATGAGCCAACGCGAGCACGGCAACCGTTTTTTCCCGGGCCAGTCGATTGCGGACGTCTGCCTGAAGGTGGTCCGCGAGGGCGAAGTGGCCTTCTACCCCGAGCACTGGACCAGCACCTACAAGCACTGGATGGAGAACATCCAGGACTGGTGCATTTCGCGGCAACTCTGGTGGGGGCACCAGATTCCCGCCTGGTACAAGGCCGATGATCAAGGCCGGCCGCTTCATGACGGCACGGTGTTCGTGGCGCGAGACGAGGCGGATGCACACAAGCAGGCCGAGGCCGCCGGCTGGGCCGGCCCGCTGGTGCGCGATGAGGATGTGCTCGACACCTGGTTCTCCTCGGCGCTGGTGCCCTTCACCTCGCTGGGCTGGCCGCAGGCCACACCAGACCTCGAGCGCTATCTGCCCTCTGCCGTGCTGGTCACTGGCTTTGACATCATCTTCTTCTGGGTCGCCCGGATGGTGATGATGACCACCTTCTTCACCGGCAAGGTGCCCTTTCGCCATGTCTACATCAATGCCATCGTGCGAGATGCCGAAGGTCAGAAGATGTCGAAATCGAAGGGCAATACCATCGACCCCATCGACCTGATTGATGGCATCAGCCTGGAGGCCTTGCTCGAAAAGTCCACCGTCGGCCTGCTGCGGGCCGACCACCGCCAGAAGATCGAGAAGTACATCCGCGGCAATTTCGCCAAGGGCATCCCTGCCTTTGGCGCCGACGCCGTGCGTTTCACCTTCGCATCGCTCGCCACGTTTGCCCGCACGCTCAACTTCGATCTGGGCCGATGCGAGGGCTATCGCAACTTCTGCAACAAGCTCTGGAATGCTACCCGCTTCGTGCTGATGCAGACCGAAGGCAAAGACTGCGGCTTCGAAGCCCACACAGCCGAGCAATGCGTGCCGGGCGGCTACCTGCACTTCAATCCGGTCGATCGCTGGATCGTCTCGCGACTACAGCGCACCGAGGCCGAGATCGAGCGCGCATTGGGCGAGTACCGCTTCGATCTGGCGGCACGCGCCCTGTACGAATTCGTCTGGGACGAGTACTGCGACTGGTATCTCGAACTGGCCAAGGTCAACCTGCAGTCCGATGACCAGGCGGTCGTGCGCGCCACCCGCCGCACCCTGCTGCGTGTGCTCGAAACCGTGCTGCGACTGGCCCACCCGATCATTCCCTTCATCACGGAAGAGCTCTGGCAAAAAGTGGCGCCGCTTGCAATGCGCTACGGCGATCGCGGCGTGCAGACGCTGTCGGGTGAGGCGCTGACCCAGGCCGCCAGCGAGTGCCGCCATTCGTTGATGCTGCAGCCCTACCCCAAGAGCGAACCCGGCAAGATCGATGCCGCAAGCGAGTCCTGGGTCGATGCCCTCAAGGCCATGATTGAAGCCTGCCGAGCCCTGCGTGGCGAGATGAATGTCTCGCCCGCCCAGCGCCTGCCGCTCATCGCGCAGGGCGAACGTGAAAAGCTCACCGGTTTCGCGCCCTACCTCAAGGCCCTGGCCAAGCTCGAGGCGGTTGAAATCGTCGACGCCTTGCCTGCGGGGTCGATCGCGCCCGTTCAGATCGTGGGCGATACGAGGCTCATGCTCAAGGTGGAAATCGACATCGCGGCCGAATGCGCGCGCCTCGACAAGGAAATCGCGCGCATTGACGCCGAGGTGGGCAAGGCCCGCGGCAAGCTGGGCAATGCCAGCTTTGTCGAGCGCGCGCCTGCGGCGGTGGTGGCTCAGGAGCGTGAGCGCCTGACAGGCTTCGAGGCCACCCTCGAACGCCTGCGCGAGCAACGCGCCAAGCTCGGTTGATCGGGACCGCGGCCTCTCAGCGCTCGGGCTGAGAAGACCTGCCCTGCTGCAGCGCGCCGGCCCTCGGGGCCGACGCGCGCAGCGTCAGCCCGCCGAGCAATACCCGCCGTCAACCAGCATGACCGTGCCGGTCATGTAGCGAGCGGCGTCTGAACACAGGAACAGGATGGGATCGGCGATTTCTGCCGGATCGGCCCAACGCCCCATGGGCGTGCGGGCCATGATCATCGCGTTGCGCTCCGGATTTTCGCGGGCGCCCTTGGACAGATTGGTGACGACCCAGCCCGGCGCAACCGCGTTGACGCGAATCCCCTCGGCCGCATAGGCCGCAGCCAGCGACATGGTGAGGTTGCGCACCGCGCCCTTGGAGGCCGAGTAGGCAGGCTGCTTGGGCCCCCCGAAAAAGGACATCACCGAGGCCAGAAAGACAATGGACCCTTTGCTGCGGGCAAGCAGCGGGCGGGCCGCGGCCGAAACACGCATGCCGCCGCCGAGGTTGACGTCGATGACATGATCGAAGGTGTCGGGTTCGTGCTCGGCCTCACGACGGATCAGGCCGGCCGAATGCACGACCACGTCGAGCGAGGGCAAACCCGCCACCAATGCATCCACCGCCGCCTTGTCGGTGACATCGAGTTGTCGGAGATCGACCCCCTCGAAATCCGGGTTGGCCCGGGCTGCGGCAATTTCCTCGGCCGAGACCCCACAGGCGACCACCTGAGCGCCCGCCCGGCGAAAGGCCTGAGTCGTGGCAGCACCGATGCCCGAGGTACCACCCGTCACGAGGACCCGGCGACCGGTGAAATCAAAATGAACGTTCATGCTTGGCTCCCGTTGGAAGGATGGCTGACTGACCGGACATTCAACGCCGACGCAGCAGGAAGGTCCATTCGCGATTCTGTTCGTCCACAGAGACCAGTTCGTGCCCGGTCTGCCGAGCAAAGGCTTCGAAGTCACGCCTGGACCCGGGGTCTGTGGAAATGACGCGGAGCACCTTGCCACTCGCCAGGTCGGTCAGGGCCTTCTTCGCACGAAGGATGGGCAGCGGGCAGTTCAGGCCACGCGCATCGACTTCTCGCTCGACTTCAATCGGGGTATCGCTCATCGTCAGTCCTCAAGGGTTTCAGCGTCTTGTATCGATCAGGGCAGCACAAAAGGCCCGAGCAGCGCACCCAGACCGATCAACCAAAGCGGGTTGATCTTGGTCCGCAGCGACACCAGCACGGCCACCCCGCAAAGCGCCGCGTGTGCCCAGTGATGTACCGCACCCGCCGCGATGACCCACCCTGCCGCGAGGGTGAGGCCAATCGCAATCGGTGACAAGCCCAGGCGGATGGCTCGGACCGCCCGCGTATCCAGATTGCCGCTGCGCCAGCGGTTCGCATAGTAGGTGATCAGGCTCGATGGCGCGATCAAACCCACGGTGGCCAGTACTGCGCCCGTCAGCCCGGCGGACTGCCAGCCCAGCAGCGTGACAAAGAGAACGTTGGGCCCCGGGACCGCCTGCGCCAGCGCGATGGCCTCGCCGAACTGTACTGCCGTGATGAGGCCGCGCTCGTCCACCAGCAAGCGGTTGATGTCGGACACCATTGACATCGCCCCGCCCACCGCAAGCGTGGACAGGAGAGCAAAGTGCAGCAGGATGTCGAGCTTGTCCCAGCCGCTCATCGCCCCTCCCGCCACCAGGCGAGCCCCACTGCGATGGGCCCTAGGACGAGAAGCGTCTGGGCCAGCGGTACCCGAAAGAGACCGATCGCCACAAAACTCAGGACGCCGAACACCAGCCAGCGCCAGCGCTTGCGCTGACCAAAAGCCAGTTTCAGGGCGGTGGCCATGATGAGCCCCGCCGCCACCGCGCTCATGGCCGACAAGGCACGCTGGACAGCGGGGAACGCGACCAACTGCGAATACACCAGCCCCATCAGCACCACCAGAATGGCTGGCACCAGAATAAGACCCAGCAAGCCCGCCAGAGCCCCCCGCCACCCAAAGTAGCGATGGCCGACGATGATGCCCAGGTTGCAGATGTTGGGCCCAGGCAGCAGTTGCGCAAAGGCCAGCAACTCGGTGAATTCTTCCCGGCTGAGCCACCGGCGCTGCTCGACCAGCGTGCGGTGCGCCCAGGGCAATACACCGCCAAATCCATGCAGCGCCAGCGAGGTGAAGGCGATGAACACATCGAGGACCGATTGCGGTCTCGGGCAATCGGCACCCTCAAGCCCTGAGGCGTCGGGCTGTCTCATGCCGGCGGCCTCACCACACCCCGCCCGATGTAGAAGACACTGCCCCCGAGCAGCAGGGCCATCCCCCAGAAAAGCGTCGCCACGCCAAAGGCGCCGCCCACCGCTCCGAATACGCCCGGCAGAAAGGTTTGCGTGCCGTTGACCAGCACCATGCGCAGGCCGACAGCCTCGCCCGCCCGCTCCGGCGGCGCCAGCCGATGAAGCAACGCGAGCACGATCGGCTGCGAGATGCCCAGCCCCAGTCCGAGGGTGAAGGACAGCGCCATCATCAAGGGCAAGGACGCGGTAAAGGGATACAGCGAGTACACGACGAAGCCGACGATATGCGTGCCGATGATCAGCGGCCACTCGGGTACGCGGCGGGAAATGAGCGGGACCGCCATGCGAATCACGAAGGTGGCGGCCGAGTAGGAGGCGAGCAGCAGGCCGATCACCGAGGCCGACAGGCCGATGGACTTGCCGTAGATGGGCACCACGAACTGATGCACATCCCAGGCGGCGGAAATGAGGCCGACCGAAACATACAACTGGCGCATCTTGGGATCGCGCAACAGGTCGAGCACACTCTGGGCATTGCCCTCGGCACGCCCATTGGCACCGGGCAGAATCAGCCGTTCGTCAAAACGGATTCTGCGCAACCAGACGATGGCGGCCACGGGCAGGAGCAGCAGCACGCCAAAGGTGATGCGGTAGCCCACCAGGTCGATCAGCACGCCCGCGATCAGCGGCCCCAGAAATGCCGAGATTGAAAAGCCCACGGACAACAGGCCGAAGTTGAGCGTGCGCGCCTCGGCACCGCCAATTTCGCCACCCAGTTTCTGGATGCCGACATTGACGCACATGTAGCCAAAGCCGGTTGCGGTGCTCACCAGAAACAGGGAGCCGACCTCCCAGGAGAGCAAGGGGACCAGCATCGAGCCCACGAGAATGCCCAGCCCCCAGAACATCGGGCGACGCGTGCCGATCCGGTCGACCAGGCGGCCCGCCGGCACCGACAAGACCATGGGCAGGAGGCCGAAGAAGGCCATGAGAAGCCCCAGCGAGAAGGGCGAAGCACCCAGGTCGATACCCCCCAAGGTGACGGCGATGCGGCATCCCACCAGCGCGGCGTGGCTGAGCACCGACAGCGCGATAAGGATGTACAGCGCGCGCCGGTGCTGCGCCCGGGCTGCGGCAGCGGCGTCGTCGCTCATCAGGGGCGCGCGGCCACCCAGTCGGCCACGCTAGCCAGCGCTGCGGCAAGTTTGCCGGGATCGGTGCCGCCGGCCTGCGCCATGTCGGGCCGACCGCCCCCCTTGCCCCCCACCTGCAGCGCGACATGGTTGACGAGTTCACCCGCCTTGACCCGGGCCACCGCATCGGGCGTGACGCCAGCGATGAGGCTCACCTTGTCGCCCTCGACGGCTGCCAGCACGATGGCCGCAGACTTGAGCTTGGCCTTGAGCTGGTCGACGGTTTCACGCAGAACCTTGACATCAGCCCCCTCGAGGCGTGCCGCCAGCACCTTCAGCCCCCGGATATCGACCGCCTGGGCGACAAGATCATCGCCCTGCGAGGCGGCCAGCCGGGACTTGAGCCGGGCCAGCTCTTTTTCGAGTGCGCGCATCGAGTCGAGCATCTGGCCGATCTTGGCGGGCAGTTCGCCTGCGGCCACCTTGAGCGTTGCCGCCGCCTCGCCAAGCGTGGCCGACAGCGACTGCAGGTGGGCGAGCGCGTGATCGCCCGTGACCGCCTCGATCCGACGGATGCCCGCCGCCACCCCGGCCTCGGCGACGATCTTGAAAAGCCCGATGTCGCCCGTGCGCGCCACGTGGGTGCCCCCACACAATTCGCGCGACGACCCGATGTCGAGCATGCGCACCGAATCGCCATACTTTTCGCCAAAGAGCGCCATGGCCCCGGCCTTGACCGCCTCATCGAAGCCCATGACACGCGCCTGCGTCGCGGCATTGGCGAGGATTTCGGCATTGACCAGGGCCTCGATGCGGCGGATTTCGTCGGCACTGACCGGTGCATGGTGGGCAAAGTCAAACCGGGTCCGCTCGGAGTCGACCAACGAGCCCTTTTGCTGCACGTGGCTGCCGAGCACCTCGCGCAGCGCCTTGTGCATCAGGTGAGTGGCCGAGTGATTGCGCACGGTGCGGGCGCGCCGCTGGGTGTCGACCGACGCGCTGAGCGTATCGCCGACCTTGAGCACACCACTCAGCAAGCGGCCGTGATGACCGAACACCTCGGCCTGCACCTTCTGCGTATCCTCGACCTCGAAGCGCAGCTGGAAATCAATCGAATGCAACTGGCCGGCGTCGCCCACCTGGCCGCCCGATTCGGCATAAAACGGCGTGCGATCGAGTACCACCACGGCCGACTGGCCGGCGCTGACCGTCTCGACCGGCGACCCCTCGACATACAGCGCCGCCACGCAGGCGCCCTCCAGCACCAGCGCGTCATAGCCGTGAAACTGCGTCGACGCGCCCGCATAGTCGAGGCCTGCCGCCATGCGGAACTTGCCCGCTGCCCTGGCCTGCTCGCGCTGGCGGGTCATCGCGACCTCGAACCCCGCCTCGTCCACCGTGAGGCCCCGCTCGCGACACACATCCGCCGTGAGATCGAGCGGAAAACCGAAGGTGTCATAAAGCTTGAAGGCGGTTTCGCCATCCAGTACCTTGTCGCCCGCTGCAAGCGCCTGCTCGAGCAGGGACATACCGTGGGCGAGGGTCTCACCGAAGCGCTCTTCTTCCTGGCGCAGCACATCCGCCACACGCTCGCGCGCCGCACTGAGTTCGGGGTAGGCCTCGCCCATGACTTGGTCGAGATCGGCCACCAACCGATGAAAGAAGGGCTGCGACTGGCCGAGCTTGTGCCCATGGCGCAAGGCGCGACGGATGATTCGCCGAAGCACGTAGCCGCGCCCCTCATTGCCCGGAATGACGCCATCCACGATCAGGAAGGCGCACGCGCGGATGTGGTCGGCAATGACGCGCAGCGACGGGGTGCTCAGGTCGGTGATGCCGGTTTCCCGGGCGGCGGCGGCGATCAGGTGCTGAAAGAGGTCGATTTCGTAGTTGCTGTGCACATGCTGGAGAACGGCCGCGATACGTTCGAGCCCCATGCCCGTATCAACGCAGGGCTTGGGCAGCGGCGTGAGCGTGCCGCGCTCGTCGCGCTCAAACTGCATGAACACGAGATTCCAGATTTCGATGTAGCGATCGCCGTCGGCCTCGGGCGACCCGGGCGGGCCGCCCCAGATGTCGGGACCGTGGTCGTAAAAGATTTCGGAGCACGGGCCGCAGGGGCCGGTATCGGCCATCTGCCAGAAGTTGTCGGAGGCGTAGCGAGCGCCCTTGTTGTCGCCGATGCGCACGATGCGCTCGAGCGGCACGCCGATTTCATTGGCCCAGATGCCATGGGCTTCGTCGTCTTCGGCGTACACGGTGACCCACAGGCGCTCGACGGGCAGGCCATAGACCCGGGTGAGCAGCTCCCAGGCGTAGTGAATGGCATCGCGCTTGAAGTAGTCGCCAAACGAAAAATTGCCCAGCATCTCGAAGAAGGTGTGGTGGCGGGCCGTGTAGCCGACGTTTTCGAGGTCATTGTGCTTGCCGCCCGCGCGCACGCTGCGCTGCGAGGTGGTGGCACGGCGATAGGCCCGGTGGTCCTTGCCGAGGAACACGTCCTTGAACTGCACCATGCCACTGTTGGTAAACAGCAGCGTGGGGTCGTTGCCCGGAACAAGCGGGCTCGAGGCAACGATGGTGTGACCTTTCGATTCGAAGAACCGAAGAAATTTTTCGCGGATTTCGGCCGAGTTCATTGAGATGCCTGGAACGGGTACGGAACCCTCCATTTTACGTCGCCCCGGCAATTCCTGTAAGGTCGCGCGAGTTTTTCGCTTGGAGCAGGCCACCGCCATGAAGTCGATTCTCGAAGGTATTCGCATCCTGGACCTCACGCGCGTGCTGGCCGGTCCGTGGTGCACACAGAACCTCGCCGACCTCGGCGCCGATGTCATCAAGGTCGAAAAACCCGGGGCGGGCGACGACACGCGCAGCTGGGGCCCGCCCTTTCTCAAGGCACGAGACGGCAGCGACACGGCCGATGCGGCCTACTACCTTGCCGCCAACCGCAACAAGCGCTCCATCGCCATCGACATTGCGAGCGAGTCGGGGCAGCGCGTCATCCGCGACCTCGCCTTGAAGAGCGATGTCGTCGTCGAGAATTTCAAGGTGGGGCAATTGCGCAAGTACGGCCTCGACTACGACAGCCTTGCGGCGCTCAATCCGAGATTGGTCTACTGCTCGATCACCGGTTTCGGGCAGACCGGCCCCTGGTCGCACCGGGCGGGCTACGACTTCATGATCCAGGGGCTCGGCGGTCTGATGTCGGTCACCGGCGAAGCCGATGACCAGCCCGGGGGCGGTCCGCAGAAGGCGGGCGTGGCCGTGGCCGACCTCTTCACCGGCATGTATGCCACCCAGGCGATTCTGGCGGCCCTGTTTCATCGCGAGCGCACGGGCGCTGGCCAGTACATTGACGCGGCACTGCTCGACGTTCAGGTGGCGGTCATGGCCAACATGAACACCAACTATCTGGTGAGCGGCAAGCCGCCGAAGCGTTGGGGCAATGCGCACCCCAACCTGGTGCCCTACCAGACCTTCAAGGCCTCGGACATGTGGATCATTCTGGCCGTGGGCAACGACGATCAGTTCCGCCGGTTCTGCGAAGCGGCAGGCTGCTCCGATCTGTGCCGTGAGAGCCGCTTTCTCAGGGTGCAGGACCGGATCCGCAACCGTGAGGCCCTGGCCCCCATTCTGTCGGGCATCATCGCCCAGCGCACCGGCCAGCAGTGGATTGACGCACTGGAAACCGCGGGCGTCCCCTGCGGGCCGATCAACGATCTGGCGCAGGTGTTCGACAACCCCCAGGTGAAAGCGCGCGGCATGAGGCAGTCGATCGAGCGAGACGACGCCGGCCCGGTGGAGTTGGTGACCAATCCGATCCGCTACAGCGCCACCCCTACCACCCTGCGAAGGCCTCCCCCGCGACTGGGGGAGCACACCGAAGAAGTGCTGCGGGATGTGCTCGGCTACAACGAGTCCGTCATCACCGGGTTCACGCAAGGCGCTCAATGAGCGGGAACCGGAACAGAGGCGTCAGCATGCGGTCAGGAATGACGGTTTACGAGTGCAGATCTGTCGGCTAATATCTGCGACCGACAAACCCGCGGGGCGATTCTCAACACTGCGGAACAATCACTAGCAAGTGAACGAGGGGGGGACTGCCGATGAAGCTTCGAAACCATCGGGACTTTTGGGCCGGGATCATGTTCATTGTTCTCGGCGTATTGTTCATGTTTTTGTCCCGGCAGTACCAGATGGGAACGGCCGCCAAGATGGGGCCGGGCTACTTCCCCACCGTGCTAGGCGGCATCCTCGCCGTACTCGGTATCGCCATCACGCTTCAGGGATTTTCAAAATCCAGTGAGGAGGCCAAGCTTGCCCCGGTTGGCTGGCGTGAACTCTTCCTGGTACTTGTTGCCGTTGCGCTCTTCGCCATTCTCCTGCCCAAACTCGGCATGGTGTTCTCGCTCTGGATTCTGGTGTTCGTCGCGGCGCTGGCCAGTCACGAGTTCAGATGGAAGGAAACAGCAATTTCTGCCGTCTTCCTCAGTTTTCTGGCCTGGGCGGTCTTCGCCAAGGGGCTCGAGCTGCAGATGGCGATCTGGCCCAAATTTCTGACCCAGTAAACGGAGCGCGCACATGGACGGACTCATTTCGAACCTGGCGCTCGGTTTCTCCGTAGCGGCCACCCTTACCAACCTCTTTTACTGCTTCATCGGCGTACTGTTCGGTACGCTGGTGGGCGTGCTGCCTGGCATCGGCCCCCTGGCCACCATCGCCATGCTGCTGCCGGTCACCTACAAGATGACCGACCCCACCACGGCGCTGATCATGCTGGCGGGCATCTATTACGGTGCCCAGTATGGCGGCTCCACCACCGCCATTCTGGTCAACCTGCCCGGTGAAACCTCATCGGTGGTCACGACGCTCGATGGCTATCAAATGGCCAGGCAGGGACGAGCCGGGCCAGCGCTGGCCACGGCAGCCATCGCCTCCTTCTTCGCCGGAACGGTGTCCACCATCCTGATTGCCGCCTTCGCGCCGCCCCTGGCCGAGGTCGCCTTCAAGTTCGGTCCCGCCGAGTACTTCTCGCTCATGGTGCTGGGCCTCATCGCTGCGGTGGTGCTGGCGCATGGCTCGATCATCAAGGCGCTGGCCATGGTGGTGCTGGGCCTGCTCTTCGGCATGATCGGTACCGACGTCAACTCGGGGGTGGCGCGCTTCTCCTTCGAGATTCCCGAACTCACCGACGGCATCGAGTTTGCAGCGGTTGCCATGGGCATGTTCGGTTTCGGCGAGATCATCGCCAACCTCGAGCAGCGCGAAAACCGCGAGGTCTTCACGAACAAAGTGGGCAAACTGATGCCCTCTCGCGAAGACTTCCGGCGCATGGCCTGGCCGATCTTCCGCGGCACCACCCTGGGAGGCCTGCTGGGTATTCTGCCGGGCGGCGGATCAGTGCTGTCAGCCTTCTCCGCTTACGCCATCGAGAAAAAGATCTCCAAGACCCCCGAGAAGTTCGGCAAGGGCATGATCGAAGGCGTGGCGGGGCCGGAAGCCGCCAACAACGCCGGCGCGCAAACGTCGTTCATTCCCATGCTCACGCTGGGTATCCCGACCAACGCCGTGATGGCGCTGATGGTCGCAGGCATGATGATCCACAACATCCAGCCTGGCCCCCAGGTGATGACCAGCAACCCCAACCTGTTCTGGGGCCTGATCGCATCCATGTGGATCGGCAACACCATGCTGCTCATCCTGAACCTGCCGCTGGTCGGGCTGTGGATCAGGCTGCTGGGCATCCCCTACCGCATTCTGTACCCGGCCATCCTGATGTTCTGCTGCATCGGCGCGTACTCGATGAACAACACGGTGTTCGACATCTACATGACGATCCCGTTTGCCATCCTCGGCTATGTGTTCACCAAGCTGCAGTGCGAGCCGGCGCCCCTGCTGCTGGGCTTCGTGCTGGGCAAGCTGATGGAAGAGTACCTGCGGCGCGCCATGACCATCTCTCGGGGTGACCCGATGGTGTTCGTCACCCGCCCGCTCTCGGCCACGCTGCTGGCCATCGCGGTGGTGCTGCTGGTGATCGTGTTCCTGCCAGCCATCGCCAAGAAGCGCGAGGAAGCCTTCGCCGAGGAAGACAAGTAGCGCGGGGCGCGTGTATCGAGCCGGCTTAGTCCGGCTTGCTGGAAAAGGCCTGGTTCACCCCAGGCCTTTTCTATTGGGGGATGGTCAGCGCTTGCGGGAACGCTCGGTGCGGGCACCGAGGCGGCGCAGGCCGGCCCGTGCCAGCACCAGCGCCACCAGCAGCCCGATCGCGAGGCCGGCCAGGTGGTCGGGTTCGCTCAGCAAATGCAGCGCCGCCGCAAACCAGCTGCTGCCGTGCTCCCCGGGATGGGCGAGCGCCGGCTGGGCCAGGCCGAGCAAGGCAGTGGTTACGGCAGCGCGCTTGAGCGGGAATGAAGAGAGAAAGGCGAAAGGCTTCGTCATGGCAATGTCTCGCGTTGAACTCAATGCACCAGCAGGCCCTGGGTTTCGATATGGCGCACCACGTCGTCGAGCCCCTGACCTGTCTTGAGGTTGGTGAATACAAAGGGACGATCGCCTCGCATGCGCCGGGCGTCGTGCGCCATCACCTCGAGTGAGGCCCCCACATAAGGCGCCAGGTCGATCTTGTTGATGACCAGCAAGTCTGACTTCATGATGCCGGGCCCGCCTTTGCGCGGAATTTTTTCGCCGGCTGCCACGTCGATGACGTAGATGGTGAAATCGGACAGCTCGGGGCTGAAGGTGGCCGCCAGATTGTCGCCGCCGCTTTCCACCAGGACCAGCTGAAGCCCGGGAAGCCGACGCTGCAAGCGCTCGACGGCATCGAGATTGATCGACGCGTCTTCGCGGATGGCGGTATGCGGGCAGCCGCCCGTCTCGACGCCCAGGATGCGATCGAGCGTGAGCGCGTCGTGGCGCACCAGAAACTCGGCATCTTCCCGCGTGTAGATGTCATTGGTGACCACGGCCATGTCGTAGCGCTCGCGCAGCTTCAGGCACAGAGACAGGGTCAGTGCGGTCTTGCCGGAGCCTACCGGGCCGCCGATCCCGACGCGCAAGGCGGGGTGGGTTTCAGGTGAGGGGGGATCGTTTTGCATGGTGGACAGGGCCTCTTCATCGCACCCGGGGGTGACAGGGGGTTGAGCGGCTGGGGTTCATGACCGGAACAGACGCGAGTACTGGGTTTCGTGCCGACTGCTGGCCAGAGCAAAACCCGGCGCGAAATTGCTCCAGGTGCACTCGGGCTGCCGGGCGCCTTGCTCGATGACGTCGGCCAAAACAGGCTGCAGGCTCGAGAACAGGCGCTGGCCTGCCTGCTGCCCCAGGGGCACGGCCTTGATCGCCGCCATCACCTGGTTTTCCAGCCAGGCCCACAGATAGGCACTGAGCGCACTGTCCGCGCCGAGCCCGAACACCCGGGCGGCCAGGCCCCAGGCACGCGGCAAGGCGCAAGGCTGCGCCCCCTGGCGCCACCCGGTCAGCAGCCCGGCGCACCCGGCATCGACCTCGCTCAGGCCCGCCAGCACCTGCAGCAGCGACTGCCCCATCTGAAGGGTCTCGGCGCGCAGCTCGCCCGTCTCACGCGAGGCGAGATAGCGCGCATGCAGGCGGTCGGCCTCATCCAGTCGATGGGTCAGGATGGCCTCGAAGAGCGCCCGGCAAAGCGGTGCCTCGAAGCCGCCGACATTGCCCAGCAGCAGCGACTCGAGCCATTCGCGCACATCGGCCTCGTTGCGCACCCAGCCCAGTTCGATCGCGGTTTCGAGCCCTTGCGAATAGCTGAATCCACCGATCGGCAAGGCCGGACTGGCGAGCCGCATCAGCGCGAGCAGGCCGCGTGCAGGCATCATGCGGAGGGCGCTTCGGGTAGAAAGTCATGAATGCGCGGGGCATGGCGCGCGTCGACATGCTT
>CAIVPX010000134.1 GCA_903907905.1 uncultured bacterium | reverse complement strand
CGGGATCGCTGGAGCTTCAAAAACTCTCTCTGAGCCGTGCGGCATCCGCGACAGGCGGCGATCAGACCTTCACGCTCGCCTTGGGCAAGACCAAGGTCACTGCCGAGATCGCGGTGCTCGATCTGGGGGTCCGTGCCAACGAGGTTCAACGGATCACCTTCCTCAGTCCCCTTGAGAACATTGGCAAGAAATATGTGCTCACCTTGGGCAACCAACGCTCGGCCGAGCTGACCTTGACCAACTCGCCCGCAGCCGACCAGGCTGCCATGCGAAAGGCGATCGAAAGTCTTCTGAAGATTTCGCCGCTCCCCGGGCAGAGCCCGGTGTCCGTGAGTGTGCTCCCGAGTTCGACCAATGTGCGGAGCTTCGAGATTCGCTTCTCGGCTGCGTGGGCGGGCAAGAATATCGAGCAGATCGGAGCCCAGCGCGTCGCGGTTGCGGGTGAGAGCTCGGCGCGCAACACCCTGCAGTTCAATGCCCAGACCATCACGAACGGCAGCCAGGGCTATACCGCCACGGATCAGAAGCGCCTGATTCAAGCCGCGGTGGATCGAACCTTCGGCGCAGGCAACATCTTCGTCACCGTCGACACGGCTGGCGACTACCTCCTCGCGATGAAAGGCCGATACGCGAACCTGAACGTCGAGCAGATCCGCGCGGCCACCCGCTCGCCGGGACTGACCGTCACCACGACCACCGAACGGCAGGGCGCGCGCGTAAGCGGGCCGAGCTTTGCCGTCGATCTCGCCGCGCCCGAGGGCACGACCCAATTTGATGCCGAGGTCATGCTCCAAGGCACGGCCTATGTCGCGCACGGCCTCCCGGTCACGGCCTCGGCGGCCGCATTGCGAAGCGCGCTGCTGGGCGCTTTGTCGGCGGACGGCACGCGTCTCGATGCCAGCGGGATCACGCTGACCGTACAGGCCGGGGCTGCCGCCGGGCAATGGGCCGTCACGTTTGGACGCGACGCCAACGGGCTCTCCGCCAGCACCCTGCGCACCGCACTGGTCGATCCCTTGGCGGCGGGTGCGTCGTCGGAGCTGCCTGGCGGTGCATTGGCGCCTGCGGCCGGCATCGGCGCCATGGCTTTGGGTGGCATCGTGGTGCGCAATGACGTGCGTGCCCTGAGCGAGGCATTCATCCGCTATGCCAGGCTCTCGGCGGGTGCGGTTCAGGTCTCGGCTTCGGAGGCTGCTGCGATTGAGGCGGTACTGGAAGCCGTCGCCGAGGCCTCGGGCGGTGAGGGCAAGGGTCTCGCGGTGGGTGGCGTGATCGCGACCAACCTCGTACTGAGTCAGGCCTTGGCCTACATTTCGGACAGTGCGGTGCTGACCACCGACGGCGGGGTCGAGGTTACTGGAACCAATACCGCGCAGATTACTGCGACCAACGACAGCGCGATCTCCTCCGATGGTGCGGCGGTGGGCTTGACCTTGGCGCTCAACACCGTGGGCTGGGAAGCGCAGAACGTGCTGTTCGCGGCGATCGACGCCCTGGTGGGCACCACGATTGGCGACGAGCAGCCGGCGCAGACGAAGGCCTACCTTTTCAATACCACGATCGACGCGGCGGGCGGGGTGGCGGTCAAGGCGAGCAACGAAGCCGAGATCGTCTCCACGGTCAAGAACGACGTCGCCTCGGCACTGGCTGCGCCCGAGCCGTCCGAAGACCAGCAGTCCTCGACCCCCGGCGGCGGCAGCGCCGGTAGCAGCGCCGGCACGGCTGCAGGCGGTGGGGCGGGCGCAAGTGCAGGCGCCGGAGCGACCGCCACTTCGTCGGGTCTTGGCAGTGTGTCGGTGGGCTTCGTCCTCGCGAGCAACATGGTGTCCAGCCGCGCCTCGGCCAGCATCGACCATGACACGCCTTTGGTGCTGCGTAGCTTGAAAGCCGGCGCGGGCGGTCTCGAAGTCAGTGCGTCCGATGATGCGCAGGTGCTGTCGAAGGTTGAGTTGTCGTCGATTTCGGGCGAGGAGGGCGAACTGGCTCAGGCGGTCCGCGCGCTGGCCAACCTTTACGGCATCAACTATTCGGATTTGTCGGGCACCCGCTCGCTCAAGCTCGGCGATAGGGTTCTGGTCGGTGATGCCGACTACGACACCTTCGATCGCCCCGGCGAGATTCAAGCGGGAGACCGCGTTGCGTTGAAGAACGACGTCGGTGAAGCGATGTCAGGTGAGTTGTACGAGTACGTCGGCGAGGGGTCTCTCGAGGCCCCGCGGCTCGACCGCCTTGACTACACCGATTCGTCGCGCTGGCGGCGGGTTCAGGCCTCGCCCCACACCACCTATATTTTCAAGCAACTCTTTGAAAGTGATGTCGATCTCGGAAGCGAAAACTTCGAGGACAGCAGTCGCTGGCTGGCGATCGATCTGGACACAATCGTCGATCTGGCCGCCGACGCCGCGGATACGCTCGAGAGTCTGACCCAGTCGTCCAAGGCGGGCGGCTCCAAGGAAAGTGAGGCCGCCTTCGGGGGCCTGGTGGTTCGCAACGACGTACGAAGTGACGTCGAGGCGCGGATCGAGAATTTCGAGCTCGATGTGGCGGGCGATGTCAATCTGAGCGCGACCGAGTCGGCACTCATCCTTGCCGAGGATTCCAGCAAGGTCAAGGCTGACTCGGCGGGCGTCAACGTTGTGGTGGCCACGAACGCCATTTTGGGCGGTGCCAACGCGCTTCTGAAGAACAGTGTCCTCCAGACCCGTGCCGAGGCGGAGGGCGAGCAAACCGGCGACCTCAAGGTGATTGCGGAAAACACGGCCTACGTGATTGCTGATCTCGACAGCTCGGTGAAGTCGTCGGTCTCCGTCGGTGTGGTCCTGGCCTTCAACACCATTGGCTACACGCCGCAGAACATCCTTTTCAACATTCTCGATGGGGTGCTCGGCGCCAGCCTCGGGGGCCAGGATCCCCTGAGCACCCAGGCGTTGATCGACAATACGCCACTTGATCTGGCCGGTTCGGTCGAGGTGTCGGCTTCGTCGCAGGGACAGATTCAGGCGCTCATCAGCAATTCGGCGCTCGCTATCGTCGCGAGTGACGGCGCCGACAGCAAGCCCGTCTCGGTATCGGTCGCGCCCACCGTAGCGATGAACAAGATCGCGTCCGAGGTGCAGGCGAGCATCGAGCGCACCGATTCCGTCCAGGCGGGCGTCGATATCGCCGTGAGTGCCCAAGACGCGGCGCGCGTGGCGTCCGAGGTGGCGGCCAGCGCGGTCGGCATCGCGCTCAGCAAGTCCTCGAGCAGTACGGTATCGCTGGGTCTCAGCCTGGCGCGCAACGACGTGCAGAGCGATGCGAGCGCCTTCGTCCGGGGGCCGTCCCTTGCTGCACCTGCGACGCTCACGGCGGCGGACGGCGACATCACGATCAGTACCGAGCGCAGCGCGGCGATCGTGTCGAACGGACGCGCGATCGCGGTCGCTGCTGCCGCGAGCACATCAGGTGCGCCCACTGCCGTCTCGGGCGCGGGAACCCTGGCGACCAATCGCATCAGTGGTGCGGCGCAGGCCTATGCGCAATGGGCCACCTTGTCCACCTTGGCCGAGACAGACCCCGATTCGGACAGCCCATCGGGCCAGGTGGCGATCACGGCTCTGGACACGGCGCTCATCGATGCCAAGCTATTGGCGGTTGCGGCCTCCGTATCGTTGGCCGGCGGCGGGACCTCGCCCGCTGCCGCGGTCGGGCTCTCGGTCGCGCGCAACCTGATCGGTCAGACGCCGCAGCAAGTTGCTTACGATTACAAGGCGTCGGCCTACGACAAGAACAACCCGCTCAAGGTCCTGACCAAAGGCAAAAAGGTCCTGCAGGACAGCGCCCTGACCGGCCGCGATGTCTACGAATACATAGGTGCCGACATCAAGGTCGATTCTGGCATCGACCTGATCAATCAGAACTTTTCGAACGAGAGCGAGTGGCGTTTGCTGAGCGTCTCGCCTGTCAAGGCGGTGACGCGGGCGCAGTTGGTGGACAGCTCCGTGAATGCCGCCGGAGAACTGACGCTCTCTGCCTTGAGCCAGGCACAGATCACGGCGAAGGTGCTGGCCACCGCCGCGGCGGTGGGGGCGAGTGGGGGAGGGGCCGCAATCAGTTTGGGGGGGGCGGGCGCCTATGCCGAAAACCGCGTCCAGACCAGCTTGCTGGCAGGTGTCGCGGGAGACCCTGAACGCGTTTTGACGCTCACGGCCGAGCAGATCACCGTGCTCGCCGAAAGTCAGGCGAGTATCGACGCCATCACTGGCGCTGCGGCCCTGTCGGCGTCCCTGGCGGGCGCAGGGGTGGGGGTCTCGGTGGCGGTGGGCTTGTCGCTCGCCTTCAACAGCATCCATGCGGACGTGCTGGCTGACGTCACCGGCGCTGCCTTGATCGCGCGCTCCGGCAACATCGATATCCGCGCACGGTCGAGCGGTAATGACCGCCACGAGCTCGATTGGGAGCAACTGCTGGACAGCGGTCTCTCGGGGAAGGTACTCGACAATCTGGCCAATGCAGGCAAGGCTGCCTCGTACACCAGTGATCAAGGTCAGACCTGGGACTACGTGCCAGAGGACGGAGCGGTCGAACTGCGCAAGACGGTGAGCGGAAAGTCCGAGCGGATGCCGAAGGTGCGTGTCCCTGACAAGAACGACCCCGACAATTATCGGATCTACCAGCTCAAGGACAGCGCCAGCAGTCTGCTCTATACGCAGGTTGACCCGTCTCGCATCGACTTTTCAACGAGTGACCAGTGGGCCGAAGTCCAGAGCGACAAGCAGACGGTCAAGGCGGGGTACACGGTACGGGTCGCACCGGGCCACACGGCTGGCGGTGAGGTCGGGCGCGTGTACGTGTACGGGGGCGCAGAATCGGACTACAGCACCGAGGATGGCGAACGTATCGAGGGCAGGACCTGGCGGGAGGTCAAGACGGGCGATGTCGTTCGTGTTGCAGGCAACCACATGAAGGTGTCCACCTTCGGTCCCCCGAAGGAAAGCGGACTCGAGGGCAAGCTGTACCGCTACAAGGGGGGTAATGCCCGGCTCGACATCTCCACCGAAGACTTCAAGAACGGTGATGCGTGGGAGGAACTGGCGGTCGAGGAGAGCGTGGCGCTCTGGAAAGAAGACTACAGCGATGCCACCCGCTGGCGCCTGGCTGATGGCTTTGCCGATCCGGCTGCGCAAGCAGCGCTCGCCGAGGCGCTTGTCAAAGCGGGCGTTGACTTGCCCACCACCGATCAGATTCGATCGTCCGCGCGGTATCGAAGCGACGACGGTCTGTCCTGGGACTACAGCACTTCGGACGGGACCGTCACGGTGCTCAAGGACGAGATCGTGGGCGTGGCAAGCGGAAAGGATGCCGGCACGCTTTACCGGTTCAAGGGGGCTGTCGAGGGGGCGAGCGCCTCCGATATGAGCTCGAACGAGCTTGAAGTCGATTTGTCCGAGGAGGATTTCAGCAAGGCCGAGCGTTGGGAGAAGCTGAGCCAAAGCATTCGCTGGCTGATGAAGGGCGACACGGTTCGGGTTGCCGACGATCACCGGGGGGGCGGTGAACCCGGGCGGGTCTATCGCTATATCGGCCCCGGCAATACCTTGTTCATGGACGACGAGGACTACGGGAACGCCGCTCGCTGGGCGATCCAGGAGACGGCCGTCAAGGTCTCGGTGCTTGACGAGGGCCTGCGCTGGAAGCTGGTGGACGCCGCCGGAAAGAGTTACACCCTGAGTTTCAATCTGCCGCCGGTGGGCACGTCGGCAGAGCCTTCCGCAGTGGTCAGTCGCAACAGTATCAATGCGGTGTCGGTGGCTGCGTCTGCGGCGGTCGGCTTGAGCGCGAGCGGCGCCGCTGTGGCGGTCAGCGGTGCGGGCGCCGTGGCGGTCAACACCCTGAGCGGGTCGACGGACGCTGTCCTTCGCGCCAGCAAGGCGGTCGCCGAGGCCGGCGACCTGGTGGTGCAAGCGACCAGCGACAAATCGATTTCGGCCACCATCGCCGCGGTATCTGTGGCCTTGGCGGCAAGCGCGACGGATGGGATTGGCGCATCGATTGGTGTAGCCATTGCGCGCAACCTGATCGGTGCCGAGGGCTTCGGCGCCGTGGGTGACGATGCCATCGCGACGGTTCGGGCCCTGGTCATCGATTCGGAGGTTCACACCGGCGGCTTGCTCGATTTGCGCGCGGAGGCGCGTCAGATCATCGATGTACTGGTCGTGTCCGGCTCGGCGGCGATTGCGGGCGGCAGCAACTCAGGCGTGGCGATCAGTGGTTCGGGCGTCTGGGCAGAGAATCAGATCGGCACGCGCGTGCATGCCGGTGTGTCGACGGCGAGCGCCCTGGGCACGCGACCGAGCGAGATCGTCGTCGGGGACATTCTCATTCAGGCCAAGGACCGTTCGTCCATCATGGCCAACGCGGGTGCGGCATCGGTGGCCGCGTCATATGGCGGCAATGCGGGGGTATCCGTTTCCATCGGCGTCTCTTTGGCGCGCAACACCATCGACGGCGTGGTGGAGGCCTCGCTGGATGGCGCACGGGTCACTTCGTCCGGTACGGTGAGCGTCCTGGCGCAGTCTGATGCCGATATCCGGGTGCGCAGTCTCGCGGCCTCCATGGCTGCCGGCTTCAGCAGCAACGTTGGGGTGGGCGTGAGTGGCGCCGGTGCCTCGGCGGTCAACGTAATCCTCGGCGACACCCTGGCCCATATGGACGATACGTCGCTTGCGGCCAGCGATGACGTCACGGTGCAGGCCAAGGCCACCAATCGCATTCACGCAACCGTCGTCGCCGCATCGCTCGGCGTGGGTATTGGCACCGGAAGCGCAGGGGTGGGCGCGTCGATCGGCGTTTCGCTGGCGCGCAACTATCTCGGTTACGACCCGACCGGCAACAAGGGCGCGGTCGACTACGACTCTGGCCTGGACAATCCCACTCGCATCAAGAAGGGTCAAAAGATTCGCCTGGCGGCAAACTCGGGTGCCCGGGCCAACGAAGTGTATGAATACATCGGCGACGATGACCTGGAGCAGAAGACCGACAAGGACGGCAAGCCGGTCAAGCTCATCCTGAGTCAGGACTACGCGGATGCCGCGAAGTGGAAGCAACTGCCCAGCACCTCGACCAATCGCATCGAGGCCTGGTTCACCCATGCTTCGCTGACAAAGCTGCCGGAGGCTACCGGGCGCGACATCGACTTCAATCTTCGGGCCATCACGACGCAGACCATCCTGGCGAACGTGTTCGCAGGCTCCTGCGCCATTGCTGTGGGCGGTACGGCGGGAGTGGCCCTCGACGGCGCGGGCGCCAGTGTGGTGAATCGGGTGGGCTCCACGACTCGGGCCTACATCACCGACACCACCGAGAACGGGCTTCAGGCCGACGGCGATATCGTGCTGGAGGCGACCGATACAAGCACCATCGATGCCAAAGTCCTGGCGGTCTCGGTGGCCGCGTCCTTTGGATCGTATGGAGCGGCCGCGTCCATCGGCGTGTCGCTCGCCGAGAACCTGATTGCCAGCGAGGTCGCCGCGTTTGCGGATAACGCCTTGCTCGCCTCGACGGGCGGCTCAGTGAGTATCTCTGCCCTCGACAAAGCCAAGGTCAATGCCCTCTCGACCGCTGCATCGCTCGCGATTTCCATCAGTCAGGGCGGGGCACTGGCGGGTGGCGGTGCCAATTCCCTAAGCACCATTCAGACCAAGACGCGCGCCTGGGTGGACCACTCGGCGGTCTCATCAGCCGGCCCGACGCTCGAGCTGAGCGTACTGCAGGCGGCTGAAGACATCTCGGTGACCGCGCGATCGGAGTCCATCGCGGAATCGCGCGTTGTAGCCGCCGCGGCAGCCGCCGGGCTGGCCGCCGTAGCGGCGGCCGGCATGGTTACCCGAAACACCTTGTCGCCGGTGGTGGACGCCTTTATTCGGGCCACCGATGTCGAGGCCGCGGGTACGGTTCAGATCGTGGCGCGTGCGGATCAAACCGCCAGCGCGCGGTCCTTCGGGCTTGCGATCGCCGGAGGGATTGGCGCGGCAGTCGGTGCCTCCAAGGTCGAAACCACGTCCAAGACCCAGGTCTCAGCGGCCCTCGGCGACAGCAGCCGGGTGCAGGCCGGCGTGTTGAGGGTAAGCGCCACGACCTCGGACGACCTGCTGCAGAAATCGTTTGCCGGCAGTGGCGGTGCGAACGCCGTCTCGGCGAGCAAGGCCGATCTCCAGATCGAGGGCGATGCGATCGCACGCATCGGCGATCACACGTGGATCGAGGTTGGTTTGCTGGATCTTTCGTCGAATCGCAAGGAAGACTTTGACGCCCAGGCCTTCAACCTGACGGTGAGCGGGTACGGCGCTTCGGGCGTCAAGGTGAGCAATACGGTGGCCGGGCGGGCGCTGGTTCAGATCGGGCAAAACGCGCAGGTTCAAGCCGAAAGTGTTCTGGTGAGCGCGACGAATCAGGTCCTCAAGAATCGGTACAGCGGCAAGGAAAACTCGATCGAGTCGTTTTCAGTGTCGGGCAGCGGGGCGCTCGACGCGATGCGCAACGAAACGACACTGGGCGGCGCAGCCGGGGCCTTCGGCGCGCAGGTGGACGTTCTCCCGGGCGCACAGCTGACCGTTTCGGCCCCGGATCCAAACGCCGCGATCTTGCGCATGGAAACCCTGACCGACATTCAGTTGACGGACAAGGTGCGAATAGACGGTCTGACCGCGGCAGGCATCGCTTGGTCCGATAGCTACCAGCGCGCCGACTCGCGCTCCAACATTAGCGTGGGCAAGGGCGCCTCGCTGCGCAATCTGACGGGCGATGTGGTGCTTGCCACGCGCACGGCGGCCGACATGACGGCCACGTCCAACGTCTTTTCGCTGTCGCTTGCGGTCGCCGCCAAATCCACTGCGGCCTCGACCCTGAACGCCAACAATGTCATCGCGATCGATGCGGCCGAGATCGTCGGCCGTGATGTCAAGCTCATGGCCGGACAGAGTCGAGATCGTGTGCCGAACGTGCTGGTGGTTCAGGCGCGGGCGGATCAGGCGCTGGTTTCGTTGGTCGGCGTCGGGTTGGTGCAGCGTGATGTGGTCATCGGTGAATTCAACATCATCGACTTGCGCGGCGCGACCGAGCTTCGTGCGACAGGCAACATCGACCTGCTTGCAGAAAAGGGCATGGGCGAGGCCCAGTTGCGGGGGCTCGTACTGCCCTTGAATCCGAGCCTCACCAGCTTGCCGTTTCCAGTGGGGTTCAGGACCTTTCAACACACCAACCAGGTTCTGATCGACCCGAGCGCCCGCCTGGAGGCGGGCATGAACTACAAGACCCTGATCAGCATCCTGCCCTACACGGTCTCGGGCAAACCCTACCTGGTGGACACCAGTCTCAGCGAGCAAGCCCAGAACGCGCGAGTTGCCGCGATCAAGTCTGCCGGTGAGGCGGGCGTTGACCTGACCGAGCGCGAGAAATCGATCTTGGGTCTTGATGCGGCACAGCCCTACCAATATGTCGCGCTGGAGCTCAAAGCGGTGGCCGTTGGTGTCAGCCCGGGCACGCTCGTCGAGCTGGTCGGCAGCGACTACGGCATGGGGGTGGCTGGCGCCTGTTATCAGCTTGCACCGGGCCAGAGCACCGACGTGAACGTGGTGCTCGACAAGGAGGATTTCACCAACCCGGCCCGCTGGGTGCGCGTGACGCCGGACCACAGCCTGGGGGCGAGCGGGTCCGTTAGCGTCGCCAGGGGTGAGACGGTTCGTACCAGCAGCGGCCAGTGGTTCCGTCGTACCGGCACCGGCGCCACCATCGACGCAGCGACTGAGGGCTTTGACAGTGCGAGCTGGCAGAGCATGGAGGTACTGAGCAGCGATAGCGGCAAGCGCCTCGCAGGCGAGCTGAGTGATGACTTTTACGTCATCAAGTCCAAGAACGTAGTCCTGCCCCAACTGGTCTACGGCAACGTCGCCAATCAATTGTTTGAGGATCGCGCCAAGATCGTCAGCTGGATGACGAGTCACGCCGGCAATGCCGAGGCCATCGCGCGCTATCAGGCCTTGCTGGAAAAAATCGACGCGCAGATGCTCCGAATGGGCTTGTCCACCCCGGAAGGTGAGGGGGGGACGGCAGCGGTTCCCAGGACGAATTTCGATCAGATGCTCCTGCGGATGGCTCCGGTCAGCGCATCGCCGGGCCTGATTTATATTGCGGCGGACGCAAGTTCCCTGGACGGCGTGAACCAGGCGATGAGCTCAGGTCGACTGCTGGCCCATGCCAACGCGGACATCACCCTCACCAACCAGAGCCTGTTCGGCCTGGAGGTGAACGACGTCAGCATCACTCGTTCAAGCCGGGTCGAGGTCCAGGACGGCCAGCTGGTGACGCTCCAGCCCGGCACCACATACTTCAACGCGCAGGCGCTGGGCACGCCGGGCGCATCAGGCCAGAGCATCATCCGTATTACGCAGGATGCCTTTGATGGGGCCGCCTATGGCAACCAGGGCAGCCTTGGCAACGTCAACATACCGGACGGACCGCAGGATCTGTATGTGCGAGGGCGGGTGCTCAATGCCGACGGTGCGGTCTATCTGACCAATCTTGAGGGCAGCGTGAGCGTCACCGGCGATCTCCGGGCCGGCTCATTGAATATCAGCGCCACGGGTGACTTCAATCTCACCACGCAAGACTGGTTTCACGCGGGCCCTGACCCGCGGCAGTTGCTCGATTTCACCACCACGTTCGGTGCCGACGTCCGAACCTCAACAGGGGCGTTTTCGGGCAAGGCGTACGCGAGCGGTAGTTCTCAGGTTGAGCAATTGCTGGTCGCCATGGAAGCGGCCGCCAGCGCCAAGTCATCGATATTTTCGATGGGCCGCATCGACATCAATGCGCGCTATCTGAACCTCGATGGGACCATTCAATCGGGCGTTGATCGCATTGAACTGACCATCGAGGAAAGCTTCGACCCGGGCAAATCCACCAACTTCACCGATGCCCAGGGCAAGCTGGTTGCCGGCCTCACCATGGGCGCAGCAGGGCTGGCATCGGTCACGGGCAGTTTCGATGCTTTGAGCGGTACGATCCTGCTCGACGACATCAAGCCCACGGGTGGCGTCATCAATCTCACTGGCACGATCGTCAGCACCGGAAACGGGGCGCTGAAGGTGGCGAGCGGCTATGCCTCGGTGAACATTCAGAACAAGAGTCGTTTTGCGCTCGCAGCAGGTGTGATTGACGCCTCAGAGAATCGAGTGGGCTCGATTACCGTTACCGACACGACGACGCTGAATCGCCAAGCCTACACCTTCAAGAATGGCGACTACACGCAGGAAGGGTTCAAGGGTGCCCTTACGACGGCGGAGGGGGTCAGTAGTATCGTCTACACGTCGACGGGCAAAACCAGCGGTACGCAGGCGAGCCTCAGTACGCCGCTCACCTATCAGCCCGAGGCGGGACGGTTCTATGTCTGGACCGAGGGTCAGGCCATGACCTCGACCCGGCTCGACATCTACGAGGATAAGAGCTTCAACCTGCTGGGCTTCGACTGGGACGGCCTGGTACCTGACAAGGCGGCCAGTTCGACCGACGTCCGGTTTACCGGCAACGCGCCGCTCCTTGAGTCCGAGGGCGTGATCTCGCTTGACCAGTTGCCCCAAATCATCGGTGCGATTGATGCGTCGGTGTTTGCCGAGTACGAGCAGAAGCGAAATCTCGCGATCGACATGATTGCGAACAAATCGCTCGTTCGGGACGTGACGACCAACAGGCTCTACCTGTACGTGGGGAGCGCCGCCAAGGTCCAATTCCCGGTCATCGACTTTAGCGACAGTACGGTTTGGCAATTCAAGCAGCAACTGAGCGGCGGCAAGATTCAGCTCGATCCGACCAACCCGCTTGTTACCTTTATCAAAGCCACCGACAAGGCGCCCATCAAGTGGCTGGATGCTTCGGGCAAGTCGGTGGACTGGTCGCCCAAAAAGGAGAGCGATGCCTTCGAGAGCGATTTCCAGAACCAGCAGGTCACGACGGTTACGACCACCACGGGGGGCGGGTGGCTGCGTGAAAAGGTCATCACCACCAAGGTGACCACGGTCACCGGACTCAAGGACTTCTATACGTATGGACTTCGTGCTGATCGCGCCGTGAGTGTGTCCACGGTGGTGGGTGCGGGTGAGCCCAGCGTAAAGGTGTCCACGCCCGGAAAACTGCTGCTCCGGGGCAGTATTTCGCTGGGCGGGGTTGCAGACGCCGACACGGAGACCTTCACGCCGCTTGCGCTCGCAAGCGACGCGCTGGAAGTGGGCAGGAGCGTCGTTTTCAGCGGTGCCTTGCCTGACATTAAAGCCAACAGCGATGTGACCATTACGATCACCGATCCGGTCGGGCGGCTCAACATCCGTGCAAACGGCAACGTGGTGGTCGATCACCTGAAGAGTCCGACCGACAATCCGCTGCAGGGCGGCAAGAGCCTGAAGATCGGGCAGGTCATCGCGGGCAGTTACGACAGCGCGAACAACCTGGTCACGGCCTTCGATGTCACGATTCATTCGGTCTACGGGATCGAGAACGCCTCGCCGCTCACCTCGCGCATCATCGGCGAGCAAATCACACTGGACGGTGGCGCAGGCGGCATCCGGGTGACACTCGATAGTGGTGCGCTGGACGGCGGTGGCGTCAGCGCTCGCGCGGCGGGCGTCATCGACCTGACCGAGGCCGAGGGCGACATGAGCTTGACTGCTCCCGGTGGCTGGACGGGACCGTCGGTCGTATCGTCGGGTGGCGATGTTTTCCTCGTCGCGAGTCGGGGCGCCATTCTCGACAGGGTCGACGAGAGTGGTCGCGCCGACGGTGCCGACGCGCTCGCGGTGTTGAAGGCGAGCGGATTCTCGGATGAACAGTTACAGGCCGCGGGCCTGGGCGATCGGGCATTGATGCAGTCGCGCGTGAGCCATGCCCTGTCTGCCGATCTGATGCAGGCGCTGTACCCGCACGAGACCGTCCAGTCCACGCCCATCGCGCAGGAGCGGATCAACGTTCAGGGCCGCAACATTCAACTGGATTCCGGACTCCCGGGGCAGGCAGTTGCCGGCGGGGCCAGCTATGGCATCGGCCGCTCCTCGGACCGAATCACTGTCTACAACCCCTCTGATTTCGAGCATCTCAGCTCGGCGAACAGGCTGATTCTTTCGCAGGCCAGCGCTGCGGACGTCATTGAAACGCGGTATGCCCGCTACCAATATCAGGGCAGCGACACCACCATGGACCTGTCGCGAATCGGTCTCTTCAATGACCTGTCTGTCTGGCATGAGGTGTCTGGTGGTGCGAGCGCGCCAGAGAACCTCGCCATTCTGGGTAGTAGCGATGGGATTGAGCAACTGCGCAAGGGGCAATGGGTCGAAGACCGGCGCGACCTGCGCAGTGTCACCCTGCAACTGAGCGACGACCTCGACATCCAGGCGAGCGGCGAGGTGGTGGCACGGACGGCCGGTGCGGCGATTCTTGGGGTCGAAGGCGACCTCACCATTGGCAAGATCGCCAACAGCGTCTCCGCGCTCGACCTTGCGGGTATCGAGGCTGGGGGCCGACTGAGCCTCAGCGCCACCGGGGCCATCACGGCTCGTCCGCTTGCGGTCACACCTGAGCAGCCATGGGTCGTCCGCGCCGGTGGCGATCTGAGTCTGAACGCAAGCGGCACGGACACCCGATCGGTACTGGGCGGCCGGGTGGCCATGAACGATGGTACCGCCCTGCGCATTGATACGGCCGAGCCCGGTGTGCTGGCAATCCGCGCGGCGGGTCCGATCAACGTGGACGAGCTGACATCCGACCTCTGGCTGAGTGCAGTCGAAAGTCTGGGGCAGGGCGCGCAGGGGCGCGTCACGATCACTGCCAGGACAGGCGAAATCTTGGCCTCGGAGCGCAGCGAACATGCCGGGGTCGTACACGTGGCGGGCACCGAGGTGCGCCTGGTCTCGGGCGAACTGGGGGGCACGGCCGTCTCACGAAATGTGGGGAGTAGCGCACTGCCCTTGCGCTTGCGGGCGCAGGCGCTCGAGGCTGCCGCTTACACGAACCAGGACGCCACGATCCACGTGGTGAACGAGGGTGACCTCGAACTCAGGCAACTGACCCTGCAGCGGGGCCAGGCGCTGTTTCAATCGAGCGGGTCTTTGACTGTCACAGGCAGCATCGGACTGCTGAACGACCGCACGAGTAGCGTCGGCCTGACCGCAACGCATGGGGATCTGCTGCTGCAAACGAACGTGAGCTCGGGGCCAGGTCAGATCGAGCTGACCGCTGGCGGGCGCGTCTGGCAAGCGGCCGGCACTCAAGTCGGCAGTGCCGGCGGCACGATCACGGTCGACGCCGGCCGTTTTGAGCAGTCCGATGGGGCGTGGCTCTCTACCCGGACCTCAGGGGGCAGCGACCAGGCGGACATCACGATCCGCGCCGTCGGCGACGTGCTCGTGTCCCTGATCGATGCGGGCAGCGCGACGCTCGCCATTTCGTCGACGCAAGGACGGCTGCAGGAGTCGCTGAACGCTGAGGGCCTGAGCGACTCCGAGGTCGATCTGAAGAGCGGCCGCCTGGTGCTGGATCTCGCAGGGGCCGTCGGCAGCCTGGGTCGCCGGGGCGACGCACTGGAGGCCTCGACGCTTCAATTGCAGGCGAGGGTCGGCGGCGACCTGGCCTTGGTGAATGACCGCGCCTTGAACGTCACGTCGCTGGTGGCGGATGCAGCGGTGCTGCGTACCAGCGCGGGATCGATGAGCGTCTCGGGCAACGCGACGGTCACGCGTGACTCGCTCCTCGAGGCCGGGGCAGGCGGCTCAATGACCGTTGCCGACGGCGTGTCCGTGCGCGTGGCCACGGGCGGCCTGAGCCTGCACGCGGCCCAGAGCATTCAACTTGGCGCGGGAAGTCTGCTGAGCGGCTTCGGAGCGATGGACCTGCTGGCCGATGCCGGTGCGGTGACCATGGCTGCCAGCGCGCGCGTGGCCAGCGGGGGCGGAGACTTGCGCGTGTCTGCGGGCACCCAGGTGACGCTTGGGCAGCTGGATGCGCGGGGCGCAGACGGCACGTTCAATGAAGATGGCTCACGCCTCGGCATCCTGGCAGGCGGGGGTGTTGTCAGCGCCTTCGGTGCCGGTGCAACCCAGGCCAACGTCTATGGTGCCGATGCCTTGCTGCGCGCGGGTGCCGGGATTGGCGGCGAGACGGACGCCCAGGCCCTGAGGCTGGCGGTCAGCCGGGTGTCGGCCTCAGTGACGGGCCCCTCCGGCGACATCCGACTGTATTCGGTTGGTGCGCTCGAGGTGGGGGCCGTCGCAGACCTTCGGATCGATCAGGTGGTGTCGACGGGTCTGAGCGCGCCCAGTTGGACGCTGGCCCAAAGCGGGCTTCGTAGTAGCGCAAGCGGCGGCGTGTTCGTCACCGCAGCAGGGTCGATCACCGTGTTGATTGACCCCGCGCTCGACGGCGGGGTGGGCGTTCAGGCAGGTTCCAAGGGCCTGACGCTCACGGCCCTGGGCGCGGACGCTGACCTTGTCATCCACGGCGATTTGCGCATCGGACAGGGCGCGCTGGCGGCCGATGGCGGGGCAGTCGTCTTAAGCGCCGGGCGCGACATCCTGATGGGTTCGCAAGCGACGCTCGACAGCGGGGGCGCGGCCGTGCGCATCACGGCCGGCGGTCAGGTGCAGTTGGGTCGTGTCGTCTCGGCGCCCTACTTCGGTCGACTGTCGGATCGCGTCGTGGCGGCCCCTGCGGGCGGCGATGTCACGATCAGCGCCGGTGTGTCAATCGGTCTTGCGCCGGGCATGGAGTCCGGGGTGCCGGTGATCGTCGCCCATGCGCTCACCATGTCCGCAAGCAGCATCACTGCGTTGACGATCGCTGTCGACAGCGTGAGCGCCCAGGCATCGGGCGATCTCACGCTGACCGACCTCGACGGCGCCGACGGTGCGGGGCTCGGGCTGGTGCTGGCCGATCTCAGCGCCACGGGTCATGTCAGTGTGCAGACGCAGGGCGACCTGACGGTGTCCAGGGTCCGCGCAGGCGGCTCAGCGTCGGTCAGTCTCACCTCGCTGATGGGCGATCTGGCGCTGACGGTGACGGAAGCATTCCGGGCCTTGCAGGACGATCTTGGTGAGCTGAGCCTGGTGGCTGCGGGGTTCATCAGCAGCGGAAAGCTCTTCACGGGGCAGCGTCGGACCGAGTACCGTTCCGGCGCGGCGCTTCGAGTTGGAAGCCTGACCGACTTTCCAGTCGGCGCCCCGATCGTGCAGGCGCCCTTGGCCAGTCTGACGACGGCGCTTGCGACGGATTCGTTCAAGCTGCATAGCGACAGCTTCATCAGCCTTGCGGGCGTCGGTGACACCGGCAGTCTGCCCTTTGGTCAGGTCAGTACGAGTTTCAGCGCGCGCGACGGTGTTTTTGTGAGCGCAGCCGGTCTGACGCAGATCGAGCAGCGCCAACCCATGGTTGACTCGCCGCGCGTGGTCTCGGTGGATGCGCAAGTGTTCCGCGAGGGGCTCGAGAGTACGATGCTCATGCCGCGCGCGCCCTCACAAGACCTGATGAATCTGAGCGGCGATCTGCTGATGGATGATGCCTGGCTTGCTCAGCAGGGTATTCATCCCGGTGACAGCCTGCAGCTCAAGACCACAGGAAGCATCACGCTGCGCACTATCACGCTGGACCTTGCCAGCCTGAGCCTGCAGGCGGGAGGGGTCGTTTCAGGCACTTTGAGCGAGACGAGTGATCTGGGCTCGTTATCGGTCCACGCGGGCTCGGACATCGACCTTGTCGTGCTGAGCAAGAGCCCGCTCCGGGTCGTGGGCTTGGAGTCCACACCTTCATCGGACGCGGCCCACCCGGCGGGCAGTATCACCCTTCGCACCGGCGGCGCCATTCGGGTGACGGGATCCGTGGATGGGCACACAGGCGCGGTGCGCCTGGAGGCCGGTGGTGGCGACCTCACAGTCGAGGGGGCAGTGTCCGCGGATCGCGTCACGCTCGAGGCGGCCGCCTCGATCATGACCGCGCCGGCGGGGCTGGTCAGCGCAAAGTCGCTATCCCTGTTCACCCGGCAGGGCGACGTGGGCAGCGCGGGCCGCGCGCTACGGCTGAACATGCAGGGCAACACCGGTGGCATCAGCGGCTCGGTCAACGGCGCGGCCTTCCTGCAAGAGACCGAGGGCGACCTGGGCTTGAACCGGCTGGTCGTGGCGGGGACCGCCACGCTTGCAACCCAGTCCGGCGCCATCGTCGGCGTCGGTGATGGCCAGTTCGCTGACCTCCAGGCAGCAGCGGTCTCGCTTACGGCTGTCGGGGGCGGGGTGGGGCGGAGCAGTGGTGCGGATACGCTGCTGCTCAGCACTGCAAGTCTGCAGGCGAGCGCAGCAGGCAGCCTTCTGGTGAGCACGCAGGGCTCGGTACTCGTGGCCGGCACGGGTCTGTCGGTGACAGGGGCTGGCAGCCAGATCGCTCTGCAGTCTCGTGGCGATCTCAGCCTGGCATCGCCGGTGTCGTCCGCGGGCGGCGCGGTGAGCCTCACGGCCCTCGGGGCGCTGGCGCAGGACGCGGGCGTTGCGATCGGCACCTCAGGCGGCGACCTGTTCATCCGGACGACGCGCGCTTCGGTGTCGCAGGCCGCGGGCGCAAGCGCGTCCGCGGCGGGCGCCACGGACGGTACGATCACCGTGGACGCGGGCGCGGGCATTCAGTTGCGGCGCCTCAACGCCGGCAGCAGCGTCATCACGCTCTGGGCGCGTGCGGGTTCCGTGAGCGATGTCGACGAAGCGGGGGCCGACGATGCCGACCTCGTTGCGGGCTCGCTGGTCATTGACGCCACGGAATCGATCGGTGAGCGCATGCTGGCAGGCGGGCTGCCGGTCAGTGGCAGTGCGCTCGCAAATGCCGTCGATATCGAAGCAGGCACACTGTCCGGGCGAGCGGCCGGCAACATCGCGCTTGCCGCGGGGGGCCAGCTGAACATTGTCTCCGGCGGCGGTCGAGCGGGCCTGGTCAGTGAAGCGGGCGGTGACATTTCGGTATCTGTCGCGGGCCCGAGGCTGAGCGTCGTGGCCGGTGCGCGCGTCAGCACCTCGGACGACGCAGGCATCGATCTTCGGGTTCACGAGACGACGCAGGCCCCTGCCGCAGTGATGGCAATCGAGGGGCTGGTCAGCGCCGAGGACGGGCTGGTTCGGCTCGAAGCCGATCGCTCGGTCAATCTGGTGACGCTGGGCGACAGCCCGCTTCTCATGACAGACCGAGTCCGCTCGCTGGGCGATGTGATGGTCATCGCGGGCGAGGGTCTGCGTATTGTCGACGGGTCGGGTGCGGATGCCCCCGGCAGTTTCGTCCTCGGCGGCGCCTCCGGCGAGCGCAGGCCTGCCACGCTCACCGTGGTGGGCAATCAGACGGTGGCCAATGCTCAGCGACTTGCCCTCGCGCTTCACGGCGAGGCCGATGACAGCAGCGACAGCCTCAAGGTATCCGGCAGCCTGACGCTCGGCGCCCAAAGTGCCATCGATATCAGCACTTCGAGCGGCCTCATTCCGCTGCTCGGTGCCCGCTATGGCCTCATCGACGCCGGTGCGATCGTGGGACGGTTCAACGAGGGCAGCGGGCTGTTCGGGTCGGGCGAGCGCGGCAATCTGCTGCAGATCAGCGGGGGTGCAAACGCACTAGGCCTCACGGTGGTCGAGCGACCGGCGGCGTCGGCCTTGAGCATCACGGTGCATTCCCCAGAAGACGAGGCACGCCTCGGTAGCTTCTTCAACTCGCCGTATTTTGGCGAGGGACGTTCTTACAGCGTCGGGATGACCCTGCGGGCATCCGACTTCCTGACGGTTGACGGCACCTTCCTGCTGAACTCGCTGTTGCGGACGGTGACCACCTCGTCGGGCGAGGCTGTGAGTACCCGCAGTTGGCAGATGGGCGGACACGGCCTGCAGGCCTTCGTCGGACTGAATGGTCCCTACCGTCTCGACACTGATCATGACGGCAGCCTCAGCGATGAGGCGACGAACCCGGCAGCGGCGGGCTTCGAATTAGGCGGGCTGGACATTGGCCTGGCCGTCCACCAGGACACCGAGGGCTCGGCCGACGGCGCGCCGCGCGCCTGGCTCAGCCTCTCCGCGAGCGCAGCCTCGGCCGTCGAAGTGGGCCTGCCCGGGGTGGCTATTCGTGCTCGCGATCTGGCCGTGGCGGTCAATGTCGGCAGCGACGGTACGGTGGTCGATTACGACGCGGGGCAGAAGATCGCAACCGGCGCCCCTGCAGGCAGCACTGACGAATTCAAGACCCTCGACTTCAAGGGCGCGCAGGGCACGCTGCTCCGGGCATCTGGCTATCTCGAGGTCGAGGTGGCAGGCTTCTTTTCCCTGGCAGGCCATCTCGGGTTTGAGAAAGTCACCCGAGGCGTCACCCTCGCTGATGGCACCGAGTTGCAGGTCGACACGCTGAGCTTCGGCGGCGAGGGGCTGCGCGCCTTTGCGGGTGCCAACGGTCCCTATTGGCGTGACCTGAACGGTGATGGCACGTTTTCGCAGGCGGAGGCCAGCCCCGATTCGCTTGGGTTGGCGCTTGACGACGTCAGCTTTGGGCTCGTGCTGGCGAGCGCGGTGCCGGGCGCCTCCACCGCGGCTGGCGTCGAGAGCCTGGGATGGACGGCGCTGAAGGCGTCGGCCGGCAGCGTATCGCTGGTGGGCGTGCAGGGTGTCACCTTGAGCGCGCGGGACGTTCAAGTCGACATCAATCAGGTGGAGGGTGTGGCCGCATCATTCGATCCAGACACGCGTGTGATCGACTTCGCGGCGGGCGAAGATGCCTTCCAGGTGCTGACCGGCACGGGCCACTACCTGACGCTCGATATGCCGGGCAGCCGTGGCCAATGGGTGCGTGCCAGTGGCGCGATGGATGTTCGGCTGGGCGACTTTTTCCAGTTCACCGGATCGATCGGGTTCGAGCAGCGGGCGCAAGAGGTGACCTTGGCCGACGGGCACAAGGCTCAGACACAGATGCTGAGCCTGGGCGGTAGCGGGTTGACGGGCTTTGTCGGCCTCGGTCCTTATGCTGACGACACCAACGGCAACGGGCGTATCGATAGCAGCGAGATCAATCCGGACGCGCGTGGATTCGCGATACGCGATGTCGAATTTGGTCTCGGCATTTTCAATGGCAAGGGCGACTACACCGGCACGCAGTGGCAGGCCCTCACGGGCACGGTCGGCAGCGTCGATCTCATGCTCGGCTTGCCCGATGATCTCGACTTGCAGTTTTACGAACTCGGGCTCGACCTGAACCAGGTCCGCAACAGCGGGCCGGGGCCGCTCGCCCCGGTGATCGACTTTGCCGATCGCAGTAGCGCGAGCAAGACGGATGACCGCAGCGTTCAGGTCACGACTGGAGCGGGCCAGTCCCTCGCGCTCACGCTGGACGGCCAGCGTGGCGAGCTGATGCGCGCCTCGGGCGGCATGCAGTTGGGGCTCGCAGGTTTCGTCCAGGTGGGCGGTACCCTGGCCATCGAAAAGTCCAGCCCGACGGTCACCTTGGCCAATGGCACGAAAGTCGCCACCGACCTGCTCAGCATCGGAGGCGCCGACCTACAGGTGTTTGCGGGTGTGGGCGGCCCCTACCGCAGCGACACGGATGGCAATGGGGTGGTGAACCTCGACGATGCGATCAACCCCGGCGCCATCGGGCTTTCGGCGCTCGATGGCGAGTTTGCCCTGGGCCTGTTTTTTGACAAGACCGCGGGCGCCGGGCGCGAGTGGGTCGCCCTGCACGCCTCGCTCGGCGAGGTCGCACTGGTTGGCGTACCCGAACTGACATTGACCGGGCGTGACATCGAGGTGGCAATCAATCGCGTCAGCGGGGTTGCGGCGAATGACGCCGACCAGCAGGTGATTGACTTCTCCACGCCGCTCGCCATTTCGACGGGCACAGGCAGCACCCAGACGCTCACCATGAAGGGCGAGCAGGGCGAGTTGATGCGGGCCTCAGGCGAATTTGAACTCGGTCTGGGCGACTTTGTCTACGCGCAGGGCACCCTGGGCTTCGAGAAGGCTGACGCCCAGATCACGCTGGCCAGCGGCAAGACGGTGGAGGTTGAAAGTCTCACCGTGGGCGGCGCCGAGCTCGATGCCTTCGTGGGCGTGGGCGGCCCCTATCACGTTGACAGCAACCGTGACGGTGTCATCGACAGCCTCGACACGCCCAATGCGGGTGCGCGGGGCTTCGTGCTCAGCAACGGCGGTTTCGCGCTGGCGCTGCTGAGTGCCAAGCCATCCGCCAACCTGGGTACGGTTCACTGGATGGGGCTGGAACTGTCGGCCGATCAGGTGGGTTTCGTCGGTGGCGACGCCTTGACCCTGACAGCGGATGACCTCACGGTCGAGGTCAACCGGGTGAGCGGGCTCGCCCCCGCGCAGGACCCCGCTCAGTGGGTGGCCAACTTTGCCGGGCACCCCTTGCAGGTGATCACCGGAACCGACACCAGTCGGGCCCTGGATGTGCCAGGTGATCGCGGTCCGCTGCTGCGGGTCACCGGCAATGTTGACATTTCGGTTGGCGATTTCTTCCACGTGGGCGGTGAACTCGGGTTTGAAAAGTCCACCCGCGAGCTTGTTCTGGAGGATGGCAACACGGTCAGCCATGAGGTGCTGAGCGTGGGCGGCAGCGGGCTCACGGCCTTCGCTGGGGTGGGCGCTGGCGGGCCGAACCCGGTCGGGTTCTCGCTCTCGGGCGTTGATTTCGGTTTGGTCGTGGCGACCGAGCGTGAAGTGGTGCGTTCGGCGCTACCGAGTGCGCTCGATTGGCGAGATGTTGCCGCCTCCGGAAGCGCGCGCGTGGCGGTTGCAGCCGGCAGTAAGGGCGCTCCCGCAGGCGGCGTCTTTCTGTCGCTCGACAACGGCCGCAGTTGGACTCAAACCAGCGCGCCCAAGACCCTGGCTTACGTGTCGGTGAGCGTGGCGCAGAGCGGCCGCCTGATCGAGGCGACCGCCGCGGATGGCAGCATGCAGCGCTCGATCGACGGCGGGCTGACCTGGTCAGCGCTTGCCGCCACGGGCGTGCTGCCGACCCAAAGCGGCAAGGGGTCGACGGTGCTCGTCAGCGCCAACAATGGCCTGACTCAGGTCTCGCGCATCGTCGGTGGGGGTGAACTGCGCGTCTCGAGTGACGCCGGCGTTACCTGGCGGTCGGTGAGTGGCTCGTCCGGGCTTGAATGGCGCGGCGTGGCGATCAGTGCGGACGGCCTGTCGGTCACCGCTGTAGCGGCAGACGCGGGGATCTACACCTTCTCGGTGGTTGCATCGAGCGCAGCGGCCACGCGCATCGCCCTGGAGGCCGAGGCCGAATCGGCGCAGTTGGTCGGCCTTCAGGACGTCACCCTGGCCGTGCGCGATGTGAGCGTCGGCATCAATCTGGCCGACCAGGCGTCAGCGCGCGTCATCGACTTTGCAGCGTCCGAGTTCAGCGTGGCGACCGGTCCGGGCAGCGAACGCCAGCTCTCCCTGAAGGGCGCGCTGCACGAGCAGATCAGCGTCAGTGCCGGATTCACCCTGGAGTTGGCGGACTACGTCTACATCGACGGCACGGCCAGTTTCGAGAAGCATCGCGATACCGTGAGGCTCGCCGACGGTACCAATGTTCAGGTCGACGCGCTCACCGTCGGCGCAGCTGGGGTCGATGTCTTTGCCGGCGTGGGCGGGCGTTACCGCATCGACAGCAATGGCGACGGTGTGGTGGACGGTAATGACCAGCGGGTCAACGACCAGTCGGTGGGTTTCTCGTTGTCGAATGCAAACCTGGGGCTGGGCATGTTCTATGCCACGAGCGGACAGAAGTCTGCCCAGGACCAGCTCAGTCTCGATGGCGTCAGTTGGCTCGCGCTCAAGGCCCAGGCCGATGCGGTCGAGGTGGTGGGGATTTCGTCGCTCACCCTGGGGGCAAGCGCGATCGAGGTGCAGGTCAACCGGGTCAATTTGCCGCCGGCCTTGGCGACTGCGGCGGCCGCACTGGTGATCGACTTCGCCGACCGGGATGATTCGCAGTCCTCGGGCTACGGCATTCGCACTGGCTCGTCATCGCAGATCACGCTCGACATGGACGGCAGACTGGGGCCCTTGCTTCAGGTGCAAGGCGCGGCGTCGGCCAGCGTGGGCGGTGTGGTCGCCTTGGATGGCTTGCTCAGCTTCTCGCAGAGCACCCGCACGCTGAGCCTGAACGACAGGGCCGACGAGGTTCAACGCTTGTCGGTCGTGGCCAGTTCGCGCTTGCAGCCCGAACTGGATCCGACGCAGGCAGCGGGCTACAGGCTGCAACTGGAGCTGGGCGACAAGACCTACACCAGCACAGACCTGGCCCGCGATGCGAACGCCCAGACCATTCAGGACTCGCTCAACGCCGTGCTGGGTGCCGATGGCGAGGTGGTGGTTCAGAGGATGGCCAGTTCCCGCGCCCAGATCGAAGCGATTCAACTCAGCGGGCATTGGTCGGCCGGCCAACTGATCACCTTATCCGGCCTCGCTCCCAAGGACTTGGGCTACCTGGTGACGGCTGCGGATGTGTCGAGCAACACGACGGGTTTGTCCGGTGAAGCACGCGATCTTCAAATTCGCACCAATATTGCCGTCAAGCTTCGGCAGTTGATCAACGGGGCTCCAGGCCGAGTGGTGTACGCGGGGGGCGCTGAAGACATCGTGGCCCTGTTTGCGACGACCGCGGGCACGGCGGGAAGCTTCAAGTTCAGCCCCCCTGCGTTGAGCCTTGGCGGTAGCGGTTCCCTGGTCAACCTGTCTACACGGGCGCTGGCGGGCAGCTCCCTCACGCAGCGTGAGTTGCTCGTGCTCACGGGCGCTTTCGCGGTGGGGGATGAGGTGAACGTGTCGGGCGTGGCCGACCGCGATGTGCGCTACACGCTCGTGCCGGAAGACTTTACCGCCGCAGGCGACGGCGCAGGCGGCCTGGCCTCGAACGATCAGGTCGCGGTGAATGTGTCGCGCAAGGTCGCCGCAGCCGTGTCTGCGGCGAGCGGCACGCGCGTAAGTGCCCAGGTCGATCGCTCGGTCATCAAGCTCGAGGCGCTCCAGTCCGGAACGGCCGGTGCATTCGATCTGCGCGTCACTGCGCCGGCTGCAATCACCACCTTCACCACCCAGGCGGCCCGCACCGACTTCGATATCCGCTTCGCGGGCGTGCTCTCGGAGCGGGATCTGCCCTTGCTGAAGGTACTCGACGCGAATGCGGCCAGCGGCTTGAAGCGCACCACGACCAAGATCAACGAAGTTGCCAAGGGTGGCGTCGCGGTGCCGGTCTCCGCCAGGGTCCTGGTCATCGGCGCAAGTGATGCGAGTGCCCGGGTGGCAACGGGCGACGACGCATCCGCGATGGGCTTTGACCTGAGTGGACTTTCTTTTGGTCTGGCGCTTGCCACCCCCGTTGATCCGGCCGACCTGCGAAGCTGGATCACGCTGGAGGCATCCGCTGACAGGCTGGCGGTGGTGGGCACCGAGTCCATCGGACTCGAGCTGAGCGGCAGCGACCTCGGCCTCAAGCTGAACCAGGGCCTCGGGCTGACTACCGAGGGGCGTGCCAACCTCAGCACCGTGAACTGGAGTCGCACGCCGATTGCGCTCGCGGCGGCCTCCTCCAGTTCAGCGGTGACGCTGGATCTTTCAGGACGGGTGTTCGAGGCCGCGGGGACGATGAGCCTCGCCGTGGGCGATACGCTCACCGTCGATGGGTCGATCGTGCTGTCGCGCGAGGCGCTGAGTGTGCGAACTGGCGGGACGGTCGAGGCGACGGAGGGCTTTTTCCTGGGTGCCTCAGGCGTATCGGCCTCCATTCGAGGCATTTCGGTCGACAATGCCTCGATCGCGATGGCCTTGCTGCGCCCTGCGGTTCCAGCCGCGGACGACAGTCGCAGTTGGCTCGCGCTCAAGGCCAAGGTCGACGCTGTCGATCTGGATGCGGCGCAGCTGGGGCTCCCCGATGATCTGATCGATCTGTCGGTCAACAATCTTTCGCTTGAGATGAGCCAGGCGCTTGGCTATCGAGGTGGACTGGACAATACCACAGTCCTCGACCTGGGCGTGACCGGCACCGGCGCGGCGCGGATAGACCGATCGCTCCGGATCGGCGTCACCCCGGACGGAAAGACCACCGAGACGCTCGACTTCAGTAGCGCGCAGGGTGAGTTCGTCCGCATGGCCCTGGATGCCGACATCACGATCGGTGAGGTGGCCCGCCTCAGCGGGACCTTCGGCCTGGTGTCGGCAGGCTTGCGCAGCGTCACGCTGGACGACGGCAGTCGCCGCAACCTCAAGACCACCTTGCTGACAGCCAGCAATCTCGACGTGCAGTTCGGCCAGCAGGTGGGTACCGACGACTTCGTTGGGGTGGCCCTGCAAGGCGCCAGCGTAGGCCTGGCCTTGCTGCAAGACCCCGATAGTCAGGCCAGCTTCCTCGGGCTTCAGGCCCGTGCTAGCAGCGCGAGCCTTGAGGGGGTTGACGGTTTGACGCTCCAGGGCTCCGGTCTTGCCCTCGCGCTGAACATGGGTCCCACCGCGGATGCATTGAAGAACCGGGTGGTTGATTTCACCCAGGGTGACATCGACGGCAATCTCGTAGCGGATGGATCGACGCCTCTTACCGTGAACGGCATGCCGATCGCCACCCTGAACTCACGGACGCCGATGGTCCGAGCCAGCGGGACGGTGTTGCTCGAGGTGCGAGACCCTGCCGACCTCGCGCAGCTTGATCCCCCCTTGGTCTCAGGCCAGGCGAGCGCCCTGGTCGAAAAGGTCGGCGCAGAGCCGCTCAGGATTGCTGCCACAGGCCTCAAGGCGACCGTGCGCGTGGGCGGGCAGCAGGCGGGCGTGGTCGATGGTGCCCTCGGACTGGTGCTGCCTGACGATGGCTTTGCGCTCGACCTGCAGGCCACACTCGCCTTGCCCATTCCGGGCCTTAACGGCGTGACGCTGTTTGGCGATGTGAGTCTGGCGCTCAATCGCAGCGGCGAGGCGATTGACGAGACCCTCACTGTGGGCGCACGCGAGGTCGCGCTCAAGTTTCCCACGGCTGAGGATGTCACCGCCTTCAGGGTCGGCGACCTGGACGCCTCGCTTGCGGGTGCCTTGGGCGACTCCCTCAGAGATCTTGCCAAGTCGATGAACCGGGCGAGCGACAGCTTGGGTGCTGACGAAGAGCTTCCGCTCATCGGTCAGTCACTGGATGATCTGTTGCACCTGTCGAGCGCGCTGAGCATGGGTCAGCATGTGATCGACTACCTGGAGCAGGAGCCGGCGGCGTTTGGCGTAAAGGGTGTACCCACGCTGCGCGGCCTTGAGGCCTACCTGCTCACGCATTGGCAGTCCGGCGCGACCGGCTTGCCGCAATTGCGTTTCGACCTGACCGAGTCGGGTCTTTCCCTGGGCCTCACTGGCGCGATCCATGTCGAGGTACCTGACCTCGCCCTCAACCTGGATGGCGCGCTCGGTCAGGTCGGGATCGGGCTAAGTGGCCAGATGCGGGTCGACGCCAGTTTCGGCGCCGCGCTCGACTTCGATCTCAAGCTCGACTGGCGCAATGGCCTGAAGGCCGACTTCGACCTTCGAAAGCTGGCCTTCCACGGCAACATGTCGGCCAGCGATGTCATCCTCAACGCCAGCCTCGGCCCATTGGGGCTGAGCATTGGCCGCCCGGATGATCCGGTCATCAACGGTGTGCCTGGCCAGACCTGGCAGCGCGGCAGACTGGCTGCGGGGCTCGCGGGCGAGCTGTCATTCACGGGGGGCGTTTTCAAGCTGGACGTACCCGCCGACAGGAACCATTTCGATCTGGTGCTACCTGTCTACGCAACGCTGGCCGGCATCGATCTGACCGAAGACCCCGGCAAGGCACCGCGGGTCACCCTCTCGGCCAGCCCGCTCGCGGGCACTTTCGACGTGCGGGCGGAGAACCTCGACACCCTCACTCAAATCGGCAGTTCGATCAGCGTGGTCGATCTGCTCGCGGCCCTGCCCAAGATCCTGAACTACCTCGAGTCGATCGATATGAGCGAACTGGGCCTGTCCGGCCTGCCCTTTATCGAGCAGTCGGTCGATCAGTTGCTGGACCTCGCCTCGGTATTCAAGTCCCGGGTGGTCGATCGGGTCAACCTCAACCGCGAAATCCTGCCCTGGCTACCGTCCCAGG